>NZ_CP101416.1:3852500-4452500 GCF_027942295.1 Pseudanabaena sp. Chao 1811
GCTTTTAAGTACGGCGATTAGTAAAAATTTACAGAAAGAAATTTATATAGTGCAGGCGGTATAGGCTACTGCTTCTACTCTATAGAATAAGTCAAGACTGAAAAAGTTTGATTTTGTCATGACAATTCGCAATATAAAGTGGTATATCTCAATCAATTATTGGCAACAAATTGCTGATCTAGATAGTGATAAACATAGCTGCTCTAGAGGGAACAGGTTTAGGATGATCAAATCGTTAATCTTCAATAGCAATTCATCATGGGTGATCGCTGCTAATTTTTTGCTCATGACTGGGTTTGCCTTCAGTGATATATCATCGGTGCGATCAATGGCGATCGCTGAACCCATTGCTCAAGCACCCTTACCGACAAACAATTGCTCCCAATTGACCAATCGCCGCTATGTGACTCTAATTGATCGCCCTGCCAATTCGCTGCCACAGTTGCCTCGATATTTAGTACTAGCCGCAGTACCTTGCAATTATCTCAATGGTTCGATGACCTTCTTCGGGGGATTTGATAACGTTAAGACCTCAGCATTTCGAGCAAGTCAACTACGTGAACTTGGACTAGATGCAGTTGTCTATTCCTTCAATGCCAAGGTGAGTGATGTGCCTGCCAATGTGCAGGCGGCGGCGGTTTTAGTAGAACTAAATAATGAGCCTAATGTAGTAATTCAGAAGGTGCAATCACTCACTGGCAAAAGTGCAGTTTTAGCAACCTTTGGCAATCGCTCGGTAATTGTCGCTGCCCCACTATCGAGTCAGCAAAGTGCCAATGCGATCGCTACATTACTACGTCGGCAAGGTTTTGCCGCACAGGTTATTAGTGCCGATATTATTGCCCCACCTAGTACCAATACAAGTAATACACCGCCCACTTCGGTTCCAATTTCTACCCCTTCTAACCCAACAACTAATACTAGACCTACCATTTATCGCGTGCTAGTTCCCAATAATACCGCCGACACCTTGAAAAAAATACGGGCATCTGCTCCCGATGCGTTTGTGACGATTTTTCGAGGGCAATCTTATATTCAGGTGCGTACCTATACCAACCGCGACAATGCCCACCGTGAACGCGATCGCTTAAATGCTATTTACGCAGGTACAATTCTGCTCCGAGACTAGCAACGACGATTAACTAAAGATTAGCTAAAAAATAACCCATGCCATCTATAGCATCTCGTTCTCAATCTTTAATTAATTCGCAAATTAATTTAGAAAGCAATCCAGATTTGCCAGCCTATACTGTGCGTGTAAGCGATCGCGCTAAGTGTGTACGCCTTGCCCTCTCTGTCGAAAATGGGTTAGAGGTAGTTGTCCCTGCTAATTACGATCACCTCAAGATCCCTGAAATCATTCACCAAAAACGTAATTGGATCAATCGCAATCAGCGCAAACTCAATGAGCGGGAGGCATTTTTTCAGTCCCAATCCCCCCATGAACTCCCAGATCGACTTAAGCTGCGATCACTAGGCGAAGAATGGCAAATTGTATATCAGCAAACTGTCACCAGATTTGGCTCGATCACCATCAAAGAGAACAGAGAGCAGCTTCAGTTGGTGATCAGTGGCGATATTACTGATGTCAGATCCTGCAAGGCTCTAATTAAACAATGGTTAATGAAAACAGCAGAAAAGCAATTGTTTAGTTGGTTACGCAGACTTAGCCTTCAGACCAATTTGCCCTATCGCACAACTGCAATCCGTGGTCAAAAAACTTTGTGGGGTAGCTGCTCTAGCGATCGTAATATTAGCCTCAACTATAAACTTCTATTTCTCGAAGCTCAAGTTGTGGAATATGTGTTGATCCATGAGTTATGCCATACCGTTCATATGAATCATTCAGCCAAATTTTGGAAGTTGGTCAGTAAGTTTGAGCCAAATTACAAAACCATCGATAAATCCCTCAATCAAGCATGGCAGATTATTCCTGCATGGTTGAGTTTGTAAGCCATCCTAAAATGAGTTACACCTTCGGGACGCTCTTTTAAAAAATTTGAATCATACTTTAGGTGGATTTTCTATCCATCTACTATATTTTTAGGTGGTAAAAAGTTTCTTAAAAGCATTGTCACACAAGCAAATAAGAACCTGACCTAAGTTAACTATGTGAGCAAGCTCACAATGTATCTGTGCATCAAGTCTATGGGGATTTGGGGTTAAGCACTATACTGACATCTTGCAACTGACAAATTTGAGGTCTCATTATGACTGAAAGAAAAACGAATTTACTACCTATTATTGGTGGTGCTGCTGTAGTAGTTGCTGGTGGTGTAGGAGCCTATTTTTTCTTCAATAAACCAGCCATTTTGCCTACTGGCACTAGTGTATCGGGAACTCTCACCGTTGTCCCTAAACAGTCCTTGATGGCAATGTCCATCTCTACCGATGGAGCGGCACTTTCGCAAATAGAGCAATTTCTGTCTCCAGAAACCAAAAAGCTTTACGATACCGAACTTGATAAGTTTAGAAAGAATCTTTCTTCGAGTGATTTTGACTATGACAAGGATGTAAAGCCTTGGATTGGCAAAAATGTCACGATCGCCTTTTTGCCATCGGGTAAAACTGCCAATCTCGTCCCCAATAGATCCCAATCTGCTCTTCAGCCACGCTATGTCCCCATGAGCAATACAGGTTCAATCCAGTTTGTTCAAAATAAAGAGCCAGAGAAAGCTGAATCTGCCTCAGCCCCTAACGTTCTACTTGTGATTGAAGTAAAAGACAAGGCGGGAGCTGAGAAATTTTTGTCAGAAAAAGTCAAAACTAAGGCTGGTGGCAAAGAAAAGCAGTCGGAATATAAGGGCGTAAAAATTACGCAATATGGCGAAGGATCAAATTCAAGTGCGACGGCAACCGTGGGAGATTACTTAATCGTTACTCCCCGTGAGCAGCTTACGCAAAAGGCGATTGATACCTTTAAAGGTGAACCTTCGTTAGCAAGTTCCATTAGTGCTGATGATCTCAAACTCAAAAACACTGTTGCTCAAGTTTACATTCCTAATTTTGGCGAATCAATCGTTGAGCTATCAGCGTTAAATCCTAAGGCTGAAACAATTCCTCCTGAATCTTTGGAGCAATTGAAGAAAGTTAAATCAATTAACTTAGGTTTTGGTATTGATGACTCAGGTATTCGCTTTAAGGCATTGGGTAAATTCGACCCAGAAGCAATTGCTGCCCTCAAGAATTCTCCTAACAAAATTATTGGTCAAATCCCTTCCCAAGCATTTGCCGTAATCACTGGATTCAATATCAAGAATTCATGGGAACAGTTTGCAAAGTCAGCAGAGAAGAATGCCGAAATCAAGAAAAGTCTTGACGAAGCCAGAACTCAACTGAAGTCCTCACCATTAGCACTCGATCTGGATAAAGATATCTTTGGTTGGATGGATGGTGAATATGCGATCGCCTCAGTATCTGGTAAACCCGAAGGCATTTTAGCGCAGACTCAAGGGCTTGCACCTGTACTACTACTGCAAACCACCAATCGTTCTGCGGGTGAATCTTTGCTTAAGAAATTGGATGATTTCATCTCGAAGAATGGCGGCAAGGTTGACAAGAAGGATGTTGGCGGTGTTGCCGTCACCGAATGGTCAGTACCAGGCGCACCAGGCGCGATCGTTTCTCACGGTTGGAGTCAACAAGACACATTATTTCTCACGGCTTCACCAATTGTTTCCTTGTTTGTACCGAAGCCTACTAGTGCTCTCGAAGCAGATTCTACCTTCAAGTCGGTAGTAAGCACTCTACCTACTAACAATGTGGGTTATTTCTATATTGATGCCGATAAAACATGGAGCATCGTTCAGAGCTTTTTACCTGCTGCGGAGAAAGAAAAGACTCCTCCCGAAGTGAAGGCTTTGATTACTTCTATCCGTGGATTGGCAGTAACTGCTGCTTATCCAAAGCCAGATACTGCTGAAGTCGAAGCAATTCTTGCATTGAAGAAAGGTGGCAAATAAAGCATAGCTTTGTTTCTAGTGTTTCTAAATAACGTCAGTTCGGCTTAAGCTGGCAAATTTTAAAAAAATAAAAGTAAAAGCCTTGCGTAGCAAGGCTTTTACTTTTATTTTTGAGAGAGGGTTTGTTACACAAACCCTCTCTCAACGTCTGTTTCAAATCATCCCGAACTCGCGTTAAATAGAACAGGCGCACTATGTGCGTTTGTTCTATTTTTGCTCTAAATATTTTCTGCCCCAAAGGTGCATTGCATCTAGTACAGGTTGTAGAGTTTTGCCTAAAGCAGTCAGCGAATATTCCACCTTAGGCGGAACCTGCATATAAATTTCACGATGAATCAAGCCATCTCTCTCCATCTCTCGTAACTGCTGCGTGAGCATCTTTTGAGTGATTCCATGTAAGCTACGATGCAATTCTCCAAAGCGTCTTGTGCCATTAAATAATTCATGCAAAATCAAAACTTTCCAACGCCCACCGATCGCATCAAGAGTCGCCTCAACAGGACAGCTAGGGCGATCGCCTTGATATGAGCCACTACAAATAATTTCTGGATCAGCCTCAATAAAGGTATTCGTCGTTTGGTTCATAGTATCTTTTTGGTATGTACCTTACAAAAAAGTGCATACTTTACGTTAAGAGTGTATGTCAATTATATTGGAATGGTTGAAAGTTGAACCAATTACCACAAGGAATAAGGGAAAATGAGCGAGCCTAAAATTGTTGATAAGAAGCCTGTTGTATTGGAACTAGAACCTAAAACCTATTATTGGTGTACCTGTGGAGCATCCACCAACCAGCCCTATTGTAACGGCGCTCATAAAGGAACAGAGTTTACGCCCCTTGCCTTTGAAGTGACAGAAACCAAGAAGGTTGCACTTTGTCTATGCAAGCATACGGGCAATGCTCCCTTCTGTGATGGCGCACATACCAAACTTTAACTTTTAACTTTATTGTCGATTGTCGGTATTTTGTACCCACAAATCAACTAGGAGAGAATCTATGCTCACTATTCGGAAATCAGAAGAAAGAGGACATGCCAATCATGGTTGGCTCGATAGTTATCACACCTTCTCCTTTGCGAACTACTACGATCCGCAGCATATGGCGTTTCGCTCACTGCGTGTAATTAATCAAGATGTGATTGCTGGTGGTAAAGGATTTGGCACGCATCCCCACCGTGACATGGAAATCATTACCTATATGCTAGATGGAGCCTTAGAGCATAAGGACAGCATGGGTAATGGCTCAATCATTCATGTTGGTGATGTGCAGAGAATGAGTGCAGGTACTGGGATTACCCATAGTGAGTTTAATCATTCATCGACAGAAACTGCTCATTTATTGCAAATCTGGATTTTGCCCAATCAACAGAATGTCATGCCCAGCTATGAGCAAATTTCTTTCTCGCGAGAGGAGAAGCTAAATCAGTTAAGACTGATTGCTTCCCCTGACGGACGCGATCGCTCAGTGACGATCCATCAAGATGCAAATATATATGCCTCGATCCTTGAAGATGGCGCAGAGGTAACTCATCCAGTCAATCCTAACCGCTATGCGTGGATACAGGTTGCTAGAGGGAATGTATTAGTTGGCGATCGCTTGCTCAATGCTGGTGATGCAATTTCTAGCGATCAAACTGGCGATTTGAAAATCACTAGTCAAGGTAATGCAGAAGTTCTCGTCTTCGATTTGGCATAAATAACTTAAGATGAGGATGTTGCGCCACAGCATCCTCATCTTAAGTCTTAATACAGGGCTGATAATGGCTCATGGCTTGATAATCAAGCTGCCATGTAGATGATGAATCTAACTCATGTTTGATATAGCGCGAAGTTTGCACCACCCAACCCGATAGATATTGCGGATCGGGTGGATGGAGATGCTCAATAATCTGAGACTCAACTTTAACTTCCCAAGGTTTTGGGATAGCCCCCCAGAGACTAGATTCAACTTTACGTTCTTGTTCTAATACGCGAAATCTTAGTTGTAAGGGAATGGAAGTATGGTTGCGAACTATTAAGTCTTTGTAGCCATTGGCTACGGCAGCATCTTGCCCCAAGGGGTAAAACCTTGATTCTCCATAGGCATCAATGCTATGGCAATGTCTTTCTAAAATCTGACAGCCAGCATAAAGCAATGTATTAAAAATATTGGTGGCAACTAAACATAAGCCACCACCCACATCGGTAAGTACCTGTCCACGCACAAACACTGGGGCATCTCGGAATCCATTGGATTTGGTGGGATTGCCAACGCGATCGCTAAAGCTAAAGATCTTATTGGGGGCAAAGTTCAGGCAGTCAATTCTCTGAGCAGCTAGTTGTAAGTTCCAAATTCGATTAGATTTAATTTCCGTTGTGCCGCGATCGGGAATTAGAGTACTAGTTTCTATCCATTTATGGGGATATTGATCTGCATCATCGTGATTTTGCTGTCTAGCATAATGAAAAGGATATCCCTTAGCTAGAGATTTAGCATATTTAAGGCTATTGCGAATTGGCTTTTTAAAAGTTTGCCAGACTTGCTGCATATCCTAAACTCTCATAGATCTAAAATATGAGGATAGGCAACATATGTAGCGTTTCACAGTCCAGTGAAGTATGGGATTATTTCCCCGCCTTCGACGGGGAAACGCTCCTTTGTACCTCGCTTGATTGAAAAGCGTTATATTAGCTGTTGCCAAGTATATTACAAAGAGAATAACGATGCTTTTCGCTGCCATTCTCTTCTTAGGTTGCAAGCAATGGCAGCTATATTGTTAATTTTCACATAATAGATCGCTTATGGCAAAAAACCGAAATGTTAAGATAGCTATAAAAACAGAAGCAAGTTGCGGCGCTTAGCGCCGCAACTTGCTTCTGTTTTTTGACATAGCTGGCTACTGCTGATTGATGGTGCGGGGCAAAGCCTCGCACCATCAATCTTTGTTTTTTATATTTGGAAAATTGCGATCAAATCGTTACAATACTCGCAGTGACGAATCCTTAATTCGTCATATCCAAATATTTGCAACATCTAGAGACTTGTAATAACTGTGGGCGCAACTAATCACACCGACAACCAACCGAATTTACAATCCTTAAAGAAACCTAAAATTGTATTAACAGGTGGTGGTACTGGTGGTCACGTTAGCCCCAATCTTGCTTTAATTCCTGCGCTCGAAGCTGATGGTTGGGAGATTTTTTATATCGGCTCTAGCAATGGCATTGAGAAGCAACTTGTTGCAGAAGTGGGACTTCCCTACTACGGCATCTCTTCAGGGAAATTGCGCCGTTATTTTTCTTGGCAGAACTTCATCGATCCTTTCAAAGTGATTAAAGGCATATTTGATGCTTTTTGGGCGATCGCGAAAATTAAGCCCCAAGTTGTCTTTTCTAAAGGCGGCTTTGTGACGGTTCCTGTGATCTTTGCGAGTTGGTTACAACGGATTCCTGTAATTATCCATGAATCGGATTTTTCTTCAGGTTTAGCCAATCGCCTCTCACTTCCCTTTGCCACTAAGGTCTGTGTTACTTTCCCTGAAACCGCTAAGAAATTGGCGAAATATGGCTCTAAAGTGAAGCATACAGGATTGCCCATTCGTCCTGATATACGGAATGGCAATGCCGATAGAGGGAGATCTTTTTGTGGTATTTACGGAGACTTGCCAGTTCTATTTGTAGTAGGCGGTAGTACAGGCTCTGCCAAAATCAATCAGGCAGTGCGATCGGTTTTAGATACACTCACTCAAAAGTATCAGGTGGTTCATGCCTGCGGTAAGGGCAATCTTGATCCCAATCTCAAAGATCATCCGCGCTATTGTCAATTTGAATATTTAGGAACGGAACTGGCGGATGTGTTAGCACTGGCGGATTTAGTAGTATCCAGATCGGGCGCTAATGCCGTATTTGAGTTTCTGACTCTACGCAAGCCGAATTTGTTAATTCCTCTATCAAAATTATCCAGTCGGGGTGATCAGATTCTGAATGCGAAGTCTTTCCAAGCGCGTGGCTATAGTGCTGTTCTCTTT
Source organism: Pseudanabaena sp. Chao 1811 (assembly GCF_027942295.1). Classification (NCBI taxonomy): domain Bacteria; kingdom Bacillati; phylum Cyanobacteriota; class Cyanophyceae; order Pseudanabaenales; family Pseudanabaenaceae; genus Pseudanabaena; species Pseudanabaena sp. Chao 1811. The sequence goes on from NZ_CP101416.1 coordinate 3,860,470, forward strand.
GAAGAAGATTTAACTAGTGAGAGTTTATTAACAGCGATCGCTGATTTAGATGCTCGTCGTGATGAATATATTCAAAATATGAACCAAAGCGAAGATGCCAATGCGATCGCCCAAATTGTAGAACTAGTTAAAGCTTTTTCCGAAAAATAATAATTGTCCTGTCACTATTGCGAGCGATCGCTTCAGGAATATTGCCATGAAGCATCTGTTGGAAAAAGTTTTCATGGCTTGCACCAAGCATAATCACATCGCTGCGTTGCTGATTGGCGAGATCGACGATCGCATCGGCGGTTGATTTGGCACAAACAGCAATTTGTCCTACGGAGAAACGCAAAGATTTATATAAGGATTCTGCATATTTTTCCATTTGACTAAATTCATAATCTTTATCGTTAGGAGAAAAGACTTGACAGAGATAAATTTCGGGATAGGGTGCAAGATTAATTAATGCAGGAAGTAGTAATAATGCATTTTCAGTATTGGAACTACCAGCAATAGGAATTAACCAACGATTGAAGGAAATATTTGGCTTCTTAAATTCCTGTTTAAAGGGATTAAATTTTTGGAGGCGATCGCTAAATTTCACTAGCATCACATCACAATTTGCCTGTTGTACTACCGCATCTACGATATCGCCGAGGATTCGCTGTGGTGATACGGACTTGCCATGCCAACCAATTACCAATAGATCATTGTTGCGATCACCAGCGACTTCTAAAATGGCTTGGCTGATATCATGGGCAACTCGCACCTGTGTATGTAGAGAAACCTGTTTCAATTTCGCTGCCACAGTTGCCGTTTGCAAAAGTTCTAAACTAGGATTTAAATCGACAGGGGTTTCCGATAGGGATAGATGGGATGCGAGGGTAATAATATGCAGACATTCTAATTCGTAGTTACGAGCGACCGCGATCGCTAAGCCAATTTCAATTAAGTAGGGTGCTGTCTGGGGATTACTCAAGGGTAATAGCAGTCGTCCTTTGCCTGTGGCAGTACCCCGTCTCTGATAAACCAGATAGGAGGGTTTGGTAGTTTTAGGACTGACTCCCCGTAAGCGTTTAGCTTGAGCACGGAGAATATCGCTACGGGTAATAATCCCAACTAGTTTATGGCGATCGATCACTGGTAAACGGGACAACTTGTAATAGGAAAGCAAATAGAGAACCTGAGATAGACTTTCCTCCGGACTGACGGTGATCGGTTTGGTAGTCATGATTTGAGAAATCTCTATATCTCGCGATAGCTTTCTCTCCTGCACTTTCACCAAATCCATTTGGGTGATGATGCCTACTAATTCATCATTGGCAACGACAGGAAAACCACGATGGCGCGATCGCCCAAAAAACTGCATCGCTTCATCGATGCTCATCTGCTCAGGTAATGTCTCCACTTGCCTCTGCATAACATCCGCCGCTCGCATTCCATTCCATAATCCTTCGGTCACAATTTCCGTTTGCAGATAAATGCCCTTTAGCTCTAATAATCTTGTATACAGAGAGTGAGGCGCATATTTTTCTGAGCAGAGATAGGCAACCACGCTGGTAATCATCAAGGGCAAGATGATATTAAAATCCATCGTGATCTCAAATACAATCACAAAGGCTGTGATGGGAACCTTTGCCACTGCCCCAAAAAATGCTCCCATTCCCGAAAGTGAATAGGTCGCGAGAGTTCCGATGCCCAAGAAAGAATGCTCTAAATTTCCCACCAATGAACCTAGTGCTGCCCCCAAAATCAAACTCGGTACAAATAAGCCCCCTGGAGTCTCCGCGCTACAGGCAACCAGCGTCAAGATAAAGCGCACTACAAAGGCTCCTGCCGTAATTTGCCAGTCCGATTGACCCATCGCTAAAAATAGCTGTAAGCCAGAACTGTCACGAAAGTCAATGGGCAACATTGAGATCACGATTCCTGATACACAACCTGCGATCGCAATTCGCCACGACAATCCCATCCGAAAGGTTTTGCGATTCCATTTGGTTAAATTAATCACGCTGTTATTAAATAGCGCCGCAAACCAGCCAACTAGTATGCCCAGCAGTAATAAAAATGGAATTTCTTGAGCCGAGAATTGCACCTGAGGAATGACTTGGCTCAAACCCTGTCCTGTCAAGATTCGCGAAACCACACCACCAATAAACGAGGCAAGAATCGCTGTGCCTAAGGTCAAGCTAGAAACATCATGCAGCAATTCTTCGATCACAAATAGCACCCCTGCGATCGGCGCATTAAACCCTGCGGCGAGTCCTGCGGCGGCTCCTGCGGCGATTAATTGCCTTTGATATTCGGGCGAATTGGGAATCCATTGGCTCACCTGTCCTGCGATCGCTGCTCCAATCTGGACTGTCGGGCCCTGCCGACCAAGTGCTAACCCCGCACCCAGTGCCAAAATCGTGCTAGCCAGTTTGACAAGTGCTACACGAAAATTAAGAACAATGGGAATATACCCGAGGGCTGCCTTAACTTGGGGAATGCCACTACCTGAAGCTTCTGTAGCAAACTTCTCAATTAAGAATCCTGATAGAAATCCGCCAGTTAGTCCAATTAAAGGTAACGCGATCCATGCGGGTATTTCTTGGGCAATATGAACACGCCAACCGCCTAACCAGCCAATGCCCAGTTTTAAAACTACCGCCGCTAAGCCTGCAATTAAACCAATTAAACAGGCTTCGGCAATGGCTAACCGTTTCGGATTCAACCATTTTTGTAATAAAGACACCAAAAATGCCAAGGGATTAATTAGGGAATAATGATATTTCTGTTGCGGCTTTATTGAACAGCTTTATTCATGAGAGTGAACCAGTTTTAAAGCATCACTAGAGCCAACTACCGAAATTGCAGGAGTCGTAAAATACTTTTGCGCCACATTTTGGACATCAGATTCGGTTACTGCCTCGATCGATTCGACAAATTTGCGATCGAATTCTAAACCTAAGCCCATCACTTCGTACCAACCGTAAACTTGAGCGATTTGGCTATTAGTTTGCTTACCAAGGGCATATTGTCCGAGTAACTTGCTTTTGCAAGTGCTTAGTTCTTCAGTAGTAAGCGGAGTATGGGCTAAGCGTTCGCATTCATGGCGCAAACCTGCGAGAGCCGTGCCTGTATTGTGAGAGGCCGTGCCCATATAGGCGACAAATTGCGAGGTTTCTAAACGGGTGGGATAAAAAGCGGAAACTTCGTAGGCAAGTCCACGCTTTTCACGTAATTCCACAAAGAGACGACTCGATAAACCATTCCCTAAATAGGTGGAAATAATTTTGATGGCGGCATAGTCGGGGGAATGTACCGATGGCGCAGGATAGCCGATCATCACGATCGCCTGTTGTGTGTCCTGTTGATGGGTGACTAATAGGGGCTGAAAATTGGGGGCAGGGGTAGTAATTACAGTAGATTGAGGGGATTGCCAATCACCAAAGGCTTCTTCGACAAGGGCGATCGCCTGTGCAGAGGAAATCTTACCCGCAATACTTACTACCATTTGATCAGGGCGTAGATGCTGGTGGTGAAAATCAACTAAATCTTCACGGGTAATGGTACTGACACTCGCCTCAGTACCTAAGCTGGAAAACCCATAGGGATGATCGCCATACATCAAATGTTGTAAGCGATCGTAGGCAATCGTAAAGGGGCGCTCCTGCTGCGATCGGATTGATTGAATCGTCAAGCGTCTTTCGAGATCAAGTTCACTGCTGGGAAAACTTGGCGATCGCAAAATTTCCGAGCCTAAGAGCAACATGTCATGAAAATCTGAAGTGATGGTTTTCAATGACAGTACAAAATAATCGCTGGAAGCTTCAGTCCCTAACGAAGCGCCGATTGATTCGACTTGCTCCGCAATTTCTAAGGAAGAATAGCGCTCTGTCCCGCGTGTCAGTAGTGAGGATGCTAAATGAGTAAGTCCAGATTTTGCTGGAGTTTCCACACGCTCACCACCTGCAAAAAAGCAACGCGCTGCAATGATGTCAGCAGTCGGATTTTCGGTGACTAAGACGACGATGCCATTAGATAGCACCAAGCGATCGCTAATTCGTTGTGAGACTGCTAGTGACAAATCTTTCACCCACTTAATAAAAACTGATAGGAGGTGACGCAAAGCACCACCTCCTAATAAATATCTCACAAATTCACTGAATATGGCGGAAATCCATCTTTACGGCGATTTTTGCTCCAATCTTGAATAATACTTGTGACGCACCCCTCATCCCCCAACCCCTTCTCCCGCAGGAGATGGGGAGTAAGATTTTTTTTGTTCCCATCTCCTGCGGGAGAGGGGCTAGGGGTGAGGGCAAAGAGTACTTTGGTGTGTCAAGTATTATGAAATACCTAAAAGATTGTTAGGCAGGAACGGCACAGGTAACGATGTAATTTTCGAGGGACAGATATTTTTTGACTAGATTTTGTAAATCCGATGGCTTTACCTTGCGAATGATTTTACAGTAGGCATTTGACCAATCCGTACATAGCTCCTCACAACCTAGCAAGCTGTGATATCCCAAAAAATTAGCTAACTGACTTGGTGACTCCAACGCAAAGATGAATTGATTGCAGAGCGATCGCTTAGCTTTATTAAGTTCTGCCTCAGCGATCGGATGATTTTGTAAATCTTTCACCTGTTGGATAATTTTATGCTCCACCAATTCCAAATTTTCCGCATCTAAATATGCCGAAATGGTAAATAGGGCAGCTTCTTGCTGCAATGCAAAGCTACCAGCAATGTCCTGTACCAAATCTGACTCCTCTAGCAATTCCCGCACTAAACGCGCTGATCGCCCCTCGGTCAAAATCATCGTCACCAACTCAAGCTGAATTGCATCCTCTAAATTAGCAACACTTGTACCCATCCATGCCATATTCAAGCGGCTATGCTGCACCATCGGCAGGCTAATTGTGTCACGGCGCATGGTTGGTGTTGGCAAATTTTGAACAGGATTAGCACCATTAGAGATGTTGCTCAAAATATTTTTAGGAATATTGCGCGAAAAAGTATTCCGAGTAAAAGCTGCGTCTACAATTTTGATTGCTTCCTCACGAGTTACGGCTCCTGCGATCGCCACAGTCATATTTTCGGGACGATAGTAGGTCTGATGATATTCCCGCATTTGCGTAGCGGTGATCCCAGAAACTACTGCTTCAGTACCCAAGACCGAACGGCTATAAACATGATCACCATAGGCAGTTTCCATGAGGTGCTGATAGGCAATCCAGTCAGGATCGTCCATCGCTTGGCGCAATTCCTCAAGTACGACTAAACGCTCTTGCTCCAACTCCTGCTCATCGATCTTTGCTTCTAGCAACATTTGCGAGAGATAGGGCAAGGCGATCGCAAAGCGACTAGCCGCTACCGTAAAGTTGTAATGGGCGTAGTCTAGACTTGTTGCCGCATTAGAAGTCCCCCCTTCAGACTCGATGACCAGATCAAATTCGCCCGCCGCGATCGCCTCAGTCCCCTTAAAAATCATATGCTCTAGGAAATGTGCCATACCTAGAGAGCTTGCGGGATCACTTGTTGCTCCTGCCTTTACCCACACATCAACGCTCACAACTGCGGATGCTGACATCTCCTGATGCACGAGGGTAATTCCATTTCCCAACTTTAGAAAAGTAGCTTGGGGAGAGACTTTTGCTGCTATGCGATCGCAGGTAATTGGCACAATAATTATTTATTAAAAAATGCTGATAATTTCATTATGAAGCGTATTTACAATTACATAGTGTTTAATGCTACATAATTCGCAACATTATTTTGCACCCAGACTTTATAGCTGTCGTCGCTTGATATTAGGCAAAAGCAAACCATCCAGACATAGCATTACAAAAGATAAAAGAAGTTGATTTGCACGATCTCCCATCTCTTGGGTAAATTTACAAGCCAAAATTACGATATACACAATCTCAAACTTAATGAATTATGGATCAGGAGATAGCTTTACCCAATTCTGAAACAGGAATGCGTTTAGTAGCGATCGCCATATTGCAATATCAAGATAAATTTTTGATGCAGCTACGTGATGATATTCCCACCATCGTTCATCCAGGGGTTTGGACAATGTTTGGGGGACATCTAGATATAGGAGAAAGTCCAGATATAGGAATCTGTCGTGAGTTAAATGAAGAAATTGGATATATACCCAAGCAAATCAGCCTTTTTCGGAGCTATATAGGCGATCAGGTACAACGCTATGTTTTTTACGGTGTTTTAGATGTAGGGCTAGATCAACTTGAGCTGAATGAAGGCTGGGATATGGACTTACTGTCGCCTGAACAAATTGCGGACGGCTCCCACTACTCTGGTCGAGCCTTACAGAATCGCCCCCTTGCACCTAGTCATCAACAGATCTTGTTAGATTTTCTAGCATCTTCAGAGAGCCGTATTAATATGTTGTAATGTGTGTGGTGCTTCGTGACAGATTTTAAATGCGGAGAGAATTGGATGAGTATTGCAACGGATAAACAAAAATGTCTAGATTGTTTGGCACAAGCGATCGCCGACCTGCAAGGTCAAGTTGACAACGAGCAATTGACTAAAATCTCCAATTTGATCATTCAGACGATGACTGGTCCATGGCGATCATTTCATACACCTAACCACATTTTTGAGGTAGGTGCTGGGGGAGATGCGATCGAAGTAATATCGGCATTATTTCATGATCTCGTCTATGTACAGGTCGATCAAGGCATCAGCGTCAATATCAGTCGCTATATTTCGCCCTATATCAAAGAAGATCGTGAGCAATTAGTAATTCTTGAGCCGCCCGAACTTCAAGAAGATGTAATTTTTCAGATGGTACTCATGCTATTTGGATTTAGTCATGGTCAAGCCCTACTACCGATGTCTGGGCAAAATGAGTTTCTCAGTGCAATCATTGCAGGTAAAGCTTTAGAAAATATTCTGCCGCTAGCTAAGTTGACAGAGATCGCCGCTTGTATTGAAGCAACAATTCCATTTCGTCCTCAACCAACTTCGGGGCTAACTTCCTCTGATTTACTGTTTGGTCGCTTGGTCAATGCGAATGAAGTATTCCAGTTAGGATGGAATGATGATGAAATTGCCGAAATCGTCAAACGCTCTGTGCGTTTATCAAACCGTGATGTCGAGAATTTTGCAAGCCCTAATTCCTCCCATTTTCTCAACAATACTTGGAACTTAATTCCTGAAACAAATCACGACCTAAAAAACGTCAATTCCTATACAGTGCATGGTTATCGGGTTTCTATGCAGAAGATGGAAGGATTTATGAACTTCCTTTCTCCTGAAATCGTGTTTCGTCGCTACCGCAATGAACCAGACGAAAAATCCTATTACAAATTACTTGCCCAAACCAAGCAAAATCTGGAAGTATCACGACTATATCTAGGCACAAAATTAACTTCGATCGCAATTTTAGAAGCCCTATCATTTCGGATTGGCGATGATATTCCCCTCTCCACAATGATGGGAGAATTGCCGCGTGAGGATAAGCTGGTTATTGGCTTAGAGAAATTCTTGCCTGAAATCACTGATCCGCACTTACCTTCAACTCCCATCGAAGCCGAAGTATTAGGACTACTCGAAAAAGGTCGTACAGTTGATTCTAGCTATGACATTAAGAATTCCCCCGTGGCTACCTTTATGGTGAAAGCGATCGGATTTTCAGAGATGCAGCGAATGTTGGGACTCTCTAAGGAGTTTTTCAAAGGTAACTTGACCCATGAGCAACTGATCGCCAATTGCGATTCCTATGTAATTGAAACGATCAAAAATGCAGTGGTACAGTTGTTCGACTCGCGCAAAGCCGCACTCTCACAATAAACCACCTCATCAAACCCAATTGATTTAGGACTATTCTATTGATCTTACTGAAGCATCAACAAAGGCATAGTCCGCAACAACTTTACCATTAATAATATGTTCTTGAAGTACTCGTTCTAGTACCTCTGGGGTTGCGGAATGATACCAAACACCGTCGGGATAAACTAATAAAATAGGACCGCGATCACATACTCGCAAACAATTAGCTTTAGTCCGAAAGATTTTAATTTCTAGGTCAAGTTCTTTAAGCCGACGTTTGAGATAGTCCCATGCTTGCAACCCTAGTTCTTTTTGACAGCAGAGGGGTTTAGTTTGGTCTGCACAGAGAAATAAATGCTTTTCGATTTGAGGAATTGCTAAATTAGCCGCACGGATCGCCAGTTGCTGTTTGATAACATCTAAATCTACAATAATCTCCTGATTTATTATTTCAACTTCAATTTCAGGATTAACGTCTACGCAATTTGGTTGATTCATATGAGCAGGGGATAATCAAAGATAATGTCTTACTACTTTTACTTTTCTAATGAAAATTTTGTTAGTTGAAGATGATGAGCGTATCGCCGCCGCACTAACAGAGGCATTAACTGACTATCATTATGTCGTAGATGTGGCATCAGATGGAGATCAAGGATTTACATTTGTGCAGACATTCCCATATGAGTTGCTAATTTTGGATGTAATGCTGCCCAAATTAGATGGCATTGAGCTATGTCGGAAGATTCGTCACAATGGTTATAAAATGCCAGTCTTGATGCTCACGGCAAAAGATACTTATCATGACAAAGTACAAGGACTTGACGTGGGAGCCGATGATTATGTAGTTAAGCCTTTTGATCTAAATGAGTTATTAGCAAGAATTAGAGCCTTATTACGAAGGGGGACTACCGAGTTAACGATGTTCTTAGAATGTGGAAATCTACAGCTTAATCCTAATACTTACGAAGTTACCTATGCAGGTGAAGCTTTACATTTAACACCGAAGGAATATCGAATTTTAGAGTTACTATTACGCCATCGCGATCGCACTTTTAGTAAGTCAGAAATCATCGATCATCTTTGGTCATTTACCGATCCACCTAACGAGGAAACAGTAAAAGTTCATATCCGCAGCTTAAGACAAAAATTAAAACATATAGGGGCAAGGCAAGACTTAGTTGAGACTGTATATGGTCTGGGATATCGCATTAAATATTAGAAAACAATCATTAAATCCATATGAGTACTAATGAATTTTAGAAATTACGTGAAACGATTAGTCCGACGATGGATTGATCACCCATTTAATTCTTTACATTTACGTTTGTTATTTGCATATTTAAGTGTAATGAGTGCGGTATTAGGAATCATCATCCTTTTTGTTTATCAATATTTTGCTAATAATCTCTACGATAAGATTGATCGTCAACTCAGAAATTTAGCTGATGCTGCTGCTCATAGTTTACCTACATTAAAAGCAAATCCTCATCATTATCAGACACCTCGTATGCTTGATAATGATGGTGATTTAGATATTCAGTGGCAGGATATTCAGCAACATCAACAAACTGTGGAATGGTTTGATGCAAATGGTGAATTATTAGCTCAATCAGGCAAAAAAATTCCTAAATTACCCCTAATAAAGACTAGTGTTGTTGCTCAGGTGCAGAAATTAGAGCATAGCCAGAATAGTCTAGATAATCCAGTTTATAAAGACTATGACAATCTAAGATTTCTAACTATTCCTGTATATTTAGCAAGTTATATTAATGATCAAAAGTCACCACAAAAGAGGCTGATTGGATATGTACGAGTGAGCGAATCTGGGGAGGAAATAGAAGAAGAACTAGAAAGATTATTATGGGCTTTAGGTTGGGGGGGATTGCTGGCTGTCTTTTTGAGCAGTATGGGGGGGTGGTGGCTAGTGAAGCAAACCTTGCAACCAGTTGAACAGAATTATGAACAAATGCGCCAGTTTACGGCTGATGCTTCCCATGAATTGCGAAGTCCCCTAACTGTAATTAAAACATCTGTGGATGTGATTCGTAGTCATCCTGAACGTATTCATAGTGCTGATGTCCAAAAAATGAATGCGATCGCTCAGGCTATAGAGCAGATGAGTCATTTGGTTGAAGATTTATTATTTATGGCAAGGTTTGATAATACTGAAGTTAGCGATCTCCATAGTCATAACTTATTATTCTCTCCTAGCGAGTTAATCGAAGATTTATTGGAAATACTAGAACCGCAAATTCAGGCAAAAAAGATCACATTACAGACCAATATCCATGAACCGCAGCTAGAGCAAGCTAATATTTATGGAGATCCTCAACAAATTCGTCGCCTGTTAATGAACTTGCTCGAAAATGCGATCGCCTACACTCCGCAATCGGGAGAAATTAAAGTAGTGTTGCTAGCAGATAAAGAGTTTTTGGAAATAAAGATCGCCGATACAGGTATAGGAATTGCCCATGATGATCTAGCCCATGTATTTGAAAGATTTTGGAGGGCAGATCGAGCGCGTACTAAACGATCAGGCGGATCAGGACTAGGGCTATCCATCGCTCAAGCGATTGCTAAAAGACATGGCACAGTCATCAATGTGAGTAGTGAAATTGGTTTGGGCAGTAGCTTTAGTGTGAAATTTCCCTCTAGATAAAGTTAGTGCGATGCACCGCCTTTATCTTTGATTTTTTCTTTCCGAGTTCTTTACTTTTTTTCGCCATACTCAACTCATTCACACATTGACCAACCCAAAGTAACCATGAAGAAAATCAACTGGCGCAAAATCCATCGATTCATTGCTCCTATTTTATTCTTGCCACTTTTGCTAACCACTATTACAGGAGTTGCCTACAGATTGGGAAGAAGTTGGTTTGATATTCCTAAAGGGAAAGGGACATTATCAGAAACTTTACTAACAATTCATCAGGGAGGATTTTTAGGGGAACAGCTCAGACCCTTCTATGTTTTGCTTGATGGTCTAGGATTAATTGCGCTGATCGTAACGGGGATAATTATGATGGGACTTTTTGGAAAACGTTCTCGCCGCCAAGTCGATATTTAGTAGAAAAGCTACCTAAAGGGTAGCTTTTCTACTAAGTAGCTAGGCATAATTAAAAAATAGAACCAAAAGCTGTGGCGCACGCTGCGCGTGCGCCACAGCTTTTAGGGTTTTATATTTAATTGCGCCTAGCTACTTAAATATTATTTAGGGATTTAACTCGTTAATGACTTTATCAGTTTTACGGAATTTCAGTTCGGGAGGGGCATCAGGTAAATTAAGCAAATCACGAATTGCGGTGTCTAATTCTTCAAAACCAAAAATACCTTCGCGATCGAAGCTAACTTTACCATCACCATCAATTAGAACTGTTTGTGGAACTGTACCTTTGTAGTAATAAGCTTCTTCAGTGGGAGTATAGCTCTCTTTCTCTAAATCTAACCCATCGACAGGAATTGCAATTAAGCTGAGACTTTTGCCATAAAAGCCTTGTGCGAGATTGAGGATTGGTGAAAATCTCTTGCAGTCAGCACTATCATCCACATAAAAAACTACCATTGCGGGGCGACCTAGCTGAAGTGACTGAGCTAGACTGATTCGAGGTGGCACAATCGAGCCATTACCACCATAGAGAGCAAATATATTGCCGTCATAGGTATCATCGGTGAGTCTTGCTTGGGCAGGTTGGGCATTACCAAATACTGTTCCTAACAATATGCTGAGGCTGATACAACTAGCGATCGCTATACAAAGTCCTAAATTAAAATATTTTTTCAGCCAATTTCTCATTATCGTCAATATAAATTCTTCTATCAAACACTATATAGCGCTTTTTAACCGCTTAAGGTACGGGTTTAAGTCTTGTCCGAAGGCGAGAATATAATTTCCATCAGCAAGATGATCAAAACAAACTAAAACCCAGAGATGTAGTGGCAATTTTTAAATTACCCCTACATCTCTGGGTTTTAGAAAATTGTCAAATTAATCTCCAAATCCGTGGGCACGAATGAGATCAAAAAATTCCTTTTTCATATGTGGGTCATGACGGAAAGAACCACGCACGATTGAGTTCACCATTTTGGTTTCAGGTTCCTTAACTCCGCGCCAAGTCATGCACATATGCTGAGCCTTGATTACAAAGGCTAAACCTTTAGGCTTGATCAGATTTTCGATCGTATCAGCAACCATTATCGCTGCTTCCTCTTGGATATGGGGACGGCTCATTACCCAGTCCACGATCCGATTAAATTTGGAAATGCCAATAACGCGATCGCTAGGGACAATGCCAATCCATGCTTGTCCAACAATAGGGACAAAGTGGTGAGAACATGCCGAACGTACAGTAATTGGTCCAAGGGTATAGATTTCATCTAGTTCCTTAGCATTGGGGAAGTCAGTAACCTTGGGCATGGGGTGATAGCGTCCTTTGAAGACCTCATCCACATACATTTTGGCAACACGTTTTGCAGTTTCTTTGGTGTTGTGATCATTTGCCGTATCAATAATCAAAGAGTCAAAAACACCTTGCAACTTGCCTTCAATTTCTTTTTTTAGCTCTTCTCTCTCAATATCGCTAATGTGATGGGCGATCGAGTCATTAGCAAAATAAGGATCTCCAGCCGCTACGACGCGATCGCGAATAATTTGCGAGATTGCTTTTCTGGTGGGTAGAGGTTCGAGGACTTTTGCGTTTTTTGAATCGTTCTCAGAATTATTGGTGACAGGGCGGGAGATACTGATCGTCATGGTGTGATACTTACTAGATATCCAGTGAATTAACTTAAAACTGAGGAAGCGAAAAAAATACCGAGAAAACAGTAATTAAACATCAAAATTTTGTGTTTGAAGCTAATCGAATCTACCTGCATAAAAAGGTGACTGGTTAGGATTTCAAACTAGAAAATTTAATATATTCTCCCATATTCGCAGATCTGTGGAGGTTATCGCTTCTCTCAATAGATTGAACTTTCTCAATCGTTATTTAACATTCCTACATAATTCTAGACTATTCTTTACTAGCTTGAAGAGTCAAAAGCCAAAAGATGAGATGTGCCACTTTGTTCTATGTCCATTTTTCTGGCTTTTTTCTAGCTTTTGATTGGTACACCATCGCTAGATCTGCAATGTAGTGATAGCTGACACTTTGTATCCTCCATCACTTATCTATTTTAATTATCAATAAAATAGATAAAAAATTAAAATGTCTATAGGTAAATGCTTATGGATATTTCTTAAATGAGCATATTTACTAAAACAACATCAGTTTGACGAAAGTGCAAAATGGGAGAAATCGCTGTGCAGATCTTCCCATTTTGAGCCATTTGCCAATTTTTAGAATTTGAAGAGAGAAGCTCTATAGCAATATAAGTGAAGGCAGTACGAAGTACTGCCTTCACTTATATTGCTATCTCTTACATTGCTATAGTTGCTAGAAAACACCTGCATTGGGCATCAATACGAGGTCATTGATAATTGCATCGGCGGGAAGATTTACTAAGGTCATAATCGATTCTGCGACGGTGGCAGGGCTGAGCATGGCAGCACGATTAAAACTTGGTGGTACTTTATCGCCAAGGGTATCCCATAGTGGTGTATTCACCGATCCAGGGCAAATGGACATAACTTTGATGCCATGGGGCTGTTCTTCAGCGGCAACTGCCTGCGTTAATCCTAGTAAGGCAAATTTACTGGCACAATAGGCTCCCCAATTAGGAAATCCTTGTTTTGCTGCGATTGAGGCGACATTAATGATTGTGCCGCTTTTTTGCGATCGCATGGTGGGCAAGACTGCTTGTAGACATTGGAAGACACTGGTGAGATTCAGGTCAAATAATTTTTGCCACTCATCAAGGGGCATATTGATCAGTTCGCCAATATATGCACTACCTGCATTGTTAATCAAAATATCGACACCACCCAGATCGGTGATGATCGATTGGATTTGCGATGATACTTTGGTGGTGTCACAGAGATCAATGGCAAAGCCTTTAGCATTAGATTCTGGGGGTAATTCACTTAAAATGCGATCAGGATTGCGGCTAACTAAAGCTACCTGTACGCCTTCTTGAATGAGTCGTAGCGACACTTCTTTGCCAATGCCACTACTGGCTCCAGTAACAATCGCTCGCTTACCTGTTAATTTTCCTGCTAATTTAACTGATACTGTATCTGACATGGTTTCACTTGTTTTCCCTTAGTCTATTGCAAAAGTCGATGTCAAAAAAAGTGGGATGGAGCTTTTGGTGGCTATGGACAATCGCTCACGTTATTGGTAGTGCGCTTTTGCCATTGCTGGTTTGGCAAGATCCTTACGATCTGCGATCGCGGATTTTTCTCAATGAAATCTTACAGGGTATTGGGGTTTCCCTTGCTCAGTCCATAGTTCTACGAGATCGCTTTACCAAAGAGGGCTGGTGGTTACCCTTAAGCCTAATTGGGTGGACGATCGGCATAACGCTGATATTTTTTGTACCGCCACTATCAATTCATATCCATTTATCCAACTTTCCCCCGATTACACTGCTGATAATTGATTTTGCAATCATTGGGGCAATTGTGGGTATCTGCCAATGGCAATTGCTAAAGTCATTTCGGGCAGGTGGTTTGTGGCTATTTGCCAGTCCGATCGCTTTGTCGCTCAGCATATTTGGTTTACAGCTAGGCTACATGGCAAAATCATCCGTACTAGCAACAGCTTTACAAGGCGTTATCTATGGGGCAATTACAGGATTAGCCGCCATAAAAGTTTTGCGATCGCCCAAAATATTGCCTAAACCTAGAAAGTAATAAAGCGCGTTTCTCTGCGCCGCACTTTATTACTTTTGATTATTCAGATGCTGCCTCTACAAATCGCAGATCGCGTTTTAAGAAAGTCTTCTCACCTGTATCCGTCTCCACCGTTGCCCGAATTAGACTCGTCCGTACTACCAATAATTTCGCCATGTAATAGGGGCTATCAGCTTCTAGAACCAATACGCGATCGCCAATCTGCAAAGGTCGAATCGTAGGGATAGGCATAGCTCTTTGGCTAGATGAGGTTGAGTCGAGATCATTCTTAGGAGTGTAGTCTAAGGACTCCGAGGATGAAACCCGATCATTAATCAGACTTTCTACATATTGTTTAAGTTTACGTTCTAAAGCCAATTCCAAGACGGCAAAGCGATCCTGCTCATCATCCTGTTCAGGAATACCATCTAAAACATGCTGTAAACCCTGAATCAGCAGCTCTGTTTCAGTTTTGCCAGTTTTTCTGACTTTTTCCAACAAAGCTGTATAGAGTTCGCTAGATAGTTCGAGCGTTAATAAGTGACTATTCGGCTGCATATCAGAGCGTTCCATTGTAGATATTGTTGATAAGATGATGATTGGCTGTGCAACACATGTTATATCCAGTCTAAATCCCAAATCAAAATCAAATCAAAAGGTAACGTAGGAAACTCTATGTCTGTCGAAGTCGGTCAAAAAGCTCCAGATTTTACTTTGCCTAGCGATCGCGGCGACATTACCCTCAGCCGCTATGAAGGCAAAGCTAATGTTGTACTTGCCTTTTATCCGGGGGACTTTTCTCCACTCTGTACTAGTGAGATGCAATGCTTTGCCGATGATTGGACAAAGTTTCGTGAAGCTGGGGCAGAGATTCTTGGTATTAGTACTGACCCCATTGATAAACATATTTCTTTTTCTAAAAAGTTAGGTTTGCAGTTTCCGCTACTCAGCGATCGCAATCAAGAGGTTTGCAAGAAATATGGTGTAGCTGGTTTATTTGGTAGTAAACGAGCCTACTGCATTATTGATATTCATGGCATCGTGCGTTATAAACACATTGAGTTTTTACCAGTTTTCAAACGTGAAGATTCGGAACTCTTAGTCGTATTGAGAAGTCTTAAAGCTTAAGCTGAAGCTCCAGAGCGTAAAGGATTACTCATCTTCAGCTTATAAATCAGTTGGGGATGTTACCTATGAAATCTGTAAAAATTTGCTCTCTAATACTTGCAGAGATCGCCGCTCTAATTACTTTTGTGCCACAATTTACCGCCAGTGCCAGCGCTCAATCCGTTACCGATAAAAGCTGTGTTGCCGATGTCATCGGTGAAGATATTGGTTCACAGGTGAATATTCGCTCTGGCGCAGGTACTATTTTTAGTGTGATTGGCACTGTATCGGTAGGTAATCGCGTGATTGTAGTCAATGATGATCAAGACAAAAGCGGTGTTGTGTCTCCCTTTAAGCGCACCGATAGCCAAGGGGATGTTTGGTATCTCACAACGAGATTGAGACAAAGTCCTTACAAAGGATGGATAAGAGCCGACTTCTTAAAACTAAATTGTCCTTATCCTTAAAAAGACAAAGGGAGCGCTTTGCACTCCCTTTGCTTATGATTGGCGCTGTTTCAAAATAAATTCAGCGATCGCTAAATCTTGAGGGGTCGTAACCTTGAGATTGGTTTCTTCACCCATTACAATTTGCACTGCTAAACCAACCTTCTCAAATAGTGCCGCATCATCAGTAACTTCCCAACCTAAATCAACGGCTGTCAGATGGGCATTTTTGAGTAAATCCACTTGAAAACCCTGAGGAGTTTGGGCTGCCCAGAGATGATCGCGATTGGGCGTATCAACAATGGTTTGACCATCGACAATTTTAATTGTGTCCTTAACTGGCACAGCAGCGATAAAACCCTGCATCGTTTTTAAAGACTCATCACAGCGATCAAACAGTTCAGGAGTTGCTAGACATCTCGCTCCATCATGAATTAAGACACGATCGCCTTCGACTGGTAATGCCTTTAATCCATTAAATACGGAAGCTTGGCGCGTATCTCCCCCTTGGATGAGACGAATCGGTTTGGTGGTATTGAGTCTATTAAATATTTTCTGAAACTCAGGATAGTCATGGGGTTGAGCTATCACACCAATCCAAGCGATCGCCTGAGATGCGATCGCTGCTTCGAGAGTCCATTGCAAAATTGGTTTGTCGAGTAGGGGCAATAGCAATTTATTGCGATCGGCTCCCATGCGTTTGCCACTACCCGCCGCAGGAATTAATAAATGACAGGTCATAGGTTAGTCAGCCAAGTGCCACCAGCCAAAGGCGGGACCAATAAAGCGGATCGTTACCCAAATGGCTACGGTGACACCAATGCCATACCATGCCGCCTGTGTCGAAATTTTCACAAATGCGTCGGCTTTGTCTTTAGTCAAAAAAGGGATCCAAGAGGCGATTGGCTCAGCTTTGCCATAGTTTTCGCCTAATACTTCCTTGCGGCGCTTTGACTCGCCCATAATTTTTGCTCCTAAACTCACAATTCATCTAATGATATCAGTTGATATCAGATTGGTTTCTATAGCAATCCTAAATGGTTTGTGGAAGCGCATCCCAAAGGGATGCGCTATGGGTTTTAAGCTTAATCTTTCTTAGCTTTTCGCGAGATGCATTGTGTCTAGCCATTCGATGAGGCTATCAAGCTGTTTGTCATGGGAGAGAGTACCTAAGCCCCTGACGGTGACATTGCCTTTGGTGTAGACAAAGCGCGATCGCACATGGCTAGGGAGATGCTCATGGAGGATTTTCCATGCAGGTTCTTCCATTTTCGATTCGAGGACAACATGTTGTTTGCCATCTGGTTTAATGCGCGAGAAGCCGATCCGCTTAGCAATCAGCTTTAATTCCATGACTTTAATTAATTGCATCGCAGGGGCAGGGACTTTGCCATAACAATCGTTCCATTCTTCAATGATTTGGGCAAGTTCGCGGCGTGAGGTTACGGAAGATACGGCACGATAGGCACTCATCTTGCGATCGCCATCGGGAATATATTCCGCAGGGATAAAGGCAGTAATCGGTAGATCGACTTGGGTATCATCAACTTCAGGGATTTCGGAACCACGTATTTCGGCGATCGCCTCTTGGAGCATCTCCATATACAGGTCAAAGCCAATCGTGTTAATTTGTCCCGACTGTTCCGCACCGAGGAGATTGCCCACGCCTCGAATTTCCATGTCGCGCATGGCTAACTGATAGCCTGAGCCAAGATGGGTAAATTCTTGAATTGCTTTGAGGCGTTTTCGCGCCACATCGGTGAGTTCGCCTTTTTCTTGATAAAAGAGCCATGCGTGGGCTTGGATGCCCGCACGACCGACGCGCCCCCGCAATTGATAGAGTTGGGCTAATCCAAATCTTTGGGCATCTTCGATGATGATCGTATTCACACGCGGAATATCTAAGCCTGACTCGATAATCGTGGTGCAGATCATCATGTCAGATTCGCCACTGCTAAAACTGAGCATGGTGGACTCTAGCTCGGATTCGGGCATTTGTCCGTGGGCGATCGCCATGCGTACCGAGGGCAACATTTCATGGACTTTTGCCGACACCTCGTCGATATCATCAATGCGCGATACGACATAGAAAATCTGTCCGCCGCGATCGAGTTCTTGGCGGATAGCGGCGCGAACTAGTTCGGAGTTATAACGCGATAAATGCGTCATAATCGATCGCCGTGATGGTGGTGGTGTCGTAATCAGGCTCATCTCACGCACCCCAGACATCGCCATATAGAGGGTTCTGGGAATTGGCGTTGCCGAGAGGGTCAGCACATCCACTTCCGTTTTCATGGTTTTGATTTTTTCCTTTTGCGCCACCCCGAAGCGTTGCTCTTCATCAATTACAAGCAAGCCCAAATCTTTAAATTCCACATCCTTAGCTAGCAGTTGATGCGTACCCACGACAATATCTAATTCACCCGTTTTCAGTTTGCGGATAATTTCTTTCTTTTCGGAAGTACTTTTAAAGCGATTGAGTAGCGCAATATTTACAGGATAGGCGGCATAGCGTTCTTGCAAACTATGGTAATGCTGCTGGGCGAGAATGGTCGTGGGAACGAGGAGTGCTGCCTGTTTCCCAGAAGTCACCGCCTTAAAAATTGTGCGAATGGCAACTTCCGTTTTACCAAAGCCAACATCACCGCAAACGAGACGATCCATCGGACGCGCACTTTCCATATCTTGCTTCACATCCTGTGTTGCCTTTAACTGGTCAGGGGTGGCTTGATAGGGAAAGGAATCTTCCATTTCCTGTTGCCAAGGATTATCGGGCGGAAAGGAATAACCCACCTGTTGCGCCCTCTTAGCGTATAGTTCCAACAAGTCAAAGGCAATCTTCTTAATCGCTTTCTTAGCCTTAGCCGTGCTATTTGTCCAAGCCTTGCCCGTCATCTTGTGCAGTTCGGGCTTCGCTTCGTGCATTCCCCGATAGCGCGAGAGGATCGACATCTGATCGACGACAACGCGCAGCAGTCCATCAGCATATTTAAGAACTAAATATTCGCGAGTTTCTTTATTGACTGTGAGCTTCTCTAATTTGACAAACTGCCCAACTCCATGATTTTTGTGAACGACGTAATCCCCAGGGGAAAGCTTATTAAGATCAACCTGTTTTGAGGCAGCGCGGCGACGCTTACGGACATAGTTGGGCGTACCGAGGGCGTGCTGTCCAAAAAATTCGCGATCGCTGATTACGGCAATGCGATAGGTCGGTAATACAAATCCTTGAATTTCGGCAATGCCTGAATATTTCAACGCAACGGCTATTCGCAGATTATGGGTTTTGTCGATCGCAGGAAAATCGCGGACATTGGGAATGAATTGGGCTTGGCAATCATGCTCTTGCAACAGAGCAACGGTGCGGGAAGGTTGGGCGGAAATGAGAATGATTTTGTACTTCTGTTCGCGATAGTCGCGGATGGTTTGGGCAAGCTTCCCAAATTGGTGCGGAATTGCGGGGATCGAGCGACTGGACATATTTACGCCACGATTTTCTTCGGCAAGTTCAAAGAGATCGAGGCGATAGAATTTATTGATGTCGGCTAAACATTCCGCAAAGGAGCGATGGAGTTTGCTCTCACCCCCAGCCCCTCTCCCAGAGGGAGAGGGGAGCAAGAATGATGGAAAAAGTTCTTCGGCGGATTCGTACCAGCGATCGCAGTGGGCTTGGCATTGTTCTAACTCGTCAATAACGACTAGACATTGCTCTGGATTAGGCAGATAGTCTAAGAGCGAAGCGCTAGAAAGTGGATGGACAGCAAATCCCTTGCTGCTAAATTCATCGTCAGGATCTTGTTCGGGGAATTCTAAACTGCCTAAAATATGCCCGTAACTAATGGGCGTTAGTAAAACGGAAGGAATACTATCTAAGGCTCGCTGTGTTGCAGGATCGAATTCGCGAATCCTCTCAATCTCATCGCCGAACCAGTCAATCCGCACGGGCATTTCGCTAGATACAGGGAAAATATCGATAATATCCCCTCGCCTTGCCCATTGCCCCTCAGTCTCAACGGTAGAGGCATTTTCATACCCCATGATTGTAAGATTTTCCGCCAAATCCCGTAACTTAATCTCACAGCCAACTTCTAGTTGGAGACAATAGTCATTAAATGCCTGAGGACTGGGTAAATGCTTTTGTAGAGCGCGATCGGTTGCCACGATCGCCATTTTTTTCTTGTCCCCTTCCTGCTGATCCCAATCGGCTAAATCTGCCAATACCTGCATCTGTCCCCAGATTACCTCTGACTCTGGTTGATATGGCTCATAGGGCAACATATCGGAGTTGGGATAGTAATGCACTGTATGCCAGCCCATCGTCTCTAGCTGCACCGCCCATCGTCCAGCCTCCTCAATGGTAGAGGTGATCACCAGCATGAGCTTTTCTTCTTTTTGGCTCAGGGTAGAGCTAACCAAACCTTTACCGACTCGCGATAAGCCTGAAAGGGTGAGATGGCGCGATCGCACCAGTTTACTCTCTAGTTCATCAGTGAGAGGCGATCGGATTAATGAACGGATGACAGAGGAAAATGGCATGAGCTAGATAAATTAAATGAGCGATTTTACAGATACGGTAAGCGGAGCTTATCACTAAGTCTAGCAATAAGTAGGATAGGGTTAGAGGCAGTATGAATTTATCGATATGCTGTTTCTAGATTGCAAGATATGGCGTACACCATAGTTTTGAAGCCTCTTTCTCAAGTCACAGCTACAATACTGGTGCATCAACCTTTTACCTAAGATCAACCCATAAATAATCGCTGATGTTGCCGATTATTGCGGAATCTTAGTATTTATCGATTAAATAATCTTCGTAAATTACACTAGGGTTATAACCATCACCTTATTAGATTAACCATCAATTTTTTCTTGATTTATAGCGTTTTTTACGCAAGCGATTTACAGAGGGCTATTTCCCCGCCGAATGTAGGGAAACACCCTCGTACTTCACTAGACTGGGACACTATAAATTGATTTAACTATAGATCTTGCAATACCTATGTCTCAACCCACGATTGAATCCGTTTTACAAGAAAAGCGCTTATTTGAGCCATCGGCTGAGTTCTCACAGGCTGCTCACATTAAGAGTTTAGAAGAATACAAACAAATATATGACCGTGCCGCCGCCGATCCTGCTGCATTTTGGGCAGATCTTGCGGATAAAGAATTGCATTGGTTTGAGAAATGGCACACCGTTCTCGATTGGCAGCCCCCATCGGTGAAATGGTTTGATGGCGGCAAAATTAATATTTCCTATAATTGCCTCGATCGCCACTTGACTACTTGGCGCAAGAATAAGGCGGCGTTAATTTGGGAAGGTGAAAATGGCGATTCGCGTACCCTTACCTATGCTCAACTCCATCGCGAAGTATGCCAGTTTGCCAATGCTCTCAAGCAATTAGGAATCCAAAAAGGCGATCGCGTTGGCATTTATATGCCGATGATTCCTGAAGCAGCGATCGCTATGCTTGCCTGTGCCAGAATCGGCGCAGTACATGGTGTGGTATTTGGCGGCTTCAGTGCTGAAGCTTTGCGCGATCGCCTCGTTGATGCTGAAGCAAAATTGGTGATCACTGCGGATGGGGGATGGCGCAAGGACGTAATCGTGCCATTAAAAGACCAAGTAGATAAAGCGATCGCTAATGGAGCCGTACCCTCCGTTACCGATGTGCTAGTAGTCAAGCGCACAGGTCAGAATATCCCCATGAGTGCAGGTCGCGATCATTGGTGGCATGATCTCCAGCAAGGTGTTTCCGCTAAGTGTGAAGCAGAGCCAATGGAAAGCGAAGATATGCTGTTCGTTCTCTATACTTCAGGAAGTACAGGTAAACCGAAGGGAGTTGTGCATACCACCGCAGGCTATAACCTCTATAGTCACATGACCACCAAATGGATTTTTGACCTCAAGGATACCGATGTCTATTGGTGTACTGCGGATGTGGGCTGGATTACAGGACATAGTTATATTGTTTACGGACCTCTTTCCAATGGTGCAACCACCTTAATGTACGAAGGCGCACCTAGAGCTTCTAATCTCGGTTGTTTTTGGGATGTAATTGAGAAGTATCAGGTCACGGTTTTCTATACTGCACCTACCGCGATCCGTTCCTTTATCAAAATGGGCGAACATCATCCGAATACTCGCGATTTAACTTCTCTCCGCCTATTAGGAACTGTTGGCGAACCGATTAACCCCGAAGCTTGGATGTGGTATCACCGTGTCATCGGTGGTAGTCGTTGCCCAATTGTCGATACATGGTGGCAAACGGAAACAGGCGGAATTATGATTACCGCATTACCAGGGGCAATTCCTACGAAACCCGGTTCCGCTACACTACCATTCCCTGGAATTATTCCCGATATTGTCGATTTGGAAGGTGATCCAGCACAATCTAATGAAGGTGGATATCTAATCGTGCGCCATCCTTGGCCGGGGATGATGCGAACTGTTTATGGCGATCCTGATCGCTTCCGTAAGAGCTATTGGGAGCATATTCCACCTAAGGATGGTAAATATGTCTACTTTGCGGGTGATGGCGCTCGCAAGGATGAGGATGGCTATTACTGGGTAATGGGGCGTGTAGATGATGTAATCAATGTGGCAGGACATCGTCTAGGCACGATGGAAATCGAGTCAGCGCTCGTTTCCCATCCTGCGGTGGCGGAAGCGGCAGTCGTCGGTAAGCCCGATGAGGTCAAGGGTGAGGATATCTTTGCCTTTGTGATTCTCGAAGGCGATCGCCAACCTAGCGATGAACTTGCTAAGGAACTGAAGAAGCACGTTGTTGCAGAAATTGGCGCGATCGCTCGTCCCAACGAGATTCGCTTTGCGGAAGCATTACCAAAAACGCGATCGGGCAAAATCATGCGCCGCTTATTGCGATCGCTGGCGGCTGGTCAAGAAATCACCAGCGACACTTCAACCCTAGAAGATCGTTCGATTCTTGATAAATTAAGAGAGGGCGCTTAAGTAACCCTCATCCCAAACCCTCTCCTAGTCAGAGCTTGGCTAATTACAAGAGAAGCCTAACTAACTGCAACTTGAAATGGAGCAACTCGCCAGAGTTGCTCTAATTTTGTGGCTGGCATCGTCAAATAGAGAATATCTCCTGCACTGAGAGAGGCTTCTAGCAAATTCCATCCGTGAATTGTTTGACAGGCAGTCTCAATATAAAGCGGTACAAAATCCGCAGTCATTGAGGCTTCACGTACAGGTTTGCCGCAGAAGGGATGATTGGGCGTAATCATCGTAGCGATCGCTACCCAGAGACTATCGGCGACAATGCCATTACCGAGAATACGTCCACCTAAAGCAGAGGAGGCAAAGGCAGGAGCCGCAATTTCAGGAGGACTAAGTACTGCTTCAAAATCAAATACTTCCTGCGCCATACCTGCATAATAGGGATCGTCATAGCGCACAACTACACGGCAACGGGGAGCAATTCCTTTGGCATTGAGAGCGATTTCCAGATTCGCCGTATCATTGCTGGTGACAGCAAGTAAACTCTCGGCTTTATCTAGATTGGCAGCTTTGAGCGTAGCAGGCAAACTCGCATCACCATGAATGACGGGGATATTATGCGATCGCACCGTATCTAAAAAGCGATTATTAGAATCACGTTCGATGATGAGAACTTCATAACCATAGTTCACTAATTGCATGGCTGTCTGTACACCTACACTTCCCAAACCACAAATCACAATATGATTACGTTGTGGCACTCGTGCAGCATCCCAGAAGTTCCGTAACCGTGAGCCGAGAATAAAATCATTGAGAATCGCGTAGAAAATCCCAATTACTGCTGTACCAATCAGCATCATGATGATTGTAAAGAATTTGATGCTATCGGTGGAATGTTCTACTACCTGCTCATTGCCTCCTGCTCCCGTAATCATCCCTACAGAAAAATAGAGGGCATCTACTAAGGAAACTCCCATCTGAAAACTCGTGTAGATAACCGTTGCCGAAAAAATCGTTAGTAACAAAGCGATCGCTGTAAATAAAACGGCTCTCCCATGTTCATGAAAATGGCGAAATCCCATAAACAACTTCGATATTTTTTGCAAGATCGGACGAGAGGCAGTTCTAACGTTAGGTTGTGTACCTAGCAAAAGGCGATCGCCGATCTGCAATGTACGCCCACTGAGTACAGCGCTTACGAGGTCAACTCTAGCCTCATCGTAGGGAAGATAATAGATCAACATCCGCGTCCGATCTTCCCAAAACTCTGATAAGGGCTTGCCGCACCAAGGATGACGCTCATCGATATATTCTTCGTGAATCGGCCAAATTTGGTTAAAGAGGCGCAACTGCCCGATCGCTTCACTTCCCATCGCGCTAAAGGCAAATACGGGGGCTGCCAGAGCCGCAACGCTCATAGTGACATGATTAGGCAGTGTTAAATCTAAGCGTGTACCCAGACTAGAGTTAAAAAGACGATTAATAATTCTGACATGGGGATTAAGGACTCGCGCCTGCATCAAGATGCTGAGATTGCGGGTTTCATCGGCTCCTGCCAAAATCAAGGTCTGAGCATCTCGAATTCCTGCGGCTAGCAAAGTCTCCGCCGCTGCCAAATCACCAATGACAATTTCTACATCCGCTTGGTGAATAGGCTTGTCATGAATGCCAATCACAAAGCAACCTTGCTGCTTGAGCAGACTCAAAATCTTGTAACCCGTTCGGTCTAGACCACAGACGATAATGCGGGGTTTCATTGCTTATACGCGATCGCGGTCGCTACCCATAGGACTATCGCAACTATTGTGAGCTATAGATGACATTACGACTGTAGCTCACAACACGAATTACAATTTAGGCGTTAGGCCATAAAAGGCACTGGTCAGTAAAGGGGTGAGGAGTAAAATAAAGAGGTAGAGTTGGAAGAAAACATGGAATGTCCGCACTGCCAAAGCGAAAAAGTAGTCAAGAATGGCAAAGATTACCACCAAGATGGCAAAGCAATCCAGAATTACTTATGCAAAGGATGTGGCAAGCGATTCAACGAACGGACAGGAACAGCGATGTCAAGGCTAAGAACCCCAGCAAGTATCGTGTCCTACGCGCTGAAGAAGAGGACAGAGGGGATGGGAATCAGAGCAAGTGGGAGAGTGCTAGAAAAATCGCACACTAGCATCATGAGATGGGAGCAAAAACTGGCAAATCATGCAGAACAATGGAGTCCAGAAGCCCCAGTAGGAGGAGAAGTGACTATTGAAGGAGATGAAATTTATACTCGCGTAGGCGAGAACCTTCCCCCCCAGTGAATCAAAAGGGTGGACAGTGATATTTAACCTAAGTTGCTACCCATAGATTAACGCTAAGAGCAAGGACAAAGAGCATGACTTTAAGCTCAAAGCCCTTGGCAGTAACAGCATGAATCGATTTGAGACTGTCAAGCATTTTGTGTAAAGTCTAGAAGCTAGATGTGGAGACGATCCTCAAAGAGGATGGCAAAGCGATTAAGAGCAGGCTTCCAATCACGGATCGGCATTGTCCATTTCTTGGAAATATTCCGCATGGCAAGATAAACCAGCTTGAAAGCAGTCTCATCAGAGGGAAAAATCTGCTGAGATTTAATCACTTTACGCAAACTGCTATTCATCGACTCAAGTGCCTTGGTGGTGTAAATCGCCCTGCGAATCTCGGTTGGGAAAGCAAAGAAGGGGATAATATTCGCCCAATGACTGCGCCAAGATTTGGAAATCGACGGATATTGCTTGTCCCATTTCTCAGCAAAGAGTTCGAGGTTAAACTCTGCCTCCGATTCCGTTGCCGCAGCATAAATCGCCTTGAGGTCAGCACAAACCTGCTTACGCTGTTGCCAAGGCACAAAAGCGACTGAGTTTCTGACCATGTGGACAATGCATAACTGCACCTGAGTTTTAGGAAATACAGTTTCAATAGCATTGGGAAATCCTGTCAAGCAATCGACACAAGCAATCAAAATATCTTTGACTCCACGGTTGTGAATTTCGGTGAGTACCGATAGCCAGAACTTTGCACCCTCATTCGGGGAAATCCACATACCCAATAATGATGGTGGTCAAAGTAATGAAAATCCCTGAACCATGGGTAATCAGCATCGACCGCACAGACTGGAAATTTGGTAAGACGGTGTTTAATGTGCTGACATTGGGAGTAGTCCATCAAGGAGTCGCGTTCCCCTTAGTCTGGATGATGCTGAATAAAAAAGGTAACTCGAACACCCGTGAACGCTGTGAACTGTGGAATCGATTTCTGGAAATATTTGCAGACCGCAAAATTGACTTTTTAACCGCAGACCGAGAGTTTGTGGGAGAAGAGTGGTTTGATTATTTGCTGTGTGACCCATGTACTCCATTTAGAATCCGTATTCGCAAAAACACCTTAATTGACGACGGGCAGAAACAACTACGGGCGGATGTTTGCTTCCAAGACCTTCAAGTGGGTCAATCAAAGGTATTATCCAAGCCAAGGCTAGTTTGGGGACATTGGCTTTATATTGCAGCTATGCGTCTGAAGAATGGAAATTTGTTAGTTATAGCTACTGCTCATGACCCTAATAGCGCGATTGCTGACTATGCTAAACGTTGGGCGATTGAGACTCTCTTTGGTTGCTTTAAATCCCGTGACTTTTGTTTGGAGTCTACTCATCTTCAAGACCCTGAACGTCTTTCTAAACTTATAGCTTTGCTCACTCTTGCTTTGTGTTGGTGTTTTTCCTCTGGTTTGTGGCAATCTCTCATTAAGACCCTCAAACCAAAAAAACATGGTCGTTTCCCAAAAAGCATTTTTCGTCTTGGTTTTGATTTCCTCCGTCACTTCATCTTTGACCTTCATCTCAATTCTCAAGCCTTCTTTAACTCCATTAAATTTTTGTCCTGTACTTAGGTCAGCACATTAAACACGGTTTTACCGAATTCCCAATCGGTGCGGTCGATAGAAATTACCCAAGGTTCGGGGATTTGCATGACTTTGACGACCATGAGTGCGATGTTTTCATAGTCCACTTCAAAGTCTCGAAAAAATCTCTGTAACCTCTTATAGTGTGATTCGACTTTGGCATAAAGAGTGTAAAGTGAAGTGTGTAAAGTCTGGGATATATACAGAGAGATGATCTAGACACACAATTACCAACACTAAAACTGATGAATATACGCAAAGAATTGCTCGACGAATTGCTGCAAGAATGTAAAACACCACCTGACCTATTCGGAGAAGGAGGAATCCTGAAGCAACTGACGACCGCATTAGTGGAGAGAGCATTGGAAGCAGAACTATCCATGCATCTGGGCTACGGAAAACATGAACCAAGACCAGAAGGACAAACCAACAGTCGCAACGGTTATAGCCAGAAAAAAGTGCAAGGTGACTTTGGCGTAGCCGAAATCGCAGTCCCCCGAGATCGGCAAGGGGAGTTTGAACCACAGATGGTGAAGAAAGGACAAAGCCGCTTGTCAGGACTAGATGAAAAGATCATTGCTCTCTACGCACGAGGTATGAGTGTCAGGGATATTCAAGCCCAGTTGCAAGAAATGTATGGTGTTGAAGTATCACCAACACTTATTTCCAATGTTACAGATGCAGTAATTGACGAGGTGAAGCAATGGCAAAACCGTCCCCTTGAAGCAGTCTATCCAATCGTCTTTCTGGACTGTCTAGTCATCAAAGTCCGAGACAATGGCAGAGTGATTAACAAATCCTTGTACTTTGCCTTGGGCGTGAATATGGACGGGTACAAGGAATTACTGGGTATGTGGATTTCTCCGAATGAAGGTGCGAAATTCTGGTTGTCAGTACTCACCGAAATTCACAACCGTGGGGTCAAAGATATTTTGATTGCCTGTGTCGATGGCTTGACTGGTTTCCCTAATGCGATTGAGACGGTATTTCCTAAAACTCAGGTGCAGTTATGCATTGTCCACATGGTCAGAAACTCGGTCGCTTTTGTACCTTGGCAACAGCGTAAGCAAGTTTGTGCTGACCTCAAGGCTATTTATAGCGCGGCGACGGAATCGGAGGCTGAGTTTAATCTCGAACTCTTTGCTGAAAAGTGGGACAAGCAATATCCATCAATCTCCAAGTCTTGGCGCAGTCATTGGGCAAACATTATCCCCTTCTTTGCTTTCCCGACCGAGATTCGCAGGGCGATTTATACCACCTATGCGATTGAGTCGATGAACAGTAGTTTGCGGAAGGTGATTAAATCCCAACAGATTTTTCCCTCTGATGATGCTGCTTTCAAGCTCGTTTATTTAGCAATGCGGAATATCTCGAAGAAGTGGACGATGCCGATTCGTGATTGGAAACCTGCTCTTAATCGCTTTGCCATCCTCTTCGAGGATCGTCTCCACGTCTAGCTTCTAGACTTTACACATTTTACTTGACAATCTCAACGAATTTTCTCGGGGCTATTTATCTCACTGCTTCCTTTATCTGGCTTAATTGATGACACGCCCTAGAGTACACTATTTTCTAGATTTACGCTTTACCGATTAAGCGATCACTAGGGCAACCGCACACGTTTCTTAACAAACTAGTAAGCATTTTTAACAAGGAGAAAAAGGTAGAAACGAGAGAATAGAGAATATTTAGAATGAGCAGCCCAAAATGCTAGATACAGTCAACCCCATCGGATTAATCGAAACCCACTTTGGGAACTTGCAAGATCCCAGAGCAGCACACGGTATCCTGCATAAGCTGCTCGACATATTGATAATCACGATTTGTGCAGTGATCTGTGGAGCTGATAATTTCATCGCAATCGCCGAATATGGCAAAGAGAAAGAAGAATGGTTAAAGACATTTTTGGAATTAGCCAACGGCATACCATCAGTAGATACATTCGAGAGATTATTTGCGAGACTAAAGCCAGAAGAATTGCAAAAAAGCTTTATTAGTTGGATGGAAGCAGTCCATAAATCAACCGATGGAGAATTGATTAACATAGATGGCAAAACTCTGAGAGGGGCAAAGGGATCAGGAAATTCACGTAGTCTGATTCATATGGTGAGTGTGTGGTCAGCATCACAACATTTGGTATTGGGACAGAAAAAAGTAGACGAGAAATCCAATGAAATAACAGCGATTCCATCATTGCTAAAAATGTTAGCGATACGAGGTTCAGTGGTGAGCATAGATGCAATGGGATGTCAGACCGAAATCGCGAAAACAATCATCGAAGAGGGAGCAGATTATGTGTTAGCGCTGAAAGGCAATCAAGGTAATCTCCATAAAGATGTGCGTGAACTATTTACCTCTGCACGAGAACAGAACTTCAAAAATATTGAACATCAGTTCTATGAAACGGTTGAGAAAGGACATGGGCGCATTGAAACCCGTCGCTATTGGACAATGGGTAATACCGAATACTTAATTGGTGCGGAGAAATGGATAGGTTTGAAAAGTATTGGTATGGTTGAATCGAGAGTGTAAAGTGAAGTGTGTAAAGTCTGGGATATATACAGAGAGATGATCTAGACACACAATTACCAACACTAAAACTGATGAATATACGCAAAGAATTGCTCGACGAATTGCTGCAAGAATGTAAAACACCACCTGACCTATTCGGAGAAGGAGGAATCCTGAAACAACTGACAACCGCGTTGGTGGAGAGAGCATTGGAAGCAGAACTATCAACCCATCTGGGATACGGTAAGCACGAACCTAGACCAGAAGGACAAACTAACAGTCGCAACGGTTATAGCCAGAAAAAAGTGCAAGGTGACTTTGGCGTAGCCGAAATCGCAGTCCCCCGAGATCGGCAAGGGGAGTTTGAACCGCAGATGGTGAAGAAAGGACAAAGTCGCTTGTCAGGACTAGATGAAAAGATCATTGCTCTCTACGCACGAGGTATGAGTGTCAGGGATATTCAAGCCCAGTTGCAAGAAATGTATGGTGTTGAAGTATCACCAACACTTATTTCCAATGTTACAGATGCAGTAATTGACGAGGTGAAGCAATGGCAAAACCGTCCCCTTGAAGCAGTCTATCCAATCGTCTTTCTGGACTGTCTAGTCATCAAAGTCCGAGACAATGGCAGAGTGATTAACAAATCCTTGTACTTTGCCTTGGGCGTGAATATGGACGGGTACAAGGAATTACTGGGTATGTGGATTTCTCCGAATGAAGGTGCGAAATTCTGGTTGTCAGTACTCACCGAAATTCACAACCGTGGGGTCAAAGATATTTTGATTGCCTGTGTCGATGGCTTGACTGGTTTCCCTAATGCGATTGAGACGGTATTTCCTAAAACTCAGGTGCAGTTATGCATTGTCCACATGGTCAGAAACTCGGTCGCTTTTGTACCTTGGCAACAACGCAAGCAAGTTTGTGCTGACCTCAAGGCTATTTATAGCGCGGCGACGGAATCGGAGGCTGAGTTTAATCTCGAACTCTTTGCTGAAAAGTGGGACAAGCAATATCCATCAATCTCCAAGTCTTGGCGCAGTCATTGGGCAAACATTATCCCCTTCTTTGCTTTCCCGACCGAGATTCGCAGGGCGATTTATACCACCAATGCGATTGAGTCGATGAACAGTAGTTTGCGGAAGGTGATTAAATCCCAACAGATTTTTCCCTCTGATGATGCTGCTTTCAAGCTCGTTTATTTAGCAATGCGGAATATCTCGAAGAAGTGGACGATGCCGATTCGTGATTGGAAACCTGCTCTTAATCGCTTTGCCATCCTCTTCGAGGATCGTCTCCACGTCTAGCTTCTAGACTTTACACATTTTACTTGACAGTCTCGTTGAATCAGATCGAATTATAAATGGAACTATTTCTACTGAACAGCGATACTATCTGCTTAGTCTTGAGAGTGATGTCCACAGATTTTCCCAATCTGTCAGAAATCACTGGAGTATTGAAAATCGACTACATTGGATTCTCGATGTTGGCTTTAATGAGGATGCTTCTCAATCCTGTCGAGGCTATATTGCCGAAAACTTAGCTGTTATACGTCATATCAGTTTAAATTTGTTGTCAAGAGATAAAACTAGTAAGGTCGGGGTCAAGACTAAACGTCTTAAAGCTGGCTGGAACAATAACTATCTTAAGGATGTCCTAAGTGCCTTAAACATAGTCGCTGTCTAAATCTCGTTAATTGTTAAGAAACGTGTGCGGTTGCCCTAAAGCGATCACACAATAACTTGATCTTGTCGCAAAAAACGCCAGATTGTTCAAGTTATTGTTTCTTGGCTGCATTTTTCTTCTGTATTAGCGATCTCATTGACATTACTCTGCTCCGCCGCCTCAACTTTTTGTTCGACATCTTTCATCAATAAACCTCATCATGAGTACCAATATCGATAAGAATGATCGCCTCTGAGTCAACGCTGAAGACAATGCGACAATCATAACCGCAAGAACAAGCCTGAAATCCTTCCAACTTGCCCCTAAGAGGATGTGTACCTAAACTCGGTGCAAACACATCTAACTCCATTTGCTGAATCACATTCTCTATGCGATTTTTTAGCTCAGGATTTCGTTTAACATATCGCCTCAAAGCACGCCCAAACTTTGGCGAAAAAACAATCTTTCTCATAGATTATTCGGGCGCATCAAGCATATTGCGTAATTCTGCGATCGCCTCTTCTGCTGTGTAAGACTTTAATTCACCAGCTTGATACGCCGCTAGTGCCTCCCGTCCATTTTGAGCAATCTCATCGCGCCGACGCTCAATCTGACGATCGCGAATAATTTGTAACAACATATCTTGTTGTTCTGTCGATAGTTGTTCAACAACCTCAAGTGCTGCTGCAAGTGTAACCATTTCAAAACACTCCACTTGAT
Organism: Pseudanabaena sp. Chao 1811; assembly: GCF_027942295.1. Taxonomy (NCBI): domain Bacteria; kingdom Bacillati; phylum Cyanobacteriota; class Cyanophyceae; order Pseudanabaenales; family Pseudanabaenaceae; genus Pseudanabaena; species Pseudanabaena sp. Chao 1811. Next base: position 3,892,341 of record NZ_CP101416.1, read on the forward strand.
ATTTTTATTAACTTAAATTGATTGTATTCGCATTTTCTATATTGGCGATCGCCTTCACTGTCGCACTATCCCGTGCATCAATTGTCTGTGAGACATTCTTTTGATTGCCAGTATTGATCTGCTGCTGGATTTGCTGCACATCCGCCACCAACTCATTCCAAAAATCAGACTTCCGCAGTTTCTCAATTTCCAGAAATGGCACAACATTTTCTTGCAAGCCAGCCTCGGATTTACTCGCCTCAGATGATTCCAAAGCCTTGATCGCCTCAGGTTCACCCGCAAATTTTGCCTTCAGTTTTGCCCAAGCCTTCTTTGCCAAATCCACCGCACCCTTGGCAAGTTCACCAGCACTTGCCTTAATCGCCCCATCAAAGATCACCTTCAATATTTCTGCTCCAGTCATAATAACTTCCTATATTCTAAATTCACTTTCCCTAAAATTTTATCTTGTTTTCTGGATTTATGCTTTACCGATTAAGCGATCGCGTAGAGCCTTGATCTTGTCGCGAAAAGCAGCAGCTTGCTCGAATTCCTGCTTCTTCGCAGCATCTTTCATTTGGGCTTCCAACTGCTCGATGATCGCGGGAATGTCATCTAGAGAAATCTCCTTCGCATTATTGACCACATACTCAAGCTGACGCTCATTGAGGCGGCGCGAAACAGATAGAAAATCGAGAATCGCGTTACCTTCAAGCGACTTCACAATTGACCTTGGCGTAATATTATTGTCTTCATTGTATTTAATCTGAATGCGGCGGCGGCGTTCCGTTTCGGAAATTGCCTTTTCCATACTGTTAGTCAAGCGATCAGCGTACATAATCACCTGTCCTGCCACATTTCGCGCCGCCCGTCCGATGGTTTGAATTAGCGATCGCTCGGCTCTTAAAAAACCTTCCTTATCTGCATCCAGAATCGCCACCAGTGACACTTCAGGCAAATCTAAACCTTCCCGCAACAAGTTCACTCCGATCAGAACATCAAACTCTCCTTTTCGCAGAGCTTGCAGGATTTCAATTCGTTCAATAGATTTGATGTCGGAATGGAGATATCGCACCGATAGATTTCGCTCTTGAAAATAGGTAGTCAAATCCTCCGCCATTTTCTTAGTTAGGGTTGTAATTAAGACCCGTTCCTTGCGCTTAATTCGCAATTGAATCTCATGATAGAGATCGTCAACTTGTCCCTCAGTTGGACGCACAAATATCTCAGGATCGACTACGCCTGTGGGTCTGATGATCTGCTCAACTACTTGTTCTGAAACTTCCATTTCCCAATCTCCGGGGGTGGCGGAAACAAAAATACATTGCTTGACCATATCCCAAAATTCATCAGCCTTGAGAGGTCGATTGTCCGCTGCACTGGGCAAACGGAAGCCATGATCGATCAGCGTCATTTTCCTTGCGCGATCGCCATTATACATTCCTCTAATTTGCGGTATAGAAACGTGAGACTCATCGACAATCAATAACCAATCATCCTTGGGAAAATAGTCTACTAGACAGGCTGGAGACTCTCCCGCTTGCCGTCCTGCGAGATGCCGTGAATAGTTCTCTACGCCATTACAGAAACCCACTTCTTGTAGTAGTTCCAAATCATACTTTGTACGTTGTTCTAGACGTTGAGCTTCTAGCAATTTTCCTGCGTTAGTTAATTCTTCGAGACGTTCTTCGAGTTCTGCTTTAATATCTGCACAGGCAATTTCTAAGCGATCAGCAGGGGTGACAAAGTGCCTTGCAGGATAGATATTCAGAGCTTCCATACTTTGCAAAATCTCACCCGTCACAGGATCGACATAGCGAATTGCTTCAATCTCATCGCCAAAAAATTCTACGCGAATGGTGCGATCTTCGTAGGCAGGTCCAATTTCTAAAATGTCTCCCTTGACACGGAATTTACCTCGACCTAGCTCAATATCATTGCGCTCATACTGCACGTTGGTTAAAGCTTTTAGCAATTCCCTTTGATCATATTCCACACCCACTGCTAGCGGAATCGAAGCCTTGAGATATTCCTCTGGAATTCCTAAACCATAGATGCAGCTTACGGAGGCGACCACAATTACATCTTTACGCTCAAACAGTGATCGCGTGGCGGAGTGGCGTAGCATATCAATTTCGTCATTAATTGAAGCAGTCTTCTCAATGTAGGTATCGGTAACGGGAATATATGCCTCTGGCTGATAGTAGTCGTAATAACTAATGAAATATTCAACGGCATTATTGGGAAAGAATTCGCGCAATTCATTACATAGCTGCGCCGCTAAGGTCTTGTTATGGGCTAGCACTAAAGTGGGCTTTTGATATTTGGCGATCGCATTGGCGACGGTCATCGTTTTGCCAGTACCCGTTGCGCCCAGTAGGGTTTGATAACGCATTCCTTTCTGTAAACCATCGAGCAGTTGGGCGATCGCTTTGGGTTGATCGGCGGTAGGTTGCCAAGGGGTACGAATGTCGAACAGTGCCATGAGGTTTGTTGAGAACGCTATCAAGATCAAGGATCTCTATCATACCAAACCCTAATTGTAAGGAAGGACGGTGCTTCGCACCGTCCTTCCTTACAATTAGGACTCCCGTTAATTTAACTGCGTTCTAATAACACTTGTTTTAAGCGCATGGGGTCGCCTTTATCGATGACTTGCCCCTGCTCTAATAAAAATGCTCCATCAGCATAGTCAAGTTCATTTAGGCGATGGGTCACCCATAGGGCTGTAAGATTTTTTTGCTTGACGAGATCGCGCACCGAGGCAACTAGATCGATCTGATTTTCACCATCTAATAATGCCGTTGGTTCATCAAGTAGTAAGACTTCTGCATGTCGAGCGATCGCACCAGCGATCGCTACCCGTTGTTTCTGCCCCCCACTGAGAGCATAAATGGGACGACGGAGCATTTGGGAGAGATTGACAGCACTGAGAGATTCTTTAACTCGATGCAGTGTTTCAATATAGGACAACTTTTCGGATACTAGTCCAAAGGCGATATCTGCCCCGACTGTAGGCATGACCAGTTGGTGATCAGGATTTTGAAAGACAAACCCCACGCGATCACTAATTTCAATTTCCCCCGACTTGGGCTTGAGCAATCCCGCTAATAGCCTTAGTAAAGTTGATTTGCCACTGCCATTTGTCCCCAGTAGCATCCAAAATTCCCCTTTAGGGACAGACAAAGTACAGCGATCAAGAACGGTCTCGCCCGATGCCCACGCAAAGGAAAGCTCGCGAACACTAATGGCAGCAGTGGTAACGGATTCAATGGGCATTGGTTAAATGGCTAGTAATGCAAATATGCAAGTTAGGAAAGAGCTATAGGGGAGTGCAAAAACTCCCCCTAATAGTTTAAAGGTTAGCCGCGTACAAAACCTGCACCGAGATTTGCCGAGGAGCCTGATTTTTCGGAAACCTGCGCGGCTGAGATTTCACTCACAAGTACTGAGACCTTTTTGCCTTCTTGTTTTTCGCAGGTTAATTCCAAAATCTTGGGGTGACCGTTGTTGATCGCATTGGCAATCTCACGATAAAGAGATTCGGCGTTTTCTTGTTCCTTGCGCTGTACGGACAAAGCGATCGGATTATTTTTGAGGGTGATTTCGACTGTGTACATCAGCATTAATGAGGTTTCCTGCCTAGAGATAAAAAGAGATCAAAATAAATGCTTGTCTTTTCTCAGTATGCCATTGCATCGGCAATCCAAGGTGATGTTTGTAGTAGGGCATCCCGTATAGACCTCTACTTATCATTAATCCATATACAAATCATTCCCTGCAACATGTAAATTTAATGTGTATGACAAAAATGCTTTTATATCATGATTTGTATATTTATTTTAGTTTTTGAGTTCTACGATACTAAATATTCTTTAACAAGAGCGATAAATTAATGAGTGCTGGAATGACATAAAAAACATGACGCAAGATAATCTTCAAAGAGTCAGAACCCTCCGCCAACAAATTATTGCTGAAACCCGTCATGGCTTTGCCGATTGGAACTTAGTGCAAAAGTTGTTAGATGAATTAATGGAAAATCATCACCAATACAAACAGTTTGCTCTCAAAGAAAATCTTAATCTCTATAAATGAAAGCCACTCTAGACAGGGAAATCCTCGTAATGTTGGGATTTTCCTGCTTAAATTGACATTTCTAGCATCCGTTGCATGGGTTTGAGAGCCGCTTGACGAATAGTTTCATCAAGAATGATTTCGGGGGAACGATTTTTCATGGCGAGATATACCTTCTCTAGGGTGTTGAGACGCATGTAGGGACATTCATTGCAGGCGCAATTACTTGTTGGTGGTGCGGGGATAAATTTTTTAAATGGAGTTGCCTTTTGCATTTGGTGAATTACACCAGATTCTGTGACTACGATAAATTCTTGGCGATCGCTTTTCTGCACATATTTCAACAGGCCTGTAGTCGAACCAATAAAGTCGGCATGACGCAATACATTGGCTTCACATTCAGGGTGGGCGATGATATCGGCTTGAGGATGACTGATTTTTAGTTCTACTAACTTGCGCTCAGAAAAGATTTCATGCACCATGCAAGCACCATCCCAAAGGAGGAGATCGCGTCCTGTTTGTTCGCTGACATAACGCCCCAGATTGCGATCGGGCGCAAAGATGATCGGCTGATCCTTAGGAATTTGATTAACGATCTCGACAGCATTGGAACTAGTACAAATAATATCGCTCAGGGCTTTGATTTCTGCTGAGCAGTTTATGTAGGAAATCACCAAATGATCGGGATGTTCAGCTTTAAAAGCTGCAAAGCGATCAGGAGGACAACTATCGGCAAGTGAGCAGCCTGCATCGAGATCGGGGAGCAAAACTAACTTATTAGGATTCAAAATCTTGGCGGTTTCTGCCATGAAATGTACACCCAGAAATACAATCACATCTGCTTGACAATTGACCGCAGCTTGAGATAGCCCTAGAGAATCGCCGATATAGTCAGCGATATCTTGGAGATCGGGATCTTGGTAATAATGAGCCAAAATAACCGCATTCAGTTCCTTTTTAAGATCAGCGATCGCTGTAAATAGGTCTTGAGGAATGGCATTCTGGGAAAGTTGGCGATCGCTAAGTTGTTCAGCTTTAGGAGCGGTGAGAAACACGGTTTGCCTCACTAAATTAATATTTACTAGTATTTGCAGGTAGGCGAGATTGTAGGTTTTAGGATGAGCATCGCTTTGTGCTGTTCATCTATTTTGAACTACAGGTTGGGAGAATTGTGTAAATCGGGCTTTGGGGACAGATTTATAGTGGCAAATATTGATTCAATATATTTAATTATAGTAGAAGTTACCAAAAATGGTTGAGATCCTGCAAACCTCATCTCATTTTTTTTGCAACTTTTTCTATAGGTTTTACGTCATCATTTTGGAATCCGCAGATAATTAACAATCTAAGCTGCAAGGTTATGATTACTCTAAGTCTAGTAATTCCAGCTTCATGAGTTGGGGCTGATGGTGGGGATATATTTTTTGGATATTGTGCGTAAGTTAAGTGGATATGAGCTAAGTAAAGCTTGAGGTAACTGTAAATATGAAAACATCGATCGCCAAGTTGTCAATATCAAAATTGATTGGTTCAAGACTTCAGCATTACTGGAAATTCGTCACTGTCTGCCTGATGTCTTTGCTATTAGCAGTTACGCTCAATCCTTTTGCTGTTAAAGCTTTTGACCTATCTGATTTATTTCGTGTTTTACCTTCGGCTATCCAGATCATTCAGCTTTCTAGCATTGGGGATAATGACGAAGTTGCCCTTGGTAGACAAATCGACGGTCAAATTCAGCAAGAGGTGAGGATTAGTCGTGACCCTGCGGCAAATGCTCTGGTTAGTCGCTTAGGTCAGATTCTCGTACCAACGAGCGATCGCCCGAATATTCCCTATACCTTTCGTGTAGTTGATGACAAAAATCTCAATGCCTTTGCGACGATGGGCGGGTTTGTGTACATCAATACAGGTACAATCGCTGCCTCTGATAATGTGGCACAGCTAGCCAGCGTCATCGGTCACGAAATGGGACATATTGCAGGTCGTCATGCCCTAGAACAAATGAAACAAATGGCGATCGCTCAAGGTATTGCCACTATTGCTGGGGTTGCTGATGATCGTTTAGTAGGCATTGGCGTAAATCTAGCGTTACGCTTGCCAAATAGCCGTGAAGCCGAGTTTGATGCCGATCGCCGAGGTTTGATTAATATTACTAGGGCTGGATTTGCAGCAAGAGCGATGCCCGCCTTCATGCAAAAGTTAGCTAGTGCCAGTAACGGTGGTGGCGCTCCTTCCTTTTTAAGTACGCATCCAGCAACAGGTGAACGTATTAGCGCTCTTAATCAAGCTATCCAAGAGAATAATTTAAATACTTCAGGTGGTTTAAATGACGCTGAATATCAAAGAATTTGGCGATCGCGCTTTCGTTAAATAACGCGATTTCGGGATAATTTGAAACGGGCTTTTAGAGAGGGCTTGCGTAGCAAGCCCTCTCTAAAAGCCCAAAAGTAAAAGCCTTGCTTAGCAAGGCTTTTACTTTTGGGCTTTTAAAATTTGCCAGCTTAATCCGAACTGACGTTAAATAGAAAAAGGCGGTACTTTGTACCATCTTTTTCTATTTGACTTCTATGAGTAGATTTGCTAAACGGGGATATTTAGAGACTAAACCGAAGGTTTCGGGAGAGACCACATCATAGGTGAAATGCCTTTGGGCTATGCAGAAACGATCCCAATCGGCAACTTCAATACGGAAGAGTTTAATAATCGTATCAACTAGAAAAGGCGTAAGTTCAAATTGCCAGCCAACTTTCAAATTCAAAAATTCACAAAACTGAGCTACCAAATCTTGAGTAGTTAAGCGCTGCATTCCCAAAACTAAACGAGCGGGAGATGTAGGAATCGCTGGAGCAGTGAGCAAGTGGGTAACAATTTGGGAAATATCACTTGCATGGACAAAATGGAAACTTCCATCGGTTTTGAGAAATCTCGCGTAGGGAACATATTTGAGAATATCTTTGAGTCCCTTGGAAAGATGAGAATAGGGCTTATCAGGAGCGCCGCCAAAAACAAGGGTAGGGAATACGGTAATTAGGCGATCGCGAATAGTAGAATTCTCTAAAGTCTCCAAACAGGCATGTTTGGAAGCGATGTAATCTGTACCAAATTTTCCTGCTTCAGGAATAATCTGATTATGGGAATCGAGAATGCTAGCTGTGGAGAAATAGATCGCACGTTCACAGACCTGTGGATCGAGAGAAGAAAATAATTCAATGGTTTTGTCACGATTAACGATGAAGGCTTCTTCTCCGCCCCACCCTGCGGCAGTACTGACTACAAATTCCATTGTGCGGAGTAAGTCTTTGTGATTACCAATGTTCTGCATTGAGTCTTCAATGATATGGACATTAGGGCGATCGCTCAGGTCAATTTGCAATTTACGGCGATCGCGTACCAGTAGATATAACTCATAATCAGTTTTCTCTAAAAGCTCCTCGATCAAATAATGACCAACACAACCACTCGCACCCGTAATAAAGACTTTTTTCGGCATTCTCTTAATAACTCTTATCTTCTTAATAATAGGGTAATCGAGGTAGCTATTTCCACTTACCTTGATTACTTGCGTAAAGGATCAACATATCCTTCAGGACATGTTGGATTTGTACTTGGTTTAAATTTGGGTGGTGATTTGCGGGTTGGCTTTTGACTTTCACAGAGCAGTGTCACTGTTGTCACATCCTTAGATTCAGGAACTAGCTTGATATAAACTAAGCTGGTATAGGATTTTAAGAAATCTTTTTTAGCCAAAGCAATATGTTGTACTGCCTGTTTGTTATCTAGAACTACAATTTGATATTTGTAATTCTCCGACTCATTGTTGATGCCTATCTTCAAATCATCCAGTTTGTTAGTAAAATACCCTTGCTCTACAAAAAAGGCTTGATGAGCACGAGTCATTGCCCCCACATAAGATTTGGCTTCACTTTGCCATGCAAGAGAAGATAAAGGAACTGCCTCAGGGAAATCCAAATCTGCATCCAGTTTTGTGTCATTAGAAATACGCTTCAATAGAAGTATATTTGGCATCAATATATTGCCGACTAGATTGGTTGTACTAGAGCCATAGTACATTTGCTGCATGATTGCAGGCATAAACAATTGCTGGAGAATCAGTTGTCCTTTGGCATTAATGGAGAAAGTTGTTCGAGAGCCAAAGCTACCTTGAAAAACATCTAGGTATGTCTGTCCATTCAAGGAATTAATTTGATATTCCGCTTTAACTGCTGTCTTTTTGGTGGGATTAATCAGATAAAGACTACCTTCGGGTGTAAATAGAACTGTGAGTGATTCTGAATCACCACCTAATGTTGTAAGTTTCCATTTACCAAGTAACTTTTGAGATTCAGCCGTTAATTCAACTGGCTCGGCAGCGATCGCTTGAAGTGCTAGATTTTTTGTCAAAGCTCCCAAAGTATCACGGGAAATTGCTAGCAATGTAGCATTAGCTCCTAATGCGATCGCCAATGTCAGAATTAGTTTGTGAATCCAATACTTATAAATATCTTTCATAGATTCATTGATTATATTTAGGAATAACTTACTTTAATGCAGTAGCAATAAATGATCGGGGTATCTCTTAATTAATTCGCCTCAATCATTTTAAAATGAACTAAAGCAAAATAACCAAGAAATCAAGTTCTTGGCTAAAATCTAAAGTCACCTAAAGCAGACTAAAGAACTCCTATGATCAACCCTTTTCAATGGGTTTAAGCTTTCAGCCCGTAATTTAACGTGAATTCGATAACGCCCTTTGTGCGGAGCGAAGCTCCGCACAAAGGGCGAAAAATGGCAAAAATCGCTTAGCGATTTTTGCCATTTTTCGCCTTCGTCGAACTGACGTTAATTTATTACAGGGCTATTGCTTAAATTGAAAATGTATTAGATAGATCGTTCAATATATTTAAAACACAAAACTGGAGGTTATGCTGCCTATGTAGTAGGGCGACATAACTTCCAGTTTTGATGATCTATTTGACTGCTGGTTTCTTGGTTACGTTATTGAAATATTCCTTAGCCTTAGTGAAAGCATACTTGACCTTATCGCCAATAGTAGGATCGGGTAAAACTGCAACTGTAATTTCTTCATCAGGAAACTCCTTCAGACGATAGCCATATTCCAAATCATCTTTGAACTTCCGCAAAACAGGATATAGGCGAATTGCTCCTTTCAATAATTCTGCTTCTTGTTGGAAAATAGCGCGACTAATGAGATTACTACGTTCTACTGCCATTGAACCCGCAGGAACCCATTCCTTCCCCTTGATGCGTACAAAAATATTGAATTCAGGTAAACCCTTGTCCTTCATCTCATCATATTTGTTTGCGGCAAGCTCACGTTTGTTTGGTGCTTTCTTCTTTTTCTTTTGAGCACCCGAACCGCTAGCAAATCCCGTCGCCTTAGTTGCACCCATTGCCTTACCTTTGATTTTTTAAAAGAGTTTTTAAATGTGTTAACAAAAGTTTACTTTAGCGGACGACGGAAACACAATCATTCTTTAGGCAAGAAATTTAGGGATATCTATAGCTGCCGCCAAGTATATCAGGACGTAAAACCCCAAAGAGAGTTGCGGTGCTTTGCACCGCAACTCTCTTTGGGGTTCTGCTTTTGTCCTAACATGACTGGCGACAGCTATATAAGAACAAAGCCGCCCTAGGGCGGCTTTGTTTAACCTTCTTTTAGTTGGCTAGAGGGTGAATCTAGATCAAATAAGATTTGGAGCATTTGCATTGCTTTACGCCGCGATTCGATATCCTGTTGAGCGCGTAACTGCACCATTGGATCATGCAGAATTTTGTTGATGATGCCACGAGTCATACTCTCGATCACATCTTGATGCTTGTCGGCAAAGTCATTGCCAAGGCGAGATAGGGCTTTTTCCATCTCCTGTTCACGGATAATTTCCATCTTTTGGCGCAGCTTGCTGATCGTAGGAACAGTCTCGAGCGATCGCCACCATAGATCAAATTCGGCTACACAACCTTCCAGCAAAATCTCTGCCTGCATTGCCATTTGACGACGGCTCTCTTGGTTTTCCGCTACTACCGCTTGCAGATCATCAACATTGTAAGCCTTAGTATTTGCTAACTCATTTACGTCAGAACTAATATTGCGAGGTACAGAAATATCTACCAGTGTCAAACCAGTGTGATTTGGGGAGATTTCTTCAAGATGCTTACGGCTGATAATCACTTCAGTCGAAGCTGTGCTGGTAAAGACTAAGTCAGAAACTGCAACACAGTCAAACATCTGCTCAAGGGGATGAATATCAAACTGAGCACCGCTCGCTTCAAATTCCTTGAGCATTGCTTCAGCACGCGATCGCGATCGATTAACGATCGCGATTTTTTGCGCCCCTTTAGAGATTAAATGCTTAACTAACAGGCGCGACATTTTGCCAGCACCAATAATCGTAGTGTGCTTATCCGATAGATCTTTTAGCTTGATTTGAGCAAGCTCCACTGCCGCCGAACTGATCGAGACAGCACCTGTACCAATTTCGGTTTCAGTCCGAACTCGTTTACCTGCTGATAGAGCTTGTTTAAAAAGTTGGTTGAGAATGCGACCTGCACCGTTATGCTGTTGGGCGAGACGATGGGTATTTTTGACCTGTGCGAGAATTTGTCCTTCACCAAGCACGAGACTATCTAAACCTGAAGCAACTCGCATCAAGTGAGTCACCGCATCTTGACGGAGCAGAATAAACAGATAGCGACGAAGGTACTGTAGAGGTAGTTGGCTAAATTCCGACAGAAACTGCATAATCTCACGAATGCCACTTTCGGCTTCGCTAGTGACTACATACAACTCTAAGCGGTTACAGGTGCTTAAGATGGCAGCTTCTTCGATACTCGGATAGCTCATTAGTTGAGCGATCGCCGCTTCCATGCGATCTTCGGGGATACTCAACTTTTCCCGTACTTCCACAGTCGCCGTTTTATGACTCAAGCCAACAACTGCAATATTCATATCGTAAATGCGTTTCTTATTTAGGACTGGAAATAATTATCTTATTGGATGAGCTTATCAGGAGATAGCTACCAGTGCAGTAGGTACTTATTACTCCTTAACTTTCCTTAATGTACACACAAAAAACAAGGGGCTTAAGCCCCTTGTTTTTAATTTCATGAGCGCCCATCAAAAGTGGACACTAAAAGAAACGTTAGCGAAGATTAATGGTCTTAGGCTTGTCGCTGGTCAAGTGAATGGTATCAACGAAACGAGCAGTTTTTGATTGAGTGGAGATAACCAAAGATTGAGTACGGCAACCACCGCCAAAGAAGCGCACGCCTTCCATCAAAGTCCCTGGTGTAATACCACAACCAGCAAACAATACATCCTTACCACAAGCCAATTCATGGGCATCATAGACCTTATCAGGATCTTTAATTCCCATTTCTGTTAGACGTGCAATATTACCTTCACGAGTCCACTTTTCGCTTTCGGGGGTATTAACTTCGGCTGGATCATAAATCAGACGACCTTGGAAATGTCCACCTAAGCAACGCATAGCTGCTGCGGAAATAACACCTTCAGGAGCAGCACCAATACCCATCAAAGCGTGAATGTTTGTCCCAGCAAAACCACAGCAAATTGCAGCAGATACGTCACCATCACTGATCAAACGTACACGAGCACCTGCGGCACGGATTTCGGAGATCAAGCCTTTGTGACGAGGACGATCCATAACTACTACGACCAACTCATCGATCGCACGATCTAGACATTCGGATAAGATTTTCAGATTTTCGGTAGGGGTTTTGCGGATATCTACGTGACCCTTTGCCGCAGGAGGTGCAGCTAGTTTGTCCATATAAAAGTCTGGCGCTTGGAATAAACCACCACGCTCAGAAATTGCCAAAACTGCCATTGAGCCATTTTGACCATAAGCAACAAGGTTAGTACCTTCACATGGGTCAACAGCAATATCAATTTCTTGTAATTCTTCGATAGTGCAGAATTCGGAAGCATTAGGCTGAGTGCAAATCCCAACTTCTTCACCGATGTATAGCATAGGAGCCTCGTCCCGCTCACCTTCACCAATAACGATGCGTCCACGCATATGAATTTTGTTCATGCGTTCGCGCATTGCTTCAACTGCGGCTTCGTCGGCTTCGTCTTTCTTGCCCAAGCCCATGAACTTAGAAGATGCGATCGCAGCCTGTTCAACGACCTCAATAATCTCAAGGCTGATTGTACTATCCATGTTTAGGAATCCCTACTTTATCTAAATTTTGTAACTATTAATTTTTTTGCTATATTCTAGAAATTTTCTAGAAACAGAAAACTAAATTAAGTTTAGTTGTGCCTTACTACACAACCTCGTAACTAAGTTTACAGGGCAGACTGTCACCAAACCTATAAGAAGACTAAATGAGTCATATTAAGTTTTCATAAGATCAAATTATGGATCTTGATTCGCTTTACTTCCATCAAAATATACTCAGTCAAAGACCAGAAGAGAGTGGTGGTGAGAAGCGCCGCCACTCTCTTCTGGTCTTTGACTACTTAATAGGATTAAGAGTCTTTGCCTCTCGATCCTATTAATGTAGTCAAGCATAAGTAAACTTAAAACGCATATTCCTGTACCGTCCGCTAAGCGGACGGTACAGGAATATGCGTTTTATTTATAACTATGCCGAGCTACTTAGTAAATAAGTTTGCTTGAGAGACAATAATTATATTTCTTCCGTTGCACTGCTAAAAGTATTGCCAGCAATATCGTTATACAAAGAGACAATAATGCAGATGCTTAGGGGCGCAGTCACAAAAATACCCACACCTAGTAAAAGCACTCCCAATATATTCATTAGTCCAATCAAAATGAGGAGTACAAATACTTGTAGCCATTGTCTCGAAACCAACTTGCGACTTGCTTCTAAAGCCTGAAAAAATTCTAAATCCCAATCAACAGCAAACTGCACTGCAAACACATAGCTAACAGATAGATAAATACCAGGAATCAATAGGAGCAGAAATCCTAAAGCAATTAGCAAACCGCCAATTAGTGAAATGAGAAATAACTGTAAGAAATACTTATTGCTCAACCCTTTAAAAAAATCATTAAACTCAAAGGACTGTCCCCTCAAAATGGCTAATACAACAAAGGTATAGCCAGCACCTAAAGGTGCACTGATTAACGCAGAAGCGATTTGTCCTACGACAGGAATGAAAGCTAAGACTACATTAATCAAACAAGTTACTAAGAAAAACCCCACCATCGGGCCAAAACATGGCTGAAGTGTTGCCCAACCTTTGCGAAAATATTTTTCAACATTGACTTCATAGTCTTTTTGTAGAACTGCCTCTAAACCGTTCGCATTCATAATGATGTGACTCCTCTTAAATCAAGGTTAAATGCCATAGCATTTTTAATGACTCTAAGACTACTACAGCACAATCCGTTAAATTTGAATTTAATACAAAACAAAACCCAAGAGATGAGTGGCGACGCAAAGCGCCGCCACTCATCTCTTGGGTAAGCAAAACTTACTTTGCTATATCTTAAAGGATGTAAGCTGTTGGACTGCTCCGACTTGCATTTTTTAGATGATTGCCTTTATTAAGATCAGTTCGATAAAAACAGGAAATGGTAAGAATCGCCAAGCGATTCTTACCATTTCCTGTTTTATGAAGTACGACGCAAATAGCCGTAACGAAATCACGTTTTATTACCTAACGTCAGTTCTGGTTAAGCTGGCAAATTTTAAAAGCCTAAAAGTAAAAGCCTTGCTAAGCAAGGCTTTTACTTTTAGGCTTTGAGATAGGGTTTGCGTAGCAAACCCTATCTCAAAGCCCGTTTCAAATTATCCCGAACTCGCATTACCTAAAAAGACTGATGGAAGCTATTCATACAGATTTAGAGAATGACAATATCATTCTCTAAATCTGAAAACCTTGCTGGGATTAGATTTTATCCCTGTAAAGTTTGAGCACCCTTCACAGAATTGGGACAAAACAAGTTCTGAGAGTAATTCATTTACTAATTTTGGTTAAGAAATGCTTAACACTGGTACGATCTAAGCATGGGCTTTTCTCCTCTACCCCACTAACGTACTGCGTATAACTGCTATGCTGCCAGACCATTCTGTTTTTGCTGATGAGATGCCTATCAAATTTCTTAATCATCATGATCTTAATGATCTAGATATCGATAATGATACTGAGTCTAACTCTAATGATTTCAATAATATTGAGACTGATAAACCACAGGAAGCCTGCGGAGTTTTCGGGGTTCTAGCAGCCGAGGGGGATGTTGCAAAACTTGTATATTTTGGACTATATGCCCTACAGCACCGTGGGCAAGAATCCGCAGGAATTACAGTCTATGACGATCGCGGTATAACCCATACCTATAAGGCGATGGGATTGGTCTCACAGATTTTCAATGAGACTATTTTGTCAGAAATGAAAGGGGCTTTGGCGATCGGGCATAATCGCTACTCCACCACAGGTTCGAGTAAGGTGTGCAATGCTCAGCCTATTGTGGTAACTACTCGCCTTGGAGATTTTTCCCTTGCCCATAATGGCAACTTGGTAAATGCTACGGAGCTACGCGGTGAGCTTTCTGCTCAAGGTCATGCCCTCGAATCAACCACTGACTCCGAAGGTATCGCCTTTGCCGTCGGAGAGGCAGTGGAAGAAGGCAAAGATTGGCAAGAGGCGATTGTTACAGCTTTGCGGAGATGTCATGGAGCTTTTAGCTTAGTGATGGCAATTCCTAATGCAATCGTTGGTGCACGAGATGCCTATGGTGTGCGTCCCCTAGTAATTGGCAAGACTCCCGATGGCTCTTATGTATTGTCGTCAGAGACCTGTGGATTAGATATTATTGGCGCAGAATACGTGCGGGAGGTTCTTCCAGGGGAACTTGTCATTATCACAATGGAAAAGGGGATTCAATCTTTGCAATGGGAAGAATCCAAACCCAAGCTTTGTGTATTTGAGATGATCTATTTTGCAAGACCTGATAGTGTCATGCATGATGAAAGTCTTTATACCTATAGACTGCGAATTGGTCGGGAGCTGGCGAAAGAAAGTTTTGTGGAAGCGGATATTGTGATCGGTGTGCCTGATTCGGGCATTCCTGCGGCGATTGGGTTTTCCCGCGAGTCAGGGATTCCTTATGGTGAGGCTTTGATCAAAAACCGTTATGTGGGACGCACTTTTATCCAGCCAACTCAGGCAATGCGGGAGTCTGGCATCCGCATGAAGCTGAATACGCTCAAGGATGTTTTGCAGGGTAAACGGGTAATTGTGATCGATGATTCGATCGTAAGAGGAACCACGAGTCGTAAAATAGTAAGAGCATTGCGTGAGGCTGGTGCAATTGAAGTACATATGCGTATTTCTTCACCGCCTGTTACTCACCCTTGTTTTTATGGTATTGATACGGACTCGCAAGATCATTTGATTGCCTCGCACAATTCTGTTGATGCGATCGCTAAGCAGATTGAGGTTGATACGCTTGCGTATCTCAGTCACGACGCAATGTTAAAGGCGACAGAGATTGATACCACGCATTTTTGCACGGCTTGTTTTACAGGAAAATATCCGATTGAAGTTCCTGATAAGCTCAAGCGCACCAAACTTATGCTAGAAAATACTGCACCATGACAAAGATCCTCTTTCATCTCGCATTTCCCGTTAAGGATATTCCAAGCACTAAAGCTTTTTACATTGATGGTTTGGGCTGTCTGGCGGGACGCGAGTCAAATGACTCACTGATCATGAGTTTGTACGGACACCAGTTGGTAGCACATGTTGTTCACGATTCACTCGAAGCACAACGTGGGATTTATCCTCGTCATTTCGGCTTAGTTTTCTATTCTGAAAGTAACTGGATGGCTTTGTTAGAAAAAGTGCATGATAAGCGTCTTAAGTTTTATCAAAAACCCAAAGTTCGCTTTGTGGATACGCCTTTAGAGCATCGCACTTTTTTCTTGGCAGATAATTCAGGCAACATTTTAGAGTTTAAGCATTATAAGTTTGAGACAGCTATTTTTGGCGAGACTGATTTTCATGAAGTCGGTGATGCAGATTTTGCCAAACAAGTTCCTGTAGTTACGCACTAACAAAAAAGACAACGTTTTGCGTTGTCTTTTTAAGCATATAAAAATAAAAAAGGAGATGGCGATCGCCATCTCCTTTTTGCTGTGCTTTTAATTTTTGACGAAGCATTTGAAATTGCTTTCTTTTTTGCCTGTGGCGTGCTGAACCACCTTTACCCTTATCATTTCTACCTTCTTTGCGTGGGGATTCCCATCGCTTTAGTCTTTGATTCATTTTCTTTTACTTATGGCTAAGTTTATTTTTTCAAGTAGATATTGCTAAATACTTGGGAGTAGGAAACAAAAAGTATCCTTTCCCTAAATATACGTTAAGCACTTTGAGAATTACTATCAATCTTTAGCATGAAAGATCTTATAGCAATCCAAGTTGATTCGCTCACGTAGTGGGCGAATCAACTATTTGGGTTTGGCTAAGTTACTTACTTTAGATTAACTTTTGTTTGACTTCTTCAGGATTTCTAAATCCCACAGTGATCGCTACACCATCTTTGACAAATAGAGGTCGCTTGAGAAGCATGGGATCCTTGGCATAGGCTTCGATCCATTGGATATGTGACCATGTTTCCTTTTCATTGCCAAGTGATCGGTAAGATTGTCCCGAAGTATTTCGCATTGTCCTTTCCCCTAAGGCATTTACCCATTCGGCGATCATGGTTCTAGATGGTGGAAAATCTTTGGTATTGATAAATTCATAGGCGATCGCTTGATTATCTAACCAAGCGATCGCCTTTTTGCAAGTCCCACAACTGGGAATGCCATAGACTTGAATAGACATGAATTTTTTCAGCTATATAACTTGTTGTTTTTCTCTAAGTAACTCAGAATAATTAAAACTCAGATCTAAAACCTGCGGCACAGGTGGCGAAAATTTTAGGTTTTTATATTTAATTAAGTCTACCTACTTATAGCGCTTTTCAAGCAAGCGAGGTACAGAGGGTTGTGTCCCCACCTTTGGCGGAACCCTCTACTTCACTAGATTGGTATACTCTATATAGTAATCCTAAATCATTTATGAAATTGCTAGGTAAGGACGGGCGGCGCTTCGCGCCGCCCGTCCTTACCTATTTAGCACTACCAATTAATTTAAGGTGGTGATGCTTTGTACGGTATCCCTAAATTAACATTGAATTGTTGTAAAGTCTGACTCGTCTCCAAAATCTCGAAGATTTGATACAGAATAACTAGGTATGGCGATCGTGTGTCTATGACTGTGTAAAATTTCCTGTGCTTCAGGTGAATTGATATGGGCTAAAGCTCTCTCTACGGCATTGCGTACTGAACGGTCTGGATCTTTTAGAGATTGCGAAAGATAAAAGACGGCATCATGAGTTCCGATTTCCCCCAAAGCAGCGGCAGCATCACAGCGCACATAAGCATATTCATCCTCTTTTAGGACTTTAGCCAGTAATGGTACAACTTCTTCCATCCCAATCTGACCCAATGTGCGAGCGGCAACACTGCGGGTATGACTAGAAGGGTTTTTCAGCATTTGGGCAACAGGGGCGATCGCAGGAATACCAATATTTTTTAGAGCTTGGACAGCTTGAGATTGCACACTAATATCATTCTCGGTTAGTAAGCTGGCGAGGGGATGTGCCGATAAGGGAGATTTAATCTGTCCTAATGCCCAAGCTGCCTCAAAACGGACGGATTTACTACCATGTTTGAGAGATTCGATCAAGCTGGTAACCGCTAGAGGTGAGCTGATTTGACCGAGGGAATGCGCCGCATGGACTTTGACAATATCATCACTGTATTTAAGGGCATCAACTAAAGGGGAGACCGCAGGCAAGCTAGCCCTTCCTAACGCTTTTGCAGCCGCAGCTTGGACTTGAATTGATGGGTGATGTAATAGGCTGATTAAGGCACTAATTGCTTCGGTGCTGCCGATCCAACTCAGGGCTGAGGCAGCCTGCCAACATATTTGGCGATGGGGATTTTTAGTAGCCTCAATGAGAGGGGTAATAGCTAGAGGCGATCGCAAGTATCCCAAGGCGATCGCTGCTTTTTTAGAAGTAGCAACCTCATCACTTTCTAAGCGATCGAGCAATGCAGGTACAACATTTTCTCGACAACGAATTATTTTTTGTAAAGCAATGGAAAAATGATCAGACCGAGCTGCCGCATCAAACTCAGCAAGTATGGCTGACTCTCCCCCTAGCTCAGGAGCAGACATGATATGGCGATCTTCTGGAAGGGCATACCCCGGAGATACAGGAATCCGATAGTCTTCAAGCTTTGGCGGTGTAACTCTTGAAGTGTTAGGGATTTTGGGTGTTTGGGGTGGCTGCGATCCATTCATATCGGGTGTCCTATTAAGCATTAGTACGTTGTCTAGTCCCGTTACCCATTACAACAAGCCCAAAGGTTAGCTGTATTAACATTACATTTTACGAGCAGAGCCTGCAACACTCATTATAGAAATTACATTGGCTAAAATCTCCGCAGTTTTAAAACTTCAGCAAATCTACAGTAGTTTGCTTGTTTGTAGATGTTTGTTTTTGTAGAAGAGTGTACTCTTGGTGCGCTTTGCCACAAAGCATTGGGAGATTACTGTAGGCTAAAAATAATTTCAGTAAGATTTTGGCATTAAATTTTACCGATGAAAATTCAATGTGTAGTAGCTCTAATCGGTTTGTTTTTTCAAGTTCCCAGCAAATTACGTTCAAAGACTAAGGATAACTATTAATATAGCGATCGCCGTCATTCTGAAATTCGATCAATGGGATGAAAGTGAGATTGTCTATCTGCTTGAGAATTTCATGCAGTTTTTAGATTGATCTTGTTAACGGCAAATATTGCTACTAGCTCACCTATGAACCAACTTCTCAGCGCTTTTACTTTGTTTTTGAGTCTCCTCGTTGAAGCAATTCCATTTTTGATGATGGGAGTTTTGCTATCTGGAGCTTTGCTGATATTTGTAGATGAGCGCAAACTGATTAAGATCTTACCCAAAAATCCATTTTTAGGTGCATTAGCAGGTAGTTTACTTGGGTTTATGTTTCCTGTGTGTGAGTGTGGCAATGTACCTGTGGCAAGGCGATTGATCTCTCAAGGCGCACCCATATCGGTTGCAGTTAGTTTTTTGCTGGCGGCTCCAACGATTAATCCTGTGGTAATTTGGGCAACTTGGACAGCATTTCGCGACCAGCCTGAAATTGCTGTGCTGCGGGTAGTTTTATCCTTAGCAAATGCGGCGATCGTATCAATGATATTTAGCGCTCAAAAAGATTTACGTCCGATTTTGCAGCCAAATATTGCGATCGCTTTGCCTGCATCGAAAGTTAAAGCTGGTGCTGTACCTACGGGGACATTTTTCTTAGGGGAAGATCGTAGTCAGCCTTTAGATTTATCAGGCTACAACACTGAAAGCAATCAAATTATTACGAAATCTTTGCCCGATCGCTTAAATCTATTGTTAGACAATACCCTTGCAGAAATGCGCGAATTAGGCGCGATTTTGGTGTTTGGTAGTGCGATCGCGGCGATCATTCAGGTATGGGTTCCCCGCGATATTATTCTCAGTTTGGGACAGGGGCAAGTTAGCTCGATTATATCCATGATGATTTTGGCGGCGATCGTTTCCATTTGCTCAACTGTGGATGCATTTTTTGCCCTATCCTTTGCGTCAACTTTTACAGGTGGCTCGTTGCTGGCCTTTTTGGTATTTGGACCGACGATCGATCTCAAAGCGATCGGTTTGATCTTAACGATTTTCCAAAAACGCGCCGTTATCTATATGTTTTTACTAACTGCCCAGCTCACCTTTTTAAGCTGTTTGTTTATCAATTTCCAAATTCGTTAAACTACTAAAACCCAAAAAATTTTTGAAAGCAGCGCGAAGCGCTGCTTTCAAAAATTTTTTGGGTTTTAAGTCAGCGCAAAGCGCTGTATGCTGATCAAAAGCGATTTCCTCCGTTACTTAATTGAAAGGTTGCCCGTGTCTGTTAGTGAATCTGTGCTCGAATCTATCTCTGTCGAATCCATTACTAATGAATCCTTAAACAATATCGATCCCACAGATTTTTCGCTGTCCTTACCCGATCCAAATGATGAAGGTTTAGCGGAAGGGCAATTTCTCGCAGAAGTTGATCAAGCATGGCAAGTATGCGATCGCTTTGATTTACAAACAGATATTTGGCGCGGCAGAATTTTGCGAACTGTGCGCGATCGCGAAAAGGCAAATGGTGAAGGTCGCGGCACGGGCTTTTTGAAATGGCTACAAGAACGCGAAATTAGTAAATCTCAAGCCTATTCATGGATTCAACTAGCGAATAGTGCAGATACGCTCATGGCTGATGGTCAGCTAGATGCCGATGATATTCGACAGTTCAGTAAGCGCGCCTTTCTGGAAACTTCCCAAGCGGCTCCTGAAGTGCAGCAACTAATTGTCGATGCGGCTCGAAATGGCGAAAAGATTACCCGTCGTGAGGTACGTCAACTTTCTGATGAATGGACTGCCATGAGTTCCGATCATCTTCCCGATGATTTAAAAGAGAAGGTTGCTGCCCATACAATCCCCACAAGATATGTGGCTCCATTGGTGCGCGAAATTGATAAATTGCCCGAAGCTTATCAAGTGCCGATCAAACAGGCGATCGCGGATGGTTCTGATCTAGACAATATTAAACTAGTCACTGCTGATGCTCAAAGGTTAACTAAATATCTATCGAATACTAGTCAAGTCCAAGCAATTACGCAGCGTTCTGTAAATATCGATCTTGCCCTCGAAGAAGCCCTACGCATCGGATGTCTCAAGCTTGCATCGGATCTCGTTAGCCAAGCCTCACAACTCGAACAGGCGATCGCAAAACTCTACAGCACATGGAAACGAGTCTCAATGTCCGCCGATCAGCTATATGTAGAAGCAGGTGCAAGTACTCCCAACTTAATTGATTTGCTCAATTCTCTTGATTCTCTGGCTAGTTCTAATATTGCCGTGCAAATTGGGAATGATCAATCAGGACGAACGATTCGCTTGCAAATTACAGAAGAGTCTTAAACAAGACCAAACTCCGTTAGAGAGGCTTACGTTAAAACCAAGTGGTGAGAATATGGAAGACCAGCAAAATTTTCTTTACGAATACACTAAGTTTTGCCTAGAGCAAGCCCAGCACGGAGTTGACACCTTGGGAACTAAGCTCTCTGGTGTCATGGAAATTAGCGCTTTGTTGCTGCTCGGCTTGCGCGTTACTTCCACCTTTCAGATCTACGTCAAGCCTGAACAAGCCCATTTGTACTTCCTCTATTTGAGCCTCAAACTTTCCGCCTGTGTTGCTCTTGCGATCGCGATCGCCTTTGCTGTATTAGGACTCTATCCACGTAAAGTGGCGACTACAGGGCTGTCACCTGATGTATTAATGCAAAAAAACGAAAGCTTGCAAACAGCGATTACTAATACTTGGATGCAGCAAATTAGTGATCTGCAAGCCTATAAAGAAGCGCGTACTGTATTTTTACGAAAGGCAATGATTTCTCTGGGAATTGGCATTGCGATCGCAACTTTTGCGACTACTGATGCTTTTTTCATGGCAGTATCAGGTAAGTAAGATCGTCTGAGTTGGATCAATAGCCTATGTTGACAGCTTTTTTAATATCGTTATTGACTAATCCCGCAGGGCTACATAGCGCTGTAGAAACTAATTCAGTTAATACAGTTAACAAAATCGCCCAAGCCCCAAATCAACGCCAAATTATTTTGGATCGCCAAGAAATGCGTCCTCTCATGGGCAGTCTTGACGAAGTGCCGATGTTTAATAGCAATAGTCCCGAAATTGTACAAACGGAAGGGATTTTGCTATCTGCTTTTCCCCCTGAAGGGATGGCGCATCCCAAGGCACATTTAAACTTTCCCTTTCAAGGTCGCTTTGATGTATTTACCCACCATATTTCTAAAGCGCCACCACCAAAGGATTTAAGAACTTTGTATATTGGTGCGATCGCCTATAACCCCACCGATAAACCTGTAACCATTGATGTGTTGCAAGGGGCAAGTTATCTCAGTCAGCCTGATGCACCTTTTTATGATGCACCCAACTATTCCTTGAATAATAACGGTGAAACCTATCGTGGTCCAGGCGATCGCGCTATGCTCGATATTTTGCGCGGTCGTCGTCAGGACATCTTTCCTGCTCAAATTGTGATTCCGCCCAAGCAAAGCCGCATGTTGATGAATGTGCCAATTCCCGTTAAGGAATTAGATCCTCCCTTAAATGGGCGATCGGGTTTGTCGCGTTTACGCAGTGATGGCAAAGTCTATGTTGCAACACTCTCTCTTTATGCCCGTCTTAATCCTGATGGAACCGAACGCGCTCCCACTTTATCTGAATGGGAGAACATTCTCAAAACTGGTGAACTTGCCAAGCCTCGCGATGTCGTGCCTACGCCGCCAGATTTAACAGAAGGTTCCTTTGAATATAGCCGTGTCGCTGGTGTTCAACTTGGTTCACAATGGTTTGGGAATCTAACCGATAAGGATAGTAATGATCTTGCTATTCCTAAACGTGGTGAATCCTATTCCTATGGATTGAGCTTGCTGCAATACGGCACGATGGGAACAGGACAAGTACAGACAGCCCCCCTTAAGGTTCGCTATCCCGACACCGCCTATTCAGCGCATGGCAATTACGGTGTGCAGTATAACCTGACCATGCCTTTGCACAATCCGACTAGCGAGACGCAAACAGTGGTTCTCTCTTTCCAAAATCCGATCAAATACGATAAGCCCGTTGGTGGTTTGCAGTTTTTTGAGCCATTACCCGATGATGTCTTTTTCCGAGGTTCGGTGCGGGTCAGATTCCGTGATGACAAGGGGTTAGCCCAAACTCGCTATGTGCATCTAATGATGCGGCGTGGTGAGCGTGGCAAACCTTTAGTTACTTTAAAGATGCCCCCAAGCGATCGCCGTGTAGTCCAGTTTGATTTTCTCTATCCTGCGGATGCTACGCCTCCGCAAGTTTTGACAGTATCGACTACACCATAAAATAGTGGCGCTTTGCGCCGCTATTTTATGGGATATAAAATGATAAATTGATGACTACGCAGTATTTGGAGATATTAATTTTGCGTCAGTTTAGTGTGCTTGGTCTGCCCGTGCATATTCATGAAAATTATCGTGATTGGCTTGCTCAAAGATTGCAAACCAATCAAGGTACGCATGTTGTCACCATCAACGCAGAAATGACAATGCAGGCGCGAAAAAATCCTGCTCTGGCAAACGTGATTAAGCAGGCTGAATTAGTTGTGCCAGATGGTTCGGGAATTGTCCTTTATCTACGATCGCAAGGTGAAAAGATCGATCGCTGTCCGGGCATTGAGCTATCAGAACAGATTGTGCAAATTGCGGCGGAGAAGCAATGGCGAATTTTTTTGATTGGTGGCGCTCCCAAAGTAGTCGATACCGTTGTCGATAGCTGGCGGCAGAAATGGGAAAATATTACGATCGCGGGAACACATCACGGTTATTTTGACCCAGCAATCGAACAGCAGATTTGTGATCAGTTGCAAAGCTCTCAGCCCGATCTGATTCTTGTGGGTTTAGGAGTTCCGCGCCAAGAACTATGGATTCAGAAAAATCGTTATCTTTGCCCTGAAGCGGTGTGGATTGGCGTGGGTGGTAGTTTCGATATTTGGTCTGGCATCAAAACCCGCGCTCCTGAATGGTTCAGCAATAATAATCTAGAGTGGCTTTACCGACTCTATCAAGAACCTTGGCGTTGGCGAAGAATGCTTTCACTTCCACATTTTGTCTGGTGTGTCACAAAAGAATCTTTATTCAAAAAGAAATGATGATGTCCCGCGCGGAGCGCAGGACATCATCATTTCTAATCTGGCTGAACTCGTCAGAATTTTGTTCATCATAAACTCTTAACAAAGTTACAAAATCGTAATGTTAATCCAATTGCAATTCTCGAAAATCTACCCGTTAATCTCAAAATATCTATCAAACATCTATGACAGTTGAATTTCCTGCGTTTACACATACATTATTAGCCGCTAAGAAAGCTAAAGGTTTAAGCTTTACGGATCTGGAAAAATTGTTGGGACATGATGAAGTATGGATTGCTTCACTGTTTTATGGTCAAAATAGTACTTCTGTTGAAGAAGCTAAAAAGATTGCAGATATACTGGGGCTAGGAGAAGATATCGTTGCTGCGTTGAGTTCTTATCCTAGTAAGGGTTTAGGTCCTGTGGTTCCCACCGATCCATTGATCTACCGCTTTTACGAAATCATGCAGGTGTATGGATATCCAATGAAAGAGATTATCCATGAAAAATTTGGTGATGGAATTATGAGTGCGATTGATTTCACCCTTGACATTGAGAAAGTGGAAGATCCCAAAGGCGATCGCGTTAAGGTAACGATGAATGGTAAATTTCTACCCTACAAAAAATGGTAGCAATAAAAAAGGCGTGCTTGGCACGCCTTTTTTATTGCATCAATTCAATTGGTAATCCATCGGGATCGGCGATAAAGGCAACTCGATAGGTGCGATCGCCAATAGTTTGTTCTCTAGGTGGTAAGAGCAACTTGACTTTACCTAATTTATTCACAAGATCTTGTAAATAGGATTCTAGATCTTCGACATGAAATGATAAATGGTAGTAGCCCACGTAATGCTCATCACCAAAGGGATTTTGGATATTCTTTGGTTCAGGGACTTGCATGAG
Organism: Pseudanabaena sp. Chao 1811; assembly: GCF_027942295.1. Classification (NCBI taxonomy): domain Bacteria; kingdom Bacillati; phylum Cyanobacteriota; class Cyanophyceae; order Pseudanabaenales; family Pseudanabaenaceae; genus Pseudanabaena; species Pseudanabaena sp. Chao 1811. The sequence continues at coordinate 3,917,133 of NZ_CP101416.1, forward strand.
TTCCAGATGAGTTCCCGCACCTTGCATCCAGCAAGCCAGTGTAATGCCCGCCGTAAAGCGTTCTGTTACTTCAAAACCTAATGCCTCATAAAAGGCGATCGTCTGAAAAATATCTGCTGTTTTAATCGAAGTATGGTGATATTTCATGATTTATCTGGCGGGAGGTAGAGAAACAGGGGGCTTTGGCTGAAGGTTTTGTTCTTCTCTTGCCTTCTCTTTTTTGCGAATGTCCCGACGCTTCCAATACTCTTGGAGGTTTTCCATGTAGACATAGAAAACAGGCGTGATGTAAAGCGTGAGCAACTGCGAGAATAGCAAACCGCCAACTACAGCTAAACCTAAGGCGCGGCGAGATTCTGCACCTGCACCAATACCGAGAGCGATCGGTAAGGTTCCCATTAAGGCGGCGAGGGTGGTCATCATGATCGGACGGAAGCGTACTAAACAAGCTTCGTAGATCGCATCATAGGCGGTACTGCCTTGTTTACGAGCACCGATCGCAAAGTCCACCATCATAATCCCGTTCTTTTTGACAATACCCACGAGCAGAATCACACCGACAAAGGCGTAAACATTAAGTTCACTACCGAAGATCAGCAACGTGAGCAACGCGCCAAATCCTGCGGAGGGTAAGCTGGTGAGAATCGTAATTGGATGAATAAAGCTCTCGTAGAGAATCCCTAAGACAATGTAGATGACGAGAATTGCGGCTAAGAGCAACAATCCTAAGCCCTGTTGCGAGTCTTGGAATACTTGGGCTGTCCCTTGGAATTTTCCTGAAGCAGTGGCGGGTAAAGTTTCTCTAGCGAGACTTTCAATTTTACCGACGACATCACTAAGGGAGATCCCCGGTTTGAGGTTAAAGGAAATTGTCACCGCAGGTAACTGTGATAGGTGATTCACCGATAGCGCCCCTACAGTCTGTTTGAAGGAGGCAAATGTACCGAGAGGAACTAGTTGTCCATTACTCGATCGCACCGATAGTAATTCCAGAGATTGCAAATCCTTTTGATATTCGGGCATGACACCCATAATCACAGCATATTGGTTATCAGAGCCATAGATCGTCGAGACTTGACGGGTGGAATAGGCGTAGGATAGGGCTGATTCGATTTGGGTGGCAGTGATGCCTAGAGCCGAAGCGCGATCGCGATCGATTTCAACAGTAACTTGAGGATTCTTGATCTGTAAGTCACTACTGACATCTTGGAGACTGTCGAATTGGCGTAGCTTTTTCTCTAGTTCGGGTACAGTGCTATAAAGTTGTTCAATATCAGTATCAGAGATAGTGTATTGATACATTGCCTTAGTAATTTGTCCACCAAGGCGAATCGTGGGCGGATTTTGCAAGAAACAACGAATACCCGCAACCTTTGCCAATTTTGGGCGCAGCTCTTGAATGATTTGATCAACACTGCGCGATCGCTTACTGCGTTCTTTTAACCGCATAAATAAGCGTCCATTGTTGGGCAAAGAGATAAATCCCGATGCTCCAACCGTCGAGTTAATCGCTTCGACATCGGGGTCTTTGCTGACAATATCGGCGATTTTTGCTTGCAGCTTAGACATATCCTCATAGGAGATGCCTTGGATGGCTTCGGTGGTAATCAATAGCTGGTTAAGATCGTCATTGGGAATGAATCCCTTCGGCACTATCCCAAACAGGACAATGGTGGCAATTAACACGGCGGCGGAAATCGCTGAAGTGACACGGTGATATTTGAGCGCCTTCCGTAAACTCCAAGCATAAAAGCGCTGGAAGAATCCTCCATCATTTTCATGATGTCCATGCCCGTTACTATGACCGTTACCGTTACTATAACCATTCAGGTTTTCATGACCATTTAGATTTTCAGACCCATTGCCATTGCTTAAAACAGTAATATTTTCACTGTCATTTCCATCAATATTTCCATTTGCATTATTGAGGTTCTGGGGTTTACCACTATGGGGCGCATGTTTGAGGAATCGACTGCAAAGCATCGGGGTCAAACTGATGGAGACAAATCCTGAAACGAGAATGGCGACACTAATGGTGACGGCAAATTCCTGAAACAGGCGACCGATAATGCCAGCCATAAACAGAATCGGAATAAATACCGCCACCAGTGAAATCGTCATCGATAGCACCGTAAAGCTGATCTCTTTAGAACCATCGATCGCTGCTTGATAGGGCGATTTACCCATTTCTAGGTGACGGACGATATTTTCCAGTACGACCACCGCATCATCGACCACAAAGCCTACGGATAGGGTCAATGCCATCAAAGAGAGGTTATCGAGGGAATAGCCCAGTTTATACATCACCCCAAAGGTGGCGACGATGGACAATGGAACGGCAACGCTGGGAATCAAGGTAGCGTAGAAATTCCGTAGAAATAGGAAGATCACCATGATCACAAGGGCGATCGCTAAGAGTAGGCTGAACTGCACATCTTCTACGGAATGGCGCACGGAAATCGAGCGATCGTACAGAATTTCCATATCGATCGCCGCAGGAATCTGTTCGCGGAAAGTGGGTAGTAACTTCTCTAAAGTCTCGACGATCGCGACGGTGTTTGTCCCCGGTTGACGTTGAATCGAGAGCACAATGCCCCTTGTGCCATTGTACCAAGTGGCAAGTCGATTGTTTTCCACGCTGTCGGTGACATTGGCAATCTCGTTCAAGCGCACAGGCGCACCATTGCGATAGGCGGCAATGAGCTTACCGTAGGAAGCCGCATTTTCCAGACCAGCATTAGTATCAATGGTCAAGGTGCGATTTTCGCCATAGAGGGTTCCCGTTGGCTGATTAGAGTTACCCTGCGCGATCGCTGCGGCAACCTCATCAATACCAATACCTTTCGTTTTTAAAGCTTGCGGATCAAGTTCAATCCGTACTGCATATTTTTGAGCACCTTGGACGGTAACGAGTGCGACCCCATCAACGGTGGACAACCTCTGGGCTAGTAAATTCTCCGCATATTTATCAACTTCCGCTAAGGTCAGTACATCGGATTTGAGAACCACAAACAGAATCGGCAGATCGGCGGGATTGACTTTCCGATATTGGGGCGGATTAGGTAGGGTCGGCGGCAATTGCCTTGCAGCTTTAGCGATCGCTGCCTGTACATCCTGTGCGGCTCCGTCAATTTGGCGATTGAGGTTAAATTGCAAAGTAATCGTGGTATTACCAAGGGCGCTACTGGATGTCATCGAGTCCAAACCTGCGATCGAGGAGAACTGCTGCTCCAACGGTGTCGCTACCGAGGATGCCATCGTTTCAGGGCTAGCCCCTGGTAATGTCGCTGTCACGCTAATCGTGGGGAAGTCTACCGTCGGCAAGTCGCTAATTGGTAATAGGCGATAACTGACAAACCCAAAAATGAGGATAGCGAGCATGACTAGGGTAGTCATGACGGGGCGACGAATAAAGGGTTGGGTAATGTTCATTTTTTGGGTTCCTTAATCTCGACCTTGGCATTGGGGGAGAGGGCAAATTGACCATCGACTACCACTTTCTCGCCAACATCTAAACCACTAGCGATCGCAGCATCATTACCAACGGTATTAACCACTTTAATAGGGCGAATCTCTACGGTGCTATCAGCCTTGACGACATAGACAAACTGTCCTTTCTGACCTGTCTGGATTGCTTGCGTAGGAACAGAGATTGAGTTTGGTTCTTCGGCTAATTTGAGAACGACATCCACGCGCTGACCAGGAGCAATGCGATCATCAAGGTTCGCAAAAGTGGCTTTTAACTGCACGGTTCCTGTAGTTACATCTACTACGCTATCGATAAAAGTAAGTTCTCCTTCTACGGGCTTTTTGTCATTGGGAATAAAAGCCTGCACCTTGAGTTTGCCACGCTTTTGATATTGCTTTACTTGAGCTAATGACTTTTCAGGGACAGTGAAGGTTACATAAATCGGTTTAACCTGCACAATTGTGACTAATGGAGCAGTGTCATCCGCCTTAACCAGATTTCCTTGATTTACCTTAAGACTACTAACCTTGCCATTCACAGGCGAATAGATTTCTGTGTAGGAAAGCTGCACTCTGGCATTGTCAATTAGCGCATCCCCTGCGGCTAGGTTAGCTTGCGCGGCGGCAATATCAGCTTTCGTGGATTCGGCTGCCGCCACAGTGGTATCGATCGCACTGCCCGAAGCGTTTACAGTGGCAAGAGAGACACTAGCATTGGTGCGAAACTGTTCGGCTTGAGTACGACTAATTGCACCTTCGGCATAGAGACTGTCATAGCTTTTGCGTTGAAAATCCGCAAATTTTAACTGGGCAGCATCACGATCTTTGTTGGCTTTTGCCTGAGCAATGGTAGTTTCCGCACGGACTTGATTGGCGATCGCTTGTTGTAACTGGGCTTGATTACGAGCTTGATTGGCGATCGCTTGCTGTAACTCGGCTTCTAATGGACGTGGATCGATCCGAAATAGTAAATCGCCTTGTTTTACATCCTGTCCATCCTTAAAGTTCACCTCGATCAACTGACCACCAATCTGCGACTTTACCGCCACAGTGGAATATGCTTCTACTACTCCTGTGCTGCGGATCTGGATGGGAAGAGTCTTTTGAATGACAGGTGTAACTACTACTGGCACAGGGGGACGTTGTTCTTTACGAGATTCGGCTTGAGATGCTCCACAAGCGGTGAGTAAACTTGGGGTTCCTATCGAAACCGATACTAAGATTAATGCTGATAAGAGAGGATGCCGCATAGTTTTTCAAGCGATCGTGATGATTGGGACTTATGCAAATGAAATCTACACAACTTGATAGATTCTGCTGTATGGTAATTGTTAACTTGTCTAACTATTAGTAGTACTACATTAATACATCTTTAGCGTCAAGATGAATGCATCACATAATTTGATTTCTCCGCAACTGCCTACTTCACAATTATCAACGTTCTCACCTAGCTCAGATTGTGCGGCTAAGGTTGTGGATATTGTCCCTGCGGTGATGCAGCATATCTATACTGAAGTGCGTCAACAGAAATCTTCTTTTCTCACAATTCCACAGCTACGTGCTCTAGCCTTTTTGCAAACTAATTCCTGCTCATCGCTCACGTCCCTTGCCGAGAACTTGGGTGTGACGAGTGCATCTGCTTCTACGATGGTTGATCGCCTAGTCCAAAAAGAATTTATCACCCGTACTGAGCATCCAACTTTGAGACGACAGGTTGTACTTTGCCTGACGATCGCAGGTGAGGAGCATTTACAACAAGTCCGTCAAGTTACTAGCGATCGCCTTGCTGAAAAACTAGGCGATTTGCCCCCCGAACAACTAGCTGATTTAATTGCTGGACTCGAAGAACTCAGTCAAATATTTAGATAAGGGCTTATTCGTAAAATCAGGAACCATGAGGCTTTACTTCCCTATCAAAATCAGTTTCACAGAACATTAAAGTAACGTCAGTTCGACAAAAGTGAAAAAAGGTAAGAATCACCAAGTGATTCTTACCTTTTTTCGCCATTTGCACTTTGTTTCGTACAGTACAAAGGCTATTAACAGACAAAGGAGGCTTAGCCTCCTTTGTCTGTTAATAGCCTAAACTTTCATTTTGTTTATTTTTGGGAAGCTCAGATACAGTAGCAGGCACATCACGCTTAGGACGAAGTGGTGCTGCTTGCAAAAAAATTGATTGTTCTGGACGCTCACGCACCAGTTGACCAGGATTTTTCTGTGCCGATCGCATCAGATCATTATCAAAAGAACCTTCAGCAGCAGTCAGTTGGCGCTCTTGGCGTTTAAGTTGCTCTAGCTTTTTGTATTGTTGATTCCACTGCTCTTGGGCATAGACCGTCCAGCCATAAATTGCAAATACAGATAGAGTCAGTAAAACTGTGACAATGATGGATAACTTCTGGGTGGACATCAATAGTCGCAACCACAGAGGTAACGGAAAAGCATTGGTGCGAGGAAGACGTTTGACGTTTTTGTTGCTTAAGGGTTTGCTACGACTTGCAGACAGGCGTTTACTCTGACGATCCAGAGGTTGAGGGGATCGGTTTGGTTCAGGCATTCTCGCTCTGCTAGCTGTCATTTTATTAACTCTTCTCTCACTCAAGATTCACCACTGCTACTTGTAGCACCTTCATGCAGAAATTACCAAGTCTTTTTTGAACATTTTGGAATTTCTTTAACTAATGCAAATTTAACTAGTACAAATTTGAAGATGCTCAAATCATCGGATTTTGATTTCCGACCTTAGAATTATAGTTGTCATTGATTTTTTGGCAACAAGAATTTGAAAGTAATTTGATCTCCTTCTTGCAAACCAAGTTCTTGAGTTAGCCCAGACCTAACTTCGAGGACGTTATCAGCAACAACCCCATTTTCGGGATAAATCGGACAGGGATCACTTTTACAGGTGGTGGCATTACGAGCGATCGCTACTACCTTGCCATCAAGCAAGAAGATAATATCAAGAGGTGAAGGCGTATTTTTCATCCAAAAAGCAACAGGACGCGCAGGGATAAAGGGAAATAACATCCCGCGATCATCGGCTAGGGGCGGACGAAACATGAGTCCTTTTTCTTGCTCCTTCGGAGTATTAGCGACCTCTAGTTGAATCTCGCGTCCTGCGATCATGGCAATGGCAGTAATTGGCAAATATTGTCCTAGTTCTGAAACTGGTTTAGGTTTAGTTTGAGGAGTTAACTGTGGTGATACAGTTTGTGGTGAAGTTGTAACGGGGATCGATGGACTTGTAGATGGTTTCGCGCTGTCAGACACCGCAGGGGAACTACAAGCGATCATCGACAGGCTCAGGCTAATCGTACATAGCTTTATACAAACTCTTTGGAGGATTTGGATCGAACTATGAACAGGTGTGTCACAATTTCTAGAAGTATCGCCAGTCATATTGCCAGTCATCCTATGTCTTTTCCTCTACATGTCGCATTTATCTGGCACCAACATCAACCTCTCTATAAAAGCGCGATCGCAGGCAAGTATCATTTGCCTTGGGTGAGGCTGCATGGCGTAAAAGATTATTTGGATCTCGCGTTGATGTTGTCAAGATACCCAAAGCTACATCAAACGATCAATCTTGTACCATCTCTAATTCTACAACTGCAAGATTATGTGGAGGGGAAGGCGTTTGATCCCTATTTGTCATTGACATTAACGCCTGTTGATAATCTCTCGCGATCGCAAAAGCATTTTATTGTTGAGCATTTTTTTGATGCCAATCACCAGACGATGATCGAGCCATACCATCGCTATGCCGATCTCTTAGCGCAACGGCAAGCCTACGGCATCGAGTGGTGTGTGAATCATTGGCAAGCCCCCGACTTTAGCGATTTACTTGCTTGGCATAACTTGGCATGGATTGATCCCCTCTTCCGTGAAGTCGATCCTGAAATTGGTGAATGGTATGAACGTGGCAGAGATTTTACCCTCGCCGATCGTCAAAGAATTTACAGTAAGCAACGCGAAATTATTAGCCGCATTCTGCCCCAACATCGGCAAATGCAAAAACATGGGCAGTTAGAAATTACGACTACCCCCTATAACCATCCGATCATGCCCCTCCTTGCCGATACACAGGCAGGACGCATTGCCGTTCCGCAAATGTATTTGCCCAATACTCGATTTCGCTGGGAGCCAGACATCAATCTGCATCTCGAAAAAGCTAAAGAACTTTACCGTCAACATTTTGGTTGCGACCCTAAAGGGCTATGGCCCTCAGAGCAATCAGTTAGCCCTGCCATCTTGCCCCATATCTCCAAGCAAGGCTTCTCATGGTTATGCTCCGATGAGGGCGTATTGGGTTGGAGTCTTGGACATTATTTCCGCCGTGATGAACGTGGTGCGATCGATGCCCCCCATTTGCTATACCAGCCCTATCGTCTGGAAACCGTGCATGGGGACTTAGCTATTATTTTCCGCGATCGCCTACTTTCGGATTTAATTGGTTTTAGCTATGGGGCGCTTTTGCCTCAAGCAGCTAGTGACGATCTATGCGATCGCTTGATGACAATTCAAAAACAGCAAAATGAATATTTAGCCGAACATCCCGATGGTCAACCTTGGCTAGTGACAATTGCCCTCGATGGTGAAAACTGCTGGGAATTTTATCCCCAAGATGGCAACCCATTTTTGCAGACCCTATATGAAAATCTTTCTAACAATCACAACCTAAAGCTAGTTACCCCCTCTGAATATTTAGCTAAATACTCACCTGTAGAAAAAATTCCGCCCCATCAATTGCATAGTGGCTCATGGATTGACTCCAGCTTTACAACATGGATTGGCGATCCAGTCAAAAATCGCGCATGGGAATTACTTGCCGAGGCACGCCAAGTTTTAGCCCTACATTCTGAAGCTACTCCTGAAAATAATCCTGAGGCATGGGAAAGCCTGATGGCAGCCGAAGGCTCTGACTGGTTTTGGTGGTTTGGTGAAGGACATAGCTCCAATGACGATGCCATGTTCGATCGCCTATTTCGCGAACACTTACAGGTAATTTATCGCGCCCTCAATGAGCCAGTTCCCCATGCCTTGCTCTATCCCCTTGAACCCCATGATGTTTCCACTAGCGATCGCCCTACCAACTTAATCCATCCCCTGATTAATGGCAGATTTGAGAATGACGATTGGATAGGTGCAGGTAAAATTGAAATTAGCGGGGCACGAGGGGCAATGCACCAAAATGTACCTGTCAAGCGTCTATGGTATGGATATGATCATTTTTATTGCTACTTGCGTCTAGAATTTAGTAATCTAGAGAGCATTGCACAAAGTAAACTACATCTGTTGTGGTTTTATCCCAGTCGGATTCACCCCAATAGTCCAGTCAAGCTTCTTGATATGCCTGATGTATCACCGCTAAATTATCTGTTTCGCCATCACTTAGCGATCAATTTTGCCGATAAGTCAGTTCAGCTTCAAGAATCTTTAGAGAAGTTTCAGTGGGAAACCATAGCAACTCATACGAAAATAGGTCTAGAGCAATGCCTAGAAATTGCCATACCTTGGAGTGATTTGGCAGTCAAGCCCCAATCCGTTGCAAGACTGGTGATCATGCTCAGCCAAAAAGAGCATTTTCAGATATCCCTACCTGAGTATACGATTATTCCCATTGAAGTACCTTAGTGTTGCGTTATTAAAGAGATAACAGTGGAAAAGCTAGAAAAGACCAGCATTGAGTCGATTGTCGAGCAGGCTTTACAAGATCGCTACCTTACTCCAGCAATGGAAGCCGAAGTTGGACGGATCTGTGATAGCGCGTTTGAACTCTCGGTAGAAGAATACATGGCACTCGATCGCCTGATGGGTGCTTTGCTAACAGGGGAAGTAGTTGCTGTCCCACGCAAGCAATTTATTAATGTGATGGAAGAGTTGGTGCTGAGTGAGGCTGTGGCAAGGGTTGCCGAAATCGAGGCAAATAGTAATAAAGTCTTGGATTTGGGGGATATTGCTGCCTATGCTCTGAACCGTCTACCTCCTTTGTACGCCACTACTGAGCAGGGAGCAAATTATCAAAGGGATAGGGCGCTTGCTGACTTACAACATTTAATTGCGCAGCAGGTCAAAGAAGCGATCGATCGCAACCTTGATCGTCCTGAATTCTTCCCCGATCGCTCTACTTTTGGCTCAGTTAATAAAGATTCTGTACTTTCACAGCTTAGCCACTTGCTACAAGCCTACGCTCCTGCTTTTGAAGAAAAGTCCTAAGGTTTTTGATATTTTTAAAATTGAGCTGATGAGAAAATAGTAATAGAATTCTGGGGTTTATTCTTGGGACAAATTTGATATAAATGCAAGAATTACAATCTTGTTCGATTAGCTTTGGCGTTATATTTTTAGTCTAATCAAACTTAAGTTCGATATAGCCATTGGCACCACGCTTTCACAGCACAAATAGCAAAAACGGTAATAATCGCCAAGTGATTATTACCGTTTTTTGCCTTTGTCGAACTGACACTATGAGTTAGAAAGTGGCAAAATCAAACGACTGAGAATGCGATTGTCCTCTAGTTGATAGAGAGATAACTCACCGCCAGCCTCTAACATCAGATTTTGACAAATTGCTAAGTGTAGTCCTGGAGGTTGATCCAGCAGTGAAGGGGAGAGAGGATCGATCGCTCTGCCCTGATGTAGCTCTTGCAGCAAAGATGCATCTACTACGCCATAGTCTGTAATCGATAGTTCCAAAAGCTTCTCATCGATTTGGCGACACCAGAGATCAATTCTTCCACCTACTTCCGATCGCCCACAGGCAAATAGCAACAACTCATTAAGAATCATTTCCATTTTGGCGATATCACCGCCAACTACTACATTGGCTTGGTTATGTACCTGTGACCAGATTTGACGTTGCTTGACAAGTGAGTCCACGCGCTCTAAAGCACGCTTTAGCATCCCTGCTAGGGGGGCAGTCTCATAGTTAGGACGTAAGCGCCATTGTTCCTTGCGGATAATCTGTGGCAATGGTGATAGAGAACCCTGCAATTGCTTGAGAGAACTTTGCAGCGTAACGTTATTGATGCCGCCAGTGCCATTAGAGCGGGAATCCGCATCTAACAATCGCTGCACACCACTACTGACAGTGCGATAGATATCTTCTAATCGACGATGCTTGTACCAATTGAGGCGTTCTAGTTCTTGACGATTATGCTTGAGATGATCCACTAGCAATAGATGGCGGCGTGACCACGCGAGTTGGTTTGCTAACATGTTAAATGCTTGTAACTGGCGATCGACCCATCTTCGTCCAGCGCGATCGGCAACCAAAATCATCCCTGTGGGCTGGTGTTCTGGTGTAGTTCGTAACGCTGTCACCATGATATTTCCAAGGGCTGGTGCATTGAGCCAAGCCCTAGTTTGTTCTGGTAAATCATGGATACTCAAAGGCAAAATCCCTTCACTTTGAATCGTCCATTGGGCAAGGGGATCTTCTTCGATCGCAATCAGAGTTTCGCTAATGGTGAGTTGATATTCATCACGACTACAAAAAACTGAGGCAATTTGTCCGCCTTGACGACCAGGGAGCCAGACCACTAACACAGCAAGGGGAGATTGTGTCACCTGTGCCATCAACTGGGTAGCAGTGTGATGTAGTTTTTCGAGGGTGTTGGCTTGCTGCAATGCTACCAAGCCAAATTGCACAGCTTGATGAGACTTTTGCCGTTCATCGGACAAACGTTGCAATTCATTTTGGTGAATGATTAACCCGATTTGTTGGGCAACTGCTTGTACCATTTCTCTTTCTGGGCGTGACCATGTGCGTGGAGCTTCATGGGCAACACCTAAAACGGCTTCTAAGGACTTCCCTGTAGAAGTACTGCTCACAATCATCGATCGCACATCAAGGTCGAGCAGAGCATTTCTCCATGCCAAAAATTTAAAATCACTATCGAGATTTTCTACCGTTGCCGCATCGGGAGATTGCTCCAGCATTTGGAAATCTACGGGGGCTAGCTCTGGCAATAAATTAGCGATCGGACGACGGTTTTTAGGATGATATTGAAAATCGATCCGAAATACTTCATTATCCTGATCATAGGTTGCCACCCAAAAACGTTCGAGTCCCAGTCTCTGACATAGTTGTTCGGCGGCTTGATCGAGGGCATTTTGCCAATCATTGTTGGAATAAATTGCCCTCGCGATGCCTGCAGTGAGAATCTGATCGGAAGCAATTCGGTCAACTGTAACTTCCATTTCTTCGAGGGGTGCGGTGATTGCAGCTAGTTGCGCTGCCCCAAGGACAAAATTACGCTCATCATCAGTCCAGAGCCTTGGCTCATCGCCTTCTACGGACAAAAAGCCTAAAAGCTCTGACTGGAAAAATATAGGCGCAATAATGATCGAAACTGCACCAAACTGTTCCATGACCCGATTGCTAATTTCGCTTTTGGTCATGGATTTGGCATCAACCACGACCACGATCTGATCTCTTGATAAAGCTTGATATAACCCAGGGGCATTCTGTACGGTTACTCCCGCCGTATTATCAACTGCTTGCTTAGATTTAGGTCCTGCTTGGCGATTAGCAACCCTGCGCCAAAAATATTGGTGTTCGCGCTCAAACCAATAGATATTGGTGTGATCTGGCATCACAAAATTATGGGTTTCCTGCACAATCTCCTCAAGGCGATCGTTGAGGGTCGGAATATTACGGATTTTAGAAAGGATTTCGAGTAGGGGTTCATCGGGGCGTTTGGTATTGTGATAGTGCCATTCCGCATCAAGTCGGCTTAAAGTTGAGCCTAGAGTTCCTAATACTACAGACAGTCTGGCTCTTTCTTCATTACGCGGGGTAATATTCCACAGGGTTGAGCCTAAAAGTACTACACCAAAGCTGCGATCGCGGTGATAGATGGGCCAGAGTAATGTACCTTGAATCTCGAATTTTTGGGCTAACTTTTGCCATTCACCACTACGTTTTTCTTGGCGCAGATCGGCAATGGGGACTGGTCTACGCTGCAAAATTACCTGATCAAGCAAGTCTCCTGCATTAAGGGCAAAGCGTTCTTTTAAAAACTTAATTTCACCCGCAGGTGTCGTACCACCTTTTCCTGTAAGGCGATGGTTTTCTTGATCATATAGCCCGATCCAGATGAGTTTGTAGTCGAAGTTGTCTCGAAGATAATCGAGAGTAGCCGTTAATAGGTTGTCAATACTATCTTCATCACGCAAGAACTGCATGATTCGCCCAAGGTTAACAAACTGGCGATCCCATGGGTTAGCTCCTGCTTGACTCATATTTTTACCCTGACGTTTTTGACTTAGGTATGGTTAGCGGCGTACCGTAGAAAAATTTTAGCTTCCTAAAAGCAATTGCTGACAATGTGGCAATGTATTTACAAATGACTTTTCATCATAAGCGTACAATCTTTAGCCCAGAAAGTCAGCAACAGATAATGCTTTTTCAATTCTTTTGTCAACTTTTGATCGATTTTTATAGCATTCTTCATAGGAATTCATAGGAATCGGAGGTAGTACCTTGTATTTTCGGGTCATTCGACTAACCATTCTAGCGATCGCTCGCCAATTTGGAGAGGAATACTCACGGCCTTGCCGAGGCGTGGGCGTTCTTTGGTGGTTGCAATAAATGTTTGCACCTGTTCGACTACTCCCCAATCACTTAGGTAAGAAGCAATCGTATCAAGATGTTGGAGAAACTCGACTTCGCCCATAGAAAAAGACTGCTGCTCTTGATATCGCCACATTACTTGTAAAAAGATTTTGCCTTGGGTTTTGCGTAATTGTACATCATAGGAAAAATTCCATTTATTGGCGATCGCTTGGCGGAGTTCTGAGCCTGTCATAGTTTCTACATTTTTTGCTTAATACATCTTATCTCAACGATGATTTTGCTGCCTATGACCAAAATCACGCTAACTAGGCGATCGCCTTACCTAGATGTCCCTGAGTCTCTTGGAGGATTTGCGCGGCAGTGGTGGCATCGACCCCTTTCCAGTGCATTAACAAAGCTAATTTCACTTTTCTCCCTGAGCGCTCTAATAATGCTGCTGAATCTTCGCGACTGAGGGCGGTGAGATCGCGAATAATGCGAATGGCGCGATCTTCGAGTTTGCTATTGGTAACCGATACATCAATCATGCGATTGCCGTAGACCTTGCCCAGTTGCACCATGACCCCTGTAGAGATGGTGTTTAGCACTAGTTTTGTGGCAGTACCAGCCTTCAGTCTCGTTGAGCCAGCTAAAACCTCTGCACCAACAAGGGGGCGAATCTCGATATCGTACTGAATCGGAAATTGTTCAGGAGGTACGCAACAAAAAAAGATTGTTTTTGCCCCCCGCTGTTTGGCGGCTTTGAGCGCTCCATGGACATAGGGAGTTGTACCGCCTGCGGTAATGCCAAAGACAACATCGCGATCACTAATATTTCTCTCACAAATGGCATCAGCTCCATCGTCTTCGCGATCTTCTAACGCTTCGGAACTCCGCACCATTGCATTCATCCCCCCCGCTAAGATCCCTTGGATCAATTCGGGATCACTGCAAAATGTGGGTGGACATTCGGCAGCATCAAGGACTCCTAGTCGTCCACTTGTCCCTGCACCGATGTAAAACAGCCTGCCTCCCTTAGCGATCGCCTCCGCAATTAGTGTAATCGCCTGAGCGATCGCTTCTTTTTCTTGCCCAACTGCTGCTACGGCTCTGAGGTCTTCTTGGTTAAACAGTTCTACTATTTCCAAAGCGCTGAGTCGATCTAAATTTTGGCTGTGGGGATTTGCTTGTTCTGTTAACAAATAACCGCGATCGTGATTTTTCATTGACCAAATTCAACTCTTGCTTTTTCAACAATTTCGGCAGTAATCGTATCACTTCCCGCCGCCTGTGCTAGTTGCTCAATTCTTTGACGAGCCTGCGATCGGACAAAGTAAGGAATGTTTTTATATTTAACCTTGGCTTCTGCTGTCCAAGTTAAACCTTCAAAATAATCAGAATCTGGCATAGCTTTGTTGGATATATTGTATTGATTCTTATATTGTTTAGGACTTAAGCAAGTCTATAAGGATGGACGACATTGCCATCCATGCCTATAGGCTAGTATGCCATCACCTCAGGTCGCATTAAACCTTGCTTCGTGTAGGTTTACAATCATATGCTTTTTGTAACTATCGTGCTAAAAGCAAAGTCATAAATTCGTGATAGCTTGAGAAATTACAATATAGAGCTTTAAGGTTTAGCTATGTATGAAATCGCTACAACTATAAAATTACTTAAAATTACTTATAGTTGTAGTCGTCTAGATCTAGTACATAAAGCCCAATAGAGAGTTGTGTCGCAAAGCGCCACAACTCTGGGCGACAGCTATATTGAGCAGATTGTGTCACAAAACATCCTTGTTAGTGCACCAAGGGATAAGTACTCAAGCATAAGTAAACTTAAAACCCATATTACTGTACCGCCCGCTTAGCGGGCGGTACAGTAATATGGGTTTCGTTTATAACTATGCCGAGCTAGTTAGAAAAAAGATAGCGTGTTTTCTTGATTACCATCGCTTTTACTCCTCCAAAGAGCCTCTGGTTACACCAAGTTGATTTTGTAACTTTAAATCTTTCCAAAGCTTAGAGCCAGAAATTTTGCCAGCCAAAAGTTGTTGATAGCGGTTAATTGTTTCCAATACCTGCGAAGGCGACTCATTGACAAACTCTAAACGAAAATGTCGCACACCTAGTTCTAGAAAGCGTTGTACGAATTCTGCACCCGTTTGAGCAGTGCCGTTAAATACCGTATTGCGACAACCTGCGTCAGCTAATAAAACATGTTCGGCTCCTGTGCGATCACGCAATTTTACCTCATGCTTGTCACAGGGGCGACCGCAATTAGTGTAATCAGTTCCCTCAGAGAGAAAAGCGCAGAATACGCAATGTTCCATATGGAACATCGGCATATGTTGATGGACGGTGATTTCAAACCATTGGGGAGGACATTTTTTAAGCAGGGATTCCAATTGATGGATGCTGAGATCGTAGGAAGCGGTGAGACGTTCGAGAGGGAAAGATTGCTTGAAGTAGTTAGCGGTTAAGGGATTGGCGATATTAAAAGAGAAGTCAGCGATGATTCTTTCTTCTGCAAAAAATTGTAGATGGTCGTAATTGCGAATTAGATAGCCATCGGCATTACTAGAGCGAACTTGCTTGAGAATATAGTTTTCATTGGGTTTGGTAATACGTGGTGGTGCAACCCAAATGCTCGGTGCATTGGCAGATTGTCTCGCCATTTCCACCGCAGTTCGATAGGATGTGGGATCTTCAAATTCGCAATAGATGGTGGCAATATCGGTAGTGAGAACTGCTTCTAATTGTTCTAAATTCCGTACTAAAACAATAGCTTGGGGAGCAATTTCAGGACTAGATTCACTCTTAGGTAATAAATCAGTGTAGGAATGAGAATTTAATTGCCAACGATTCGGACTGCTGCGAAGGATATCTAACTGCTCGACCAGTTCTCGACGGATGCGATTTAATTCACTCACAGGAAGCATCGCCGCACCTTGCAAATGATTGTGCAGAGTTCCTAAACGGAAAGGCGTATTTCCCAATCTTCCCAACTGTTCTGTTAAACGTTCTGTTGTTAAAGGTTTATTATTCGCTTCCTCTAACATCATGGCGGAATCCACTTGGGCGATATTACCTTGACCATCACGAGCGATCGCTGTTAAAGTCTGTCCAACTTCGCCATGAATTTCGATTTCAATGGGACGCTGAAAGAGAATCTTTTCACTGGTATAGGTTTGGCGCAATTGTTTATCGAGTTCAGGATCGTTGGTTTTCCAGAGGCGATCGCCTACGCGCACACGCCGCAAATCGACATCGCGCCGCCCAAAGGTGACAAGCGTATCTTTTCCAGAATTTTTACCCAGTGATTCCACTGCATAAACCCGTCCGCCTTCTTCGCGATCGGCAGGTTTACCCGCATCAAAAACTACACCATCTCCTGCTTTCAGTGGTGATTGCAACCGCAGCACCACCTGTTTATCGCGCCCATCGCGAATCTCGGTGATTTCGCCCAAATATACACCACGTTTTTTGCCAAACCTTGCATGGACAAGAGCTTGATTGTCGATACCATCTAGCCAACCTGTGTATAGACCTCGCGAAAATGCCATTTCTAACTGGTAGCGATCGCCTGCACTCACCTGATTTTCTAAGCCCTGTACTACGCGATCGATGGCCTGGCGATATACCTGCGTCACACTTGCCACATATTCAGGATGTTTCAAACGTCCTTCAATTTTCAGGGATACCACTCCCGCCTCGATCAATTCTGGCAAAACCGCTAACCCCGCCAGATCTTGAGGACTAAGCAAATAGCGGCGATCGCCTAAATCCATTGGTTGACCATCGACAATCATCTCGTAGGGCATCCGACAGGCTTGGGCGCATTCCCCACGATTTGCCGATCGCCCACCCAAGGATTCACTGGTCAAACATTGTCCCGAATAGGCGACACACAAAGCCCCATGCACAAACACTTCTAGGGGTAGCGAAATTTGGCGATCGCCGATCTGTTTTTGAATTTTGCGAATTTCAGCGATCGAGCATTCTCGCGCCAACACCACCAAATCGCATCCCAAAGACTTCGCAAACTCTACCCCTGCACCACTAGTCACAGTCATTTGGGTTGAGCCATGAATCGGGAAATCGGGCGACAAATGACGAATTAAGCGACATAAGCCCACATCCTGCACGATCGCCGCATCGACTCCCGCCGCAATAATCGATCGCAAATAGGATTCCACCGAGCCTAATTCTGAGGTAAAAATCAAGGTATTGAGAGTCACATAGCCCTTCACGCCGCGACGGTGTAGAAATGCCATCAATTCGGGCAAATCCGCTTCTGTAAAGTTATGCGCTCGCATCCGCGCATTAAATTTCTCCAAACCAAAATAAATCGCATCCGCCCCATTTTCCACTGCCGCCTTTGCACATTCCCAAGTCCCCGCAGGCGCAAGGAGTTCAGGAGCTTTAATTATGGGACTTGTAAGCTCAGTCTCTAGGGATATTGTAGGATTGACAGTCATAGGGAAAATGTGGAGTGCTATTCTATTCTAGGCTAATACGCAAGCCTGCAAGTGGCTATGCTATTTGTAGATGCTCAAGTAGGGACTTTGCAGTAAACCAAGTTTTGGATGGCGTAGCAGAGTTGTGTCATCCAAAACTTGGTTCACTATTAAAGCGCAGATTCACCTTGACCAGCTCAATTCCATGAATATAAATGCTTCTATCATTGATCAACGATTATCATCTGTAATAGATAATATTCGTCAACAAGCTAGTGAAGAACTTCGCATTCGTGATGAGGCAAAGCTCAAATCACTGTCATTTGTTTACTTATGTGTCAAGACTATTTTAGATTTAGAAGACGAGCAAACCTTTGAATGTTTAACCGAAGGTGGGGGAGATTTTGGCGTAGATGCTATGCATATCTCTGAGGAGCATGATGGAGAGTTTACAGTTAGTTTATTTCAAGCCAAGTATAAGAATAATTTAGAGGTAAATTCTAATTTCCCTGAAGATGGGATCGAAAGTCTGATCAATGCCATTAAGTATTTGTTCAATCCCACTGCCCGACTGGATTACATTAATCCGAGACTTCTTGCCAAGGTCGAAGAGGCACGTAGTTTAATTCGCGATGGATATATTCCTCAAATTCGTGCCTTAGCTTGTAATAATGGATTGAAATGGAATAATGCTGCCCAAGAAGCAATTGATCGTGCTGGCTTTGGGGATCAAGCGACTTGGGAACATGTCAATCATGATCGCCTTGTCAACATTCTGCAAGCATCGAAACCTGTCAAAGACACCTTACAGTTAAGTGGTAAAGCGATCGTCGAAGATATGAGCTTTAGCCGAGTGCTTGTGGGCAGGATTTCCGTTACAGAAATCGCTTCTTTAATTGAAAGACATGGAGAACGGCTACTTGAACGGAATATTCGTCGTTATTTAGGATTGCAAGGTAATCGTGTTAATGAAGGTATTCGTGATACTTTGAATAGTGAGGAAAGAGATAATTTTTATTTTTATAACAATGGCATCACATTAATTTGCGATAAATTTTCTTATAACGGATTGCAAGACAGTAATTACAAAGTACGTGTTGAAAATCTCCAAATAATTAATGGTGGACAAACCTGTATGACGATATCTAAAACCATACAGGAGCAAAATTTATTCCAAAAAATATTACCTCAAGATACCCAAGCTTATGTCTTATTAAGACTCTATGAATTACCAAGTGATAATATTAATCTCGTCCAAAAGATCACCTATGCTACTAATAGCCAAAACCCAGTAGATCTTAAGGATTTGCGTGCTAATGATGATCTACAACAAAGATTAGAAATAAGTATTCAACAATTAGGATATAACTATCGGCGCAAGCGTTCTGAAACTAGCGCTAGATCTACGGATATTAGTTCAGGAGTGGCGGCGGAAGCGGTACTATCTGTTTGGAGGGAAAAGCCGCACCAAGCTAAGTTCTTTTCGCGTGAACACTTTGGTAAACTATATGACTCAATTTTTACCGAGAATCTTAATGGAGCGCAAGTAGTTCTAGCTGTGCAACTATATCGACTTGCCGAAAATCGACGCAAGCGCCCAGAGCCGCAAGATCCTGAATTTATTCGTTATGCTTCATGCTTTATTGCGATGCAAATGGGAAAGAGACTGCTCCACAATCTCCAAATTAAAATTAATGATATTAGTCATTTCAATTTCCATCAAGCTCAAAAATTGATTGAACAAAATGGAGAAGCATATTTTAATCATGCAGTACAGGATATTCAACGAGCCCTCGAGTCTTTGTATGGTAGTAATGAAACTTCCCTACAGCAACTATCTGCTACTTTCCGACGTGGTGATTTAATCGATAAACTTCAACAAATCAAAATCAACTAGTAACTGTATAAGAACAAATTAATGGCAAAGCTGCGCGAAATTATTGTTTCTACTCAACTTAAAGAACGTTTGGCTCAAGGACATCCTTGGATTTATCGAGACAGATTGCCTAGAGAAGCACGTTTTGAAACGGGGGAATGGGTGCGGGTCAAGTGTGGCGGCTGGACAGGATTTGGACTCTGGGATAACAAAGGTCCGATCGCGATTCGGATATTTTCGCAGCGACAGTTACCCGATCCGCGTTGGTTGAAAGCGCGAGTACAGGCTGCATGGGAACTGCGATCGCCTTTACGCGAACAGAACTGCACTGCCTATCGTTGGCTGTTTGGTGAGGGGGATGGTTTGGCAGGAATTACCGTTGATCTGTATGGGGAATATGCGGTGTTGCAAACCTATATGGAGGGAGCCAGCGTTCTTCTTGATTGGTTAGTGAATGCTTTGTTAGCAGTGGCTCCTTTACAGGGGATTTTATGGCGGACAAAGCATTTAGAGAATTCTGAAAGTGAAAATCCGCAAGAGAGTAAAACTCAATTGCTATGGGGTAAAGAACCGAAGGGAGATATTACCGTCAAGGAACATGGGCTATTGTTTCAGGTCAATTTGCAAACTGGACAAAAAACTGGTTTATTTCTCGACCATCGTGAAAACCGTCGCTTTGTTGGGGAAATTAGCCAAGGTAAAACCGTACTGAATTGTTTTTCCTATACGGGTGCATTTTCGCTCTATGCCCTGCGTGGCGGCGCGAGTCACGTTACTAATGTGGATATTGGCAAACATTTAGCGGCGGTAGCAGATACAAATGTAAGGCTGAATAATTTCGATCGCGATCGCCATAATTTTGTAACTGCGGATTGCTTTGATGTGTTGCATCGCTACGCACAGGAGCAACAAACCTTTGATATTGTGATCCTCGATCCGCCCACTTTTGCCAAGAGTAAGCAAAATCGGTTTGCGGCAATTCGTGCTTACACCAAGCTAAATGCGATCGCTCTTAAATGTGTCGCGCCCAATGGTCTACTAGTTTCGGCAAGCTGCACTAGTCAAGTTAGCCCTGAAGCCTTTAAGGAAATGCTTGCTACTGCTGCGGAATCAAGCGATCGACGTATCCAAATAATCCATGAAGCAGGGCAACCCATCGATCATCCTGTACCTGCAGCCTTTGCCGAAGGTCGCTATTTAAAGTTTGTAGTCGGTAAAGTTAATCAGATTGTCTAGTCAAATCCTCCCTTCCAAGTAAAAGATTAGGGTTGCGGCGCTTCGCGCCGCAACCCTAATCTTTTAAAGGTGCAAAGCACCTTATTTGATAGTTAAAGCCACTTGCTCGATTGTTTGATAACAAGCTTCGATGGAAGCTCCATTTTGCATCTGTTCCGCAAGGGCAATTAAAACGGAACGGCGATCGCTCAGTAAATTTTTGGCATTTAATAACGCCCAACGCTCTTGCACCATTGGATTTGGCAAACTAGAAATAGCTTGACGTAAACGCTGAATATCATCTAAGCCGCCTTCCGTTTCGCCTTCACACATCAGTTGCTCGGCGGCGATCCCTGCCATGTAGACGGTGCAATAACGATCTAGGAGATTGACGGAATTAGCAGAATGATCTACTTCAATTTCTACACCGCCTTCGATACCGTTAAAACTTTCGCTAGCTAAGACTTCCCCTAAGGATTGACCGACAATTCCCGCGATCGCATAGTTGATCACCTTAAAGCCCAAGACATGCGCCGCCAAAAAATGCCCTGCTTCGTGATAGGAAACACGCTCGCGGTATTTAGGATCTCTTGCCCTCAGCCATGCTTGTGCATATGCCCCAAATTTACCTTGCCAAAAGCCAATGTCAATGCCCCATGCACTGAGTAAGGCAATCGCGATCGCCGCAGGGACAATCGGCGATAAACCCACCATCGTACCGACGAGGGACATCATGGTGATCGTAAAAATGGCGATCGCTAGTAAATCAGTGGCGGTAACGTTCATGACTTTTTAATAAACGAGCCACTACGCGGTTGCTTCCTGTAGAAAGTAGCCAGACTGTCATCGTCACCTACAAAGCGCCAATGCCAAGGCTCATACATCACACCCTGAGAATTGTTTGGAGGGAATGACATTTCAAAACCGTACTTAGCCGCATTATTTTGGAGCCATTGAAAAGCAGCAGTTTTCTCGAAACTGGTTGAAAGATTGGCACTTGGTACAGATGCGTCACCAATATCCATGGCATAGCCCGTGTGATGCTCACTATGACCGGGTGGCGCACTGACCTTAGCGCGTTGGGCTGGGGTTTGATTGCGTTGCTTACTGATCTCAAAGAAAAGTTGTTGCTGCTCAGCGATCGTCCGAAATCCAGAAATCACCGTAAAATCAACACCATCAGCTTTGGCGGCTGCTTCCATCGCCAGATAGCTTTTTGCCGCCGCTTCTCTCAGCTTGATTTCATAGCCATCACTCGCTCTACTAATGGTGCGTAATTGATTGGCAGGAGCTTCTTTGTAAGGATGATGTCCGAAAAGATCGGGCGGACTATCAGGCTCATTGGCAACTACGTCAGGATTATCACTAGCTGCCTTATTCGCAGGAGTTGCTGTATTTGTACTGATAAATGGTGCAACTGTCGGAATAGGTGAAGGACGTTCGGTTTGAGGTTCTGATTTTGGTTCTGAAGCAACTTTTTCCGATGGGGATACATTTGCTTGCGGGGCATTGGTGGCATTGGCATTTAGCGCAAACCAAATGCGGGTGCTCACGATCGGCGAGAGAAAGGCTAATACTGCTAAACCATATCCCCACCAAGGAACCGCCTGTAGCGATCTCACAACAGGATTAGCTGGTACTTGCTTTTGGGGCGATCTCTGGGGATCGCTAACCCTCTGGGCAATGGGGATATCGTTTTGGGTAGGCATAGGTGTATAAACCTTGGAAGTTTTAACCACAGTTCTAAATATATAGCAGTAAATCTGGAAATTAGAATTCGCACAAAGTGTGAATTTTAAAATTAGAGGCTGCCTTGGACAATTTCTAAAAGATTGCCATCGGGATCGTTTAAAAATAATATTTTTTGTCCCCAAGGCATGATTCTAGGTGGTGCAATTATACCTATGGAGATATTAGCTTGCCGATCGCATAGTTCTTGATATACCTGATCAAGATCATCAACGGTCATCGATAGTAAAAAGGGATTACCACTGATAATTTGCTTACCGCGATCGCCAAATAGTTTTGGCAACCAACAGCGATCATAAAGTCCTATTTTCAGATTGCCGCTATAACCCTCAGCACTATCAGTCTTAGCAGGTTTCTCAAAGCGAAATCCTAATGCATCGCGATAAAAAATTAGCGATCGCCCCACATCAGAAACAAATAAAGCAATGTAGTCGATTTCCATTTTTTAATCTATGGATTTTCTTGTAAAACCACTTCAGGTTGCTCACTAACCAATTCGTTTTTAATGTCTAAAGATTGCGAATCAGGTAAAGCTGTCGTTTGATTAGACTGGTGAAACTTACCATTCTTTTCGTCAGGCAACCATTTTAAGAATGGGAGTGGCAAAAGACTACTGATATTAGCAATTGTAATCAATAACCAAAGATTATCGAAATTGGATTCCGTAACCCCTAGAAAATGGGTTAGCACAGCCCCTAATTGAAATGAACAGAGCGCTGAGATATTAATAACCGACATCAACAACGCAAATAAAGTTGCTTCGATCCCTTCAGGGCAAAGCCTTGCTGCCAAAACCAAAACAGGCATAAACGCAATTCTGCCAGCAACCGTCAAAATCAAGCTATCACCAAGACTAAACCAGCGATCGTCAATACCTAAGGCTCTATTAGTATGGGTCACAAGTAATAAACTAGTTAATCCTAAAACTGTGGAAATAATCGTAGTCCAAAAGAAAATCTTGCGGGTTGGCACTGCTTTAAAAAAGCGTTGAAATAGCCATACACCTAGTAAACCTGCCCAACTTGCGAAAAACTTGATTGTCCCTAAAAATTCAGGATTAAATTTCAGTTCATTCGTAGTGAAATAGAAAAAGGCGGTATCAGAACTGGGTGTTGCTTGCCAGATAAACAAGAAAAGTGTCGGAAGCCAAATGGCTTTATTGGTAAAGGCTTGGCGTAACTGACCAAAGTTAAACTTCAGCGACATCCATAACTGTGAATTTCGAGATAGAGTCGCAGGTGTTGCCGATTCAAGATTAGTTGCTGATTTGTCAGGCGCAACAATATATACCGTGGACATCGGTGGATCAGCGATCGCAAAGGCAGAAATCCCTACCAATAGGGGCAAAATAGCCGTAATCTCAAATACAAACTTCGCACCAAAATGCTCTAGTAAATATCCACTCAAATAAGCAGACATAATTGCGCCAATGGATGAGGCAATCCAGCTAAATGACTGCAAAGAACCTGCATCTCCCTCTGGCTCCAGTCTTGCACGCTGCACAATCAAAGCATCAGTAATTGCATCCGAACAAGCTAGTGAAAGAGAACCGAAGGCAATCATGGCGATCGCCCAAAAGGGAGTTGTCACCCATAGCCCCATACTTGACCATGAAAAAATCCCTAACACACTTGAAATTAGTAGGTATGGGCGACGGCGATAACCAAATATAGGGAATCCGTCGGAAATCAGACCATAGAGGGGCTTAATTGTCCAAGGGATCATTGTAATCCCCACCATTGATGCAACTTCCGCAGGGCTAAGCCCCAAGTCATCCTTAAGGAAGAAACTGACGGCAAGCTGCGAGATTGCCATTGCGCCTTGGACAAAATAAATAATAGCGATCGCCCCTAACTCTAGGTCAAACGAGCGACCTCGTAAGCTTTTGAGCCAGTCTGATTGGATTAGCACGATACGATTGCCTAAATGTTAAGAAATTTTAATCTCAATATATTTTAGTCCTTTTCTCATCAATCAACGCATATAAGTGCTCAAACCTAATCGAAATTCTATATATTCAGTCGGCAGTTCCAATTCTTAAGGCGATCGCTAACTTTTTCTGATGGATTCACAATCTCCTCTTGGGTTCTGGGACGTAAATATCCATTCCATTGATAATTTAATAAGGCTGCATACTCTCTTAATACCACTTTGAGTTGCTTGATGGTACTCCATTGCAAAGGTAAAGGTATCATATGAGGAATAACTTTAAAACCATGGTTCTGAAATAAAATTTGCGCTCGTAGCATGTGAGGTGCATCTGTCAACAACAATATTTTCTGAATTCCCTTCGGATAAAGTAATGCTGTCGTAAACTGGGCATTTTCTTCGGTTGTTTGCGAACATCTCTCACCACTTATTTGTGACTTAGGAAGTCCTTTTTGTGCTAGCTGGGTAAGTATTTCTTCTGCATCTAACATTCCACTCACAAATAGCATAGGGGCACGTTTTTGTTCCCAGATTTCAGCACCAAATTCTACTCTTCTAGCTCGTAATGGTTCGCCTCGCCCTAAAATGACAACGGCATCAACTTTTTCACCAGAATCTTGCGGCAGAGAAAAAATTAAGCCTTGATTTGCCAAAGCAAGCATCAAAGGAGAGGTTACAAATAGCAAAATTAATCCAATAATAGCGACTGGTAAAATAACTCGACGTTTCCAAAAGCGAGGACTAATTAGCCAAAGTAACCAGAGAAAAGCAAAAAAAATCAGTGATTCCATAATCTCTTGAATAATACTTTTAATCCATGGAATAGCAATTGGCTCTCAAGAGAACCTCAATATATTTATTACAAGTGTCGCAATACTTGTAATAAATATGTAAGTAGGTCATCAGCATAGTTAAAATTCAAAACCTGCCGTTGCATAGTAATTAGCAAAAGCGTCTAGATATTACTTATCTACTTAGTAAAACTATTAGTTCTGATTTCAGTACAAAGCTTTATAGGCAATGGTGATGAAGTTAACTTATCAATGAATAAATAATAATTCTAATAATCTAATAAAGTTTATAGGTTTCCGTGACACCCGTAACATAATCTTTTGAACCATTGACAATAATTCCAAATATTCCGATTGGTGAATTACTTAATAGTTCTAGAGCTTGTGTAAGGTTAGATGCTTTAGTCTTATCTAATCCAACCACCATAACAATACCATCTGTTCTTGCAGCAATCAGCTTTGAGTCAACTAAACCGAGTAAAGGAGGAGTATCATAAATCACTAAATCAAAGTTTTCCTGAAATGATTGCATTAAGATCTGCATCTTTTGAGAGGAAAGTAATCTTGTGGGATCTGGCGGAACTTGACCTGAAGTAAGAATTGATAAGTTGGGTTCAATTGAAGATCTTTGTACTACTTGATCAAAGTTTAGATCCGTAGATATTAAATTACTAAGTCCTAAAGCATTACTCAGAAGCAATCGATCATGTAATTTCGGACGACGCAGATCAGCATCTACCAATAGAACTCGTTTCCCTAAAGCTGCTGCTGCCTGCGCTAAATACAATGAAGTAGTTGATTTACCTTCACTGGGTATGGATGAACTAATAACAAGAGAGCGGATTTCTTCATCAGGACTGAGAAGCCGAATATTCGTATAAAGCGATCGAAAAGACTCCAAAAAGATAGAAGTCATATAGTAGGGTTGGATTGCATTAGAATCTGAGTCTAAGCCTTGATGAGATCGATTTATCCAAGACTTGAAATTCATGATTTTTGTCAGTTTACCAATAGCAGATGAAGTTTCGTTCCGCATCAAGCTACGATTTAATGGAATTCCTTCCAAAATTTCATCCGTATCTTCATCAGAATATAAATCTGAATTAAATGGAATTATTCCTAAAATAGGTAATTTGGCAATATCTTTTACTTCATCCGTTGTTCGTAACAGATTACTCAACCTATCTAGAAATAGAGCTACCCCAGAACCTAGTAATAACCCTAGTATGCCACCCAACACTCCATTTTTTTTAATATCGGCTGATGATGATGCAGGATCTTTAGCGGGAGTCAGAATTTGCCAAGGGGTTTTACGTTGTCCAGCATCAATACGTAAAGCTTCACGTTTGGTTAAAAATTGATTTAAATTCTCGTTGGTGATTTTTATCTCTTGTTGAATATCTGTGTATTGACGGGAGATAATTGATAGCTGTTTTACTTGCTGATTGAGCTTATCTTCTACTTCCGACAATATTTCAAGACGGGCTTCTAAATCTCGGATACGGCTGGCAACTAATTCTTTAGCTCTCTCCTCTTCTAGTCGGAGTAACGGTATCAAATTAGCTCTTTGATCTCGTAATGCTTGGACTCTATCTGTATTTTCCTGAAATATGCTTAACTCTTTCGCAATTTGACCATCTACAGTCTGAATTTGGGATAAAATTGCCTGATATCGAGAATTCTCTTGCAGTATAGAGGAAACTTTGGTTTCATTGACTGGTTCAGCAACTTGACGACTTAAATCAGAAAATAGCGATCGCAATTCATCTAACTTGACTTGGGTTTCCAGTTTCTGTTGACTAATGGTAGTGGTTTCAGAAGCTAGTTGTTTGCTGCTTGAATCTGGATCAATGAGATTGTACTGTTGCCGAAAAGTCTGGAGCTTATCCTGAAGCTTTCCTGCTCTTTCTTGGACTTGAGGCAGTTGAGAATTGACAAAGTCAATTCCTTGTTGCACATCAGACAATCGTTCTTCCAAACTATAGTCAAGATAAGCCTTAGACAGTAAATCAAGAACTGCCTTAACCTTTGCTGAGTTTTTATCTTGGTAACTAACGCTGAGAATCTGATTTTCGGCTTTAATTGCTAATCCATCGACTAAACTATCGTAATTAATATCTGGGTACTTTGACTTTAACGCTTCAGAAATTGGATTGAGAATTTTAGGACTTTTTAATAGTTTTAATGTAGTAGGGCTAATAGTGTCTTTAGGTTCTTCTGTATCCCTATTGTTAAGTGTTACAGCAGAAATCACTCGGGTCTCTTCAGTAATTGGCTTGGCTAAAATTTCAAACCCTGATTGATAAATTGGTTTACTAGTAGCCGATTTAAATACAGCTAAAGAAGTAACTACAATAGTTACACCTGCAATTACAGGTAATCTGCGTTGTAAAGATTGCAGTACATTTCCAAATTTCAATCCTCCTTCATCATCGTTGAGTGATGCACTAGACACGTTAGTACTTAAAACACGTTTAACATCACTTTTTTGATGATATATCTGAGAATTCTGTTCACTTTGCATGTTTGTTTCCGTGCATATGCGGATTATGTGGTTAATTCTGGTGCTCAATCAATAGCGATCACGAGCTATTACCCACTCCGTATTGTAAATGCTCAAAGAATAGAATCTAGTTTAACTCATACAAACTTGGCTCTAATTTACGGCAGTACGATTGCTTAAGTCAAGACTTCAAATTGTATAGACAAGCACAATTAGGACAACAACATCAACAAATATTAGCTTTTTATCTGATTCTCCTTTGAGAAAACAATCTGCTTAAGCATTAGCCAAATAAAAATTGGGATAGTCGTAGCATAGCGTTTCCAGAGTCTCTTTGGTTCTTGACAAAGGCGAAATAACCACTCCAATCCGAGATTTTGCATTAATTTTGGAGTTTCTTTTAAGATTCCTGCATAAACAGGGAAAACACCGCCTACTCCAATCATGACAGCTTGGATTTTATCCTTATGTTGATTCATCCATAATTCCTGTTTAGGGCATCCTAGTGCAACGAATAAAACTCCTGCTCCACTCTCATTAATAGTATTCACCATATCCATGTCTACTGTAGAAGCTAATGGACGGAATGGAGGGGATTCAGTACCTGCGATCTTTATAGTGGGAAATTGTAATTTTAGTCTCTGGCTAATTTTATCAAGTACTTCAGGAGATGAACCTAAGAGGAAAATGCTCGTTTGTGCGATCGCAGCTTGCTGGCAAACTGTCTGAAAAATATCCATGCCCGCAACTCGCTGAGCCTGCTTGTGTCCTAGCGACTTTAGCATCCAAACTAAGGGCATTCCGTCTGGTGTAACTAAATCTGCCTGTTTTAATACATTCGCAAAGTGATTATTTTGCCAAGCTTCAACTAGCATATGCACATTAGCAACACAAACCATCCTGCTTTGCTTTTGGTTTGCCCAACTTACCATCAGATTGATTTGTTCATCAAAGAGCAAAGTTGATACTGGAGTAACAATTAAGTCTTGTTTAGGGATGTCATCTGTATACATTTGTAAAATCTTCTTGTATAAAGCAATAAACTTGTCTCGTAAAGTAGAAAATTGCAGGAGTTTGTGTAAACAATCATTTCCAGAGTTTAGCAGCTTAAATATATCGCTATTTCTTGGTGACTTTAAACCCTTATCCTGCTATTTTAAGCATCTAATTATATAAATAGCAAAAGAGATTAGTTTTTCTTTACATCACTATACAAGGTTTCTGAATTGATGTTGATAGCTAGTTAAAGGCTATATTTATCCATATTTAATTAAAACACAAGACATTATATAACTTTATAACTTTTCCATAACTCTTTTATAACTTTCAAGATATTGATAGCCATCAGCGGGTTTCATTTGCTACCTTTTATGTTGTATTTCTACGCACCTTAGAATAAGGGCAAAGGTTGACTTACAGCTATTCCTATAGCAGCTATTTTTGAAAATTATTCAGCGTTACGCAAAATACTAAATATTTGGTGTATAGTGATTCCTATGATTTAGGATTAAGTATTGTATTAATTCATCTTGTAGATCATAATCTAACTTGTGCTTAATACTCATGTTAGTAAAAAGTGCCAGTTGCATTAAAAATGTATTTTTCTGTACAGATTTAAAATGTATTATCTCTGACAACTGTATCCTTAAATTTAAATATATTAAGTAATTTTAGAGGTGGGCTTCGATGGTCTTTATTGATCTCAGTCCCTTCAAGATAATCTTCCCATTTTTGCTTTATTCTTTGATGGTGAGGGAGGTCAAATTGCAGAGAAGGTGTGACAAAAATCGAAAACGCTCAAAACGTCGAGCCATTTATTGTCCAATTCACGGATGTTATCTTGATAGTGTTAGTCCCAAATATCCTCTATTTGCTGATCGTGCTGAGCAGCTACAACAGCGAGGTATGCCACGCCAAAATGCCTTGATGCTTGTAGCAAGTCGAATAGCTGTACCTCTGGATGGAGAATGGATTGAGGCTTTTTGGTGTGACCAGTGTCAGCAAACAAATTGGTATCACGTATGTAAAGGTGAGGATCGCACTTTTCGTGTTTTGATTGCACCATACGAGCTTTGGCAATATGTGACAGGGGCTATTTCGCCTGATGGCAATCCATCCGTTGGCGAGTTTACTCGTAAAAATGCCCGAATGGTTGACTATAGTGGGATTAAAGATTTTCATTTTGTAGTCTAAATGGATTCAGTATTAGTGTTCTCACCAGCCATATATTAATTAGGTGAGTTAAAAGTAAATAGATCTATGAATAGTGCCTTTTGGAATGGAAAACGAGTATTACTGACAGGGCATACTGGCTTTAAAGGGAGTTGGTTATCTTTGTGGCTACAATCTGTTGGTGTTGATTTATGGGGATATGCATTGCAGCCACCTACAGATCCTAGTTTGTTTGAACTTGCTCGTGTAGCAGAAGGGATGAATTCTGTGATAGGAGATGTTTGCGATCGCGAGCATTTACAGAAGGTTATTGCTGAGTGTAAGCCCGAAATAGTGATCCATATGGCAGCCCAATCAGTAGTCCGCTCTTCCTATACTGATCCTGTATCCACTTACAGTACAAATGTGATGGGAACTGTCAACCTCTTAGAAGCAATCCGTCAGGTGGGTGGTGTTCGAGTCGTGGTCAATGTTACTACAGACAAATGTTATGAAAATAAAGAATGGGTCTGGGGATATCGCGAGAATGATCCCTTGGGTGGTTATGATCCCTACAGTAGCAGTAAAGCTTGCTCGGAATTAGTTACATCTTCTTATCGGGATTCATTTTTTCATCCTAGCGAATATGCTAACCATGGTGTAGCGATCGCATCTGCTCGTGCGGGTAATGTCATTGGTGGTGGTGATTGGACACCTGACGGGCTAGTGGCTGACATTACTAAATCATTACTAAGCAAGCAGCCAATTTTAATTCGTAATCCCTATGCAACTCGCCCTTGGCAACATGTACTAGATGCCTTAAATGGCTATTTAGTCCTAGTAGAAAAGCTCTACAATAACGGTTCTGCTTTTGCTGATGCTTGGAATTTTGGTCCTTACGAGTCCTCAATCAAGCCAGTTGGTTGGCTAGTAGATCAACTACTATCTCTATGGGGAGAAAATGTTTATTGGGAACAAGATAAAGGCTATCAGCCCCATGAAGCTAACTCCCTAAGTTTAGATTGCTCAAAAGCACGTCTTAAAATGGGATGGGAACCGAAATTGTCTCTTATAGAAGCTTTAGAACAAATTATCGTGTGGACTAGATCCTATCACTCAGGGGAAGATATGCAGGAAATTACGAAAGCTGCAATTCATAGATTTATGGCAATTATTTAATTGTGTAATAGGTAGTAAACTAACCAGTCAATTGTTTATTTAGAGGTAGCCAATGAGCAAACATTCCGAGACATCGAACTCAATAGAGAAACAACTGAGTAAAACACCTAAATGCCAATTTTGTGGTTCGGGCTTGAAGCATACCCTAGTTGATCTGGGAATGTCACCACTATGCGAGAGCTTTTTAACTTCAGAACAACTTAATCAAATGGAAGCATTTTATCCATTACATGTTCGAGTGTGCGAAAACTGCTTTTTAGCTCAATTGGAAGCATATGTTAGTCCAGAACATATATTTACAGAATATGCCTACTTTTCTTCTTATGCAGATACTTGGTTAAAACAATGCAAGGAATATACAGATCAAGTTGTTGAACAGTTCCATCTTAATGAAAATAGTCAAGTAATTGAGATCGCTAGTAATGATGGATATCTTCTGCAATACTTTGTTGAGAAAAATATCCCTGTGCTTGGAGTTGAGCCTGCGACTAACATTGCGAAAGTTGCGATCGCTAAAGGTATTCCCACTTTAAATGAATTCTTTGGGCAAGAATGTGCGCGTAAACTAGTTCAACAAGGTAAGCAAGCCGATTTAATTGCCGCAAACAATGTGTTAGCACATGTACCAGATTTAAACGATTTTGTTGCAGGGATCAAGATTTTGCTTAAGCCCCAAGGTGTTGCTACGGGAGAAATTCAACATCTGGTGAAATTGATGGCATCTAACCAATTTGACACAATTTATCATGAGCATTTCTGCTATCACACATTTACGACTCTCGAAAAAATCTTTGCCGCGCATGGTTTAACCCTGTTTGATGTGGAAGAGTTACCAACTCATGGTGGCTCCTTAAGGATTTATGCCCGTCATGCCGAGGACTTATCAAAACCAATTAGCGATCGCGCAGTAAAATTGAAAGAGCATGAAAGATCCGATGGCTTCGCTTCCATTGAACGCTACACCAATTTTGATGAACAAGTTCGAGAAACTAAGAGGAAATTACTCGACTTTTTGATTAAAGCTAAGCGTGAAGGAAAAACTGTCGTTGGCTATGGTGCACCGGGTAAAGGTAACACATTGCTTAATTATTGTGGCATTCGGACAGACTTTCTAGATTACACAGTTGATCGCAATCCCTATAAGCATGGCAAGTTTTTGCCAGGAACCCACATTCCCATCTATTCTCCTAGCAAGATTCAAGAAACCAAGCCAGACTATGTAATGATTTTGCCTTGGAACTTTAAAGACGAAATCATTGAACAAATGAGTGTAATTCGGGATTGGGGGGGCCAGTTTGTGGTTCCAATTCCTGAAATCCAAATTTATTCCTAAGGTATAAATGCTATTCACACAGACCGATCTAGAAGGTGCTTACATTGTTGAGCCAGAAAAACTGAATGATAATCGCGGATATTTTGCACGTACTTGGTGTCAGAAAGAGTTTCAAATTCGAAACCTTGATGCCAACTTAGTACAATGTAGTATTTCTTTTAACAAAAAAAAGGGAACACTAAGAGGAATGCATTTACAACTCCCTCCATCCGCGGAAACAAAGCTTGTAAGATGTACAAGAGGGTCAGTCTATGACGTTATTATAGATCTCCGATTAGACTCTACAACCTATTTACAGTGGATAGCTATTACCCTTACCGCTGACAATAGTAAAGCTCTATATATCCCAAAAGGCTTTGCTCATGGATTTCAAACATTGGAAGATAACACAGAAATCTTTTATCAAATGTCTGATTTTTATAGCCCTACTTGTGCTGTTGGTTTTCGCTGGAATGATCCAGCATTCAAGATTCATTGGTTAGAAGAAATTAGTGTTATATCTGAGCGTGATCAGCAATATAAAGATTACACCCCAGCAATACTTCTAGATATTTAGGACGCTAATACTTGTTAGATTCTTAGAAGTAATGAATTTTGCAACAGTTTAAACTTGTAGATATGGCTAACAAATTGGAAAATCAAATACATACAACACATCAAATTGGATTAAATATATATGAACTCATTTCAGAGCTATATCCAATTTGTCGGAGTATAACTGGCAATGGGGTTCGCAAATCACTAAATATATTAAAAAAATACATTCCATTAGAAATCCATGAAATTCCCACAGGGACAAAAGTATTTGATTGGGAAATCCCCAAAGAGTGGAATGTTCGGGATGCTTATGTAAAAAATCAATATGGACAGAAAGTTATTGATTTTCAGAAGTCCAACCTTCATTTAGTTAACTACAGTATCCCAATTCATCAAACAATGTCTTTGGCAGATTTAAGTAAACATCTGTTTACACTTCCTGATCATCCTCATTGGATTCCCTATCGAACTTCTTACTATCATGAGAATTGGGGCTTTTGTCTTAGCTACAATGATTTTACAAACTTTGAAGATGGCGAATACGAGGTTTACATTGATTCTTCTCTTCAAGATGGACATCTGACCTATGGAGAATATTACTTGTCTGGGGAAACTGATGAAGAAGTTCTATTTTCATGCCATATCTGCCATCCATCTCTTTGTAATGACAATTTATCAGGTATGGCTTTAGCAACATTTTTAGCCAAACATATTAATTCTTTCCCAAGACGATATTCTTATAGATTTATCTTTATCC
Source organism: Pseudanabaena sp. Chao 1811 (assembly GCF_027942295.1). Taxonomy (NCBI): domain Bacteria; kingdom Bacillati; phylum Cyanobacteriota; class Cyanophyceae; order Pseudanabaenales; family Pseudanabaenaceae; genus Pseudanabaena; species Pseudanabaena sp. Chao 1811. Next base: position 3,950,642 of record NZ_CP101416.1, read on the forward strand.
CTGGCACAATTGGTTCAATCACTTGGCTTAGTTTAAATGAGAGTCAAACTCATAAAATAAGGCATGGACTAGTAATATCAGGCGTTGGAGATAGTGGCAGCATGACCTATAAACAAAGTCGCCAAGGTAATGCAGAAATTGATAAAATTGTTGCTCATGTCTTGCAGGATTTAGACAAACACTACACTATTGAAGAGTTTTCTCCATATGGTTATGATGAAAGGCAATACTGCTCTCCTGGTTTTAATTTGCCAATTGGTAGACTAGGTAGAACCCCTTTTGGGTGCTATCCTGAATATCATACATCGGCTGACAATTTAGAGTTTGTTAAACTTAATTCCTTAGAGGAATCTTGGATAGCTTACCTTAATATTTTTGAAATTCTAGAAAACAATAAAGTGTATTTGAATACAAACTCTAAATGCGAACCTCAGTTAGGTAAACGAGGTTTGTATGGAAGTTTAGGCGGTTTACAAGATAAAAAAATCCAAGAAATGGCACTACTATGGGTACTTAATTTTTCGGATGGTGATCATACTTTATTAGATATAGCTACCAGATCTAAGCTCAAGTTTAAGTTAATATTAAAAGCGTCAATTTCTTTGTTAAAAGCTGGACTGTTACAAGAACGCAATAGAGATATTACTAATAGTAAATAGTTATTAATATTTAAATATAAATTCTATTTATTAAGTCAAAATTTGCAAAAATTCAACTATCTATCTATTTATCATTTTCATTTATTATGAAAGTTGTACTATTTTGTGGTGGTCTTGGTACTAGATTAAAAGAATATTCTGAAACTATTCCAAAGCCTATGGTCGAGATTGGTTATCGTCCTATTATTTGGCATTTAATGCGCTACTATGCTCATTTTGGGCATAAAGAATTCATTCTATGTCTTGGTTACAGGGGGGACTATATCAAAAAATATTTTCTGGATTACAACGAATGTATGTCAAATAATTTCACAATATCTGAAGGGGGTAAAAAAATTGAGCTACATACTAGTGATATTGAGGATTGGAAAATTACATTTGTTGATACGGGCTTAAATGCAAATCTGGGACAACGTTTAGTAGCTGTCAAAAAAATCTTAGCAGGAGAAGAGGTTTTCTTAGCAAACTATTCAGATGGTCTTACTGATCTTAACCTTGATTTATATCTTGACAACTTTTGCAAGCATGATAAAGTTGCAAGCTTTTTGGCTGTACAACCATCTCAATCTTTTCATGTTGTCTCATGGAATAAGGATGAACTAGTTGAAAGTATTAAACCTGTTGGTAATTCTGGATTGTGGATTAATGGAGGCTTTTTTGCTTTTAAACAATCAATTTTTGATTATATTCAAGAGCAAGAAGAGCTAGTAATTGAGCCATTTCAAAGATTGATTCAAAAACAAGAGATAATCGCATATAAAAATCAAGGCTTTTGGGCTTGTATGGATACCTTTAAAGAAAAGAATATGTTTGATGAGATGTATGCAAAAGGTAATACTCCATGGGCTGTCTGGGATACTTCGCGTTAATAAATATTAGTATGATTTTTTTTGGGAGAACCTACCTTTCTATGCTTAAAAAGCTACCAAGAGTTGCTTTTCTTTTGCACAATATTGATAGTGGGGGTGTAGAAAGAGTAGCTATTAACCTTCTTAAAGAACTTGTTAAATATCCTATATCAATAGATCTAGTACTATTTGAGAAGAAGGGCAATTTTTTAAACGAAACCCCACCTGAGGTAAGAATTGTTGATTTGTCTAGCACAAGTTCTGGGAGGCTAAGGAAAATATTTCCTTTAGTTAAGTACCTTCGGCGGGAAAAGCCGTCTGTACTAGTTTCTAAGCTAGTACAATTTAATGTTATTGCTATAATCGCCAAGTTCTTTTCATTCATTCCATTACATATTCTTTTAGTAGAACACCTTAGTTTTGATTCTTTAGAAAATAAGATTAAAAATGATCCCAAAGAAAAAATTGGTTTTCTCAATCAATTAAGAAAGATTTTTTATCCTAAAGCTAATGTAGTCGCCGCAGTTTCTCAAGGTTTAGCGCAAGCTTTAGAAAAAGACTTAAACATGAAAACGGGAACATTTAGGGTGCTTTATAACCCTGTTATTGATAAAAATCTAGTTACTAAGTCTCAATTGCCTGTCGAGCATCCTTGGTTTGAGTTTGGACAGCCACCAGTTTTTTTAGCTGCTGGAAGACTAGCACCTCAAAAAGATTTTCTTACACTAATTAAAGCTTTCGCTATTTTTCGGCAGAAGTACACTGCCCGATTAGTAATTTTAGGGGAAGGACCTGAACGCCAGATTTTAGAAGCTGAAATATCTCGACTAAATTTAGAGGCTGATGTTGCGTTACTCGGATTTACAGATAATCCTTATGCTTATATGAGTAAAGCTTCTGCATTTATTCTTTCTTCTCGCTTTGAAGCATTGCCAACAGTTTTGATTGAAGCGTTAGCTTGCGGATGTCAAGTAATTGCTACAGATTGTCCCTATGGTCCCAATGAAATATTAGTGAATGGCAAGTATGGAAAGTTAGTTAGTGTTGGTAATACTGATGAGCTAGCTGATGCAATAGAAAAAACCCTTGATAGTCCTATTGATCCTCAGCTTTTAAAGCTACGCGCCTATGATTTTAATTCTAAAAATGCAGTTGTGGAATATTTAAAAGCAATGAATTTAGATTACTTACTTGAATAATATGTTGAAGATGTTTATGATGATTTAATGGATAAAAAGTTTTGGATAAGATGATAAAACTAATTGATCTACTAAATAATAAATTCTAAAACCTTTCAAGAAATAAACAAGTTATGCCTAAAGTTAGTATCGTTATCGTAAATTACAATTATGGCAAGTACCTAGATGAACGTATTAGAACAATATTGAATCAATCCTATAGAGACTTTGAGCTAATTATTATTGATAACGGTTCAACTGATAATAGTGTAGAAGTAATTAATCGTTACATATCTGACACTAGAGTACTCCCCAAATTTTATCCTGAAAATGATTTGCCTTTTAAACGTTGGAATGAGGCATTGAACTCAGCAACTGGAGATTATTTCCTAATTACGGCTGCAGATGATAGTTCTTATCCAGCTTTATTGGAAAAAACAGTTGAGAAGTTAGATAAACATCCTTCTGTTGGAATAGCATTTTCTCAATCTTGGGATATTGATGATCAAGGTAAACAATTACGTTCATGGAAAGAATGGACTGATAATTTAGATAAGGAACGTTGGGCAAAAGACTTTATTGATGACGGAAAAAATGAATGTCAGTACCTTCTCTTTCAGTGTACTATTCCTAATCCTAGTGCTGCTTTGATAAGACGTACTGTATTTTTAGAAGCAGGAAAATTTGATACAAGTTTTCGATATCTAGCAGACTGGATGCTCTGGGTGAAAATGCTTTTGATTTCAGATATTGCATTTATATCTGAACCTCTAAATAACTTTAGAACTCATACAGGATCGTTAACAAATGCCACAAGACAATCACTAGAATTTGAGGAAAGAGTAAGGATTATCAACTATCTATATATTAATATAAAAGCTACAGATGAAACTTGGGAAGCTGTTTATAATCAAACCATTGGATATTGGTCGAATTTAATTTTAGAGAATAAAATTTCATTTGATAAAAGCAAGAAAATTTATAATATCTTGCAATCTATGGATCAAAATTTAAACTATAGATTAGCTAGACATCTGATTAAATATGGTTGGAGAAATTTTATAGATATGTTTAGTTATAAGACGGTCAATATCAAGGAGTAAATACTATATGACAAAAGTTAGTGTGATTATTCCTAACTATAACCATGCAAGGTTTCTAGAAAAGCGTATTCATACTGTTCTACAACAAACCTATCAAGATTTTGAAGTCATATGTTTAGATGATGCTTCAACAGATGAAAGCAATTATATAATTGCTAAGTTTTCAGATAATCACAGGGTTCAGACAATTTATAATACTGTCAATAGTGGTTCTCCTTTTAAACAGTGGGAAAAAGGTTTACAGGTTGCTAATGGAGAATATATTTGGATTGCTGAGTCAGATGACTATGCTGATTTGAGATTTTTAGACAAACTAGTACCTATTCTTGAGCAAAATCCAAATATTGGTTTAGTTTATTCCCAGTCTTTAGGGGTTGATGAAAATGATCATGTGATTCGTAATTGGAAAATATGGACAGATGATCTAGATAGCGATCGCTGGTCACATAACTTTATTAATAGTGGACGTAACGAATGTCAGAATTATCTAATCTTTAAAAACACAATTCCTAATGCTAGCGCTGTACTTATGAGACGATCAGTTCTAGATAAAATTGGGAAGATTGATACTCAAATGCGATTGGCTGGAGATTGGTTACTCTGGGCAAAAATGTTAACAATTTCAGATATCGCTTTTGTTGCCGAACCTTTGAATAATTTTAGGACCCATACTAACGTAGTGAGGAATACAAGTAAACCATATTTAGAGTTGGAAGAAAGGCTTCAGGTAGTTCACTATATTTCTCAACAAATAGATGTCCCTCATGGTTTTTGGGACATAGTTTTTATTCCATCAATTGGATGGTGGATGAGGATGTTGTTCCGTGGTGAAATTCCTTTAAGTAGAAGTCACAAAATTTATCAATCACTAAAAAATATTGATCCAAATATAAACTGTCGTCTGTTTACAATATTTTTCAAAACGCTAAAAAATAAATTATCTTTATGAAATTAAATTCTAAGGATTTTATTGATTGTAATCTCTTGAATAACTATGCTCCCATTAAAATTTGATTCACAAGGAAAAAATTCTCTTCACCAAGTTCTTTGCCTAGGTGCTCATAGTGATGATATTGAAATCGGTTGTAGTGGGACGTTACTTAAACTTATTGATCAATTTCCAGATATAAGCATTTACTGGGTTGTATTTGGGGCTAATGAGCAAAGGAAAGAAGAGGCTCTTGCTAGTGCCTATGCTTTATTAAAAGATGTCAAAAATAAAACAATCTTGATTAAAGATTTTAGAGATCGATTTTTTCCTTATATTGGTGCAGAAATCAAAGATTTTTTTGATCATTTCACTAAAGATGTATCTCCAGATTTAGTTCTAACTCACTATCACAAAGACTTACATCAAGATCATCGACTAATTTCTGATTTGACTTTGAATGCATTTCGAGATCATATGATTTTGGAATACGAAATCCCAAAATATGATGGTGATCTAGGTAATCCCAATTTTTTTGTTCATTTAGACCCTGTAATTTACCAGAAAAAAATTAACCATCTAATACAATATTTTAAAACCCAAGCTAACAAACAATGGTTCACAGAAGAAACATTTTCTTCTATCTTGAGATTGCGTGGAATTCAATCAAATGCACCAGACAAATATGCAGAGGCTTTTTACTTGCGAAAAGCAATTTTTCTCTAAGGTTCAAATTTTGTGGTTAGCCTAAACCAACCAATAAAGCTACTCTGATTATTTTAAAACAGCTTTATTAACATTAACATTAATATTGAGACTTGCCATATAACATAACTTGCCATGTAATATATAGGCTTAATTATATGAATCGTCCAAAAAGTCAAATTGGATTTCTTGATGAGATGAGAGGAATTGCAATACTTTCTGTGTTCCTATTTCATTCACTCCAAGCTGCTTGTGGGCGAGATCAATTGCCTTGGGGAGACTGGTTTAGAAGCTTTAATGTATCGAATGCATTTCTATCTTTATTACCCCTCAGCTTAGGATGGGCTGGAGTTCCCATATTTTTCGTTGTTAGTGGCTTTTGCATTCATCTCAGTTTTATGCGAAATCCAGATTGGCGCGATTTTTTCATTCGCCGATTTTTCCGAATTTATCCTCCATACTTTTTTGCTGTTATTCTGTTTGCACTGGTTCTTCCATGGTCACGTATTAGTTATGGACTTCTTGGTATAGGGCAGTTACTTAGTCACCTATTTCTGATTCATAATTTTGATAATCGCTTCTTTTGGGGAATTAGTCCATCTTTGTGGAGTATCGCAGTTGAAGCACAGCTATATCTTCTCTATCCCGTTCTTCTGCATTTGATTTCTCATTTGGGCTGGAATCGTACTTTAGGCTATGTTGCGGCTCTAGAAATTGGTCTACGATTACTATCAAGCGGAGTGCTTATGACTACAGGTCAACCATTGCCTCTGTGGTTTGAGGGATTACCAATTTTGTATTGGTATAGTTGGTCTATTGGTGCAGTAATTGCTGAGTCTTATGTATTAGGACTTCCAATTCCTTTTGCTAATCACTCTTTAATGGGTTGGAGTATAGTTGCTATTTTTAGCACCTTTGTAAAAGCTTTTGACTCATTTTCCTTTTTGCTTTTTTCACTACTTGCTGCAACTATGATCGCTAAACTGCTTCAAAAGTGTCCAACATCAAGCCTCTTCCCCACTTCATTAGCTAAGCCGTTCCGCACTATTGGCTTATGGAGTTATAGTATTTATCTGCTACACCATCCATTTATTAAAGCCATTTCTCTTATAAGTCCCAAGCTATCTTTGCCTGCAGATATACAATCATGGATATTATTTGTTGTTTGTCTTGGTATCGGTATTCCTATCTTTGCTTTTTCTGCATTGTGGCATCACATTTTTGAGATTCCGAGTATAGTAGCTAGCAAACGAATTATTGCAAATTTTAAATAAATGTATAGAAACCTTAAAATAATATCATCAACTATATTTTGAATTACTGCAATAACTACAAGATGTATAAATAATATTCAAATATAGATATTCTATATGGTTAGGATAATATTTTAAGGATGATTTCGCTAAAAAATTCAATTGCAAGCCTTATCTAGCAAATATTTTTAAGCAAGATTTTTGTACAATAATTTACAATGATAAACAGTCTTCTAGCAAGCAAAAGTGAGTAAAAAATTTTAACTTCTGCGTATGTTTAATAATCAAGGTTTACTAAAAGCAGATGCTATGCTTTTGCCTATCCAGTAGGCTTAGATACTCTTACAAGCCTATTCTTTATTAAAGAAATCTATCAAGGGTATGTTGTTTAATGGATTATTTGTCAAAGTTTCTATTTGTTATATCTGCTCAAAAGATTAAACTTTTACTGATAGTAACTCTTTTTATAACTATTTCTCTGTTAGATGCCGTAGGCATTGGACTAATTGGTCCATTTATTGGTTTAGCAGTTAAACCTGAAGCAATTCAGGGGAATGTTTGGCTGTCTAGTATTTACGGATATCTAAAATTAAGCAATGTCAATCAGTTTATCGCTTTGTTAGGATTGGCTGTTGTTCTTCTCTTTTATTTTAAATCATTTCTCTATTACCAAATACAGAGTTATGTATTGAGATTTTGTTATACACAGCAAGTATTGCTGCGTTTGAGAATGCTGCGTACTTATCTATCTCTACCCTATACATTTTATTTAAAAACAAATTCTGCCCATGTAATTCAGAGTATTAGTGGTGAATCTGCTAACTTTACTTACTCGATCGCTATTCCACTTTTAAACTCGATCGCTAATTTATTTGTTTTAGTAGTCCTTTTACTACTTATGGCAAAAACAGATTTGTTAGCGACAGTAAGTATATTTGGATTACTTTTAGTTGTAGTTGTTCCATTTCATTATTTTAGACATAAGGTTGCTGCTTGGGGAAAAGATGGTGTAGAGGCAAATACAGAGACAATTCGAGTGGTTAACCACGCAATCGGTGGCTTAAAAACTACAAAACTAATTGGCTGTGAAAGCTTTTTTGAAAATCAGCTACTTGCTCAGTCCAATAAATATGCAAGAGCCGCTAGTCTGTTTCATTCTTTTCAGCAGCTTCCTCGCATTGTCATCGAAACATTGCTAATTACCTTTGTGGTTGGATTTGTGTCTTTGTCATTAATCATTGTCGAACGTTCGGATAGTTTAGTCTCGGTCTTAGGTATTTTTGCGATCGCCTCTGTGCGAATTATTCCTTCGGCTAGCCAATTGTTAACATGCATGGGGGTACTACGAAACAATAAACCAACTCTGGATCGTCTCTACTTAGATTTGAAGGAATTAGAAGCTCCAGAATCACTAAAATATCTCAACATGTCTGGGAATAAAACACATACTATTAGCAATAATCGAGTTCATGCTTTTACAGACAAATTGGTAATTGATCAGCTTAATTACTCATATCCTGGGGTGGCTAGAAAAGCTTTAAACAATGTCTCTTTGGCAATTCGTAAGGGAGAATCAATCGCTTTAATTGGCAAGTCAGGAGCAGGTAAAACAACTCTGAGTGATATATTCTTGGGTTTACTGATACCCCAGTCAGGAGACATTCAGGTAGATGGTGTATCTGTATACAGCGATCTCCGAGCTTGGCAAAATTTGATCGGGTACATTCCTCAATCCATTTTTCTAATGGATGACACCATCGAAAGAAATATTGCCTTTGGATTGCCCGATGATCAAATTGATAAGCAAAAGCTAGATCAAGCCATCAAAACTGCACAACTTTCAGAATTAATTGAACAACTACCTGAGGGGATCCATACTTTCGTGGGCGAAAATGGTGTGCGTCTATCTGGAGGACAGAGGCAGAGAATAGGTATTGCGCGTGCGCTTTACTATGAGCGTGAAATCTTGGTGCTAGATGAAGCAACTTCTGCTTTAGACAATGAAACTGAAAGTTTGATTGGTGAAGCATTACGAGAATTGGGACGCACTAAAACAATGATCGTAATTGCTCACCGATTAACAACGGTCGAACATTGCGATCGCATTTATGAGATGAGTAATGGTGAAATTGTGAGATCGGGTAGCTATCAAGAAATTGTTATAGAAGGAAAAAAATATGAAGATTAGGGAGTTTTTAAAATTAATTTTTAATTAATTATGGTTGTTTTCAGATTGACAAATGTTAATGAGAAAATAAACGTAAATTGTGAAACCTGTAATATTAAAGGCTACCAATGATTATTGATGCAAGATCACTCCCCTCCGAAGAAAGTCTTGAAACCCATGTTTGTATTATTGGTGCTGGACCAGCGGGGCTGACATTGGCACGTGAGTTTGCTAATCAAAATTTTCAAGTCACCTTACTCGAAAGTGGTGGATTTGAATTTGATTCAGAGATTCAATCCCTTAATACGGGAAAAGTAATTGGCGATCCCTATCCTGAATTAAGCGGCACCCGTCGCCGTCAATTTGGTGGAACTTCACATACTTGGGAAGGTCAAAATGGTTATAAAGAATATGGATTTCGTTGTCTTCCCCTAGATGTAATTGACTTTGAACAAAGAGATTGGCTGCCCTATAGTGGTTGGCCATTTACAAGGACAGATCTTGATCCTTTTTATGAACGAGCGCATCAGGTTTGCCAAATAGGTCCCTATGCCTACAAAGCTGAGGATTGGGAAGATCAGCGAGCGGTACGTTTACCTTTTAAAAGCGATCGCATTGGCACATCCATGAGTCAATATGGACCGCGATATCCATTTACAGAGGAATATCCGCAGCAAATTAAGCAGACTCCTAACATCACGACAGTCATTTATGGCACTGTCGTGGAAATTGTCACCGATGACAGTAATCAGACGGTCACGCGCTTGCGGATTGCTGCATCAAAGGATAAACAAGTTTGGTTAAATGCCAAGATATTTATTTTGGCGACAGGTGGATTTGAAAATGCCCGCCTATTATTAGCATCAAATAAGCAACAAACATCGGGCTTAGGAAATCAGAATGATGTTGTCGGTCGATATTTTATGGATCGTCCCATCCTAAGCTGTTCACTGATCCCCTATAACCATAAGCTTTTAGAGCAAACAGCCCTTTACGACATCTACCGCACCAAAGGGGTTCCTGTGATGGCAAGAGTGCGTCTATCCGAAGATTTGATGCGGCGTGAGCATATCCTCAACAATGGCGCTCAGCTATTTCCCAGACCTCAAGAGCGTCAAAGAAAGGCAACTTTAGCACTGCGTTCTTTGGGTTCTGCAATACGCGATCGCCAGTCACTGCCAAATGTAACCAAAAACTTGATCACAGCATTGAGTGGAGGGGATTATATTCTGGTGGCGGGTTTCTGGGCAGCGATCAGGAAAATTCCTGCCCTGCGCCGTGGTGATTGGTCATATCTCCCCTATGAGAAATTAAGATTCTCTCAATTTGAAATTTTCTATCAAATTGAACAAGCACCCGATCCTAATAACCGAGTTACCCTCAGCGCAGAGCGAGATTTTCTCGGACAGAACAAGGTAGAGGTTCATTGGAAATTAAATCCGATTGATATCCAAAATGCGGTTCGGGTACAGGAAATTTGGGCTGAAGAATTTGACAAGGCGGGTCTAGGTAAATTGCAGTTTGCCAAGAAGCGAGAAGATTGGAAATTTGAAAATTTAGCCATGCATCACCATATTGGTTCTACGCGCATCAATAACGATCCTAAGCAAGGAGTCGTAGATGCGAACTGTAAGGTACATGGTATTTCTAACTTATTCATTGCAGGCAGTTCTGTCTTTCCCACGGCAGGTTATTCTAATCCGACACTCACGATTATTGCCTTATCCCTAAGACTCGCAGACCATATTAAAACTCTGATCTAACTATCATCAAGCACTTGACTATAGCTATGTATAGGGATGCTAAGTTAATTCATCATGATTTTTATAAACTCTAGATTGTTTAAGGTGAAAAATGAAAATTGGCATTGTGGGAGCCACTGGATTCGTTGGTAATCGAGCCGCCGAAATATTCCATGCTCAAGGACATGAAATCATCCCTATTGTTCGTTCTATTGCCAGTGCCGATCGCCTAACTTTAAAAAACTTAAACTATCAGATTGCTAGTGCCTTTGATCAATCCCAATTAGCAAAGGCTTTTAGAGGTTGTGATGTCGTAATTCACTCCGTCTTAGGCAGCCCCGGATTAATACGCGGTAGTGTGGAACCTGCCTATAAAGCTGCTCAAAAAGCAGGAGTGAAGCGCATTGTCTACTTAAGTTCGATGATTGTCCACCGCTCTGCACCTGCAATCGGTACTACCGAGGCTAGTCCGCTAGTGGAAAATCAAAAATTCCCTGCTCATCCTGCAAAAATCGATGCTGAACGCAAGCTCCTCAAATTACGGAAAAGTGGCTCCGTAGAAGTAGTAATTTTTCGCCCTGGGGTAGTCTTTGGTCCGCGATCGCGTTGGGTGTCAGATTTAGCAGGTCAGCTTTCTCAGGGAACAGCCTACTTTATCAATGGAGGTAAAGGCGTTTGTAATAGTGTCTATATTGACAATCTCATTCATGGCATTCAACTAGGGATGACAACACCAGAAGCGGATGGTGAAGCATTTTTTGTAGGCGATCGCGAAGAGATCACATGGTTTGATTTTTATAGTCCTTTTGCAGAAGCCTTTGGTGTTGATCCCACCCAGATTCCCACCCTGCCAATCCCTGAGTTTGCGCGTAGCCGTAAAAAGGAGTTGATCAGTGCAATTACTAACTCCCAATTTGTTCAGAAACTTCTCGCCTCAGTGCCTGAAGATCTCAAAAACAACCTCAAAAATATAGTTCCCAAACGCAAGAAACCACAATCTAAGATGGAAGTAATCGAGCCAGTCGAAGCATTGCCCAAAATAGAGACAAAACCACAACCCGTCGTCAATGAAATGATGGCAGAATTGCAGCAGTCTCAATACAAGCTTCCTTTTACCAAAGCCGAGAGAATCTTAGGCTATGCCCCAGTTGTGACCTTTGATGAAGGCTGTCGTCTTTCCATAGAGTGGTTATCGCAATTAAAACAATTTGAGCCGTTACTTAAAAAGTAGAGATTTGAAATTGATCCTGAGGGAAATTAAAAATCTCTACTTTTTTATATAAACCTCATTTTTTTACATTCGCCAATGTCTAATGGGACAACCTCTCAAGATAAAAAGGAAATATTATGACCCTCAAGGTAGCAATTGCAGGGGCGGGACATATTGCTCATGTTCATGCTCAAGCCGTCAAAAATCAAGGTGGGGAAGTAGTCGCAGTAATTGAAAAATTTTTAGATAAAGCGACTGCCTTCACTCAAAAATTTTCCATACCCCATCAATACGCAACCATCGAAGAAGCCCTTGCTGAAGCCAAATTTGATGCTTTAGTAATCGGTACTCCTAATTTTCTCCATGCTCCACAGGCGATCGCTGCTTTAAATGCCAAAGTCCCCGTTATGGTAGAGAAACCAATGGCACTTAATGCAATGGAAAGTGCTGAGGTAATTGAAGCAAGCTTGCGATCGCAAACAGTTTTACTAGTCGCCCACTGCTGGCGTTTTGATGAAGAGGTTTTATGGTTGCGATCAAAGGCTGAAAAGCTTGGTCAAATTGTTCGTACTAAGGGCTATGGTGTGCATACCCACTGGGGACCTAGAGGCTGGTTTACTGATCAGCAATTAGCAGGGGGTGGGGCGATCGCCGATGTTGGGATTCATGCGATCGATACAACTAGATTCTTGATTGGTGATCCGCAGCCTGTGAGTGTATTTGCCAAAATTGGTACATACTACAAAGATTTCGATGTCGATGATACAGGTGTAATTATCATTAACTGGGATAATGGTACAACCTCCTATATTGAATCAGGCTGGTGTCAACCCTATGTTGACAGCCCCCTTGCAGGGACACATCTTTATGGTAAAAAGGGTTTTGGACAGATCTTTCCTACGCGATTACTGCTTCCCAACAGTAAAAAAGCAAAAAGTTCAGATCGCTCCCTATTTAATCGTGTACTATCTAAATTCAAGAAACAAGAAGAAATAGTGGAGGTAAAATCAAATTTTATATTTCCGCGCAAGGCTCATTTCCCCCAATCTATGTATGATCGCCAGATGGCGCATTTTTTTGACTGTATTAACACTAAACACACACCTATCTCTGGCGGTATTGAAGGAGCAATCAATATGCAGATCGTCGATGCAGCCTATGCAAGTGCGAAAACAGGGCAGGTAGTAGAAATCACAGGAATTAGCCGATGATTGAGCATAATCTTGAAAAAATCGCTGGACAAAATAAAGTGGGACAGTTTAATCATTTTTTTCTAACCAAGTTTAATGTTAGAAGTTTTCCAGAACTCAGACCAGGATGTGAACCCGCATGGCTCGAAAGGAGATTTAATCTATTTGATCAATACTGTTTTCCATCCGTCTCGAAGCAGTCCAATCAAAACTTTAAATGGCTAGTCTTTTTTGATGTCGATACCCCAGAGCATTTCAAGCAAAAGATTGCCGACTATGCTCAGGCATGGGAAAACTTTATCCCAGTCTATTTAGATTGCCCCTTGCCCTACGGCGCATTTCCTGATGATGTCAGAACCGTTGTCCGTCGGTATATTCCTAGTGATTGTGAATACCTGATTACAACTTGGCTGGATAATGACGATGCGATTCATAAAGATTATGTACAGTGTATCCAAGAAAACTTTGAGCCGAAAGATGGAGAAACCTTAAACTTTTTCTTTGGCTATCAGCTAGCTGAAGGGAAGCTTTATTTCGATTTTGAGCTTGCCAATCACTTCATTAGCTTAATCGAAAAATATAATCCTGAATCTTTTAATACCTGTCTATGCAGACCCCACAAGGAACTCTATGAGGTATGTAAATCTGCGAAAAAGATTTTCTGTAAACCTCTATGGATTGAAGTTGTGCATGGCTCCAACTACATGAATGTCTATCGTCGCGGCTTTCGCATACCAGTTGGTAATATCTTGGATGATTATGCCCTTAAAGCCGAGGAGCCGAAGGATCAAGAACAAACAATTCCATTCCTGCTAGAACAGGCAAAGATTTCGATTTTCTTTCCCTACTACTTTCTCAGAAAGGTGTTTTTGCGAATCAAGCATAAACAACTAGATGAGTTAGCGATGAGTAGTTTTAAATTTAAAAAATACTAATTTTAGATAGGCGGTACAATACACCGCCTATTCTCGTAAAAACCAATATTAACTAGCAGAAATTATATCTATGAAAGTTCTCATTACTGGTGGTGCAGGGTTTATTGGCAAGTGGTTAATTGAAAAAATCCCCACTGAATTTGAAGTGATTGTGCTCGACTCTCTCGATCCACAGGTACATACTAAATCGCAGGATTTCGCGCCAGAGTTAAAAGCTCGCGCTCAATGTATTAAAGCCGATATTCAAGATATTGCTAATTACAAAGAGATTATCGAAGGGACAGATGTTGTTGTGCATTTAGTAGCCCAAACTGGCACGGGGCAGTCAATGTATGAGATTAGCCGCTATGTACAGGACAATGCCAACGGTACAGCAAAATTACTAGAGCTAATTTCCTCTCTCCAGCATAAGCCTCGCCGTGTGGTTCTATCTTCCAGTCGCGCTGTCTATGGTGATGGCGCTTACACCGATGGTAAGTCAGTTCTCTATCCTAAAGGTAGGAATCTAGAGAACCTCCAAAGTGGCATTTGGGAAGTATGTAGCCCTGAGGGGGAAATCTTAAAACCCTTGCCCATGCGCGAAACCTATCTCACCAAGCCCACCTCTGTATATGGCTTAACTAAGTTATGGCAAGAGCAGCTATTAGAAATTTACTGCGAGAGTCAGGCGATCGACTTGGTGACATTGCGATTCCAGAATGTGTATGGACCTAAACAAGAGCTAGGCAATCCCTACACTGGCATTATTGGCATTTTTACCAATGCAATTTCTCAGGGAACGCCATTAGAGCTTTTTGAAGATGGCTTAGTGACGCGAGATTTTGTGTTTGTCGGCGATATTGCTGATGCCGTTGTTAAATCGATCACTACTGAAAAAGCTTTGAATACAACAATTAATGTCGGTAGTGGACTAGCCGTAACTCTGATAGATGTTGTGGAAACGATCGCCCAGCTTCTCAATAAAAAAGCAGACTATAAAATCTCAGGACGTTTCCGCATTGGTGATATTCGCCATGCTGTCGCTGATATGAGCCACTACGAAACACAGTTGGGCAAATGGGAACCAACTTCCCTTAAGGATGGACTATCGCAGTATCTTGATTGGTATCTGCATCAAGAGCCGCTTAAGCCAGAAGTGTTACAGGAATCTTTGAAGGAGATGGAACGTAAGGGATTATTGCAGACTAAAAAAACTAGCTAAGCAATAACGCTTTACCAAACCCTAATAAATATGAAAGTCTTACATCTGAGTACCTCTGATATTGACAATGGAGGCGCAAGGGCTGCTTATCGCTTAAGTCAGGGATTGCAGTCCATAGGATGCTCTTCGCAAATGCTAGTACGCGCTAAATTTAGTAGCGATCGCACTGTCACGGCTGACAAATCACTCTTGACTAAATTGAGTCCCCCAATATCGGGACTACTACTGCGGCTTTATCCAAAACACAAATACGACACTTTCTCTCCTCAATGGTTTCCTGATGTTCTTGCCTCAAGAGTTGCTCAGATCAAGCCAGATATCATTAATTTACATTGGGTTTGTAATGGCTATCTCCAAATTGAGACATTACCTAAATTCAAAAAACCCTTAGTTTGGACATTGCATGATATGTGGCCCTTTACGGGTGGCTGTGTCTATACCCAAGAATGCGAAAAATACAAAGTATCTTGTGGTAGTTGTCCGCAATTAGGTAGCGATCGCCCTAATGATCTGTCTAACTGGGTTTTGCAAAGAAAAATAAAGGCTTGGCAAAATCTCAACCTAACTATTGTGGCAACTTCTTCATGGATGGCAGATTGTGCTAAATCTAGCTCAATTTTCCAAAATACCAGAGTAGAAACAATTCCTTTAGGGCTAGACACCGAGATATATAAACCAATTGATAAATCCATAGCCTGTCAGTTGCTAAATCTGCCACAGGATAAGCAGCTAATTCTGTTTGGAGCAGTTAATCCCACTTCTGATCCCAGAAAAGGATTTCACCTATTGCAGCCTGCGCTTCAGCAAATTGCTCAAAATGGTTGGGGCGATCGCGTTGAACTAGTTGTTTTTGGTGCATCCAAGCCAGAGAAAGAAATTAATCTAGGATTTAAAACCCATTATTTGGGATATTTCAAAGATGATCTTTCTCTATCACTAGTTTATTCAGCCGCCGATGTGACGATTGTGCCATCCATTCAAGAAGCCTTTGGACAAACTGCTTCTGAGTCTATGGCTTGTGGTACTCCTGTGGTTGCGTTTAGTAATACTGGAGTGAGGGATATTGTCGATCATCAGCAAAATGGCTATTTGGTGACTCCTTTTGAAATTGACGACCTGACTCAAGGAATTATCTGGATACTCGAAGATAAGGAACGTCATCAAAAATTGCAGGATCATGCTAGAGACAAAAGTTTGCGAGAGTTTGCTAATGAGGTGCAAGCTCGTCGATACTTATCTTTATACGAAGACATCGCAGGTTTAAATAGTTAATCTTTAAATTTATAGAATTATTTTTTTCAAAAACTATGGCGATCGAAAAAGAAGAGCAGAATCTAGCAGTTGATGATGATCCAATTATCAGTCAACCCCAAAAATCAACTAAACCATCGAGTTTCAAAGTATTTTCTGCTCATTTAAAAGCACTGCGACCGAAACAGTGGACTAAGAACCTAGTTGTATTTGCAGCTCCACTTTTTGCCTTTGAAATCACTACAAGATCTCTGTTTGGCGGCTTACTCGCTTTTTGCCTTTTTTGTGCTACTTCCAGTAGCTTTTATTTAATTAATGACATTCTTGATGTTAAGTCCGATCGCCAACATCCTGTTAAGTCAAAACGACCGATCGCTTCAGGATTAGTTTCTGTTCCTAATGCGATCGCAATGGCAATCATCCTTTTGGCATCAGCCTTGACGATTAGTTGGTGGCGTGACTCAGGGTTAGGATTAGCGATCCTCAGTTATGCGATTCTCCAAGTTTTATATAATCTCCGCCTCAAGCGGACAGTTATTTTAGATGTCGTTGCTATTGCTATTGGTTTCATTCTTAGAGCCTGTGCTGGAGCTGCCGCTACAGGTATTGTTCTGTCTTCATGGTTTATTCTCTGTACAGCTATGCTTGCCCTGTTTTTAGGTATTGAAAAGCGCAAAGCTGAGCTAAGACTATCAGAATTAAGGGGCAAGAAATCTCGTGCTGTCCTCCAACGCTATTCTCTATCCCTATTGAATCGGATGGAAACCGTAGCAACCAATGGCACAATCATTACCTATGCGCTTTGGAGTTCTGGACCAATTGTTCGTGGAGCTTCAACATCATGGATGCTAGTTACATTACCTTTTGTTATGTATGGCATTTTTCGCTATCAATTGTTAAGCGATCCCCAAGAGATTGCCCGTCGTAGCGCTGATACTGAGCTAGGGGGACAAACCGAGCGACCAGAGGAGGTTTTGTTGAATGATCAACCGATCCTAATGACCGTAATAACTTGGATTGCTACAACATTTGGTATTTTAGTTTTAAAAAAATATGGACTTATTTCTTGACATTAACTTGACATTAAATTTGGATATTCAACTTTAGATATGGAGATTTGCAATGACTTCCTTTCCAACTAAGGCAGATACTTTAGCTTCTATTGATCTTAATCGTTTAGTATCGTTGGGAATTAAAGGAGTCATCCTCGATTTAGATAACACAATTATTTCTGAGGATGATCGCTATCTATCACCTCATGCCGAAGATTGGATTGCACAGGCAAAAGATTTGGGATTGCAATTTTTCTTCTTATCAAATGGCAAAAGGCGCTATCGTGTGGAGTATTGGTCTCACCACTTAAATATACCTGCAATTAGTCCAGCTAAAAAGCCCTTTCCAAGTGCATTTCACAAAGCAATGAAGCATATGCAGCTTATACCAAAACAAGTTATCGTAATTGGGGATAGTCGCCATACAGATGTTTTTGGGGCATGGCTATCAGGTTGTCGCAGCATTCAAGTTGCCTCTCTACCGCATCCACCTCGCTGGTGGGAAAAACTGCTAGGAAAATATGTCCAAACGCCCTATCCTAAAAAACTTGAACTTTGGGATTATCAAGCCTCAATTCACAATCAAAACTAGACTGTACCTTTTTGGTAAACTATGCAAAGTTTTCTTGTTTCGTCAATACTTATTTTAATTACAGTAGGACTCAATACCATAGCCCAAGCGCTCCTTAAATTAGGTTCTGGTCAAAATCCATTAAATTTCTATTTATTAGGAGGCTTATTCGCTTATGGTTTAAGTACAGTATTTTACATTGTAGTTTTAGGCAAATTTAATCTCTCAGTGGCTTATCCCGTCATCATTGGTTTAACGGTTTTAGCAACTACTATGACAGGAGCTTTTTTATTAGGAGAAAAAGTAGCGACTGTTCAGTGGTTTGGAATTGGACTTATGTTAAGTGGGATATTTGCGATCGCTTTAGGTAAATTTAATTAATGGGGGGATGTTTTTTTATTCTAAAAATCTGAGATACAAAACTTATTTAACTCAAATAATTTACAA
Organism: Pseudanabaena sp. Chao 1811; assembly: GCF_027942295.1. Classification (NCBI taxonomy): domain Bacteria; kingdom Bacillati; phylum Cyanobacteriota; class Cyanophyceae; order Pseudanabaenales; family Pseudanabaenaceae; genus Pseudanabaena; species Pseudanabaena sp. Chao 1811. The sequence goes on from NZ_CP101416.1 coordinate 3,969,082, forward strand.
CTGATCATGGTTGCTAATAATAACGATCAAAAAACAAAAAAGTTTGAGGGATTTGATTTCTTACGGGCAATTTTTGCGATCGCTATAGTTGCCGATCATGCTGGTCTTTTTTCTGTTGCAACAATACAAGAATTAAACTTTGTAACAAATGCTTTGTATGCTAATTTTAGCTATGTTGCAGTTCCAGTATTTTTCCAAATATCACTATTTTTATTTTATTTTAAAGGTGAAAAATTGGAACTTAGTAGCTTTTTCAGAAAGAGAATAGTTAAACTAATTTATCTTTATCTTTTTTGGGTTTCTACTTTTACAGCTTTAAAGATTTTGTTTGCAAAAGGATTAACTGGCTTCACTGGTTTTGATTCTTTATCGGTTAGAAGTGCCCTTGAATTCATAATTAGTGGTGGCAATTCACCACTTTATTTCTTCTTCTCATTGATTTTCATAACTAGTCTTGCTAGTGGAGTAATTTTCTTATATAAGAAAACAGAAAATAACTCTTTGCAACTATTGATTAGTTACTGCCTACTTGTCCTGTCTTGTTTGTTAATACTTTCTTTTTCAGTAACTGACATTGTTATTAACCTTATTGGTAGTCAAGAAATACCTGCTATGGCAGCAATATCCAATATTGCCCGTTGGAATTATAACCCTTTAAATTTCCTGCCTTATCTATTCACTGCATCGATCACTGTACAGGAGTTCTATCAGGGTGATTTACAAAAACAAGCTTCATACTTGAACAAGAGACTGTGGAGTTTATTTTTGCTGTTTTTGATATTTACTTTGTTGGAGTGGGTTTTACTTAAAAATTTACTTCACTATTCGAGACTTTCTCTTGTATTTGGATCATGGTTACTTCTATATCTTGCATTGATATCAAAACAAAAACCTACATATATTATTTCTCTTGTTTCAAGTCTATCATTAGGTATTTATGTAATACATTTATTTCTTACACATATTTTTTGGATAGAAGTTCCAAACTTCTCCAATATAACTTTTGATTTTCTACCTAGATTATATGTAATAGTTAGGTTTGTAATTGTCTTAGTCTCTTCTATTGCTATAACTTATCTTTTGAAAAAGACTAAATTCCTAAATAAGTTTGTCTAAATTTTGATTTATCCTTATCTTGATTTTTAACTTTAGTAATTAGTCTTATGAATCCTAAACTGGCTCTGAAGTGGTTGTTTTGGCGATATCAGAAATCTCAGCTAGGCGCTATTGGCGAATATTCAAATGTCAGTATATTGGCAGATATACGTGGAGATAAAAAAAATATTTCGTTAGGGAATAATGTCACGATATGTAAATATACAACCTTAGAAGTCGATCCTTCTAATAATGATAAATCTAAAATCATTATTGGAGACAATACTTTAATAAGCTCATTTGCAATTCTTCGTACCTACGGCGGGACAATTCAGATTGGAAACTCATCTTTTGTGAACTCATTTTCAGTTCTCTATGGACATGGCGATCTGATTATTGGCAATGGTTGCTTGATTGGCCCCCAAGTTACGATTGTTCCTGTTAACTATGGGTTGCAAGATCGCAATATTCCATTTAGACAACAAACTCCCACTTTAAAAGGAATCATTATTGAAGATGATGTTTGGATTGGCGCTGGCGTGACCATTTTAGATGGATGCACAATTGGCAAAGGATCGGTGATTGGGGCTGGAGCAGTTGTAACTAAAAACGTAGAGCCTTATTCTATTGTTGGTGGTATACCTGCTAAAAAGATTAGGATGCGCGAGTAGATTAGGTGAAAATGAACAGACTAAAAACAATTAATTTTAACTTCGCTTCACCACTGGTAAAGTATGTTCGTCAGTATCGAATTGATATTTTGATAGTAGTGGGCTTAGCGATCTCGATCGCTATTTCTACCTATATTGGCACTTATCAGCTTCCTGCACCTCTTTTTACGGATTTATACGCTCAAGATGTCTGGTTTGGTGGTGACATCCCTACAGTCTTTGGTAATCTCACCAGTCTGAATAGTGATTTTGGTCGCAACAACAAGCATCCTCTATTCCCTCTCATCGTTTTTCCCCTAGTCTTTCTTGCTGGCAAGCTATTTCACCTCGATCCACTTGCCGCAGCGAGACTTGTAGCTGTTGGAGTCTCTACACTTTGGGTTGGCGGACTGTACGCTTTATTTAGGGGCATGGGTTGCTATCGACTAGATGCCACTTTACTCAGTCTAGTCGGTGCAGTGAGTGCTGCTTCGATCTTTTGGTTGATTATTCCTGAGTCATTTCCCCTTGCATCTCTGACTTTCATTTTAGGTTTAATTTTCGTTACTCTAGCGCAGTTCCGTCCATTTACAGGTGCTTGGTATATTGCGATTAATGTGATCACCGTGAGTATTACCATCACTAACTCGATGGTGGGCATTTTGGCTACGCTAGTAAATCATAGCTGGAAAAAAGCAATCCAGATTTTTGGCGGTTCTTTATTGCTAGCGACGGGGTTATGGATTTTGCAACGGATTGTATTTACCAATTCTGGGTTTCCTTTTCAGCCAGGGACTTTTATTGGTGAAAAGAAGTTTATCGCCACTGCCAGTGGCGGCACTTTATCCTTCCTAAGTGCTTTCTTTTATCAAACGATGGTCATGCCAGCCACTCAGTTTGTGGATTTTGCAATTCGTCCTGACTGGGTAAAGATAGATGCTAATCTCTTAGCTCCAGCATCGGGAAGCTGGTGGGGAACTGCTGCTATTGTCAGTTGGACGGCTCTATTGCTCTTGGGTTTGTGGGCATTTGTGACCATTAAGCAGCATAACAAGCTACGGATTGTGCTGGGATTAACTCTATTAGCTCAATTGGCAATGCACAGCATCTATGGTGCTGATGAGACTTTTATCTATTCCCTCCACTTCATCCCTCTATTACTGACTTTGACTGCTTTTAGTCTGTTAACTCGCTTGCGTATAGTCAGTCTGATCCTCGCAGCAGTTTTGATTATCAGTGCGGGGATGAATAACCGTGCCCAGTTTACAGCGATCGCCGCTAATCTTTGGAATTATGGCACGCCCCAACAGCAAGTAGAAGCACAAATGAAGTTACGCCCTGCTGATTTTGGGTTGCGTAATGTGGGGCATGTGGTCTTGGCAAATCCTAACAGTTCTAAGACCAATAAAGCTTTTCATGATATCGGTGGCAGTTTTAGTCCACAGGCAGGTAGCTTTGGGATTTCGATTTGGGTTGTTGATCGACAAGGAAATATCAAAACAACCAGCGATCGCATCCCTCTCAATGAAATTCAGCAGCAATTTACCGATTTCGCTCCTCAAAAAGCGCCGAAAATCCTCACGAAAACTAAATACTACGAAGCATCTTGGGCATTACCCAAAGCAGGAAGTTGGCAACTGAATCTTAAATCCTTAACTAGTGGCGATGATCGCTTAGTTGTCGCAGTCCGCAGTGTTGGTCCCGCAGGTGGGGCGATTCCTTCTCTTGATTGGAATGGCAATCGTTTGCTGATCAGCGATCGCTGGCTCATCAAAGATATTCCTAAGCAGGCAAAGGTGTATCTAGGTAGTGAAAGTACATCGGGATGGAACCGTGAGCAATCTGAAATTTCGCAATGGAAAGACCTCCATGGATGGATCTATGCGCGAATTGAGCTTAATCCTAGTGAAAATGCAAATTTACTAATCGAGGATAGTCAGGCGATCACTGATATAGAAACACCATCTACCTCCCTCACATCTAATCTAGTCCTAGATTTACCAGATCCTCAATTTACAGACAGCTTAAAAGCTCAGATTGCTCATCTCACGATGGGAATTGCTGGTAACCGCACCTACCCTAGCGATCCCGTTAGCTATCCTCTATCGCGTTTCCGTGATGGTGCTTACCAAATGGTGGCTCTAGCCCGTGCAGGACAACTAGATTTAGCCAAGCAACTATCCCCTTATTTTGCTGAAAATGATTTCATTAATAGCACCCTTCCTGAAGCCGATATTCCTGCTCTCGGTATCTGGGCGCTCGAAGAAGTAGCGATCGCCCTCAAGCAGCCTGACTATGATCGCTGGTTATGGTCACATATTCAGCGCAAAGCCAAGTTGATCGGCGATATGTTAGCTACCAATCGCCCTGGATATCCCATCTTGAGCGCAGCTAAAGCTCCCTTTGCCGAAAATTCTGAATTGGTGAGGGTAGATCTTTCATCAGGAAAAATGGAAAACACTCCTGATGCGATTAATATCGATCCCTCGGCTAATGTGATTAGTTACCGAGCTTTACTGGATGCGGCAGCTTTAGCCGATCGCATCAAGCAACCTGAATCTGCGAAACTATGGCGATCGCAAGCCGAAAAGTTAAAAGCAGTTTGGCAAAAAGATAATCCCATACCTAATCAATCCACCAATCAACAACCAAAGTCCAAAGTCAAACCCCCTGAATTTTCTGCTTTTACCGATGGACTTTGGCCCACTGGTATTGCTGAGGGCGATCGCGCCGCCCTCACACAAGTATTTCAAAAACGTTGGGCAGGTTTAAAGGATAAGTCTGGAGCCTTTAGCCCTGTATCTCCGTCCATCCAAACGAATATTGCTGAAGCGCATCAATGGGTACTGCTCGATCAGCCAGAGTGGGTATGGCAAGCACTCAAATGGACTTGGCAGAACCAAGCATCCTCTGGTCTATATACTTGGTCAAGCGATCGTAGTGAGCTAAGTGACAAAGCTTTGCCTAAAAGCTTTTCTCAATGGCAAAGATTGCGAGGACGAATTAACCCAAGCCAACTCACCCCCCATTACTGGACATCTGCGGAGATGCTACTGCTTCAGCTAGATATGTTGACCTACATCGATCATTCCACCACTCCATCTACTTTAATTATCGGTGCGGGAATTCCTAAGGATTGGTTGAGTAAATCAATCAGTGTCAAAAATCAAGTGATTGATGGCAACCTCATTGACTGGGCTTGGGATGGTAAGCAAATGAATGTGCAAATTAAAGGTGAAACTCTAAAAGTCAAATTAGGCTCATCATTTCCTAGTGGAACAACTCTAAAAGTAGAAGCTATACCCAAAGAAGTTCCATTAAAAGAAATTTCGCAACCCCAAGAGCTACGCTCTTCCCAGTGAGTAATTAGCATTGTGCGGCGAAGCCGCACAATGCTAATTACTCACTCCCACTATCTGTAAATTAACATTGAGATGCAATGACAAATACTAATCCTCGTGTAGCTTTTTTTATTGGTTCCTTTGGCGGTGGCGGAATTGAGCGCATTACTGCACGTCTTGCCCATAGCTTTGTAAAATTGGGTGTAGATATTGACTTAATCTTGAATCGCGATGACGACACACACCTATGGAGAATGCCTGCGGAAACTCGAATTATTAACCTTAACACTCCCAACCTATACCTAAGTTTGCCAGGATTAGTGCGCTATCTTAAACAAGAACGTCCTAATGCTTTATTGTCAGCCGATCATTACCTTAACGAAATTGCGTTATTATCTAAACGAATCTCAGGTGTAAAACTGCAATTAGTAGTTGCTGAGCATAATCAATTGTCTAAAACAGCTCGAAACGCTACCAAACTTAAGGGGAAATTGGCTCCCATATTCGCACGAATCTTGTATCCTTGGGCCGATGGTATTGTAGCTGTTTCTGAAGGAGTTGCTAAAGATCTGGCTCGTACCGCTTCTCTACCATTAGAAAGAATTCAGACAATTTATAATCCCGTCATTAACGATGAGATGTTGGCAAGTGCCAAAGAACCTTTAGATCATCCTTGGTTTAAATCATCTGATATACCAGTTATTTTGGGAGTCGGTAAACTAGAAGCACAAAAAGATTTTTCCAATCTAATTAGGGCATTTGCCAATGTGCACCAAGTTAGACCTGCACGCCTTGTGATTCTCGGTTGGGGCCCTGATCGCCCTGAACTAGAAGCACTAATTCAAGAATTGGGTCTACAAGAGGATGTGGATTTACCAGGATATACCCAAAATCCATATGCTTATATGGCGCGATCGGCAGTATTTGTCCTCTCATCAGCTTGGGAAGGATTACCTACTGTCTTAATCGAAGCAATGGCGTTAGGAATACCCGTTGTATCTACTAACTGTGAGAGTGGACCATCGGAAATCCTAGCAGAAGGTAAATATGGTTACCTAACTCCTGTAGGAGATAGCAAAGCCCTTGCTGAATCAATTTTGCAGGTTTTAGCAAGTAATCATAAACAAGTTGATGCAGAATGGCTTGCCCAATTTGGCTTAGAGACAGCTACTTCTAGATATCTTAATATTCTTGACATTAACAAAAACTATTCAGTCACTAACTCCTGATATTAATGAATAATAAACCATTGTCTGACTTAAGATAAGTTCGCGATTTATACTTCAATAAATTATAAATATAAAAATAAATATATTGCGCTAAAATTAAAATCATTTATAATTAAGATTGCTTTTATAAAAATATGTTGGAGGTTAGATGTGTCACTTAATAAGCTTCCCATAAATGAAAAAAATGCTATCAAGGAATACTATGATTCCTATGGTTATGTGATAGTTGAAAACTTGTTAAACCATTCTAGAATTCAAGCTCTTCTTGATGCTTACGAGATAATCAAGCATTCCAAATCTTTTGTTTTTTTTAGTCAGGATACTCACCTGCCTACAAAACCAAAGCTAACTCAAGAAGGATTTATGGAGAATTCAATATTAAATCCTGCAAGTTTGAAACTTTGGAAGCGATTTTCACAATCTGTAGAAGAATGTCTAGTTGATGAAAATATTACTGCGGTTCTTAATGTACTGTCAGAAGCATCTAGTTATGTGATGATGCAAAATATGTTTTTTGACAAATCAACAGGCACTGTGGAACATCAAGATCACTACTATCTAGACTCAGAACCACCAGGGAAAATGGTTGCTGCATGGTATTCATTGGAAGATATCCATGAAGATGCAGGCTGCTTTTTTGTTCTTCCTGGTAGTCATAAGGGTAGAGTGATTGAAAGAAAAAGTGCTTCAAATTTTTCCGACCATGATACTTTTGTAAGACAAATCAACGATTTAATTAATGAAGGTAACTACGAATATCGTAGTTTTCCACTCAAAAAAGGTGATGTGCTTTTCTGGCATCCCTACACTATTCATGGAGCTTACAACAATCGTGATCCCCGATTCAGTCGCAAATCCCTAACTGCTCACTATTATCCTAGTGACTTGACTCCTCTTTACGCAGGCAAGGTTCCCACACATAGAAGAACATCAAATTCAAATATCACGATTCTAGGTAGCCAAAAGGAATGCTATATATCTAATGCAATGCATTATGTAAGATATGTAGCAAATTATGTCAGAGGTAGAGGTCCTGATTATGATATGCGAAGGAATAGCTATACGACATAGAGAGATTTTTACAGGACTTACTCTTTTAGATAAAGTATGAAAATAGCTATATTGTTTTGGTTTTATAAAGAGATGGATATTTGTAAAAATCGTCTATCTCTGCTGCGACAGAATAATCCTAACATCCCTATTTATGGTGTATATGGTGGTGATTTATCTACAGTAAATGACTATAAACTTCAGTTAGAAAAACTCTTAGATGATTTTTATGCTTTTCCTGAAGATAAAGATTCTCAATGGAAATGGCTTCAAGGTGATTTGATGCTAACGCATTGGTATCGCGAGAGAGGTCAATATTTATCTTGGGATACCGTGGCAATCGTCCAGTGGGATATGTTGGTTTTTGGGAATATTGACCAACTTTTTGCAATGCTGAAGCAAGATCAGATATTACTATCGGGGCTAAGACCAATCAAAGAAGTTGAGAATGATTGGTTATGGGTTACTCCTAAAGTTCCTGATCATAGGGAGCAGTATCTTAACTTTTTAGAATATGTGAAGAAGACTTATGACTATCAACATGAGCCGATGGGATGTATTTTTATTGTTGTGTGTTTACCAAGGATATTTTTAGAGGCTTACTCAAAAGTAGAACACCCAGAACTTGGATTTATTGAGTACCGAATCCCTATGTATGCTCAAATATTTAATATCCCATTCTGCACTAATCATCCTTTCCAAGCTTGGTGGGTAGATGGCGATCCAGTTTTTCAGGCTACTAATGCTTTACAGAGAGCGATTAACTTAGTTAAGATCAGACTCAATCCTAACCCATTAAATCCAACCCGAAGTGATATTTCTTTAGTTCCTATATTTAGACATCTCAATACAAAGAAAGGAGCTAGAATTTTTCATCCTTATCAATATTTGTTTCCCTTAAAAAAACGACAATGGATAGCAGCATTATTTGGAGAATTGAAAAGAGATCTAGATTGGTTATCTCGAAAAATATTGGGTCGAAGCTAGATTTCTCATTTGTTTGGAGATAGTCTAAAATGGTGGTGTACACATTTGTTGAACCAAGTAATTGATAAAAACGGTAAGCCTTTACCAGCATTTTTATAGCCTACGCTTGTTGTTTTCTCCCCAACAAATGTGAAACATCACCCTTTTAATTATCATGGAATTAGCTGTTCAGTTGTTTTTAGCTATCAACTTTTCATTGATTTTTGTCTGTCTTACCATTTAATAATCGTTGCATTAGGATAACTTTAATGCTAGAAATAAACCGTAGCCAATGCTAGAAATAAACTGTAACCGAATTGGAATAGTAGCAGTTAATCATACTGGCTATGTGGAAGCAATGTTGCGATGCATAGAGGATGGGAACATTGCTGTACCCCTTAGGTTAGACAATGATCATGATCGCATTAATGCAGCCAATGTAACAAAGATTATAACGCCTACTTTTGATGGGGATTGGATGACGAGAAAATTCACTCCCCAAGAAATTGATGCAGTCGCCCTAATTTCTTTCACTTCTGGCACAGAAGGGAATCCAAAGGGCGTAATCTTAACCCACAAAAACTTAACAGAGGTAGTTACACGGTTGAACTCGGTCATGCGTCTGGACAATAGTATTCGTGAGTATATTGGTGTACCCGTTTACCATTCATTTGGATTTGGTCGCTGTCGAGCAGTTGCTACGGTAGGAGGGCAGTTTTTCATCCCCAGCAATGGATTTAACCCCTCTGAAATTGGAACAATGCTCAGAAATGGTGAAATCAACTCTATCTCAGCCGTTCCTAGCCTTTGGCGGTTATTGTTAGTTAATAAGGATCTCATTGGTAGTTATGGTAAAAGAGTCCGATGGATTGAAATTGGTAGCCAATACATGAGTCGTCAAGAAAAAGAAGAGCTTAGAAACCTGTTTCCTGAAGCAAGAATTGTCCAACACTATGGTCTAACAGAAGCATCGCGAACCACACTGCTTGAGATCCATCAGGCAGAAGGGGATGCCTTAGAGTCGGTCGGTCAAGCCTTAGGAAGTGTAAACATCAAGCTAACTGAGGCAGGACGAATTAGCATTCGAGGCGAACATGTTGCCCAAGCATATCTAATCGATGGCAAAGAGGTAAAGCTTAAAGACGAGGAGGGATGGTTCCTGACTAATGATTTAGGAAGCTTGGAGAATGGTTATCTGTACTATAAGGGTAGAGCAGATGACGTAATCAACTGCGGTGGCATCAAAGTCCATCCTGAAACTTTAGAAACAAAGGTTTATGCCAGCATTGGCTACAGCAATGGTATTGCAATTTGTCGCAAGACAGACCCAATGCGCGGAGATGGTTTTTTAGTTGCGGTGACAAGCGAAGTACAGATCGATAAGCAACAACTGAGAACATTAGTCTTACAGTCTATTCAAGATATGGGGGTTAATGCTGGTAACGCTATCACAATCATTGATGTTGATAGTCTACCCAAAACTGCAACTGGAAAAATCCAGAGGAAACAATTAGCTGAGTGGTACATGCGAGAATTCCCCCAAGAAGATCGACAAATAGACTCTCTAGATGAACCCGCATCTGATAATTCGCCTATTCAAGCTATTTTTTGTCGAACTCTTAAAGTCAACCAAATTCAAATTGAAGACACATTCATCTCCTTAGGAGGAGATTCTCTATCCTACGTCCAGATTTCAATGGAGCTTGAGCGTTATCTTGGATATCTTCCTAAAAAATGGGAACAGGTACCTTTGAATGATTTGGGAAAGTTAGCTCCCCAAAAGAGAATATCTACAATCATCGAAATGAATACTCTGTTGAGAGCCTTAGCCATTTCTGGCGTTGTGGTTAATCAATCTGGTTTACTCTTTATCGAAGGAGGCGCATTGTTACTACTTCTAATCGCTGGTTTAAACTTTTCACGGTTTCAGGGATGTTCTTTGATTAAGGGGCAGTTACATTCCATTACGCCGCTACTGCGACATATCTTAATTCCTTATTTAACTCTTGCGATCGCCTACCAAGCTTTTAAGCAAAACTTTGATCCTTTAGTCTTATTATTGCTAGGAAATTTTCAACATCCAGAGATACAAGCTTCAAATTCAATCTTCTTTGTTTGGTTTATTTCTAATCTTTGTCAAACTATTATTCTTTTTTCTCTTCCTTTTACTATTCCGAATGTACGCAGTTTTGCAGGTACATCTCCTTGGGAATTTGGGCTCATCTATCTAGTGATTGGTGTGGTTGCACACCTTCTAGGTCCATATATATGGGATACTAGTTATCTATACGATCAAGTACCACATATGTTGTTTTGGTTGTTTACGCTAGGATGGTGTATACACTTTGCTAAATCTAAAGTTGAAAAAGTAATCACTACACTCATAGTTATAATTATTACACCAGCTTTTATTGGATTTGATGTTTTAGGAAGTTGGTGGGTTTTAATTGGAGCAATTCTGTTGATTTGGCTACCTTATGTGTCTATCCCAAGCATCATCAAATCTCCTATACAAATGATTAGTGCGGCATCATATTATATTTATCTAACGGTCTTAATTTTTATACATCTTGCCACTCGTGTAGCAGGAATTCGCTATCCTTTTGTTACTGCCATAATAGTCTTGTTAGGAGGTGTGCTTACTTGGGGAGCAGTTCAATCGTTGCCACAATTTCTACAGAAACTCAAACAATTCCAGATCCAGATATAAATTACAACTTGATGTCACTCATTAGTGAGCCACTGCGCAACATCAACAGTAAAGGTTACACAAATGACTATGAATCGTATTGCTCTAATTGTTTATTGCATTGGTCAGTTTCTAAACAAATATTTTCGATATTTTATTGACACTGCTGCTCTTAACTCGGATATCGATTTTCGCATTGGGTGCATCTCAGTTTTCAATGAGTGGGTTTCCCAACCGTCAAATTTGGAATTACTGTTTTAATCTATCAAACCAACATAGGATTTATGATATATGCAACTTTTTCATAATCTTCGTGTAGCATGGCTTTTGCCAGTAGCTTGGTTCTATTGGCAACCTGCTTTGAGTGAATTTAGCCAGTTATTCCCTAAGACAACAGTATTTACGGGTTTGTTTCCAGGGTTTGCCAAAGGGATAGAAGGAAAACTTCAAGTTGAAGTTGTTGGCAAATTTCGAGTAATTGAGATTAATAAGGATGAGTCAAGCTATGGAGATAATTTCACTTATCTATCTCCAAGAATCATTAATCACTTATTTAGTCTCAAGCCTCAAGTGATTTTTGCTAGTTCTTTTGGCGTATGGACAATTTTGGCTTTACTGTTTAAACCTCTATTTTGGTGGCGGGTGATCATTGCCTATGAAGGGAGTTCGCCAGGAGTAGATTATCGAAATTCAGCATTAAGGCTGTTGATTCGGAGGTTAATGGTATGGATGGCTGATGCTTATGTAACTAACAGTCGTGCTGGGAGCGATTATTTAATCGAGATTTTAAAAGCAAAGAAAGATCGGGTGTTTGTGCAGCCTTACGAAATTCCCGATGAGCGCACATTGCCAAGTAGTTCTGAGGTTCAAGAAGCCCCAATTGCACCACAACGCCCAGTGTTTTTGTTTGTTGGTCATGTGATCCCCCGCAAAGGATTACCTCTGTTATTAGAAGCTTGTGCGATATTGCAGTCTAGAGGCTATGAGGGCTACACTTTACAGGTGGTGGGCGATGGTTTGCAGCAGCAAGAATTAGAGTCTTTTTGTCAAGAACATCATCTAAGCGATCGCGTTCAGTGGTTAGGTAGAATTCCTTTTGATCAGATTAGATCTTATTTTGATTATGCTGATGTGTTTGTCTTCCCAACGTTAGAGGATACTTGGGGAGTGGTTACCTTAGAGGCGATGCTGTTGGGTAAGCCCATCCTTTGCTCTAAGGGAGCAGGGACTTCAGAACTAGTGATTGATGATGAAAATGGTTATGTCTTTACCCCAGATGATCCTGACAAGTTAGCTGACCTCATGCAAAAGTTTTTGGATGAGCCAAATTTGATATCTGCTATGGGCGATCGCTCAAAGCAAATTATGTCTCAATATACGCCAACAGCAGCAGCTCAATGTTTAGCTAAAATTACTGAACTGGTGATGGCGAATTGATCCAATGTGATTATTGAGATTCAATGTGGAACAATTGAATCTGAACAAATAAGAAATTGTTGATTCTTCGAGGTATATCTTTTGATTTCTCCAGATCGTTACCCCAAATTTATTTAATAAAGTAATGAGTACACCAAAGATTTCTATACTGACCCATGATATTGCTGGAGGTGCATTCACTAATCTCTGTACTACACTTGTACGAGGATTTCAGAAGTTGGGAGTAGATTGCAATTTAGTTGTTTTGTTTGCAAGTGCTGAAGAGTTAGCCAAGTATCCTGATATTCAAATTGTCACGCTCAATGTAAAACGCACTATTTTTTCGCTTGGGGCAACTGTGCGCTACTTACGTGAGTATCAGCCAGATGTTATTTTACCTATGCCGTGGTATTTCAATATCGTAGCGATTTGGGCAAAATATCTATCTGGAGTAAAGACAAAAGTAATTCTGGGAGAACACAATATCATTAGCTTAGAAGCTGGTATTGAACACCGTGATAAACTGCGTCTTCGTTTTTTACCAATTCTTATGCGCTATACCTATCCCTATAGTGACGGGTTAATTGGCGTATCGAAAGATACGATTACTGACTTAGTTGAAACACTCAAGATTTCCTCTGAGATTCCAATGCGAGTGATTTTAAATCCAATTAATCCAGAGCGTTTACAAGAACTTGCACAGGAGCCAGTTTACCATCCTTGGTTTCAAAATCCAGAAATTCCAGTAATCCTGACGACTGCCCGATTAGCAAAACAAAAGCAGCTAGATAACTTACTGAGAGCTTTTGCCCAAGTGGTTAAGGAAACTCCTGGCAAACTAATAATTTTGGGAGAAGGTCCATTGAGGCTGGAACTAGAACAACTGTCTAAAGAGCTAGGTATCCAAGAATTGGTATGGATGCCTGGATATGATCCAAATCCTTATCGTTACATGGCTAAATGCGACTTATTTGTTTTAGCTTCTGCTTGGGAAGGTTGCCCGATCGCTTTGCAAGAGGCAATGGGTTGTGGAGCAGCCGTAGTAGTAACCGATGCCCCTGGAGGCATGAAGGACATCATTGATTACGGAAAGTATGGGATGATGGTGGCGACGAGCGATGCTGAGGCTTTGGCTACAGGGATGCTGCGAATACTTACACAGATTGACTTAAAACAGGATTATCGCAAACAGGCAAAGGTGAGATCGCAGGATTTTCATTACTTGCATATTAGTAAACAGTACCTTGACTTTTGTTTGTCTGTCCTAGTATCCCCTATTCTTAAGAATAAAGAGGTCGTTTAATAATGAAGGTTTTGCTATCAGCTTATGCCTGTGAGCCAGGACGAGGAACCGAACTTGGAGTAGGCTGGAATACTGCTTGGGAAATTGCGAAATACAATGAAGTCTGGGTCTTAACCCGTCCAGATGATGGACGAGAGGGAATTGAAGCAGAACTTAGTCGCAATCCTAACCCCAATTTACATTTTGTATATTTTACCCCTCCTATCATCGGTTCCATTTGGCGATTTGGGTCTATAGCTTTTTTGATCCACTACTATTTTTGGCAGATCCATGCATATTTTGTTGCTCGCCGATTACATCAAGAAGTTCAATTTGATGTCGCTCATCACGTAACATTTGTAAGGCATTCAACGCCAAGTTTTTTGTCATTACTCCCAATTCCTTTCATCTGGGGACCTGTGGGTGGTGGTGAATCAGCTCCCGATCCATTTTGGCAAGATTTCAGCTTTCGTAACAAAGTTTATGAAGTCTTACGTATTGCGGCAAGGTGGTTTGGCGAAAGAGACCCGTTTGCACGCATGACTGCTCGCCGCAGTGCGATCGTTCGGGTTACTACTCAAGATACTGCTATTCGCGTTCAGCAAATGGGCGCACATAAGATTGAAGTGTTTCCTGAAGCTAGTCTGACCAAAGAAGAAATTGTCCGCTTAACTCAATGTGTTAGCCCCGATACTGCGATTCGATTTATTAGTATGGGTCGCCTTTTACATTGGAAAGGCTTTCACCTCGGACTACGGGCATTTGCTAAAGCAGCGATACCCGAATCTGAATATTGGGTTTTAGGAGATGGTCCTGAACGACAGCGTCTGGAAGCTCTAGTCGCAGAACTAGGAATTACCAGCCAAGTTAAATTTTGGAATAGATTGCCACGGGATGAAGCACTTCAGAAACTAGGAAGCTGTACAGCTCTAGTCCATCCAAGTTTGCATGATTCTGGTGGATGGGTTTGTCTAGAAGCAATGACAGCGGCACGACCAGTTTTATGTCTTAACTTAGGTGGTCCTGCAATTCAAGTGACAGATGAAACAGGCTTTAAGGTTAATGCCTCCGATCCCAATCAGGCTGTGGAAGGCTTGGCTGTAGCAATGGTGCGCTTGGCAAATGAGCCTGAGCTACGTTTAGCAATGGGGCAAGCAGGACAAAGACGAGTCAAAGAATTTTATAACTGGGAGACTCGTGGACATCAGATCTGTCAGCTTTATGAAGATGTGGTTAAGGCAAAACTAATTAATTCAGAGTTGGTTCATTAAATGAGAGTTCTAACAGTCCATAATTACTATCAACAGCCTGGTGGCGAAGAGCAGATTTTTGCGACAGAAAGCGCTTTGCTGGAATCCCACGGGCATGAAGTTACTCGCTATACTCTCAATAATGATGAGATTGCAACTACCAACCCGTTAATTTTGGCTAAAAAAACTTTATGGAATGGCAAGGTCTATCGAGATTTGCGATCGCTAATTCGTAAAGTCAAACCTCAAGTTGCACACTTTCATAATACCTTCCCCTTAATTTCCCCATCGGCATACTATGCTGCCAAAGATGAAGGAGTCGCCGTAGTGCAAACCCTCCATAATTACCGCTTACTATGTCCCAATGCTTTATTTTTTCGAGAAGGGCGTGTCTGCGAAGATTGCTTAGGTAAAGTTCCATTGCCAGCAATAGTTCATGGTTGTTACCGAGGTAGTCGCAGTGCCAGTGCTATGACCGCAGCGACTACTAGCTTCCATTCCTCCATAGGAACTTGGAGCAAGGCAGTAGATGTATTTATTGTCTACAGCCAATTTGCGATGGATAAATTTATTCAAGGTGGCATACCTGCCGAGAAACTAGCCTTCAAGACTAACTTTTTGCATCCAGCACCTGAACCTGACCAAGGTGATGGAGGCTATGGCTTATTTGTGGGTCGCTTATCTGTCGAAAAAGGACTAGGAGTGATGCTAGATGCATGGCGAAAACTAGATAACAAAATTCCTCTAAAAATACTGGGTGATGGACCCATGTCAGGTCTAGTAACTGAAGCTGCTAAAGAAATGCCTGAGATTGAATGGCTAGGACGTAGACCCTTAGAAGAAGTATATGAAATCGTTGGAAAAGCAGCTTTTTTAGTATTTCCTTCTGAATGGTATGAGACCTTTGGAAGAGTAGCGATCGAGGCTTTTGCAAAGGGAACACCAGTAGTAGCATCAAACATTGGGGCGATCGCAGAGTTAATAGAGCATGGGCGTAATGGTCTACTCTTTCGTCCTAGTGATCCCACCGATCTAGCAGCCAAAATTAATTGGTTGCTGGAGCATCCTCAAGAACTCCGTCAAATGCGATCGGCGGCAAGGACTGAGTTTGATGATAAATACACTGCTGATGATAATTGTAAACGGCTATTAGAGATTTACCAGACTGCTCTTAAGCATTAACTTACAGAAAGTTACACTCAAAAAGTAGAGAATATTTTTGTTAACAATTGACAATAATTTTAGGAGTACTTTCAATAGAAATATTGGTTCTAGTCAAAAGAACTAATATTATCTTAACGGGCAGATTAACAATATCCAATATTACTGCGTATGAAAAGTCTATACCAACTCCGCTATCTACGCCCTGACAACTTATACCCACTTTATTATCTAGCTAATAAAGTGGGTAATAAATTACTAAGTCTGCCATCTGATATAGCTTGCGGATTTAATAGTAATGATTGGTTTAAGAAATCAATTCTCTTACCTAGATATCAAAATCTACTCAATCAACATAAAGAACATTTACCCAAGCTTGATGCTGATGAATTAAATATTGTTGAACAGCTTGAGCAAAATGGCGTTTGTGTTACTTCACTAGATGCTTTATCAATTCCTGATAGTCATAAGCTTTTAGAAGCTGCCCAGCCTATTACTAATGAGCTTGCCCAACAGTCGCGATCGCCTAGTCACTTAGGTAAACATACATTGATGGCAAACGCTGATCAATTGCTAGCACATCCAGAAATTATTCGTTGGGGACTTTCAGAAAGACTTCTCAAGATTGTGGAATGCTATTTGGGATTACCTGTAGGCTACGGTGCATTATCGTTTTATTACAGTGTCGCAGATGGAAGAGATGCGGGTCCACGCATATGGCATAGAGATAAAGAAGACTGGAAAATGGTCAAGGTTGCTGTTTACTTAAATGATGTTGATGAATTTGGCGGTCCTTTTCAATGTATTAAGGCAGATGTCAATAAATTTCTGATCGCCACACTGCCCCCATATAAAGGTCTAAGCAATTTGGAGCTAGAGCAGCTATTAAAGACTAACAACCCTGATGATTACTTAACCTCTTGTATTGGCAAAGCTGGAACGGTTATTTTTACCGATACATCCAAGTATTACCACCGTGGCAAACCACCCTCAAAAAGCGATCGCTCAGCGATTTTTTTCCACTATTTTAGCTACTGTCCTAAAAATCCCTTTTACTGTGATCGCTCTCCTCTATCTAGTAAACAAATCTTAGAGTTTGATAAGCAGCTACCAATTCATCTTCAGGGTTATTTAACTTGGAGAGAAAAATGTTCTGGGTTAGGACGATATATCCCTAAGAACCAAATGAAAGTTGACAATTGGTAATATATCAAGTATGAAGCCTTTTGTAGATCAATTGATTTAGAGGCTGTGGGCACTGGTCAGCTAATGTGGGATGAGTTCTGAAACGTCCATTTCATGTCGATAAAAAAGACTCAAATATGTCTATCACGATTTAACTGACCAGTGCCGAGGCTGTGTCAGTCCAAAACACTGTAACATTGAAATTAAGACTCTCACAATTTATTTAATCCTATATAAAATCTTGAGATACTGAGTACAAACACTTCTAAAGTTGAATTAGTAAATGAGGACAGTACTAGAATCGCAATATAAACGCAAAGGATATATTACAAACTCAAATTTGACATTATTTGGGATTGGTAGTGCGTTATTTCCAAGGATTTTTACAGCCTTAAAAATACCATCAGCAATCAATTTTTTGCACTTTGTGGCAATCCCTTTTGCCTGTGGATCTGTAATAGTTAAATCTCGCAGTAAAGATCTACAGCAAATTGCTATCTCAAGAAAGCTTTTACTGAGTTTGTTTATATTTTTAATTGTTGTTTTTGCTAGTGCATTACTTAATGAAGCAGGCATAATCAATACGGTTTTGGACTATTTACTACTAGCAGAACCTTTTATCTTAATCTTGACGATTGTTAGTATACCAATGAACATAGAAAGCTATCAACGCTTTCGGAAATGGATTTTACAAGCTGCCATAATTAATATGTTGTTTGCCTATATCCAAAAGTATGTCTTTCGGATGGATAAGCTAATTGGTCTTGAAGATAATGTAAAGGGGCTTTTTATTGGACAAGGAGCTGGTCATGTACTGGGGGGCTCGGTTGCCATGACTTTCGCTATTTACTATTTTTTTACAGCAAAAGATAAACCACTGTGGTTTCGTATTGTAGTGTTTTTAGGTTGTTTAAATCATATTATTATTTCAGACACTAAGCAGGTCTTATTGTCATTCATTTTAGGTTATGTATTAGTATATTTCTTAACTCTTAAGGATATTAGAAAAGGTTTGCTTTACCTTATTCTAGGTGCTGTATTTTTTAGTGTCTTCTATTGGGCTATTTACAACATTGAATACCTTTCAGCATATACAGTGTGGATTCGCCCAGAACTTTATGGTTCTGATGGAGAAGCAACTCGTTTAAAATTTGCCACTTTTAGACTTGTTCCTCAACATTTTCATTCCCCTCTCAATTGGTTATTGGGTTTAGGTCCTGGTCACACAGTTGGAAGATTAGGTGGATGGATGCTAGAGACTTACTGGAATTTATTAGCTCCACTAGGAGCAACTGTACATCCTGTCAGTAAAGAGATTTGGCAAGCAGTAGCGGCAAGTTGGTTAGGAGATCAATCTAGTTTGTTTTCGCCTTTGTTTGGTTGGGCAGGAATCTGGGGGGATTTAGGAATTGTGGGATTAGGAACCTATTTTTATATGGCATTTGTTGTTTGGCGATATGTTTGTGTCAATGATCTTTCTAAATATTTAATGTTAACTGTATTTGTATTCGGCTTAATATTTTCTCAGTTAGAAGAACCAGGATATACACTTTTCGTAGCAAGTATGATCGGATTAAACTGGCAGGATCTTAAAGTTACATCTCAAAATAAAATTTTTTCTGATCATTTTTCTGATCAGTAGTTGGGCATAATTTCTAAATTAGTCAGGTCTAAGTCATAAGTCAGAAATTATCAACAAATATATTGATTATTGATTAAGGAGTAATATCTAAAATTTAAGGTAAATCAAATTTATCAAGTATCTTTAAAATAGCAGCAGTGACTACAACCTGTACAATTACCTGCACGGGTGACTGGGTATTCCCACCACCTTCTCCACTTTCCGATTGAGCTAAAGCTGGAGAAGTAATACTTAGAAATAATAGTAATAAAATCAAAAACTTTAATCTAGAAAACATTGAAGTTAAGTTAATAATTACAGGTTTTTAGGTCTTTAAGTTTAATGAAAGTCAAATATCTGAATCAGCGATCGCATTTAAAGGGAATTTTAAAATCTATCGCTATTAAAATCATCCAAACGTTGCTACCAAATCTTTGGCGACGAATGGAAGAACAAAAATCTCGTTTAAATGACTGGGGACAATTGCAAGTTTATCATCAAAAGAATATTAATCTTGATGCTTCCATAATAGTAGAAAGCCGCATTGTTTTTTTTGGTGACTCTATCACTGAATTTTGGGATCTGGAAGCCACTTTTAAGGATAAGAACTATATTAATCGGGGCATATCTGGACAAACCACATCGCAAATGCTAGTTCGCTTCCGCAATGATGTCATTGCTTTATATCCGAAATTTGTTGTGATCTTAGCTGGAATCAATGATCTTGCTGGGAATACTGGAGCAATGACAGTGGAGATGATCGAGGGTAACTATTTGTCAATGTGCGAATTGGCTCAAATGAATCATATTAGGATTATCTGTGCTTCGGTATTACCGATTAATGAAAATAGCCCGTTAAGTCAATCAGATCCGCAAGTACATGTAAAAATTCGTACATTGAATAGTTGGTTGCAGGGCTACTGTGATAAGCAGCAGCAAATTTATCTCGACTATTACAGCCATATGGTAGATAGTCAAGGAATGTTGAAAGAAGAACTATCTGATGACGGGTTACATCCAAATGCTAAAGGTTATGCAGTAATGGCTAAATTGATAGAGGAGGTAATTCAGCAGTTCAAATAATTTGTAAAAAGTTTCTTGAAAAATACAGGTAGAATATTTACAAATTCAAAATCCTGCATTCAATTAGAATAAATTTTAGCAAAAATTGCATGAAAGTTGAAACTACAGCGATTCCCGACGTTTTACTAATTACTCCTAAAGTATTTGCGGATGCGAGAGGATTTTTTTACGAGTCCTATAATTATCAAGCTTTTGCTGAAAAAACAGGATTAAACATTAATTTTGTTCAGGATAATCATTCCCGATCGCAAAAAAATGTTTTGCGAGGATTGCATTATCAAATTGGTAAGCCCCAAGGCAAATTAGTGAGAGCTTTGGTTGGCACAATTCAAGATGTTGCTGTCGATTTACGGAAAAGTTCACCAACTTTTGGACAGTCAGTTAGCTATATTCTCAGCGCCGAAAACTATCAGCAATTGTGGATTCCCGCAGGCTTTGCTCATGGTTTTGCCGTATTGTCTGACGTGGCAGAAGTAGCTTATAAAGCTACAGATTACTATGCACCTGCGGAGGATCGCTGTCTGCTGTGGAATGATCCTGATGTAGCGATCGCTTGGCAGATTAGTGAGACCCCGATTGTGTCTGCTAAGGATGCTGTTGGCAAACTATTAAAAGAAGCGGAGTTATTTGCATGAGTTCAGTAGAAAGATTTCAAAAAGTACTGATCACAGGTGGAGCAGGTTTCATTGGCTCTAATTATGTGCATTATGCCTTGACCCATCATCCAGAATGGGAAATTGTGGTAATCGATAAGCTTACCTATGCGGGCAATCTTGATAATCTCAAGGATATTAGCGATCGCATTACTTTCATTGAAGGGGATATTGCTAATCCCGAAGATGTGGAAAAAGCGGTAAATGGTGTGGATGCAATTCTCAATTTTGCGGCTGAGAGCCATGTTGATCGCAGTCTGCGTGATCCCCTACCCTTCATTCGCACCAATATTGAGGGAACATTACTGTTATTAGAAGCAGCACGCAAGCATCAAATCAAGCGATTTCTCCATGTATCTACCGATGAGGTTTATGGGGATTTAGTTGGTAGCGATCGCCACTCTTTGGAAACCGATCCTCTGTCACCACGCAGTCCTTACGCTGCATCAAAGGCAGGAGCTGAGCATCTGGTATTTTCCTATGGGATTAGTTACGGATTAGATGTGGTAATTACCCGTGGTTCAAATACCTATGGACCTTATCAATATCCTGAAAAGATAATTCCTCTTTTCGTTACCAACGCACTAGAGTCAAAGTCTTTGCCCATCTATGGTAAAGGTGAAGCTGTTCGGGATTATCTGTATGTAGAAGACCATTGCTCAGGTATTGATACGGTACTCCATGCGGGAGAAAGTGGTAACGCCTATAACATTGGTGCGAGGGTACAAATCAATGGAATTGAAGTTGCGACAACTGTTTTAGGATTACTTGACCGCCCTGAATCATTAATGCAGTATGTCAGCGATCGCCCCGGTCATGACTACCGCTATTCCGTTGACCCTAGTGCTGCTGAAAATTTGGGATGGAAACGGAAATGGGACTTTAAACGCGGTATTGCCCAAACCGTTGCTTGGTATCAACAAAATGCGGATTGGTGGCAAGCGGTCAAAGACAAAAAGGTATTCCAAGAGCATTACAAAGAATGGTACACCAGATGACGAATGTACTCAAAGTTGCTTTGATTGGGGCAAATGGTCAGTTAGGTTCAGATATTGTCAGTCACTTTTCGCGAAGCGATGGCTATCAACTCACGGCTTTGACTCGTGCTGATGTGGATATCACACAAGCGGAATCAGTACAAAAGGCTTTGACTAGTCAAAAATTTGATGTAGTGATCAATAGTGCTGCCTATGTAAGGGTTGATGACTGTGAGCAAGAGTTTGAAACAGCTTTCAAGGTCAATGCCTTTGGTGCTTTGCATGTGGCGAGGGCTTGCCGCGAGATTGATGCTCTTTCTGTATATATCAGTACTGATTACGTCTTTCGAGGCAATCAGTCATCTGCCTATACAGAATCAGATCTGCCAGATCCGATCAACATTTATGGCGCATCCAAATTGGCAGGTGAAAATCTAGTGCGTCAAACTACGCCGCGATCGCTAATTTTGCGGATTTCTAGCGTATTTGGTAAGGCAGGGGCAAGTGGTAAAGGTGGCAACTTTATCGAGACAATCATCAAAAAAGCAAAGGCAGGCGATCCTCTAAAGGTCGTCAATGACATGTTTATGTCGCCGACCTATACCTATGACGCAGCTAGGCTGTTAGATGAGCTTTTGCAATCAGGCACTATCGGAGTAATTCATGGAGCGAATACAGGCATTTGCTCATGGCATGAATTTGCGACTCAAGCTCTGAAGCTCGCCAATATCTCCCATCCCATTGAGTCAATTCCTGCTTCTACCTTTCCCACTAAAGCAACTAGACCGATGAATTCGGCGCTTACTAGCGATCGCTTAGAAAGTATCACAACTTTTAAAATGCGTCCTTGGCAAGAAGCTCTGACTGCTTATTTAACCGAAAAATCCTATCGTTAGTTTTAGAATGGGCAGTGCAAAGCGCTGCCCATCTTCGTATTCACTATCCCAAAAACATATGAAAGCTCTCATTCTCTCTGGTGGTAAAGGCACAAGATTACGACCACTCACCTATACAGGTGCAAAACAACTAGTACCTGTGGCTAATAAGCCGATTCTTTGGTATTGCATTGAAAGTATTGTTGCAGCAGGTATTACGGATATTGGTATTATTATTAGTCCTGAAACTGGCGAGGAAGTAAAAACCAAAACAGGCAATGGCGATCGCTTTGGCGCAAAGATCGAATATATTCTGCAAGCTGAACCTCTAGGACTAGCCCATGCAGTTAAGATTGCCCAGCCATTCCTTGGTGATGATTCTTTCATCATGTTCCTTGGTGATAACTTAATCGAATCCCAATTGGAGAAGTTTTTAGCCAATTTCCAGCAGAAACAACTGGATGCTCTTATCTTATTGCGACAGGTGGCTGATCCTACTGCTTTTGGGGTTGCGACCGTTGATGAAACAGGCAAGGTGCTGCAACTAGTGGAAAAGCCAAAGAATCCTGCATCAAATCTGGCACTAGTCGGTGTGTATTTCTTTAAAAACACAATTCATACGGCGATCGCCCAAATTGCACCATCGGCTAGAGGTGAATTAGAAATTACCGATGCGATCCAGAAACTAATTGACACTGATAAAAATGTAGCTGCTTCAGAACTAGAGGGTTGGTGGCTAGATACAGGTAAAAAGGATGACATTCTCGCTGCCAACCAGATTGTGCTGGATGCCCGACTGAAGTCGAAGAATCTAGGCGAAGTGGATGCTGACAGCAACATTAGCGGACGTGTTGAAATTGGAGTAGGCTCTAAAGTTACTAACTGCAAAATTCGAGGGCCTGTAGTTATTGGTGAAAACTGTCATCTCGAACATGCCTATATTGGCCCCTACACGAGCATTAGCGATCGCGTCACGATTATCGATACTGATATTGAACATAGCGTGATCCTCAATGATACTAATATTACGGGTATCCATCAGCGCATTGTTGACAGTGTGCTTGGACAGAGGGTAAAAATGCAGGTTTCACCGAAACGTCCACAAGCATTACGATTTCTCGTCGGTGATGATTCTCAACTGGAAATTATGTAATTTGAATTAATAGATATTTAAGCTGTTCTTCGCACCGCTTAAATATCTATTACAGCCTATTTAAGGTTTGTGTAGTACAGATAAATTTTGAAAAAGCTTGCGAAGCAAGCTTTTTCAAAATTTATCTGGGTTTTAAGAAAGCGCAAAGCGCTGTAACTTGAGCCTAAAGTGAAAAATGATATTAGATCAGATTGTGCCTTTTGGAAGGTCAAAGGCTGAATATGAGTTGATGTTTGGGTTGTCGGATGGCGATCGCCATAAATCCATCATTGGTATTGGTGATGGACCCGCGAGCTTTAATGCCGAGATGACCACCGCAGGTTATCGAGTTACATCGATAGATCCCATATATCAATTTACGGCAAGCGAAATCAAAAGCCGCTTTGATGCTTGTGTAGACAATATTATTGAGCAGGTGCGGAATACGCCAGACAATTGGGTATGGAGCTATCACAAATCTCCTGATGATTTACGTGCTAATCGCGAAAATGCGATCGCGCTATTTCTAGAAGATTATGATCGCGGTAAAGCTGAAGGCAGATATATCAAGGCTGAATTGCCGAAACTAGAGTTTCCTAATCAACAATTTCAGCTTGCGCTCTGTTCCCATTTTCTATTTCTCTATTCCGAGCATCTAAGTTTTGAGTTCCATTTAGAATCAATTCGTGAACTCTGTCGCATTGCCGAAGAAGTCAGGATTTTTCCATTGCTAACACTTGCTCAAATGCGATCGCCTTATATCAATCAAGTATGTAGCATTCTAGCTAGCGAAGGCATTAGTTCAGAAATTGTGCAAGTTCCCTACGAATTACAAAAGGGTGGCAATCAAGCAATTATCTTTCGACAATAAAAAAGCTCGCCTAGCGAGCTTTTTTACAGCAATTACTGAGCAAATGAACCCCAAGAAAAATTTTGAAAGCGTTGCAAAGCAACGCTTTCAAAATTTTTCTTGGTTTGGGTTTGAGCGCAAAGCGCTGTATGATGCGGAACGGGGGACTTGAACCCCCAAGTCTTTCGACACATGTACCTGAAACATGCGCGTCTACCAATTCCGCCAGTTCCGCGTTTGGTATTTTGGGACTAATAGCAATTAGCTGTTAGCTTGTAAGTGAGATATTGCTTCTCACTCGCAGATATCAAGTTTGCTGTAAAGCTTGCACAATGTCAATAATCAAAACCCATAAAGTAAAGTTAAGCCTAACTCTAGTTTATAGTTTTTATGCCATAATCTACAGTAAAGCGATGGGAATACCGCGTTATAAGACTGGCGATTTTCCCAGTAATCTTGTATCTTAGATTTGTAACAACGAAGACTGAACTAAAACTATGACACTGCGTTTAGGCGATACCGTACCCGATTTTACTCAAGACTCTACTGATGGCGTGATTAATTTTCATGAGTGGATCGGTGATAACTGGGCGATTCTATTTTCGCACCCTAAAGATTTCACCCCTGTTTGCACCACTGAGCTAGGAACCGTTGCTAAGCTCAAGCCAGAATTTGATAAGCGCAACATTAAAGCGATCGCTTTGAGTGTTGATGGTGTTGAATCTCACAAGGGATGGGTTGGCGATATTGAAGAAACCCAAAGCACCAAGCTTAACTACCCTATTCTTGCCGATGAAGACAAGAAGGTTTCTGAACTTTATGGTATGATTCACCCTAATTCCGCCACAGGTAATACATTGACTGTGCGATCGGTATTCATCATTGATTCCAATAAGAAGCTTCGCCTCACCTTGACCTATCCTGCTAGCACAGGTCGCAACTTTGATGAAATTTTGCGCGTGATTGATTCACTGCAATTGACTGACAACTACAGCGTTGCTACACCTGCTAACTGGAAAGATGGTGATGACTGTGTGATTGTGCCTTCAGTTTCTGATGAGGAAGCTAAGACCAAATTCCCTAAAGGTTTCAATCCTGTGAAGCCATACTTACGTTTGACTCCTCAGCCTAACAAGTAATTGCCCAAAGTTCTCTGTGCTAAGCACAGAGAACTTTGAAAACAAAACAAAAAGGCTTGCTTAGCAAGCCTTTTTGTTTTGTTTACCAGCTTTCGTCCTCGACAGCTGTTTTATCCCAAATTTCTAAATCTAGCTCTTCTAGATAAATAATTCCACTTTGTATTTGTTGGGTTGTTCCAGTTAGTTCTAAGGTGAACCAGCCATCATCTTCTGGATTTTCTCCAAGAAGTGCAGCAATGATAGTCACAGTCAGTCCGTGTTCACAGGAGAGGCGAGAGATAATTGGCTCTCCGTAGCAACTTCTCGGTACGCGCATAGCTATACGTGTAGTCGTCCGTCGCTTTTCCTCTATATTTACGGTAGCTCTGGAATCGATGCATTCCGCCGCTAGCATTGAAGTTTCTCCAGTGCAAATGTCTTAATGTTTTGACATAACTATGATAGCTAAAGTTTTACGGAAATGAAAGTGATTTGAGTCACCAAATCGATAAAGAGTATAAAGTTTTACTATCTAGATATTTAGATGATGCTTTACCACGGTTTTCAATGAGGGCATACTCATTGAAAACTAATTTAACGTCAGTTCGACGAAGGCGGAAAATGGTAAAAATCGCTAAGCGATTTTTACCATTTTCCGCCATTTGCGCGGCGCGAAGCGCCGCGCAAATGGCGTTATCGAACTCACGTTAATTTATGTTCTTAATGGTATGAGGCGTTTAGCGGCTGCATATTTGCTAATTATGACCAAAGCAGCAACAAGTTACGATCGCATTTACGAAATTGTGCGTCAAATTCCACGGGGTTACGTGTCTACCTATGGACAGATTGCTGAGCTTGCCAATTTAGCGAGAAAAGCCCGTGTAGTCGGCTATGCACTCTATCGTGTGGATATGCAATCTTTAGATGTGCCTTGGCAGCGAGTGGTGAATGCCAAGGGGGAAATTTCACTGTCGCCTTTACGCTTTGGGACTGACTATTTGCAGCGATCGCTTCTTGAGGCAGAAGGAATTATTTTCAGTCCCACAGGTAAAATCGATCTACGCAAATATTTATGGAAACCTGATTTAGGATGGGCAGTGACAAGCGCTGACCATCGCAATATTAAATAACTATGACAACTGCAACTTTACTAGTTTCTTGTCCAGATCAAAAAGGCTTAGTCGCAAAAATTTCGGACTGGGTGTTTTCCCACGGTGGCAATATTCTCCATGCCGATCAACATTCTGATAGCACGGCAGGGCTATTTTTAATGCGGGTTGAATGGGAATTAGATAGCTTCGATCTGACACGAGAAGAGATTGCACCGACCTTTGAGAAATTAGCGATCGATATCCATGCTAAATGGAATATTCATTTTTCTGACTATGTACGCCGTATTGCCATTTTTGTCTCGAAACAGGATCACTGTTTGTATGATTTGATCCTGCGGCAGCGATCGCATGAACTTGATGCCGTGATCCCCGTTGTCATTAGTAACCATCCTGATTTAGAAAAGGTCGCGCATAACTTTGGGATTAATTATCATCACATTACGATCAATCCTGAAAACAAGTTAGAGCAAGAGAAAAAACAATTAGATTTGCTGAAACAATACAAAATTGACTTGGTGGTTCTGGCGAAATATATGCAGGTACTCAGCCCAGATTTTCTGTCGAAGTTTTCGCAAGTAATTAATATCCATCATTCCTTTTTGCCTGCTTTTGCGGGGGCAAATCCCTATCAGAGAGCCTATAAGCGTGGCGTAAAGATTATTGGGGCAACGGCTCATTATGTAACCGATGAACTCGATGAGGGACCAATTATTGAGCAGGATGTGATTCGGGTGTCCCATCGCGATTCAGTTACCGATCTGATTCGTAAAGGTAAAGACCTAGAGCGAATTGTTTTGGCTAGGGCTGTCAGACAACATTTACAAAACCGAGTATTGGTTTATGGGCAATCTGCTAGCTCAGGTTTAGGACTGAGGACTGTAGTATTTGATTAGGCGCAAAGACTAAAAGCTGAAAACTGAATGTGATTGGCAACACATTTAATCTGCATAGTTGATGCTTTTAGGTTATGTTAATAACATTACAAATTTTAACAATTTTTATTCAAGGTTTTAAAAATGACAGCAAGAATACAGTTAGCGATCGGCATTGATGAAGAAGCTTCCGATGTGAAAATCACACGGTCTAAGGATGGAGATACCAGTGTTGCTGTGTTTTTCTTTGAGTCGCCTAACTGTATGACTGGTCCAAATGCGGCTACTAACGAGATTTTGGGGATGTACATGATTGATGAAGAAGGTGAGATTATCACCCGCAACGTCAATGCTAAATTCATCAATGGTAAATCAGCAGGGATTGAGGCGATTCATAAAATTAATGGACAATACGAATGGGAACGCTTTTTGAGATTTATGAATCGCTATGCTGAAGCGAATGGGATGAGTCTTAATAAGGCTTAAAAACCCTATTGCCAATTTAATTGAAAATTTTGCAAACCCCAGTTTTCTACAGAAAACTGGGGTTTATTTTGATGGCAATTTACGATCGCTTTTATGATTTTCAGAGATGCGTGATCGCCCAAGTAACATCAAGCACCAAGATAGAAGTAAGTAAAAGCCCTAAAAGCTGTCACAGCTTTTGTTTCTATTTTTTAATTATGCCTAGCTACTTAGACACAATTCGTTAAAGACAGGATGACGTTTACAATGGGTTTTACCATGTTGTTTTATGTCTGAAATTTAATGGCTGAATTAGTTCTGTCCTCGGCTCAAATCAATCGCGCTGCCCTTACACCAATGATGCTGCACTATATCGAAATGAAGGAGCAGTATCCCCATGCGGTGATGCTGTATCGATTAGGGGATTTTTTTGAGGCGTTTTTTGAGGATGCAGAACTAATTGCGCGGGAATTAGAACTAGTCCTGACGGGGCGCGATGGCGGTAAGGCGATCGGACGGATTGCGATGGCAGGAATTCCGCACCATGCGCTCGATCGCTATGCCAATCAGTTAGTTGAAAAGGGCTACTCGATCGCTGTTTGCGATCAAATGGAATCGGCGGCAGAAGCACAGGGACTAGTCCGCCGTGAAGTCACGCGAGTAATTACCCCCGGAACCGTGATCGAGGAGGGGATGCTGGCGGCGAAGAAAAATAATTTTTTAGTGGCGATCTCTAATGGTGGGGACAACTGGGGTTTAGCCTATACCGATATTTCCACAGGTGAATTTGCGGTCACACAGCTAAATAGCACTGAGCATCTCATTCAAGAACTCTTGCGCTTGCAACCTGCGGAAGTTCTTATTCCCATTGATGTGCCGAATCCGCAATTATTTCGTGGTTCCAAATCGGAGAAAGCTGCCGATTTTTGGGAAGGAATTGCCCAGAAAAAGCAATCTTCTCTTCCTGAACCCTTTAGCGCTTTACCTGAGAGCTTTTGCTATACGCCGCGATCGCAATCCTCTTTTGCGTTAGCCGAAGCCAAACAAAGGATTCTTGAGACATTTAGAGTGCGATCGCTAGAGGGATTTGGCTGTCAGTCTTTACCCTTGGCAATTAGAGCCGCAGGTGGAATTTTAGAATATTTAGAATCGACTCAAAAAAGCGTAAAGATGCCTTTGCAAGGGATTTCCACCTATGCGATCGCGGATTATTTAATTCTCGATAACCAAACGCGCCGCAATCTGGAAATTACCCAAACCGTGCGCGATGGCACATATTTTAGTTCTCTACTTTGGGCTTTGGATAAAACGACGACGGGTATGGGTAGCCGTGCTTTGCGACGTTGGCTATTGCAACCTATTAAGGATATTGCCGCGATTAACGAACGTCTCGATACAATTTCTGAATTATATAAGCAACATTCTCTCCGTAAGAATCTCAGAAGTTGCTTGAGTCAAATTTACGATATTGAAAGGCTATGCAGTCGGATCGGTGCAGGTACGGCTAATGGACGAGATCTCATCGCTGTAGCTATATCCCTAGATCGAATGCGTGATGTTGCTGATGTTGTGGCAAAGTCCAACTCCCGCTATTTAAAGGCTCTGCAATCCGTACCATCGGAACTGCTTCAATTGGGCGCACAGTTGCAAAAAACTTTAGTGGAAGAACCACCGATTTATATTACGGAAGGAAATATCATTCGGTCGGGAGTGAATGAGCAGTTAGATCATCTGCGCCAACAGAGTCGTGATGATGTGGAATGGTTGGCAGCCTTTGAGAAACAGGAAAAGGAACGCACGGGCATTAACACGCTCAAAGTTGGCTTTAACAAAGCTTTTGGCTATTACATTAGTATCTCTCGCGGCAAGAGTGAACAGGCTCCCGCCGACTATATCCGCAAGCAAACGCTCACCAATGAAGAACGCTACATTACCCCTGAATTGAAGGAACGGGAAACGCGGATTCTCAATGCGGATAATGAATTGAAACAATTGGAATATGATATTTTCGTGGAACTACGATCGCTTGCGGCAAAACACATCGAACCAATGCGAACTCTGGCGACTGCCCTCGCCGCCGCCGATGTGCTATGTAGTCTCGCGGAAGTTGCTGTCACCTATAACTATTGCCGTCCTGAAATCAAAAGCGATCGCGCTATTGCTATTCACAATGGTCGTCATCCAGTCGTTGAGCAGTCCCTACCCGCAGGCTTTTTTGTTCCCAATTCCACCTATCTCGGTCATGATGACCAATCCCCTGATTGCCCCGATTTGATTGTCCTAACGGGACCGAATATGAGTGGCAAAAGTATCTATTTGCGGCAAGTGGGACTAATTCAATTAATGGCACAGGTGGGGAGTTTTGTGCCTGCGGAGTCGGCAACCTTGGGCATCTGCGATCGCATTTTTACCCGTGTGGGCGCAGTCGATGACCTCGCTACAGGGCAATCCACATTTATGGTGGAAATGAATGAAACCGCGAATATTCTCAACCATGCCAAAGAAAATTCTCTCGTACTCCTCGATGAGATTGGGCGCGGTACTTCTACCTTTGATGGCATGGCGATCGCATGGTCAGTTGCCGAATATATCGCCAATAAGATCAAGGCTAGAGGCATATTCGCCACCCATTATCACGAACTGAATGAACTCGCCAGTCTGCTCCCTAATGTCGCCAACTTCCAAGTCACGGTGAAGGAATTGGAAGATGAAATAATTTTCTTACACCAAGTTCAAGAGGGAGGCGCAGATCGCTCCTATGGCATCGAGGTGGGACGCTTGGCAGGTTTGCCGCCCAGTGTGATTAGTCGCGCTAAACAAGTGTTAGAACAAATCGCAAAAAATAGTCATATTGCCACAGGTTTGCGATCGGGCGGTTCGGAGAAAATATCCAATAAATCTGATGACAAATCCTCTAAGGCATCATCAAAACCTAAGAGAGATTTAACTCAAGATTCCCAAATGACCATTGATGATTTACTTACCGCCAAAGATGGATTCAAAAAAATCTGAGATCACGTCCCACGCATGACGATCTTTAAAAAGGTCAATCCCCATAAAACTTTTGAAGATATATAACAAAATTAGGATTGCGATCGCACTGACAATAATTCTAGAGATCAGCAAGCTAACTAATCCAAAGGTTTTGGGATTATCTTGGGGTTGACTGAGGGAATATCCCTGCACACCTTTTACTCCCAGCTCGCTAGCAAATTTCAAAGAGTATTTATCATCAATACCTTTGACAATGCATTGTTTTTGAAATACTTTGCTGATGTAAGAGATTGCGATCGCTATTTGTTTCTGAGACGAAGATAAAGACTTTCGGGCAAAGCTGCGATCTAGCTTAATCATCGAGATTGGTAGCTCTTGGAGTTGTAATAAGGAAAAATATTTGCCAGTAAAGTCATCAATTACAATCGAACAGCCAATCATTTTCAGTTCTGTGATTAATGTGATCGCCTGTGGTTGCATTTGGCACAGCATTTCTTCTGCAATTTCAAAACTGATGCGCTTTGCCAATACATTATATTGACTAAGCCATTTATGGAGTTGCTCAGGAAATTTTTGATCCGTAAAAATCTCGTTGGACAGAT
Source organism: Pseudanabaena sp. Chao 1811 (assembly GCF_027942295.1). Lineage (NCBI taxonomy): Bacteria > Bacillati > Cyanobacteriota > Cyanophyceae > Pseudanabaenales > Pseudanabaenaceae > Pseudanabaena > Pseudanabaena sp. Chao 1811. The sequence continues at coordinate 4,000,750 of NZ_CP101416.1, forward strand.
TGATCGAAACTTTGACTTTAGGCTGCTGCTGCAAGACTTCAATGGACTTTTCCACAACAATGCGATCCAGTTGACAGAGCAACTGCGTATTTTGGAGAGCCATTAACAATTCCTGCGGCTGTCTCAAATTCCCCTGCATGTCTCGCCAGCGTACTAGCACCTCATTATGCAGCACAGTTCCTGTTGCCAATTCATAAACAGGCTGAAACCACAGCTCAAACTTATCTGCTTCTAAACGGATCTCTGGAAAATCTTCTTCTATCTGGAGATCAATGTGGGCAGTGGCAAGGGGATCAAATTCGGTTTCCATCATCTTTTGAGGTTGTGGTTAATCCAGTTAATCCATACATAGCGCCAAGCAAAGACCACAACAGCATACTAATGCGTGGTTCATAAAATACTAAATCTAGCCACCCCGACAGTAAACATACGGTAATGCTGATCGCTGTTATGACCATTGTACCTTCGGTAGCTGGAGCAAATTTAGATTGCAGCGATTTCCAAATTGTCCAGATCATAATGCTGATAAAGCCTAACAGTGCGGGTATCCCAGAACCAACAGCGATTGCTAAGAACAAATTATGCTCATGGGGTAAACCATGCAAATCATAGTTCATTGATTTAGCAATGAGGGGAAAATTGCGTAAACCCCAACCTTGAATCGGATGTTGCGAAATCAGCGATATCGCGAATTGCCAAGCATTTAAGCGATCGGCAGTGGAAGCATAGTCGCCTAGTTTGGGATCGACAGTGCTAGCAAGGCGATTCACAAATCCTTCTGGTAATAGCGATCGCAATGCTTCACCTCCTAACCCAAATTTCTGCCCAAACACAGCCCATGCAATTATTAACATTCCAAATCCAAATCCTGCTACAAGTTTCCATTGACGGTAGTACAGGGCAATGGCGACAAACTCTAAAATTGCTAATACCCAAGCATTCCGAGAACCTGTAAGAATGAGTACACAGATTCCCAAAGCAAGCGCAATTAGGGCAATCCAATTTTGAGATTTAGAAATGCTTTTAACTTTCCCAAGGGCAAAATGAAACGCGATCGGAATAATGGTTAATAAGTAAACTGCGGTTTCATTAAAATGTCCAAAGAATGACTGAATGCGGCGATCGGGACTAAAGCCCATCGGGATTGGATAACTCTCAAAAATAACCTTGGGAAAGATCCATTCAGGACGATCAATAATTGCTTGCAAAATCCCAAATCCACTCACAAAAATGCAACTAAGGACTAATAACCACAAGAAGTGAATGAATTGAGATGGGGTACGAATAATGTAGCTAGTGGTGGCAGCTAAGAGAAAATAAGGCAGAAAATTAGCTAATCCCCCTGCGGCAGTGCCGATATCAAAAGCGATCATTGTCGTCAGGATCATCCATGCCGACAAACCTAAATAGGCAGTGCTAATTGGCGAGGCGATCGCTTTCCAGCCATAACGAAATAAAACGAAGATAGCCAACAATGCTGTAAAAGCTGGCACAAATACATTACTGATAGGCAGCAAAATAGCCATACTTTGTAAGCATTTCCACTCCAACTGCAATTTTTGATCTTCAGTCGGTTTCCAAAACATCTTCTATTAACCCTATAACTTTATGATATAAAACCGAAAAGAGAGTTGTGATGCAAAACACCATAACTCTCTTTTCGGTTTTAATTTTTCCTAGTTCTACCCACAATGAAGCCCCACTTTGCCATGAAATACTAACCCAAAAAATTAAAGGGAGCGCAACGCGCTCCCTTTAATTTTACAAAGATTGATAATTAGTAGTCGAAGTCGCCACCAGCAGCCATTGCGCCACCAGCACCAGCACCCTTATCCTCAGGCTTATCAACGATGATGCACTCGGTGGTCAGGATCATGCCAGCGATCGATGCTGCGTTTTGTAGCGCAGAACGAGTCACCTTCGCAGGATCAACAATACCAGCCGCAAACATATCTTCAAATTCGCCAGTAGCAGCATTGAAGCCAATATTAAATGACTTTTCGCGTACATTTTCAGCGATTACTGCGCCGTTAAAGCCTGCGTTTTGAGCGATGCGCTTAACGGGAGCAGCTAAAGACTTAGAAACGATAATTGCACCAGTCAACTCTTCGCCAGTCAAGTTAGCATTTGCCCAAGTAAATAACTCAGGAGCAAGGTGAGCCAAGGTTGTACCACCACCGGGGACAATACCTTCTTCTACAGCAGCCTTGGTTGCATTGATTGCATCTTCGAGACGAAGCTTACGATCCTTCATTTCGGTTTCAGTTGCAGCACCAACCTTGATTACTGCTACGCCACCAGAGAGCTTAGCCAAACGCTCTTGGAGTTTTTCCTTGTCGTAGGAAGATTCAGTTTCTTCGATTTGACGACGGATTTGCTCAACACGGGTCTTAACTGCGGCTTCGTTACCGTCAGCAACAATGGTGGTGCTGTCCTTGGTGATGATTACGCGGCGAGACTTACCGAGTTGATCAATCTTAACGGAATCAAGACGGAGACCAGCATCTTCGGTAATGACTTGAGCGCCTGTGAGGATAGCAAGGTCTTCGAGCATTGCCTTGCGGCGATCGCCAAATCCAGGAGCCTTGATGGCAGCAACGTTGAGAACGCCACGGAGACGGTTGACGACGAGAGTTGCTAGAGCTTCTTTCTCGATATCTTCAGCAATGATGATCAAAGGACGACCAGCACGAGCAACTTGCTCAAGTACAGGTACTAGTTCTTGCACGAGGGCAATCTTCTTGTCGGTGATCAAGAGCAAGGGTTCTTCAAAGGAAGCTTCCATACGCTCAGCATCGGTAACGAAGTAAGGAGAGATATAGCCCTTATCAAAGCGCATACCTTCGGTAACTTCGAGTTCAGTTACCATGGACTTACCTTCTTCAAGGGAAATCACACCTTCCTTACCAACCTTGTCCATCGCTTGAGCGATCATTGCGCCGACTTCTTCATCATTACCAGCAGAGATGGTTCCAACTTGAGCGATCGCCTTAGAATCTTCAATGGGCTTAGCATGTTCCTTGATCTTGCCAACCAAGAAAGTAGTTGCCTTATCGATACCGCGCTTAAGAGCGATCGAGTTAGCACCAGCCGCTACGTTACGCAGACCTTCCTTAACAATGGCATGAGCCAATACGGTTGCAGTGGTGGTTCCATCACCAGCAGCATCGTTAGTCTTAGAAGCAGCTTGACGAATCAAAGCTACACCAGTATTTTCAACGTTATCTTCTAGTTCAATTTCCTTAGCAATGGTGACACCATCATTAACGATTTGAGGAGAACCAAATTTCTTCTCAAGAACTACGTTACGACCCTTAGGACCAAGAGTCACAGCAACGGACTCCGCCAAAATATCCATACCACGCTCAAGGGCGCGACGTGCATCTTCGTTGTAAATAATTTTCTTAGACATAATTTTTAGTGGTTTAAGGACTAGATGATTTTTGATTTGGGCTATTAGCTTTTAGCTTTTAGCGGTTAGCTTTTTTGAAAGAAGATAATTTTCTTTAATTCTCTTGATAATTAGCAGATCGCTAGATTAGCTAGAAGCCAACAGCTAACAGCTAATAGCCAACAGCTAAACTATGAAACGATCGCTAAAATATCTTTTTCGGCTAGCAATACATACTCATCAGAGCCGAGTTTGATGTCAGTGCCAGCATATTTGGAGTAAAGAACTTTGTCTCCAACTTTAACTTCGAGGGCTTGGCGAACACCTTTGTCATCAAGTTTGCCAGGACCTACTGCTGCAATTTCGCCAACTTGGGGCTTTTCTTTTGCGGTCTCAGGTAGGAAAATACCACCTGCGGTCTTTTCTTCTTTAGCGCTTACTTTGATAAACACGCGATCGGCTAAAGGCTTTACAGTTGTTACGTTTAATGTGGTTGTTGCCATAGGTATTCACTCATTGGACTAGCATTTTGAGGCTTTGTCTAGAGTGTTTTAGCACTCTAGGTGACTGAGTGCTAATTTAACCGAAAGGGTTGCAATGTCTATAGTGTGGTTTACCGAACTGAAGGTAGACAAGCCAACACAACTAGGTTTTATTGCCAATTTACAGCGCTAAGCGCCCAAATCCGAACCAAGAAAACTTTATAAAAGCGTTGCTTTGCAACGCTTTTATAAAGTTTTCTTGGGGGTTCTTTTGATCGAAAACTGCTGTAATTAACGCGAGTTCGGGATAATTTAAAACGGGTTTTGAGAGAGAGTTTGCGTAGCAAACTCTCTCTCAAAAAACAAAAGTAAAAGCCTTGCATAGCAAGGCTTTTACTTTTGTTTTTTTTAAATTTGCCAGCTTAACTCGAACTGACGTTAATTAGCAATTTTCCTACAACCGTTCTGAGGCATTTGTTTTGATTAATTTTAGGACTGAGGTTCTGAGATTGTGGATGGTTTGCTTGTCCTCTTCTTCAGAAGTGTAGGTCACATCATCAGGAATATTGTTAGACAATTGCTCATCCTCGGTAGGCTTTTTCTCTAAGCGATCGCATAGAGCCTCCAAATGTGTGACTAGCTGTACTGGTATATGTGGTGAGACCAGATCAAGATTGGGATGATTGGGTAAATCATCACAGGGACAGCAAACGGGTGTACGAGGACCTACCCCCAAGGTTGGTACAAGTAAATTACAACGAGCACAGGCAATTATTTCCCATTGATTGCTAAGTAGGTCGCTAATTGTTTGGTCAGTACCACTTAAATATGCTTCGTTCGCTTTGGTCGTACTAATCTCATCCCAGAGATTGTTAAATATGGTGGAATACCTTTCACCCTTCAAAATTTGATAGATATGAACCTGCTTGCTTTGGCTTGATAGACTTACGGTTTTGCCCATCTGCATCCATTGAGCAAGATAATTTTTGACTAAGGTTCGAGATGCCATGGTTTAGAACCTTTGATAAATAATCAAATTGAGTTGCTGTAGGCAGTCAATAAATATGCCTATCATATAGTTAATATAGTCTGAGAGCTTCATAAATAATCTGAACAAATCTTTTATTTTTTCATTTACCTAAGCTATATAGCAGTCCCCAAGCCTTTGTAGATGTTTTGGTTTATGGAATCGCAACCCTTTTCGGTGCAATTCCATAAACCGCTTAGAACAAAATCAAAACCCCAAAGAGAATTGCAGAGTAAAGCGTTCCCAATCTTTTTGAGGTTTTATGTCCTAACTCAAATGGCTATAGCTATACTTATTTTGTCTATAGGTTACTAGACTATGCTTGAAACTCCTTACGCGCCTTCATCATCAGTTCTTGCTCATACGGAACCATCAATTAAAATCCGCAACTTAAATTTTCACTATGGCGAAGGTGATTTATTTAAGCAGGTTTTGTTTGACATCAATTTAGATGTCTATCCTGGGCAGATTGTAATTTTGACAGGTCCTTCTGGTTCAGGCAAAACAACGCTTTTGACATTGATTGGGGCTTTACGCACAATTCAAGATGGGAGTCTACAAGTTTTAGGACAAGAACTCAGAAATCTCCATCCTAAAAAGTTAGTACAGATTCGCAAAAATATTGGTTTTATCTTTCAAGCCCACAATCTCTTTCACTCATTAACCGCAAGGCAAAATGTGATGATGTCTACGGATTTGTTTCAGCATGAGGGCGGAAATGCAGTAGCTTCCAATAAGGCTGCCGAAATTTTAACAGCGCTGGGGCTAGGACAACGCATTGACTATAAACCCCATGAGCTATCGGGTGGACAAAAGCAACGGGTGGCGATCGCTCGTGCTTTGGTCAATCGTCCAAAGTTAATTCTCGCAGATGAGCCAACGGCAGCACTGGACAAAAAATCTGGGCGTGATGTGGTGACACTGATGCAAAAAATGGCAAAGGAAGAAAATATCACGATTTTGATGGTGACTCATGATAACCGTATCCTTGATGTGGCTGACCGCATTGTGAACTTAGTCGATGGCAATTTGGAATCAGATAATGTGGTCAATGACACGATGCTAAGTGCTGTCAATGGTGAGTCACGTACATTTATGCTGTAATGATGGCGCTTTGTCCTGTCATTCCTAGTGAACGATCAACTTCATGCAAGATTTAAAAAATAATTCAACTGACTTTCAAAGCAACTCTGGGTTTCGATACCACTGTCCACTCTGTGATTCTAGTTTAGAAACATTTTTACCTTTTGGTCTGGACTTTCCCGTACTGAAAGAAAAAAGCATTATTGGGGGTGGGCAACGCGATCATGCCCTCTGTCCTAACTGTGGATCACTTGATCGCGAACGATTAGTTTATTTGTACTTAAAAAACAAAACTAATATTTTTGAACAGCCTACAAAATTGCTACACATGGCTCCAGAACTCAAACTGGAAAACATCTTGAGACAGCAGAAAAATATTGATTATTTATCAGCCGATCTTTATCTAGAAAGGGTAATGGTCAAGATGGATATTACCAATATGGCTTGGGAGGAGGCTACATTTGACGCGATTATTTGCAATCACATTTTAGAGCATATTATTGATGATCATCTGGCGATGTCGGAGCTGTATCGAGTCTTAAAGCCTAATGGTTGGGCGATTTTACAAGTCCCAATTTCCTATGCGATCGCCCAAACCTACGAAGATGCCACGATGATTACACCAGAGCAACGTGAGCAAGCCTTTGGACAATCTGATCATGTCCGCATTTATAGCCATGATTACTGCGATCGCTTGAAGCAGGTTGGATTTAAAGTCGATGTTTTTGAGTGGATCAAAGATGACCAGTTATTTGGTGGTCAAGAAAATAAATTTGGCTTAATCAAAGAAGAGAGAGTCTTTTTTGTAACTAAATAGTCTCTACTAAACAATAGAGGTCACACTTTGTGTGACCTCTATTGTTCCTTGTGTTCAAAGGTTAAATTTTAACTGTTGCTTCTCGAAGCTAGCAAAACCTATGATGAAATCTAGATGAACTCTAATTTGAGAGCAAACTTTCTATGACTACAATCCGTAAAGTAACTGGCGATCCTAATGAATTTTGGAGTGAACTCAGTTGGAGCGATCTGACCAGTGCTGAGCAAGAACTCTGGACACAGTTAGGCTGGAATGAAGAAAATTGGGATGACGGACTGGATTTTCCTGAATGGGATGACTTGTCAAGTGAAGACCAAAAACTTTGGGGAGTATTAGGTTGGACTCAATCTAGCTGGGAAGGAGAAGATGACATTCCTGCGTCTGCGGACAAATCTTGGGAAGAGCTAACTAGTGAAGAACAAGCTGCCGCTACTCAAATTGGTTATACCCAAGACAAATGGGACAACGAATAAAAATTATGTCGCGGCTTTGATGTGGCATAAATCACTTAAAGCCTTACTGAATAAGGCTTTAAGTTAATTTATCTAGATAATTTACAAAATTATCAAAATTCTGATGTTAAAGTTACGCATTTCGGGTTAAAATAACAAAGCCTTTCGGGGGTGTGGCGGAATGGTAGACGCTACGGACTTAAAATCCGTTGACCGCAAGGTCGTAAGGGTTCAAGTCCCTTCACCCCCACTTTATGACTTTACAAAAAAGCCCTGCACTAAGCAGGGCTTTTTACGTTTAGCGTCAGTTGGGGTTAAGCTGGCAAATTTTAAAAACCAAAAGTAAAAACCTTGCGTAGCAAGGCTTTTACTGAGAAGAGAGTTTGCTACGCAAACCCTCTTCTCAAAATTATCCCGAACTCGCGTTACGTTTAAGCAGGAACTGCTGCCATTTTCGTTGTACCGAGAGATTCCATAATCAGCTCAGCGAGATCGTTGATAAAGATTGGGTGGCTATTTAAAGCAGGAACGCGATCGAAATTATGAATGCCTGCTTCTTCAGCAACTTCACGATATTCGATATCAATCTCTTGCAAGGTCTCAATATGTTCAGAGACAAAACTGATGGGAACAACTAAGAGATCCTTAATGCCGCGTTTAGCGAGATTGTGAATTGCTTCTTCGGTATAGGGTTGCAGCCATTCCACAGGACCAACTCGACTTTGGTAGGCGAGGGTATGGGCATTGTAGCGATGATAATCACGACGGATTGCTTTCATGATGCCATCGACACAATTTTCCATTTCCGATTGATAGGGATCATTGTATTCGGTGACATATTTTACAGGCACACCATGAGCACTGAAGAAAATATGTACATTCTCTGGATCGGCAAAGCTTTGTAACTTAGCATCGATCAATTCATTCATGGCGCGAATGTAGCCAGTGCGATCGTACCAAGATTGGATCGTGATGCGTTCGATCGCTTGTAGTTCAGGATCATTTTCCCAGAGGTCATCAAGTTGCTTAATGCTAGAGCCACTGGTGCTGATCGAGTATTGAGGGTATAGAGGCAATACTACAAGGCGAGTAATCCCATCCTGTTTAATTTTGGCGATCGCTTCTGAGGTGTAGGGATGCCAGTAGCGCATACCGACATAAACTTTTGCCTCGATCCCATTACGCTGCAAGACATTTTCGATATTTTCGCCTTGCTCTTCGGTGATTTGCCGTAGAGGTGAACCACCACCAATCATGCGGTAATTTTCTTGACTAATAGGAGCGCGACTAGCAGCAATTAAGGAAGCGATCGGCTTTTGCAAAAAGGGAATCGGCAGGCGAATAATTTCTGGATCGGCGAACAGGTTATACAAGAAAAGGTAGACATCATCTAACTTCTCAGGACCTCCTAAATTTAACAGTAGTACTCCAACACGACCAGACATAAAACAGTTTCCTAAATTTGATGATTTATAAATTTTTGCGATTTGGCAGAAACACAACCAATGGATGTATCTCTGTCGTTTTAATGTGAATAATGCGAATAAATAAGTTTTGAAAAAATATATGGAATTTATTAAATGAAGTTGTAAAGCTTTTTAACTTTAAACTCTCTCTAAATCTTAGTCTAAGTTATATATAACTATAGGCTTTTGTTTTTAGGTTCATTGACAAAAGCAGAGTAGTGGAAAGCACTACCCTGCTTTTATTTCCTGTCTAGCCATTGTTTGACACAGGCTTCTAACAAATCAATATCTAAAGGCTTTGTCAGATAATCATCACAACCCGAAGCGATCGCCGATTCCTTATCACCTTTCATTGCATGAGCAGTTACCGCCACAATCGGAATATTCGATGTGCGATCGCTAGCTTTGAGTTGTCTCGCAATTTCCCAGCCATCGATTTCTGGCAAAGATAGATCAAGCAAAATTAGATCGGGGTGATTTTTTTCTAGCCAATCTAACGCCGCTTGACCATCTTGGATACAGGTGACGTTATAGCCTGAATCTTGAAACACCTGCTCCACCAAAACTTGGTTGTCAGGGGCATCTTCGACCACTAAAATTAGCGGCGGGCTGTTAGGTGCGGGCATAGGTACTAAGCGGTTCTTTGATGAACTTAATATATAGATGTTTAAAGGTTGATCGTACTACTCTCGGTAACTCAAAATCGATCGCCATCATTGTTGTGGGTAATTGCCAGTCAGGGATTTGTAACTGCTCGATCTGATCACCAACAATGTCAATAGCATCTAGATCGCTACATAGTCCTGTACGAATCGAGGCGGCAACCGTTGGCACATCAAGAGGATTCACACCAAGAATCTCTACCATAACGCGATCGAGGGCAAAAACATCACGGGCAGCTGCTAAAACGCCCAACTCTTTTGGCTCACCAGCACTAGGTCCATTGCCCTCATGTCCGACAATACCATCGATGATCGTCAGTTCAGGATTAATTGTGCGTGCTGTCTCAATTAGCATTTGTGCGAAACGATTCACATCCTTACCTGCTTCCATATGCCACCAAGCTTTCATTTTTCCTGGTACACAGCCAAAAAGATTTTTCACGCCGAGGGTAAGGGTGAGCTGCATGTGCGATTTTACTTTAGGCAAATTGATCACCACATCCGCATCCATCGCTTCTTTGCTAAGGCGCAGATTATGTAGCTCTCCTTCCCCCTCCGTTTCGTAGCGCTTGCCATGAAACTCTACGATGGGAATTCCTAATTCTTCTGCAAGGGGTAATAACCCATTGGCTTTGGCAATTCCTTTGACACTACCAAAGGCAGGGCTATCACCTAAAAATGGCTTACCACCAGCATCGATCACCATCTTGGCAACGCAATATACCAATTCAGGGCGGGTGGTGCATTCTTTGGTAGGACGTGAGCCTGTAAGTAAATTGGGCTTGAGGAGAACGCGATCGCCTGCTTTGACGATGCTGGACATACCTCCTAGGGGTGCAAGTACAGCCTCTAGAGCCTGCATAAGCGATGCAATTTCATAGCTAGAGGTATGTAAAAGACTAACAGTTGGTTTCATGAAGATTTCTAGAAGGTTGTTGGTCAGCAAATTGCTTAGAATTACTTAAAAATATAGCCTAAAACCCAGATTGTTATGCCCCCTGCTATTCTGGCATCACAACAATTTGGGGTAGTCCTAAAAAAATGGTAAGGATGGGCGGCGCGAAGCGCCGCCCATCCTTACCATTGGTATTTACTCTCTACTGAGGAGGGTTTTAAGACGAATACTCTCTAGTTCTAAGACCTTTAGGGCTAAACTGCGATCGCGCTCCATAAGATCATCAAAGGTATCAACAGGAATCGCTAAAACCCTAGTTGGTGAAGATTTTGCTGTAATTGTACCTGTCAAATTAGTATGAGTTAACACTTCTAATTCATCTAAAACTTTCCCTGATACAAGATTTGAGATAGTTTCGGATTGATCCGCACGGATGATCCTAATTTCCACATTGCCCTCAATTAGCAGTAGCAACTCTCGACAAGTATCGCCAGCCTCAGTAATATGTTCATTCTCTAGATATGATTTGACATAGGCGCGATCGCTTAACTCGATCAAAATTTCATTTTCAAGAGAATGGAAAAAGTCACTATTGAATAGATATACCACTCGTTCTAATTTCTCAAAATTCGCCAAAGACAAGGAGTGCGTACTCTTGAGAATTAAGGTGATCATTTCTTGAACTAAGGGATGCTGACTTTCGATTTCAACCGCCGCAACTCGACTCGCTGCAAAGTCTAAAATCTGCAATAAATACAAGCTCACGGCTTGAATTAAAGGGTTTGGTTCTTGTAGCAGATCCGTTAGGGTATCAACCACCTCAGAAACAGCGATCGCCACTGAGCAAGTCATATTTTCTGATGATAGCCTCAGTAAGTTGATCTGGGTTGACGGGATTTTGTGAAACCAAACGGAATTGGGTTCTTCGAGGATATCTCCCAAAACAGTAGGTGAGAGCTTACCCAAATTACTGGCAATCTCATTACCTTCAGAGGTATTGAGACTAGCAATCGCTTCTAATAGAGCTAGCACCAAAATCCTCTTTTTACGGGAGATTGCCTCTAGTAATAGTGAGACGGCAGGACGATGTTCTAAGAGGCAAGGTTGATTGAGGTTGTGGTAAGACTGCAATAGCTGGGCAAGGCGATCGAGATAGAAATAGGACTTTTGCTTTAGAGACGCATCGTGATCAAAGCCTTGGGTAATTTCTTGTTCCTCCGTAGGCGTGATGTTATAGGTTTGAGCCAATTGCCGTGAGGCAGTATTAGCATCTAGATTTTGGAGATAAACCAAGCGCTCAAGAGCCTTGCGATAACCCGAAATGCGGACTAAGTTCTCAAGGTTGCGCTGGCGATTAGGATCGAGAAGTTGGGGATCTTCTACACCTAGTTCTTCGAGAAGATTACGGTGTTCGGTATCCGAAATATCTAACTCTGTGCGTAATTGCCTTAACAGTTCCAAACTACTAGCAGAATTGGTATAACCCTCTTCCAAAGATTCGCGCAGTACCCCTTTATAAGCTTCATAGCGCTTTTGCTTGGTAAATCCTGGTAACACCTTTGCCAACACATAGACCTCATGGGGATTGAGATCATCCACATCGCGATCGCTAAAGTATTGGTTAAGGGGGAAATTCATCTTCAATAACTGTTTGCGGAATCTACCAGCCAAGCCTTCCCTTGCATAGAGTTCAGGATCACGCTTGAGGGTACGAGCTAACCACAAAGTACTGACTAAGACCATCAATACATCAATGGTTTCTTGGAAAAAGTTGGGTAGTAGGCGAATGAAAGGACGACCACCAAAAATAAAAAATAGATTGAAAGCAATAAAGGTAGTGACACTAAATAAGTGATGGCGAATCTGTAAATTAGAAGTTTTTTGTTTAGAGAAAAGGAGATAGGAACGATAAAGACGTTCGCTCAGAGTGCCAAAGATATAGCCTAGTCCTGTAAATAAGCCCAAGGTTAGCGGTACGGCTAGAATTTTGGGTATAGGAATCGCTTGATTGTATAGATAAAATCCAGAGGATAGTAATTGTTGAATGGAGTTGCCCTCCATCGCCCAAGCCCCTGAAAAGTAGTAGTCCCAACTGCCTGCATAGAGGTAGTAATAAAAGAAATAGCCCACTACTAACCCTAGATAGCAGTAGTAAAGAAATTGGGTTTCAGACTTCTCAATACCATCCCAATAGGAACGCTCAGAATCGATATCGATACAAGGATTTTGGCAGGCAACACAGGCACTCTGTTCTTTGCCCTCATTGGTAATCGTGCGACACATTGATTGAGTAATTGGCACTTCGCTCATATGTGCCTTAGTCGCCAATAGAGCCGATGGTTCCGCATAGATTTTCTGGACAGGAGCCATCGGGCAGAAGTAATTACACCAAGTCTTACCGCCATAGAGATAGCCGACGGTGATAGCTGCGGCGATCGTCATCATTAGCCATAAACCTAAAGCGATCGCATTGCCATTAATAAACAAAATCCGACTACATAAACCGATAAATAATAGTCCAAACTGAAGATATAGATAATTTTTACCTATCCAAGAATCCTTTTTGACTTTAGGAATTTCATAACGAACTTTCCCTGTTTTGCTATCAATTCTTTTGATTTGTCTTTGCCATCCTAAAGCACGAGGAATTTGTGATAGGAAGGATAAAGGACAAATCCGCCGCCATAGCTCATGCCCCAATACCAATAAGATAAAAATAGCGCTAGGCACAACTATGCCCCAAAATATTGGTGCGCCAAGGGGATAAGGTTGCAATTCCAAACAATTATTTTGGACAGATATGCAATCTTCGGGCTTGATGCGAAAAGGACTCCAAGTTTGATTTGGAGTTGTAATTAAATGAGAAATCGGGTCATAAAAGAGGGAAGCAATGAGAAGTAACCAAGCACAGGTTAACACCCAACGTACTTTTCGTATTTGCTGCTCAGATATGTTGTAAAACATGGCTTTTTGTTGTTGATTTGAATTAGGGGCTTAATTAGGACGACTGATTAGGTTTATTTATCTAACTAATCTATGGCTTTTATTTCTAAAAGCTATATTTAGCGGGCATGGGAGCATAATTGGGGCGAAATTAGCATGGCAACTATATAGAACAACCTATAGTTCACCTTATCAAGAAAATGCATAGATTAAAACTTATCTTTATTATAAGAATAATAGACTTTACTCTATTTGCCCTTCACTCTAAGATACCAATAGAGATAAATCAATCGTTCTTGCGAATCAATTAATAAGTTATGTCTAATTTAAAAAACAACATTTCACGGCGACGATTTATAGCTACGGCTGGAGCTACTGCTCTTAGTTCAGTACTTCTCAAAGGATGTCTTGGTAACCCTCCCGAAGATACCCCAACTATAAGTTCTGCTAATGCTACTAAAATAAACTTGCCCCCTGATCAAGTACCTGAGACAACTAAGGTGAGACTGGGCTATCTACCAATTGTTGAAGCAGCACCGTTAATTATTGCCAAAGAGAAGGGATTCTTTGCGAAATATGGCATGACTGATGTAGAAATCTCCAAACAAGCCAACTGGGGAGCCGCTAGAGATAACGTCAAAATTGGTTCCTCCGCAGGTGGTATCGATGGTGGTCAATGGCAAATGCCAATGCCCTATTTGATTTCCGAGGGAATTATCACCGATAACCTCAAAATCCCTATGTATGTACTGTTGCAGTTAAATACACATGGTAATGCGATCGCGATCGCCGATAAGCACAAAAACAAGGGATTAACCCTGAAAATCGATAAAGCCAAGGAATTCTTTGATAAGACTAAGTCTGAAGGCGCGAAGTTCAAGGCTGCTTACACCTTCCCCAAAGCAAATCAAGAATTCTGGATTCGTTACTGGCTAGCGGCAAATGGAATCGATCCTGATGCTGATGTCGAATTGTTGACTGTTCCTGCGGCGCAAACCGTAGCCAACATGAAAACTGGCACGATGGATGCCTTCAGCACAGGTGACCCTTGGCCCTATCGCATCGTCAAAGAGAAGATTGGCTTCATCCCTGCCCTCACCGCCGAAATTTGGAAGGGACATCCTGAAGAATATTTAGCGATGCGTGCAGACTGGGTAGATAAGCATCCTAAGGCAACCAAATCTTTGCTTAAGGCAATTATGGAAGCCCAGCAATGGTGTGATAACTTCGATAATCGGAAAGAGCTTGTCCAAATAGTTGCTGCCAACAACTACTTTGGCGTATCCCCTGAAATCCTCTTAGATCCGATGATGGGCAAGTACGATATGGGCGATGGACGAGTGATTGACGACAAGAGTCTAGCTCCTCTGTATTGGAAAGATGCTAAGGGCAATGTCTCCTATCCATATCAAAGCCATGACCTCTGGTTCATCACTGAGAGTGTGCGTTGGGGCTTCTTACCAAAGGAATCTCTTGCAACTGCAAAAAATTTAATTAAGAAGGTCAATCGTGAAGATCTCTGGCGTGAAGCTGCTAAAGAAGCAGGTTTCTCGGATATTCCTCCTAGCACCTCTCGCGGTATTGAGGAATTCTTTGATGGGACAAAGTTCGATCCCGAAAATCCCCAAGCCTATCTCGATAGCCTGAAGATCAAGAAGGTATAGGTTAAAGAAGTAATTCAAAGACTTCTACAAACCTTCAACAGGTCTAGGGTAACAAGCCAATTGGAACAAATTAAAAATATTGTGTGAGGAAAATTAATTTTGAAACTTTATACTAATAGCCTCAGATTACTTCTACTAAGCGTGCCATTATCATTAAGCGCGATATCGTTATCGGCAGAGGCAAACCCTACAAATCCTTCAACTACATTCACTGAAACAAAAACTACTGCTAGCACTGAAACGCCTGTAATAGAGACTGCTTCTATTCCTGCAATTTCTAGCGAACCTCAACTGAAAGCGATCGCTAACGATCCAATTGCTCAGAATGTCACATCAGTTTCTCAACTATCAGATGTGCGTCCTACGGATTGGGCTTTTACCGCCTTACAATCACTAGTTGAGCGTTATGGTTGCATCGCAGGCTATCCTGATCGCACATTTCGCGGCAAGCAAGCAACCTCGCGCTATGAGTTTGCGGCTGGTTTAAATGCTTGTCTTGACAAAATCAATGAGATTATTTCGGCAGGATTAGCGGACAAGGTCAGTAAAGAAGACCTCACAACTTTACAAAAGCTTCAAGAGGAATTTGCAGCCGAACTCGCAACCCTCCGTGGTCGAGTTGATGCCCTTGATACAAAAACCGCCAAACTAGAAGCGCAACAGTTCTCCACGACAACCAAACTGAGCGGCGAAGCGATTTTCAGTGTATCGGGTGCAACAGGAGCAAATCCTAATAACGGTGGCACAAACACTAATATTGTTTTTAATAACCGTGTCCGTCTGAATTTATTGACTAGCTTCTCTGGTAAGGACTTATTGATTACGGGATTGCAAGCTACAAATATCAACAGTCTGGCTGCACCTTTAGGTTATGCCGATCCCCTTGGTAGTTCTAGTAATGTTCGGTTGGGATTTGAGAATCAATTCCTCAACTTCAATCCTTCTAACTCCAATACTTCAGCCGCTAACTCGGTTAACCTTTACAAGCTACTTTATATTTTCCCTGTAGCTGATAAGTTGACGATGTTCGCAGGTTCTAATGCGGAAGTTTCTGATGCTTTCCCAGCGATCAGTCCTTTTGCTAGTGAAGGTCAAGGCTCTATCTCCCGTTTTGGTCAAGGGTTAAATGCTGCTACCCGTGTATCTGGAGGTACATCTGGTACGGGTCTAGCTGCGGCTGTTGGTTTCATCTGGACTCCCTCCGATAAGGTTGATTTTCGAGCTTTATACGGCAGTGTTAACTCGGCGATCCCTGCTAACAATCCCAATACTTTGCTTGGTGCAGGTTTCTTTGGTGGTAGTACCGTTGCTGCTGCTCAGTTAACCCTCAAACCTACTTCCAATCTAGATATTGGACTCAACTATGCCAATAGCTATCACCAGATCAATATCTTGGGAACTGGCCTAGCTTCCGCAGACATTGGGGCAATTAATGGAGGCGTACTAGCTGACCCTATCAAAATGAATTCTATCGGTTCAACTTTGACATGGCGAATTACTCCCAAGATTGCCTTTAATCTATCTGGCGCATGGATCTTTTCCAATCTTACTAATAAGGATGCTTCCACAACCTTTACTAGTTGGATGACTGGATTCCATTTTAGTGATGTCTTTAAGGAAGGCAACACGGCTGGTATTCTCTTTGGTCAGCCTCTAGCACGTAATGCAGTTGGTGGTATTGCTACAATTCCAGCTGGCGCTACTGCAACTCCATACCATTTAGAAGGTTATTTCAATTTTAAGTTGTCTAACAATATCAGTATTACCCCAGGTGTATTCTTTGTGTTTAATCCAGAGGGTATCAATAATGCACCTACAGCAACAGTTGGTGTAGTTCGGACAACATTTACGTTCTAAGACTTTTTATCTTTGACGGTTTATAAGCTATTCAAGATAGCTTATAAACCGTGGTTACGAAGAATAACTTTAATTAATCATCAACATACAGTAAAGAGCAGGAGCAGCAAGTTTATGGCAGCAAGTATTGGTAATCGTAACGGTAGCTTTGGGCGATCGCTATCAAAATTTTGGGAAAAGAATGCTCAGAATTGGGCGCTCCCAATTGTTGGAATTCTTGGATTTCTCATTGTTTGGCAACTGCTTACTTGGACTGGTTTACTCAAGTTGCCCGGTCCTTGGGATATCATGGCTGAAAAGTCCACTCGTAACCTATTGCTTTATCCATTCTTTGATCGCGGTGGTACTGATAAAGGACTATTCTGGCAGACTCTCGCTAGCTTTGAGCGTGTTGCAAAGGGCTACTCAATCGCAGCGATCGTGGGTATTAGTGTAGGGATTTTAGTTGGCACTAATGCGGTTATTGATAAAGCGCTCGATCCATTGTTCCAATTTTTGCGAACAGTACCTCCTCTTGCGTGGGTTCCGATCGCACTTGCTGCTCTCCGTCAAAACGAACCTGCCGCATTATTCGTTATCTTCATCACTGCTGTTTGGCCGATCCTGTTAAATACTGCTGTTGGCGTTAAGCAAATTCCCCAAGACTATCGCAACGTTTCGCGAGTACTGCAACTTTCTAAGCAAAAGTACTTCTTCAAGATTTTGATTCCTTCGGCATTGCCCTATATCTTCACTGGTTTACGTATTTCCATCGGTCTCGCATGGCTGGCAATTATTGCTGCGGAAATCATCATGTCAGGTATTGTTGGTATCGGCTTCTTCATCTGGAACTCCTACACCAATGACAAGGTGGGTGAAGTTATCTTGGCTCTGGTATACATCGGTGCTGTTGGCTTGATTCTTGATCGCGCCGTTGCATGGCTCCAAAATGTAATTTTGCCTGAAGAACAGAAGTAGTACCCCCCTTAGTCCCCCCTTGAAAGGGGGGAGAAAAGAAATCTTATTCCCTCCCCTTTCAAGGTGAGGGTTAGGGAGGGGTTAAAAAAGTTTTATAAAACGAATGGAGAATTTTAAAATGCAGGATTTTGTTTTAGTCGATCAGGTAGAGAGAACATTTCCCTTAGGCGGTGGAAAAGAATATATTGCCCTCAAAGGAATTGACCTCCAAATAAGAAAAGGTGAATTTATCTCTCTCATCGGTCACTCTGGTTGTGGCAAGTCCACCTTGCTAAACATGATTGCAGGTTTGGACTTACCCAGTGGCGGCGTGGTCATGCTCGAAGATGAGCGCGTAACTCGTCCCGGTCCCGATCGCATGGTGGTATTTCAAAACTATTCGCTCTTGCCTTGGCTATCGGTGCGCGAAAATGTGGCTCTTGCCGTTGACGAAGTGCTTTCCCATTTGCCCAAGGGTGAGCGTCATGATTTAGTTGAGCGCTATGTCAACATGGTGGGACTTGCCCATGCGATCGATAAGCCGCCCACCCAGCTATCAGGTGGGATGCGCCAGCGGGTAGCGATCGCTCGTGCTTTAGCTGTTCGTCCGAAATTGCTACTCCTTGATGAACCCTTTGGAGCGTTGGATGCGCTGACTCGCGGTAACTTGCAAGAGAAGTTGATGCAGATCTGTAATGAAGACCAGATCACCGCCGTAATGGTTACCCACGATGTCGATGAAGCTGTATTACTTAGCGATCGCATTGTGATGTTGACCAATGGACCTGCCTCGAAAATTGGCAATATCCTCGAAGTGGATATTCCCCGTCCCCGTCAACGCATGGAAGCGGTCAATCATCCTAGTTACTACAGCCTTCGTAGTGAAATCATTTACTTCTTGAACCAACAAAAGCGTGTCAAGAAGTTGAATGCTCGCAAGGTTACCACTGTAGCAAAACATGGTTTGGAAAAAGTCAACCTCGAAATCGGCTTTGTTCCCTTAACTGCCTGTGCGCCGATCGCTGTCGCTAAGGAAAAAGGCTTCTTTGAAAAGCATGGTCTGGATGAAGTTTCCCTCGTTCGTGAAACCAGTTGGCGCGGCATTGTTGATGGTATTTCTGGCGGCTATCTTGATGCGGCGCAAATGCCTTCAGGTTTACCAATGTGGCTCACCCTCGGTGGTGCTGGCGCTTGCAAGCCCATCGTCACGGCTCTAACCATGACCCGCAACGGTAACGCCATTACCCTCGATAAGCATTTCTACGATCGCGGCATTCATACCCTCGCCGATTTCAAAGCGATGTTGCAAAGTACTCGCGATCGTCAACACCGCATGGGTGTAGTCCATCCCTCATCAATGCACAATCTCCTGCTCCGTTATTGGCTTGCCGCAGGTGGCATCGACCCCGATCTCGATGTGGAACTCAAAACCATTCCTCCTGCCCAAATGGTTGTTGACCTCAAAGCAGGTAGTATCGATGGATTCTGCGTTGGCGAACCTTGGAACTTCCGAGCCGCCATGGAAAATATCGGCTTCACCGTGGCAACTGACCTCGAAATCTGGAATGGTCACCCCGGGAAAGTTCTTGGTGTTCGAGAAGACTGGGCAAATGCCTATCCCAACACCCATATCGCTCTCGTTAAGGCATTGCTAGAAGCTTGCATGTACTGTGCTGATCCCAATAATGCTGAAGAGATCCGCCAGATTCTTTCCCGTCGCGCCTATGTCAGCACCAATGTTAATTACATCCATTTGGGCAACCCTGATGATGTCACCTGTGCGCTTGACACCCCCATGCGCGAACCTGCTCACCACCAGTTCTATGGTGCTGGTGTTAACCGCCCGAGCCGTTCGGAGCATCTCTGGCACATTACCCAGATGGCGCGTTGGGGCGATGTTCCCTTCCCTCGTAACTGGGTAGAAGTATTAGAGAAAACCTGTCGCGTCGGCGTATTTAGTACCGCCGCCCGTGAGTTGGGTCTAACAGACATCACCTACAGCCGCAATGCAATTCAACTCTTTGATGATATTCCCTTTAATGCTGAAGATCCCATTGGCTATCTCAACCATCTAGACATTAAGCGCAATATCACGATGGCAGAAATTGCGATGGAATCAGTACGAATGGTTGCTTAGTTCCTTTCAACTAGACCAAAATGATGGGTTACGCGATCGCTAACCCATCCTACGTTTAACAACCTACTTACTTTCACAACCAATTTTTCAAAGAGAGCAAAAAGAACATGACCCAAACCATTCTCGAACATACAAACCAAATCGCCCAAATCCCCCCTCAAGAATCTTTCCTTCGCATTGAAAATGTTTCCAAGATTTATCCTACGCCCAAGGGTGAATATGTTGTTCTTAAGGATGTCAATCTGCATATCCAAGAAGGCGAATTTATTTGTTTGATTGGTCACTCTGGCTGCGGCAAATCAACGCTCTTGAACATGGTGGGTGGCTTCTCCAAACCATCCATTGGCGAAGTAACAGTTAATGGCAAACTAATTACCAAACCAGGTCCCGATCGCATGGTGGTGTTTCAAGGCTACGCGCTATTACCTTGGCTAACGGTTTACGAAAATGTCATGCTTGCCGTTGACTCCGTTAACCCCAATCTCTCTAAGAGCGAAAAAAATGATATCGTGCGTCATCACCTCGCTATGGTGGGCTTGAGTGAAGCTGCGGAGAAAAAGCCAACCCAAATTTCAGGGGGGATGAAGCAACGGGTATCGATCGCTAGAGCCTTGGCAATCCGTCCTGAAGTTCTCATCCTTGATGAACCCTTTGGCGCATTAGACGCAATTACCAAAGAGGAACTGCAAGAGGAACTATTACAAATTTGGACAGAGCATCGCTGCACAGTATTGATGATTACTCACGATATTGATGAAGCGCTCTTCCTAGCCGATCGCCTAGTGATGATGACCAACGGGCCTGCGGCGAATATTGGTGAAATCATGCGGATTCCTTTCCCTCGTCCTCGCGATCGCGCCCAAATCATGGAAGATCCTTTATATTATGATCTCAGAAATACGGCTCTAGACTTTCTATACAACCGTTTTGCCCATGATGAGTAATGCTCTCACTCCTAGCCCCTCTCCGAATAAGAGAGGGGAACAAGACCATCGGATCGAGTTTGCGGATCGCCTTGCGGTAATTGCAACAATGCACCGTAAAGAATTAGCGATCGCCCCAATTCTCCAAACATCATTAGGAGTTAAAGTTACCGTACCGCAGAATTTTGACAGCGATCGCTTTGGTACATTTACCCGCGATATTGAGCGTCCTGCCAATCAAATTGAAACTGCAAAAATTAAGGCTGAGAAAGCTTTAGAGATAATTGATGCAAATATAGCGATCGCCAGTGAAGGTAGTTTCTTTCCCCATCCCATCTTAGGACTTCCCTACAATCGTGAAATAGTTTTACTACTAGATAAAAAACATGATTTCACCGTTTATGGAGAAGCAATCTCCACCGATACAAACTTTCGTTATCAAGAAATTTCTAGCTATGATCAAGCCTACGAATTTGCTCTCAAAATAGGCTTTCCCGATCATGCAGTTGTATTGATGCCCGATGCTCAAACTTCTGCCAAGGAAACTATTTTTAAAGGCATTAATTCGGAAAATTTGTTGAGGAATACAGTTAGGGAACTGCTAAATATATCATCAACAATTCACATTGAAACTGATATGCGAGCGCTCTATAATCCCACGCGCATGAAAAATATTGCGAAGGCAACTGAAGATCTGGTTCGGAAGCTAGGGCAACTTTGCCCCAATTGCAATTTTGTGAATTTCGATGTAGTAGAAAAACTAAAGGGCTTACCCTGTCAGTTTTGTAATTTACCAACTCAATCTACTCGCGCTCATTTGTATCAATGCTCTCGTTGTAAATTTCAGCGAGAGCAAATATTCCCTGAGGGAAAACAATTCGCCGATCCGATGCATTGCTCCTATTGCAATCCTTGAAACTAATCAACAAGAAGTGTCAAGCACTTCTTGTTGATTTTAACTATCTCCATAACTGATTGCTCCTGTGTAGAGATATCCATAGAAAGCCGCAACAGCGATCGCTATACTCACTCCTACTAGCCAAGGTCGGATATTTTTTGGCGCTTTCCCCACAATTTGTTCTCCCATAATCCATCCCAAATATCCACCAAATAAAGCGCCGTAGAGAGGCATATGGATAAAGTTATTGTACCAACCATATTTAGCATTTGCACCTTGGCTCAAGTTCCATACAGTGCCTAAAATGCCTGTAGCCACAACAGTTCCCCATAATGCACCTAGACAATTCCATTTTGTTTTGTAAAACTTTAATGAGCGATAAACGACAAAGTTAATCACAAAAATCAAGCAGGAAAGAAGTACTAAACCTACTGATAAATTAATCAAAACAGAGAAAATTGCAAAACCAAACATAGCTGTTTCCAATCGTCAGGTACATTTTGAGCAGAAAACAAATCGATCGCATTGAGCTAATTATTGTTAAGCATCCAGTCTAGTTCTGAGATTTCGAGATTGCCATAAGTATCTGGTTGCAAATTAGCAACTTTCAACATTTGCCTCCTAATTTTAACGTGAGCTCGATAACGCCATTTGCGCGGCGCTTTGCGCCGCACAAATGGCGAAAAATGGTAAAAATCGCTTAGCGATTTTTACCATTTTTCGCCTTCGTCGAACTGACGTTAATTTTATTGCTATAGCAAGCGCAAGGTTACTTAGAACATAAAATAACAAATGCAAGTAGCGGCGCTACTTGCATTTGGGGTTATCTATCTCTTTCGTTGCTATATTACCTAAAATCATCACCTAAAAAACTAATGTCATGACTTTGAGGTAAAGTATTCAATACTTAAGTTTTAACGTCAGCTTGACGAGGGTGTTTACTGATGACGGGTGTGATAGATTTAAAGGCAAAATCTCCTCTTTATGTCGGTTTGCTATTTGGTGGACAGTCAGGTGAACATGATGTCTCCATCACATCGGCAAAAGCGATCGCCTCCGCCCTCAGTCAAAACTCACGTTATCAATTACAGCCATTTTATATTCAACGCGATGGCACATGGCGCAGTCCTGATATATCCCAGCAGGTTTTAGAATCTGGCAAAGCCTTACAGGATTCAGAATTATTAACCAATGCTGCTTTTTTCTTGCCGACGGAAGTACAGCAAGTCGATCTCTGGTTTCCAGTCCTACATGGACCAAATGGCGAGGATGGTACGGTACAGGGACTATTACAATTGATGCACAAGCCCTACGTGGGTAATGGGGTGCTTGCCTCATCAGTGGGAATGGATAAGATCGCAATGAAGGCAATTTTTGCAAATGCGGGTTTACCGCAGGTCAAGTATGTAGCGCTAAATCGTTGGCAATGGCAACAGGATGAGCTAGCTTGGAGTGAGCATATTGAAGCCACGCTCGGTTATCCCTGCTTTGTGAAGCCTTCTAATCTTGGCTCGTCGGTGGGGATTTCTAAGGTGCGCGATCGCCAACAGCTAAAAGATGCGATCGCTAGTGCCACTAGCTATGATCCACGCATCATCATTGAGCAAGGCGTAACAGCTCGTGAGATCGAATGTGCTGTCCTTGGTAATGAGCAACCCCAAGCTTCAGCGATCGGTGAGATTACTTTCACTAGCGATTTCTACGATTACGAAACTAAGTACACCGCAGGTAAGGCGGATCTAATTATCCCTAGCAAGTTGCCTGATAACGTAACTCAAGCAGTCCAGTCAATGGCAGTAAAAGCTTTTCAAACGGTAGCAGGTTCAGGTCTAGCCAGAGTTGATTTCTTCTATGTGGAAGCGACGGGAACTGTATTAATCAATGAGATTAATACTTTCCCAGGGTTTACTGCGCTGAGTATGTATCCCAAATTGTGGGAGTACTCTGGTATTCCTTTTACAGAATTATGCGATCGGCTTGTAGAGTTGGCACTAGAGAAACATGCTTAAGGAAGGATCTCTATTAGCAGACATTCAACCCATTACCATTGAAGAAGAAAATGATTGCTCTTTAAGCATAGTTGAAAGTCTGCTAGCTGAAGAGAATCTATCGCCAGAGCAAGAACAGATATTGCGACTTTTGGTGACATTGATTGAAAAATTTGAAGAAGAACATTATCAGTTAGCAGTTTCAACACCTCATTCTATCTTGTTACATCTAATGGAAGAGAGAGGATTGAGACAGGCTGATCTTGTAGGGATAATTGGCTCTCGTGGGGTAGTTTCTGAAGTTGTTAATGGCAAAAGACCTATCAGCAAAAGCCAAGCTAAGTCACTTGGAGATTTCTTCCATGTCGATCCAAGCTTGTTTATTAATTTTTAGCACATTACTCAAAATCAAACATTTGGTTTTAAAATCAATCATTTTCCGTTAACGTTATACATTTATATTGCCAGATGTTTGATTTGCTCAAAATGTTTGATTTTGTTGTAAATATATACATTGAGGCTATTGGCTTTTGGCTACAATTAATATGTATTACTAAAAATTAAAGAATAGGAGATTTCTACCATCTCTAAGCGATCATTAAAAGCATCAGCAGCAGGTATCAAGCAAGCTAAAAAGCGGTTTGCTCAAAAAGGTTGGACTCAAGATTATCTTGCAGAGGAAGTGGGTGTCAAAACACGACAACCAATTTGGCGGTTTTTTGCAGGAAAGCCCGTTGATCGATACACATTTTTTGAAATTTGTGCAAGGCTAGACTTGAATTGGGAAGAGATTGTTGTCAAGGTGCTTTTAGAAGAAGAGGAACCTACTGATGACAAACTTGAAATCAATTCTCATGCTACTGATCTGGCTAGCATCTCTACAGTCTCTAGTATTCCTGTAGAAGTTGATAAACGACATTATGGACTGAATGAAAGTATCCACTATTATTGCGCTCAGCGATCTGCTGAAGTCTTAAAGAGAGATATTAAAGACTTGCGCTTGATTACTTGTAATTTAGACAGTGGGTGTTCTCTTGCTGCCATTCACAATGGTCAGATCATTGATACTGCTACTGGATTTACCCCTTTAGAAGGCTTGATGATTGACTATAGCTCTGGCTCAATTGATGCTAATGTCTTAAATGAGATGATGCGACAGGACAATGACACTAGTGAGCCATCAAAGCAAGAAGCAGACAAAGAATCAAGTTTAGTTACTACTTCTCCGAAATCTGATCATCCAAAATCCGTGGGATCTGCGATTGATACAGATAATTCTAGAGCAAAACAAGCCTTGGATATTTACCTTCATCGCTTACGATCTTGCCTTGGTTCTATGCTTATGAGTTTAGGTGGTATGGATGCGATCGTATTTACATCGGAATTAAGTGAGAACTCAGAGATCGTTCGCGAACTTATTTGTCAATCCTTGGGATTTCTGGGGTTAAAACTTGATTTAAAACAAAATCAAAACGATCCTGTAGATTTAGACATTGCCACAACTAATTCCAAAGTGCGCGTGTTGGTGATAAATCCCCAAGAGGTTTAAGAGGGGTTTAAGGGATTGCAAATTCAGTTAAAATCGTTATAGCAAACCTCAGTAGTCTGATTCAAAAGAATCTATGCCTTCTAAAGCCGTACAAACCATTGCCAAAGATCAATACAACGACAATTTTATAGATCGTCTGTTTATTGGGCTATTTTCTAGCAAGATGGCGAAAGCTCTAGGAAAAGGAACTAAAATCGAAGGCTATGCTGGTTTTGTTGATTTGTCAAAGCAAATTATGCAGGGACGGAATGCTCAAGAGCAGCAAATAATTGTCGCAAAAGTGTTGCAGTCTCTAGTTCCATCACCAGCACTCTGGGCAATTCGCACATTTTTCTCTCCCACAAAGTTGGTGTGCGTTCTTAATGCATGGTTTGCAGCACAAATGTTTGAGTGGTTGGTGGGACCTTGTGAAGTTGCTGAAGCGGAGATTGATTTGGCAGATGGAACTGTGCGATCGCAACCTTCGGCTGTCCATATCAAAAAATGTCGTTATCTCGTCGATAGTGGTTGCGTTGGCATGTGTGTCAATATGTGTAAAGTTCCTACTCAAACATTTTTTACAGAGGAATTTGGTATTCCCCTCACCATGACTCCTAACTTTGAGGATCTCAGTTGCAAAATGATTTTTGGTCAACTTCCTCCCGATCCTGAAGTAGATCCAGCCTATGAGCAATCATGTTTAGAGCATCAATGTCCAACAGCTAGTCTCGCCACAACTGCTTGTCCTAAACTAAGTTGATGATGATTTTGCTAACTTTTATCTTGGGGCTTTACTCCATCCACTCGCGATCGCCTCAGATTCTGTACAAAACCATTTCTCTCCCTTGCTTACATCAATGTTGGTTGTAGCATAATCTTCCATATTAGGTAGGTGATATAACTTGCTCCCTGTATTCACTGAAATATTGCCTTTAATATTGCAACCACGCACAAAGTTGGTTACCGAAGCAATTGAGCTAATTCCTAAACCAATCAAAAATATAATCGGTATTATCTTTTGCATAGCTGGATTATTTCCATTTATTCGTTTACCCATAGATTGCTGATTAGATACTTGACTAGAATTGCGCGATCTTTGATTTGATACTGTAGGTTGATTGATAACCCCTTTAATTGAGGCTTTAGAAGCGCGTATTTTTCCATTTGCTTCAGTAGTTTTTTCGTAAAAGATAGTATCTCCAATGATGGGACGACGACTTGCCCCTTTTAATACACTGATATGCAGGAAAACTTCTTTACTGCCATCATCAGGTTTAATAAATCCAAACCCTCTGTCGTCCTTCCAAGTTTTTAACTGCCCCTTATATGGAAAAGATTGCATAAAATATCGTTATTTGGTCTTTTTTTAGATTAGCCCAAAATGACAACTTAGATTTTAAAGAAAAAATATAAAAAAGCAGCCCTTACTTTAGTAAGGGCTGCTTTTTGTGGAAATAAGGTAGATCTATAAATTAAAGGGCAGCAGCCAACTTCAATTCGTTTGTTTCTAAAATTTGTTGAAGTTCTTCTGCATCAACGGTTTCACGCTCAACGAGATCCTTCGCAATCTTATCGAGAACGTGACGGTTATCAACGAGCAGTTGCTTAGCACGGCGATAAGCATCAGCTACGAGAATGCCAACTTCCTCATCAATAGTTGCCGCAGTTTCTTCAGAGAAGTCACGCTCAGCAGCAATGTCGCGACCGAGGAACATGTTGCCATTGGAACGACCAAGGGCAACGGGTCCAAGCTTCTCACTCATCCCAAAACGCATCACCATTTGACGAGCGATCGCAGCAACTTGTTGTAAATCACTGGATGCACCTGTGGTAACTTCTTCTTCACCGAAGACAATTTCTTCAGCGATGCGTCCACCAAGGGCAACTGCCATTTGGTTTTGCAAGTAGGCACGGCTTTGCATTCTTTCTTCCGTAGGCAAGAACCATGTCAAACCACCAGCACGACCGCGAGGAATGATTGTTACCTTTTGAATGGCATCATAGTCGGGCATCAAAGCTCCAACGAGGGCATGACCTGCTTCATGGTAAGCAACTAATTCTTTGCGCTTTTCGCTCATGACGCGATCTTTCTTTTCGGGACCCACCAAGACGCGATCGACAGCATCATTGATTTCGTCCATGGAGATTTCGGTCAAGTTGCGACGTGCTGCGAGAATAGCGGCTTCGTTCAACAGGTTAGACAGATCCGCACCTGTAAATCCGGGGGTACGACGGGCAATCTTTTCCAGATCAACGTCCTTAGATAGAGTCTTGCCGCGTGCATGGACTCCGAGAATTTCGAGGCGGCCTGCGAAGTCAGGACGATCAACAACAACTTGGCGATCAAAACGACCGGGACGTAGTAATGCTGCATCCAATACATCAGGACGGTTGGTTGCGGCAACGATGATGATGCCTGTGTTACCTTCAAAGCCATCCATTTCGGTGAGCAATTGGTTCAAGGTTTGTTCGCGTTCATCGTTACCACCACCGAGACCAGCGCCACGCTGACGGCCGACGGCATCAATTTCATCGATGAAGACGATACAAGGAGCATTGGCTTTAGCTTGCTCGAACAAGTCGCGTACACGGGATGCACCGACACCAACGAACATTTCTACGAATTCTGAACCAGAGATGCTGAAGAAAGGTACGCCAGCTTCACCAGCAACGGCACGGGCTAGTAGGGTTTTACCTGTTCCGGGAGGCCCAACGAGGAGTACTCCCTTGGGGATTTTTGCGCCGACAGCCGTAAAGCGATCGGGATTTTTGAGGAAGTCTACGACTTCGGTAAGTTCAAATTTGGCTTGCTCAATACCTGCAACATCGGTGAAGGTGACTTGGGTTTGAGGCTCCATCTGGACGCGGGCGCGGGACTTACCAAAGTTCATTGCTTGGTTGCCAGGACCTGCTTGGGCGCGACGTAGTAGGAAAAATAAGCCGACTAAAAGCAAAATTGGCAAAATCAAGCTGCTCAAGGTTTGAATCAATGCGCCATCGGTACGACGGGGAGCGACATCTAATTCAACATTGTTTTCTCTGAGGGTTTTGATGAATTCAGGGTCGTTAGGCAAGTTGACGCGAACTTTGCGCTTACCTTCAGGACCTCCTGGTACGGTTGCTTCGGCAAAGGTGCGATCGGGACTGAGGGTAACTCTAGAAACACCTGCGGGTTTCTTTCTAACTTCTTCGATCAGTTTGCTATAACGCCATTCCCCTTGAGTGGCGGGCTGACTATCGAGCAGCGTTGTCCCTAAGGTAATGACGACAATGCCAAGCAGTGCGTATAAACCAAAATTTTTCCACTTTTTATTATTATTGTCGTTTTTATTATTGCTTTTCACTACTACTGCTCCATCAATAGAGATGTTCTTAGTTGATTTTGCCAAGAACGAATGATTTTATTAACTAATCTTAACGCAAGCAGTCTAGAATCTGTCTAACTGACCTCAGAATCCCTCTTTAGATCGATCGCATTGTCTACTGATAGGGCTAGCGATCGCGCTAAATGAGCATCATTAAAACATCGTTAATTTTTGAACTTGTGAACTGAAAAACCATGAATGCAAATCAATGGCAATGGCGAGACGGCGTATTAACTTGTGAATTATTGTCTGACTGGCAACATGGTTTTTTTACGCGATCACACGCTCCTAAATTACCTAACGATCTCCATAATCATCTTGCTGAATCAGGTAAAGCCTATCGGGCTAAGCAAGTACATGGTAATCGCTTGATTCACGCTAATGAAATTGAAACTATTCCCGATTCCGTCTTGCCTGAGGCCGATGGCGTATGGGCAACCCCCGATCGCCACAATACTAATAGCAATCGCTCGGTATGGGTATGTACAGCTGATTGCGTACCTGTGTTAATCGGCGATCGCAAATTAGGCTCGGTCGCTGCCGTTCATGCAGGTTGGCGCGGCACGGCTTCGGGGATTGTGACCAAAGCGATCGCAACATTATGCGAACAAGGCAGCGAATTAAAGGATTTACGAGTTGCCCTTGGTCCCGCGATTTCTGGGCAGGTTTATCAGGTGTCACAGGAAGTTGCCCAGCAGGTGACAGCGACAATTAATCAATCAGTGGGTGTCCATCCCGATGAACATCCCGAACGAGTGAAGCTAGATTTGCGCCAAGTGCAAGTACAACAGCTTAAAGAATTGGGAATGCCCTCAGAAAATGTGGCGATCGCACCTTACTGCACATTGCAGCATGAGGAAATTTTCTTTTCCTATCGCCGATATTTTCTGAATAATCCTAATCCCCAACCAAGAGCGCCACAGGTGCAATGGTCAGGGATTGCGATCGCCTAATACCGAAGATCTCCCTCTATTCAGGATTATCAGATAATGGCTTTCTATTGAGAAGTGCTTCAAGATCAGCAAACTCATCTAGTACAGGATTAGACGCATTATCAGAATTACTCTCAAAGGTGATTTCTGGAGTTGATTCAGTATTAGTCTTGTTTACCTTGTCAGCATTATTTAGTTCTTCGAGCTTAGCTAAAAACTTATCCACAAGAAACTCTTGTACTAGATACTTAGGATCTTTATGTTCTGGGTTGTTTTCTGGTGTGGTTTCCTGCGAATCTTCCGCGATCGCTTCTGTTGTCTCAAGTGTTGCTGGAGATTCAATCGATTCAGGAATAGCTGTTTCCAAAATCTCCTCAGCGATTAAGACTTCTTCGGCGATCTCGGTTGCTTGCTCTGATACTGAGGAGATTTCAATAATATCCTCAACTTCTTGAATTTCATTATCAGCGTCTTCACTAGAGTCGCCTAGATATTCTTGCAGGATATTCTCTACATAGACATTGAAGGCAATTAGCTCATCCAATTCCTCATCAAAATCCGAGGATGCATTCTCTGGAATTTCTACTTGCTCAATTGTTAGCTCCGCTTGCACATCTGTTTCAGTTTCTAGAACTAGTGCATTAGTTGGTTCTTCTACAATCTCTTCTAGTTCTAGATTAGTATCAGCAATATCAAATCTAGACTCCACAGATTCTTCAGCAACAATGTCAGTGACTTCTAACTCATCATCTTCCACACTAGCTTCTACCTGCTCAGTATCAGTTTCGTTGGTAGTAATGGTCTTTGCTGATTTACCAAACCCATAATTTTTCTGTGAGAAACCCTTTTTTCGAGACTTTCTAAATAGGTCTATAGACTTTTTTGATTTTTGAGATTTTGCCTCCGTAGCTAAATCAGTCTCAGCAGAATCATTGATTTCGTTCTCTGTAATCGCATCATCAACTATCTCAAGCGCATCAATCTGTCCCTCATCAGATTCACCAATTTCGTCAAGCTCTGAATTTACAGGATCATCAGCAAAATCTATAATCTCCTCGCTTTCAGATTCTTGACTAGGCTCATTAAGCTCTAGATCATTAGTTTCTTCAGAAATCTGATCTCCTATGCTTTGTGTATCTAGCAGATTAGCGTTAATTTCTAGGTTTGTCCCAATTGCACTTTCGGTAGAAACATCGTCAGACAATTCAGGAAGAAAATCTCTAATCTCATTGATTGCCAACTCTTCAGTATTTTCAACTGAGCCATCTGTAGCAAAATCAACAGGCTCGAAATCTATTGCATGATCAGATTCCTCAGTAATCTCATTGATAGATGATTCTTCAACAATTTCCGAGGTTTCTGCATTAGGTTCATCAGTAAAGGCGATCGCCTCAATCTCAGGCTCCACAATTTCTAATTCTGAATCTAAAGAATCAGTGATCTCTTCATGGGTATCTTCATCAAAATTATCAGATGCTAATTCTTTAGTGATATCTGCGAATGGGTTATCCAGATTTACATCAATTTCTGCATCTGTGGAATCTGATGATTCATCAATTTCTAGTTCAGCAGCAGTATTAGTATCAGGTAAATTTAAAATATCTTCAGTAAAATCGTTAGCAGTTTCTTGAGTGTCTAACTTTATATCAGAGATATCAGAGCTAGTATCAAAAGTATCTTCTACAACCTCATGAGATTCAAAATTTTGGACATCTTCAGTAATGTCTAGAATTGACTCAGCTTCAGGTTCGTTAAACTCTTCTTGTCCAACCTCTGCGGCAGAAGACTCTATAAAATCATCACTGTCCGCATCTTCAGATGTTTCTAATTCAGACTCGGTAACTACTTCATTAATATCTGAAGTTTCAATAGTATCTAAAGTATCTTCATTAATCTCTAATTCTTCAGATGCTTCTGTAAGCTCCTCAACGAGGTTATTGGCAACTTCTTGAGATGCAAAAGTTTCTGGTAATTCCTCTAAACTTAAATCAGCATCATTATCAATAACTTCTGAAATTACCTCGCTCTCATCTACAGATTCGTTAGCAGATTCATTAAATTCTGAGGTTGCCTCCAATTGATCTATAGATTCATCGTTTACTAATTCTTCTGGCGCTTCATCAACAATTACTTCGGCTACTTCTTCTTCAGGGTCATCATGAAAATCTGCAACTACTTCAGAGTCAACTTGTACAGGTTCTTCAATCGTTACAGCAAGATTTACTTCAGCCTCTGTGGTTACTTCTACAAGAGCATCGACTTCAAATTCTGCGATATTTGATTCTTCCTGAACTGCGATCGCATCATCTTCAGCTAGCAATTCCTCAGAGATTTCTAAGCTTGACTCAGAGATGGAGTCCTCTTGAATCTCTTCTTCTGGGGTAATCTCAACTTCTTCAGAAACTATTTCTCCAGTTACTTCTTCCGTGAAGTTATTAACCTCAAAACCTTCTTCCACAGATTCAACAACTTCTGGGCTTGGTTCAGTTACAGATTCTTCAGCAGCATCACTAATTTCTGCATCTTGAGATTCCTCTATGACATCTTGAGTTTGTTTAGATTCTGATTCTTGAGGCGCATCTTTTTCCTCAATAGTTTCAGAAATTGGTGCTTCTTCAAAAAACTTTAATAGCTGAGGTACTTGCCAGCCGATATTAGTAAAGTTATTTTTGATTTTCTCAACTGCAAAGGGTTGCAAACTAGTTATTTCTGACTCTGCCGTGAGCTTAATTCGTAGAGCCGAAACCCCTGATTGCAATAAAACGTTACTTAATAAAAAGAAAATCTCAGCCCAGATAATCCCAAATAAACGCAGTCCCGCAGGAAATGGCGCGATCGCTTGAGCTAGTGGTGCAGCTATGTAGAGCTTACAAAAAATCGCACTCATCACAAAGGCAACTGCGATCGCCAGCCAGCCTGTAACATACCAACCATTGCGTTGTTGCTTAACTAGAGTCAGTATACGGCGTTCATCTTCGCTCAAGCTCTCGGATGGCTTCACTAAAACCCAGAGGCTAAAAGGTGAAAAAGGTTGTTGCCACTGTAGCCACACAACTGCGGCGATCGCAGGAAATCCCAGCAAAGATATCTCTAACCATGTGGGAAATACAGGATCGCCCACTGCTAAACCTGCCATGCTTAGCGCCAATAACCACGGCACACCCGCAAGAAAAGCGATATTTCCCCAAATAAATGGATGGTTACTGATGGAGGTATTGCCACTTAAGGCACTGGGATTTGGTGATGTCATAGGGCATTCAGAAATAATTTATATTTTTTAAACTTTTGAGATGCGTCTCCTGTACCTAGTTTTTTATCCTAAACCAGTAGTTAAACGAGTCCAAAAACCTTCATAAATCTGCAACACTTCAGGATCAAGTTTGGTAATGCGATCGCTTCTGGCAATCATACTTTCTGTCGGTTCTAAAGCTTTAATTGCCTTAAGATCATCAGGAATCATTGATTTTGCATACTTATTAGTTGTTCCAAAACTATTAGCATCACTGATTTTTGCGGCAATTTCGGGCTTCATTACATAATTGAGCCAAGCATGAGCACCTTCGATATTGGATGCACCTCTAGGAATTGCCATCGTATCTGTCCAAATTGATGTCCCACTACTTGGCAAAATATACTTAATATTCGGATCTTGTCTTGCTAAGCCAATAGCGTCACCCGAAAATGCCATGCACATCATCAAATCCCCTGAAGCTAAGGGATCTCTCCAAGCATCGGTAGTGAAATTGGCGATCGCAGGCATTAGCTCCCGTAATTTCTGAAAAGCTTGCTCAATACTTTCTTTTTCTTTGGTGTTGTAAGAGTTACCCAGAGTATGTAACGCCATTCCTAGAACTTCACGATAATCATTAACTAAGCTAATTCGCAGCTTACTTTTGTGTTCCCATAGGTAACTCCAATCGGTTGGTTCTTCTCCAATGATCGAGTTAACCGCCTTGACATTATAGGCAAGCCCTGTCGTCCCTAAACTGACGGGAATGCTAAACACTGCGCCGCGATCATGGGGCAATTCCAGATATTTACTAGCAATATTACTGATATTGGGTAATAACTTTTTGTTGAGGGGGGCAAGCAGCTTGAGATCCCGCATTTGTGTCACCATATAATCACTAGGATAAATGACGCTATAGCCCGATCTCCCACCCGATGCTTCTAGCTTGGCTAACATCACCTCATTGGAGTCATAGGCATCACCCACAACTTTAATGCCAGTCTCTTTGGTAAACCCCTCTAAAACTTCTTGGTTATTAATATAAGTAGACCAACCATAAATATATAAAGTTTGTTTGTCTTGGGTAACTGGACGTACTACCTCTTCTTTATCAGATTCTGTCCCCTGTGGCTTTTGAATAAAAATGTTGCAGGCAGAGAGGGTTGATGCTCCAGCAAGAGCCGATGTGACATAGGCAGTTTGTCTAAGAAATTTACGCCGAGAGATACTCATATATTCTTAATAATTGTTAAATTGCTCATTTTGAATGTTGCTTTGAATACGCAGCATTTTCCAAAATTTAGGTTGCAACAGTAGTCTTGGGAAGAGCAACACAATCTTCAGGCATCCATGAGACATAGACTTGACTGTTAAAGGGAGGAGTCTTTTCCCCTTGGTGGTTAGAGCGTACGAGCATTACTCTAACTGGCGGTACATTTTCGCTTGCATGGAGATCAACTACAAATTGGGAATGATCGCCCAAATAAAGCACATTGTTGAGAATGCCGCGATAGGTGTTGTAGGGCTGGTTGGGATATTCGGTAGATAGCTTAATTTTTTCAGGGCGGACACTTACAACAGCTTCAGGTATGGGCAGCCAGTTTCTAGGCTTAGCAGCAACAATCGCTAAACCAGTGGACGATCGCAACTCCACAAAAGCCCCATCCTGTTCGATTACCCGACATTCAAATAAATTGGTTTCGCCGACAAAATCAGCAACAAAGGCTGAGGATGGGCGATCATAAACCTCCGCAGGTGTGCCGATCTGCTCGATCCTGCCTTGATTCATCACCGCAATTCTAGAAGAAATTGCAAGGGCTTCACCTTGGTCGTGAGTCACCATGATGAAGGAAATACCTAAGTCATACTGCAAGTTTGATAATTCCACCTGCATTTCCTTACGCAGCTTAAAGTCTAGGGCTGCCAAGGGTTCATCTAGCAAAATTACCTTGGGGCGATTAACTAAGGCTCTTGCCAGTGCCACCCGTTGTTGTTGACCGCCTGAGATTTGACTAGGATAGCGATCGCTTAAATGATCAAGGCGCACTTGCTTGAGCGCATCCTTTACCCTCTGCTGTATTTCCGACTTTGCCACCCGTTTGACTGATAAGCCAAAGGCAACATTATCAAAAATAGTCATATGCCCAAATAGAGCATAGCTTTGAAATACCGTATTTACAGGCCGTTGATAGGCAGGAATATAGGTCATTGGATTGCCTTGAATCAGCACTTCCCCTGCTGATGGCTCCTCAAACCCTGCAACTAACCTGAGTAACGTTGTCTTACCACAACCTGATGGACCGAGAATACTAAAAAGTTCGCCTCTCTGAACTTGCAGATCGACACCTTGGACAACGGTATTTGTACCGAACATTTTAAAAACTCGTTGGAGTTCAACATCGGGAACTGTACCTGTGGAAGTGGCGAACTGTTTAGCAGTGGTTGACTGTGCCATGTTGTAATGCTCAAACGTCTACTAATCTGTAATCAAACATTTTGTGTAATCAAACATTTTGTTTTCATTACACCTGCAATAAAAACAAAACTCAAGTCACTAAGTCTCTCGCATTTTAGCGCGTTGTAGCTGATAAATGAGTTGTAATGCCAAGGCAATTATTACGAAAATTTGTCCTCCGAAGGCAAGAATGATATCAGAAAGTTTGATATTTGCGACCACAAACCAAGGGAATCCAAAAAACAACCAGACTCCTGCATGGCGTTCAGGGGTGATCGACAGACTGAGCATGATCAAAACTGGGAGAAAAATTAATGCGGAAACAGTACCTGTAGCCCATGCTGAAGGGTTACGATTTTTGAGAAATAAAATTAATTGGGTAACTAGGGAAAGCAACAGGATAGAGAGCGCAAAGGATGCGATCACAATCAATGCTTTGCCACGAATATCTCCACTATTCCATGAATTTACCCAAATCAAAATTGGTAATTGGGTAATTAAGAGATTAATAGCGATCGCGATCGGGGCAGGGCTTTTATCTGACCAAATAAGATCCCGCAAAATATAGCCAAATCCTGATGGATGCTCCTCGGTAGTAGATAATGCCCCAAATCTGACCCAGTCTAGTAAAGCCTGTCTTTGAGGTGTGAGAGCTGTAATCGCCGCTAGAAACACTAAGAAATTAGCAATATAAATAAATAGCATCAGCAAAAATAGGAATTCTCCATACAATCCCTTGTCTGTAAATCCCGACTGTACGCAAAAGCCCAACATTAAGATTTCTAGATATAGGGTTACTAGATAGCTTTGTCCTTTGCTGATGATGGTTGCCGTGGGGTTGTGAAAGCGTCTTTCTAAAATGCGCCAGATCGCCAAGCTCAAGATGCCTAAATTCACAACTGTAAAAATATGTGAAGTCCAAATATTAGAAGTAATTGGTAAGTACCACCATTCGGCTTGGATTGCATTGATGCGTCCACCTACTAAAACCTTGCTAAAGTTGCTCCATGCAGTGAAGATATTCCACCACATAAATGCAGGCACAATCCAGACGAAAGTAACAAACGAAAAAACTAAGGCTCCTGCGGTTACTTGTCCACCAAATTTGGCTTGCCAACCACTCAGTAAAGCTAGCAAAATTGCCCCACTAAACAAGAGAAAGGCAGTGGCTATGAGTAATATGTAAAAACTTAATAAAAAGATGATCGGGACATTGCCGCCGATCGCTGCTGCCATGTGATACGGAATAATTAAACCAATGCCAATATAGGCAAGCAATGGTACACCCATGATTTTGCCCATGAGAATACTGATACTTGATCGCGGACTAATCCGAATAAAGTTGAGAGTGCCTTTATAGTCTTCAAGGGAAAGATCGGAGACGAGACTATAGACTCCCGCTAAAAATAAAATGAATGGTTCGGTCCAAGTAATAAGTCGAAATTGCTCTAACCACCAGTCTTGCCAAGAGGTTGCACAGCCAAATCCACGTATCTGCACATAGCAATCTTCGCTAGGTATCCGTTGGCTATAGAACAAAATTAACAGGAGTTGAAATAGCAGAGATAGCCCGATCGCTACCATGAGATTGCGTAACTTGAGCTTGCCACGAATCTCCCGCAATAGTTGCGGATTCCAATTACCGATACGATCAAGCCAAGCTCCTGATTCTGGCGCGTTCATTGGAGAATTGTTCATAGGTTATTTTAGGCGATCGCCCATCGATCGGGCACGATTAGATTTTATGATATAGCTACAAAATAGTGATAAAAGTCCAAATAATTAAAAGAATTAATATGGAAAATGAAGGGGAGCAATCAGCCTCAAAAATAGATCCAACAGAACAGTCAGCCGATCAAATAGATATAGCTAGTCTCGATCAAGTTAAACCAAGCAATGATCTATCAAGTGATTTTTCCAAGCCCAAGTACCAAAGACTTCGCTTTGGGTTACTTGCGGTTTTAGTGACTGGGAGCCTGTTAATTTTTGTGCGCTCAGTTCTTGACAGTGGACTTGGGAAGCCAACACCTCTAATTTTTCCTGAAAATATCGAACTAGCACAGGCAAAAACGACGAACTCAGAGGCAATTATCGATACTAAAAACTTTCCTTTTAAACCCAAATATTTATCGGGACAAAGTTATCGTTTCTTAGTAGATAATCAGCCAATTGATATCGCTTTGAGATATGCAGCAGGTACAGAAGGGGATATTCCTCTCTTTCTCAAAGAATTAATCAATATAGAGTTTAAAGATGATGAGTTCAGACAAAAAATAGTGCGCCGCGATCCCATTGGTTATTATGCAGCGTTTACCTATCAAGATCGGGCATATTTAACTGCTTGCATTAATCCAAGAGGTATTTCTACTGTTACTAAAGAACAATTTGATGATAATGCGAGTAACCATGTGATGGATCGTGATGTCCTCATTGGTTGGTTGCTAGGACAAAGAGATCTCCGCGATCGGCGTTGTCTATGGACATTAATTTCCACACCATTAACATCTGACCGTGATCGCGAGGCAGTCACCCAAAAATTAGAGAAAATTTGGATTTCGTGGTATGAATGGTGGAAACCAAAGTTCCCTCAGCCTTAAAATATCTTTTTTAATTTATGTATTATAGCTGTCTTCACTGGCATTAAGACAAATCAAAACCTAAGAAGCGAGTGGCGACGTTTCGCGTCGCTACTCGTCTTCTAGTTTTGTGTCCTAACAAGACTAATGAAACATAGAATGCCCCAACAGTTCTGCTAATTGATCCGCTTGAGATAAATTTATAACTCCTACTTTGAAAAAATGAGTAACCCTAATTCAAATTCTACTGAGGTAATTACCGCTAACCTACTCCGTTTCGCAGGTTATGGACTTTTATTGCTAGCACTTTCTAACTTTGCTGATGCACTAATTCCACCTAGATTTGGTCAAGATGCTGGATGGGAATTCAGCACATTAGGTAAGCTAGTTGGCACTTCTCCCGTTCCAATTATTGGTTTGATTTTGGTATTTTATGGTGAAGCTACTGCCCGTTCACCTCTTGGCAAGACCATCTTAAAAATTCTGTCGTGGCTGTCTTTAGTATTGAGTATTTTATTTATAGTAATGCTACTAATAGGTATTAGTGCTGCAATTCGTATTAATGGAGATAATAACACTCAAGCTAGTGCAGTTTTATCTCAACAGCTTTCGCAATTCAATACCATTAAGGAAAATCTCAAAAATACCAATGATGCTAATTTACGTAAAGCTGCCGAGTTTATTGAGAAGCGATCGCCAAGTATTAAATTGAATAAGGATAATCCTGCTGAGCTTAGGAAACAGTTAGAAACAGAGATTGTTAAAAATGAAAATGCAATCAAGCAAAATATTCAAGAAGGACAAACTAAAGCAGGTCGTCAACTAATTAAGCAAGCATGTAAATGGTACTTTGAAGCTATTGTTTCAGCCTTTGTCTTATTTGGCATTTGGAATCAAACCAAATGGACAAGAACGAATTCACGACGCAAGAAAAAAGGTGGTAAAACACCAACTAGCTTGGCTGATGTTGCTAGTGCGCCAACATTTGAGAATGAAACATCTGATTCTGAAAATTAAGAAATGTCATTTCTCTCTAGGTCTATTTAACGCGAGTTCGGAATAATTTGAAATGGAATTTTAGAGAGGGTTTGCTACGCAGACCCTCTCTAAAATTCCAAAAGTAAAAGCCTTGCTTAGCAAGGCTTTTACTTTTGGAATTTTAAAATTTGCCAACTTAAACCGAACTGACATTATTTAAAGAATAGGCGGCGCAAAACGCCGCCTATTCTATACAGACTTTCTAAATATTTCAATTAAGGGTTTAGTTAGCCAGTGCGTGCCAATCTTCCATTGATGTTGGAAGGTTGGCATTCTTAGTAAATAGGCTAGCCTTCTTATGGCATGGGCTGGTAATCCATCAATGCTAAATTTGCCAAAAATGGAAGCAGTTGCCCCATCAATTCCTAAACTGATAAACTCGCCTAGAGGAATATAGCTAAAGTTCACTAAGGATTTGTTGTTAATGCTAGCCCAGATATTCCAAGCACAATATTGCGATTGCTGAAAGGCAACCTGCGCTGTAGCTGGTAAAGACTGTCCATTGGTCTCTAGTCCTGCTAAATCACCGATCGCAAATACATGGGGATAGCCTTGGACTTGTAAAGTTGGATCTGTGGCGATCGCGCCAAGGCGATTATGGGCAATGGGTAAATTTTGAATCACCTTCGAGAAAGTGCTACCCACTGTCCAAAGCACGATATCTACGGGTAATGTATCGCTGCCATCGGCATAGTCAAGGGTAACTTCGTCCTCCGTTACTTGAGAAACTCTGGTATTGAGATCTGTCCAGACACCACGTTGAGAGAGGGCAAGCTCAGCGATCGCCCGATTAGCATCAGTAGAGTTAGATAAAATTTTGGCATTGCGATCAACAAGGCGCACCCGACCCCGCTCTTTGAGGCGATCGGCAATTTTACACGCAAGCTCAACACCACTACTACCACCACCTGCAATACATACACGGATCTTGTCACGGTTGGAGGCTTCTAACAATTCCAGCTTGCTATTGAGTCGATAAAAGTCATTTAGATTCCGAAATGGAATTGCATATTCTGAAGCTCCCGCCACAAAGTGCATTGGAGTTTCGCCACCGATCGCTAAAACGAGGTAGTCATATTCAACCAGACTACGCTGACCGATATTAACTTCTACTTGCTGCGCCTCAAAATTAATATTGGTTACGATTCCCTGCATAAACTGGATACCTGTATCTGCAAGTATTTCCGTAAATGTGGGTGCAATTTCCCATTCCTGCATTTCATCAGTGATCAACTCGTAGAGAAATGGCGTAAATAAAAAGCGATCGCTTTTATCAATCAGGATAATTTCAGGCATGACCGCCCAAGGCAGACGGGATAGATTTAGAGCAGTATACAAACCGCCAAAACCACCACCAAGAATACAAATTCGTGTCATGAAAAAATCCAATTCGATTTTTTCATTTTATACGATCACTGGATAGTCCCAAGGAAGCGATGATGTTCTGTGCTACGCACAGAACATCATCGCTTCCTTGGGAAGTGTACACTTCCTGAAAATTAACTTTTGGTTAAGTTTAGGTTATCTGTTTTCACTTGTATCTAAATATTGTCAGAGCTTACTATAAAAACAAGAATTTTTTTAGTTGGGGAAATCGTGGCTAAATCTGTCTTGCTGGCTCAATTGTCAGAAGAGCAATCAATGATGTGGCATAAAGCCTTATCATCACATCAGCTAGAAGTTTGGGCAGCTCCTGAATCACAAGATCTGTTAAAGCTGCTTGCCCAAAAACTTCAAGCTCAACAGCCTTTGCCGGAATTAATTATTTCTGATATTGGTGTGCGATATGGGGGAGGGACATCCTTACTGGCAACTGAACTCTGTAAATGGTGTGCAGAGTATGTACCCCATGTAAAAGTTCTGCTTGTAAATCCTCGGCAAACTCAAATTAAGGAAGTAGAAAAGCGTTGGGCAACTCGTAGGGGAGCGATCAATCTATTACCGAAGATTTCTATAGATAATCTTAGCTATGCTTTTAGCATTGCTGCCCAAGCCTTAGGAATAGAGGTGAAATCAGAGTCCCTGCAAACTGTGATTACCAATCTCAAATATCAAAAGACTCAACCAGATCGAGGTGCAGTTCATGGTAAAAGCATCAGGCAAACTGCAACCGAAGAGTTAGCCCGCAAAATGGCAATGATTCCGTTAATGGTAATGGCAAGTGAGCCTGCAACGGCATCAAATCAGCATTCATCGCCAAAGCAGAAACGTCAATTAGCTCTAGATGCGACTATTTCAGAATTAAAGTTATATGATGTGCAAATTGATTTGGAGCAGGTAGGGGCGATCGCTCGACAGCTCTTTCAAGACAATCCCCTCTTGCCAGCACTTGTAGTTTACGATCAAGGCAACTATGTAGGCATGTTATCTCGTCGCAGGTTTCTAGAATGTTTGAGCAAACCTTATGCGATCGAATTATTTACTAAACGACCATTAAGAGTTCTCTATGAGCAATCTCAATCAAAAATTCTGCAATTACATGGTAATACCTCCATTGTCGTTGCAGCTCAATTAGCCCTCAGTCGCTTAAATGATGAGATTTATGAACCTGTGATCGTCCATCTTGAGGGAGATATTCATTCTGTATTGGATATTCATGATCTATTACAGGCGCAATCTCATATCCATGAACTAGCTACTAAGCTTTTGCGCGAACAGACCCAAACGACGATGTTTCAAACGGAGAAAATGGCAAGTTTGGGACAAATTGTCGCTGAGGTCTCCCATGACATTCGCAATCCTGTATCCGCAATTTATGGCAATACTGAGAGTCTCTTAACTTACATTGAAGGTGTAATGCAAATTTTGAGAGCTTATGAAAAGGAATATGGAACTTCAGCACCAGCTATTAGCGAAACATTAGAACAAGTTGATTGGGATTTTGTGCGCTCAGATTTGCCACAGGTTGTACGCAGCATTCAATCTGGCTCAAAGTATCTACGTCGCTTAGTGGATACTTTACAGAGTCTATCGCATATGAAAGATAATGCGATGCCAGAACCAGTTGATTTAATAGAATGTGTCGATAGTAGTTTAATGATCCTCAGTAGCCGTATTAGGAATATACAGATTGTAAAAAATTATATTAATCTTCCCAAAATCAATGGATATAGCGATCGCTTAATTCAGGTGTTTATGAACTTGATCGGTAATGCGCTAGATGCTTTGATAGATTTGCGATCGCAACCTGATTTGATCAGACAACGGCATCAAATTCTACATAAAGAAGTAGATGAAATTCATAGTTCAGGGAATATTCAGACAATATCGGATATTACATGGCAGCCATTAGTAATGATTTCTGCCACAATTTCCAAAATTGATGATCGCAACTGGGTATCGATCAAGATTGCCGACAATGGTATGGGAATTCCCCATGAGATTCAGGATCGAATTTTTGATAGTTTTTTTACTACCAAAGGGAATACCAAAGGTACGGGCTTAGGGTTAGCAATTTGCCATCAGATTATCACGCAGCAGCATAATGGCAAAATCGTATTGCGATCGCCCTATCTCAATGACAGAGGTGATGTCACGATTGGAACTGAATTTGAAGTGCTTTTGCCAACTGTATTACTATAGGAATTTCCAATTTGCCATAGGCAAATTGGAAATTCCTAAACTTGCCTGAACTTGTTTGTTGTTTTCCAATGGGCATATGCTCATTGGAAAACGTCTATGATTCAAATCACATGATTGAGATCGGAAGGAGATAGGTGATCATTCATGATTTGACCATCGCGGAACCAGATAATCCGTTGAGTATTTCTTGCAACATCTGCTTCATGGGTCACCATCACCACAGTAATGCCACTGTCATTCAGTTCACCAAATAGTTCGATGACTTCAGCAGTAGTATGGGAATCGAGCGCTCCAGTCGGCTCATCGGCAAGTAACATTACGGGATTATTGACGATCGCTCTGGCGATCGCGACTCTCTGCTGTTGACCACCAGACATCTGATTAGGGCGATTATTGAGGCGATGTCCCATGGCTACCCGTTCTAGCGCCGCCGTCGCTCTTTCCTTTTGTTCCTTGGGACGAACATTGGCATAAGCCATTGGTAACATCACATTCTCTAAAGCTGAGAGTTGTGGTAGTAGGTGATATTGCTGGAACACAAAGCCAATTTTGAGATTACGAACCTTAGCCAGATCCTTCTCTTCCATACCTGAGACATCTTCTTCATCTAGGAAGTAGTGACCAGAGGTAGTACTATCGAGGCAGCCGATGATATTCATGCAGGTGGATTTGCCCGAACCTGAAGCCCCCATGATTGCGCAATATTCCCCTTGCTTAATCACAAAGCTGACATTATCTAAGGCTTTTACTAAGGTGTCATCTTGACCATAGTATTTACAAACTTCATTAAGTCGCACAATCTCGCGTCTTGATTCAGATATTTCAGGAATAGGAGTTATGAGGTCGTTAGTTAGCATGTTTTTTGGGCTTTTGGCGGTTAGCGGTTAGCTTTTGATAATTCGTAATTCGTAATTCGTAATTCGTAATTGGTGATTTTGGGAATTCCCCCTTTTTCCTTGCTTAAATACTTCTCAGAGCCACAATTGGATCGAGTCTGGCAGCTTGACGGGCGGGAAAAATACCGAAAAATAGACCGATGCCCCCAGATACACCAACGGCTAGGCAAATTGCACCGATGGATACACCTGCTTGGAGTGGGGAAACTGCGGCGATTAAAAGGATGCCCCCAATCCCGATCCCTGTGCCGATCACACCTCCGAGTAATGACAAAATCACAGCTTCGATGGTGAATTGAGTAAGAATATCACTAGGAGATGCGCCGATCGCTTTACGCAGTCCGATTTCGCTGGTGCGTTCGGTAACTGAGACAAGCATGATATTCATAATGCCGATACCGCCGACTAGGAGCGAAATTCCTGCGATCGCGGCAAGCATGATCGTTAGTGCGCCCGTGATGTTACCCACAATTTCTAGAGCATCCTGTTGGGTACGAATGGTGAACGTGTCATCGGCATTGACATCGGAAGTACGGTGACGCAATCGCAAGAGGTTCGCTATTTGGAACTGGGCAGCGCTGACATTATCGTTACTGGTCGCAGATACGTTAATTACAGCAACGGCAACGCCATAGGGAGAGGTTTTACCTGTGAGGCGACTCGTCATTGTCGTAATCGGCAGAAAGATTGTGTCATCTTGGTTAGTCCCCAAAAATGCACCTTTCTCGGACATGATACCGATTACTTCATAGCTAGTACCACGTATTCTGACTGTCTGTCCGAGGGCGTTACCCTGTGGGAATAAATCTCTGGCGATCGCTGATCCTAAAGTCACAACCCTTGAATTGCGCTTAATATCTTCTGCATTAAAAAAGCGTCCTGACCCAACCTCCGCAGTTCTTACTTTTACATAATTATCGGTTGTGCCAATCAGGGTAGCGCGTTTGGTGTTATTACCTGCGATCGCTAGTTCTGAGCCATTGATCTGGGGGGCGACACTGCGGACAGTTGGTACTTGAGTAGCGATCGCTTCAGCATCGGCAAGGACAAGACGATTGGGCGGTGCGATCACATTACGACGGGCATTATCAGTCCCCGTAATTACAAAGATTACATCCGTACCTAATGCCTGAAACTGCTGCGAAGCATATTTCTGAGCACCTTGACCAACACCCACCATCAAAATTACTGAGGCATTGCCAATGATGATACCTAGCATCGTTAATGTGCTACGCAACCGATTAGCCGCAAGGGTTTTCCCTGCCATGCGTAAGCTTTCCCAAGTATCCATCCTGAAATTTCCTGATTTATTTTTTTAGATATTGCCAAGGCGCAAAGCGTCATGGAGGTATTCATTGGAACTTACCATTACACCTTGGATTTAGCATCATCTCATAGAGCGAAATTAAAATAAGTATAGGCGGCGCAAAGCGCTGTATCAGGTTTTGCGTTAGCATAAGTTTTAGTTGAACCTGACTCAATTCATAATTTTCTATGCCTAAGCTATCCAAGCCGCCAGATCCTAACGATCCTGAATACCAAAATCTTGAACGTAGAGT
The DNA here is from genome assembly GCF_027942295.1 of Pseudanabaena sp. Chao 1811. NCBI lineage: Bacteria > Bacillati > Cyanobacteriota > Cyanophyceae > Pseudanabaenales > Pseudanabaenaceae > Pseudanabaena > Pseudanabaena sp. Chao 1811. The sequence goes on from NZ_CP101416.1 coordinate 4,045,531, forward strand.
TAACTTTTATCTGCACCTTGCCATCTATTCCGCTTGCAGTACCTGCATGTGGTTTATCCAATCTATCACCGAAAAAGTATGGATCTGGTCAGTATGGGTCGCAGTAATTTGGGGAATATCGATCCTCGGACATGGCATCTGGGTATTGACTAAGGAAAGGCAAACACAAAAAGCCTAGGCTTGATTACCCATAGGGGAGGTTACGCGATCGCGTAACCTCCCCTATGGGTAATTCTTATAAAATATTTGGTTGCCCACATTCCTAATCTACTGAATAAAGGTAAAGGTATGGAAACTAACTTGTATGAAACTGATTTTTACAGTTGGACAGTGGAACAATCTCAGTTTCTGCAATCGGGAAAGTTTGAGCATCTAGACTTGATCAATTTAGCAGAGGAGATTGCTTCTTTGGGTAGACAAGAAAGACGAGAGCTAGAGAATCGTCTAGGCGTTTTGATTGGGCATTTATTAAAATGGCAATACCAACCCGAAAAGCGGAGTAGAAGTTGGCAAGTAACCATTAACGCGCAAAGGCGAGAAATTCAGAAACTTTTAGCTAACAACCCTAGTTTAAAATCTCATCTAGATGTAGCGATCGCTGAAGGTTTTATCCAAGGATTAGATTTAGCATTTACAGAAACTCCTTTAAAGAAAAAAGATTTACCCTCTGAACTTCCCTATAGTCAAGATCAAATTTTTGATAGTAGCTTTCCTGAGGATATTGATTTTGAATTTTAAAAGGTTAGGATGGGTGGCGCTTCTAAATCACTACGTTGAATTTTAGAAATAGAGTAAAAGTAGAGGTCAGTCAAAATGTCAGCAAGTTTATATGAAACAGATTTTTATAACTGGACAGTAGAAATTTTGTCCTTATACATCTATGCAGATTTTGGATGTCAATTTTCCTGAAGGCATGGAGGTTTAATTTATGGCGATCGCATTAGAATCAAGTTAAAGACTTAAGATGTATGGTGGGGTGCAAAGCACCCCACCAATCACATAGTAATTATCAGTTATCAAAATGAGTACTACAGAACGCATTGAACAGTTAGCTGCGGCGATCGCAGAAGATGTCTACATCGACATCGCGAAGTGGCATTTATATTTGAATGATGCCCATTTGCATCGCCCCCTTGCCGAGAAGTTTTATCCAATGATCGTGGCGGGGATTAAGGCTTCGGATGTGAGCCAAGTCCTAGAAGAAACTAAGATTGCTATAGGTGGCGGTAAACGCGAGATTCCTCTGAGTGATTTAATTCCCAGTTCTTGCCAAAACCGATTGTTAACTATTTTAGAAGAGTTTGACTACTAATCCTGCGCCCAAACCTGCCACCAATCCAGTATTTCAAGCCATGCGCCGCCGCTTAGCTCTGTGGTATGCGATCGTCACAGCGATTTTGCTGATTGTCTTTGCGACGGGATTCTATCTCTATGTGCAATCTACCTTGATCGATCGCATTGATGACACGATCGATCATGTTGCCGAAGTCATCGAGCGATCGCTAATTCGTTCTAATCTAATTGATTTAGAATCAGATTTCAGTCATAATTTTTCGGCAAATGCTCAAGAAATTGATGCCGATCATATTGATATTGATTGGTTTAGTCCCAGTGGAGAGATTCTCTGGACGACTAATGGCAATTCTGATTCTTTGCAACAAAGAGAACGCGGAATTTTGCAGCCAGTTTATCGCACGGTGCATTTGTCGGAAGCGGAACCTTTGCGCCAGATGACCGAACCGATTGTGATTAATGGCAAATTGCTGGGATATTTGCGGATTAGTCATCCTTGGTTTGAAGTCACTAAGCCCGTGAAGCAGCTATTTCTCGATCTCGCGGTAGGGACAACGCTCATGGTAGGTGTAGTTTTGCTATGCGGTTGGTGGTTAGCAGGAATTGCAATGGAACCTGTGCGTGAATCTTACCAACGCTTAAAACAATTTACTGCCGATGCTTCCCATGAATTGCGGAACCCGATCGCTGTGATTCAAACCAATGTCCAAGTAGCGCTCTCCGATCCTAATCCTGATCTAGAGTTTCAGAAATCTCAACTAGAAACCATTGAAAGGATTACGCGCCGTTTAGGAAGATTGATTGAAGATTTACTCTTTTTGGCGCGTCATGATGGCGGGATTACAAATCAGAAGCGTGAGACTTGTAATTTGTCGCAAATCCTCTATGAGGTAGGCGAAGAACAGCAGGCGATCGCCCAGCAAAAACAAATTACGCTCCAATTACCTAGCGAAGATACAAATCTCTTGATATCTGGCGATCGCGATCGCTTAGGACGCTTGTTTACAAATCTAGTTAGCAATGCGATCGCCTATACGCCCAAGGGTGGCAAAGTGAAAATTATTACCCAACCACTCCATTCTACAAATCAAGTACAGGTTCAGGTCAGGGATACTGGGATAGGTATTCCTGAAGCAGAGCTATCCCAAATTTTTGAAAGATTCTATCGCTATCAACCACAAAAGAGTAGCAAGTCTAGTTCTAAATCGGGAAATTCGGCTACGAGTGAATCAGGGCTAGGTTTAGCTATTGCTAAAGCGATCGCCGAAAGTCATCAGGGACAAATCAAAGTCGAAAGCAAAGTCGGACAAGGAACTACTTTCACGGTAAATTTGCCAATTTAATAACGACTGGTGTATGCTTCACGCCCACCATTTGTTCTACTTTTTAGTAAATTTTGAGTAGATCAAAACAGCGATCGCGCCCACCACAAAACCACTGACATGAGCCAAATAAGCTACCCCTGGTAAATTTGGATTTGCCATTGCCGCATAGATAGTTTGCCCAGCAATCCATAAGCCGAGAAATACGACTGCGGGAATAGGAATGGGAATAAAAGAAAATCCAATCCATAATAAGGTCACAATTCTAGCGCGAGGAAATCTGACTAAATATGCACCCATCACTCCTGATATTGCACCACTTGCCCCTAGCATTGGTAGCCCTGACATTGGTGCAGTGATGACCTGTGCTAAGCCTGAACAGACTCCACAGAGTAGATAGAAAAACAAAAATTTCCAGTGACCAAGCTTATATTCAATATTGTTGCCAAATAGATAGAGAAACCACATATTCCCAACTAAATGGAGAATATTGCCATGAAGAAATTGTGATGATATTAAAGTAATTGATTCTCTTATGGGATTAGCAACAAATCCCTTGGGGATTAAAGCCCAATTCCCTATCCATTGCGCAAATTGAAAGTCTAGCAAACTCAACTGATATCCGAAGATCAGGACATTCACCACAATTAAGCTATAGACAACAATGGAAGTATCTTGGGTCGGATTGTCATCATATAAAGGAAACATTACCAATCAACCGCTACGGCTTTATTAATATATCTTGGTTTTAGAGTCCAAAGTGTAATCCTGTGGAAGTAACATCCAAAGGGTGTTACTTCCACAGGATTGCTATAGGAATTCATATTTTTGTTAAAAGTATTGTAAATCAACACTTTTAACAAAAATACCGCGATACGTTTATTCCATATCATCGAGCTTAATACGCGGATCGACAGCCTTAAGTAGTAAATCACCAATCAAATTTCCTACCACTAACATCAGAGTGCCGAGCATCAGTCCTGCCATGACTAAATTTGTATCCTTTTCTTGAGTTGCTTGTAATAGCAATTTTCCTAGCCCCGGCCAACTGAAAAAGAACTCGGTGATAAATGCTCCCCCCAGTAATCCGCCAAACTCAAAGCCTAAGAGAGTAATTAAAGGGTTGATTGCATTACGCAAGGCATGGACATAAATGACTTTATTTTCAGGTAAACCCTTGGCGCGGGCGGTTTTGATATAGTCTTGACGCAATACATCGAGCAAGCTACCGCGCATGATCCTCTGCAACCCTGCAAAGCTAACAATGGTAAGTGTCAAAGTTGGCAAGACCATATGATGGGCAATGTCTAAGAACTTACCTAAGGGTGAAAGATCAGCAAAATTGATACTGGTCATACCACCCACAGGAAACCAGCCTGTATTTTGCGCCAGCATCAGTAATAAAATTGCTAAGACAAAGCTGGGAAATCCCTGTGTGGCATAACTGATGATTTGGATTAGGCGATCGCTCCATGTATTTTGCTTAACAGCGCTATAGATACCAAGAGGGATTGCTAAGAGCCATGTGGTAAACAATGAAGCAAGAGACATTAGTAACGTATTACCTGCCCGTTCGATGATTAGGGGTGTGACGGGTGCTAGACCTTGGCAACGCACGCCTAGATCTCCATTTAAGGTATTCCTCAGCCAGAGCAAGTACTGCATTGCTTCAGGCTTATCGTAATTGAGTTGCTTTTCTAACTGCTCAATTGTCTTTTTAGGGGTGCTAGGGTTATTTCGCAATTCCGAGAAGCAATTTCCGGGGGATTTGGTAATGGCAAAAAAACTCAGGATGGATACGCCCAAAATGACGACAACTGCTTGCCCCAGACGTTTGACCACAAAGCTAGTCGTATCGTTGAGAATAAAACGCCAGAAAGATCGATTTCCTCTATTTGCAGTTGTCATAGCTTGAAATGGCTAACTAATCAATTTTGTTCGTATATAGCGTATATCAATCTAGTGAAGTATAGAGTTGTGTCCCCACCTTCGGCGGGGACACAACTCTATTTGCTTGCTAAAAAAGCGCTATATCCAGTCATATTAATCCAAAAAGTGTTTTCTTTTAAAACTCAGACAAGTTGGTAGAATGTTCACATAAATTTAGGGACTACAATTTTTAGATAGCTGTAACCAGTCTTATTAAAAGCCCAAGAAGCGAGTGGCGGCGCTTCGCGCCGCCACTCGCTATCCTAAATTAAGACTGGCTGACTGCAAGTCCTGAATCATATCCTTGGAGTTTGAGGCGATGATTGATTGGTTGGTAGTTTGGGGTGTGACACAGGCGGCGGGTGTCGTTGTTTATCCAATTTTGGAGACTTTGGCTCAGGATGCGGCAAAGGATTATGGCAAGGACTTTTTTAAGGATTGCTTGAAAAAGGTGATTCACTTGCCTGAAAAGGATGTGCAGAAAGAAGCCTATGGCAAAGCGCTGAGGGTATTCTTAGAACTGATTCAGGATGAACTGCTAGAAGCTGGCTATCAGGAGACATTGCTCAAAAAGTATTACATTCCTGCTCTGAAAAAGTTTATTGATCGCGAAGAAGTCGCATCAACTTTGGGGATGGCGTTTAATGTGGAATGTAAGGCGATCGATACAGCTTTGTTGGTGAGAGTTTGGACAGAGTTAAATTCGCCACTTTTGCCAGAGGATATGAATTGGGACTTTTTGAGTAAGTCCTACATCCGAGCCGTGAAGAAGATTGTCCAGAATTCGGATAAGTTGCGTCCGATTTTTGAGGTGCAGACTTTAGATAAAATCGCCGATGCTGTGCAGGAAGTGGCGGGAATTGCGCCAGCATTTGATTTAGGAAAGTATGCGGAAGGGTTGCGGGAGCAGTATGGCAACTTGAAGCTGGAATCTCTGGATACGACTGGGGTTTATTACAACGAATTGAAATTGTGGAAGATCTTTATTCCTCAGAATTTGCGGGAATGTCAGGAGTTTATTCCGCAGGTGTATGAGTTACCGAAGGATCGATCGCGGCTGTTGCAGGAAAGTGGACAGTTGGATGTGTTGGAACTTCCCGAGGCGGAGTTAGAGAATCATCGCAAGCGCTATGTGGAGCAGCCAGTTCGGGGAGTGTTTGAGGTTTTGGGTGATCCGAATGAGTTGGCGAAGGATGGGGTTGCTAAATATGCGGTGATCTTGGGCGACCCCGGCTCAGGAAAATCGACGCTGTTGCAATATCTGGCGCTGATTTGGGCGGAGCGACCTGTGCGAGATTTGCCTTTGTACCCGTTGCCGCTTTTGTTGGAGTTGCGTACCTATGCCCGTGATAAGCAAGCGGGAAAATGCAAGGATATTGTTTCGTTTATTCATGGCGGGAATATTACCTGTCGCCTGAATCAGCAGGATTTGCATGAGAAGCTGAAGAATGGGGATGTCATTGCCCTTTTTGATGGGATTGATGAGGTGTTCGATCCTGCGTTGCGCGATGAGGTGGTGACGGATATCCATCGCTTTACGAATGAGTATCCTGCGGTGAGATCAGTGGCTACGTCGCGAATATTTGGGTATAGTCAGCACAAACTGAGAGGTGCAGGGTTTCAACATTTTATGTTGCAGGATCTAGATGATGAGCAAATGCAGGAATTTGTGGTGCGTTGGCATGATCTGAATTTTACGGAAGGTGCGGATAAGGATCGTAAACGGGAGCGTTTGCAGAAGGCGATTAGGGAGTCGCGATCGATTAAGGAGTTGGCGGGAAATCCTTTGTTATTAACGATGATGGCGATTCTCAATCGTAATCAGGAGTTACCGAGGGATCGTCCTGAACTGTATAGCCAAGCCTCTAAGGTGTTGTTGCATCAGTGGGATTTAGAAAATAAATTGTTGGAAGATCCCAAGCTGAAAGACTGGAAGATTACGATTGAACTTGAAGATAAGCAAGCAATGTTGCGGAAAGTTGCTTACTATATGCAATCAAGTAAGAGGGGCTTATCTGGCAATTTAATTGCTGCTATTGATTTAGAAAATATTTTGACTGAGCATTTAAGAACTGTTCTTGAAAAAGGAGAGCCTAGAATGGTTGCAAGATTAATAATCAAGCAGCTTCGCACGCGCAATTTCATCCTCTGCGATCTGGGTGGAAATTCCTATGGTTTTGTGCATCGAACTTTTTTGGAATATTTTTGTGCGTGGGAGTTTGTTTGGCAGTTTAAGGAGTCGCAAACGCTGACGATTGAGCAGTTAATCCATGATGTGTTTGGGAACCATTGGCAGGATGAGTCATGGCATGAGGTTTTGCGATTAATTTCGGGGATGATCGAGCCAATATTTGTTGCAGAGATTATTGATTTTCTTTTGGAACACAAAGTTGATAAGAGTGCATTTTTAGATGAGTTTGGCAGACTAAAAAAAGAAGGAGTATCCAATCTCTTACTAGCAGTAGATTGTTTCGTTGAGGTGAGAAACAGAAGCTTGATTGCTCATATATCAAGTAAATTGCTAAAAATTTTGCAGTGTGAGGTGGATCAGGAATATCCTTACACGTTTAATTCTGAAACGGCGGTTAAACTTATAAGCACCATTTCGACAACTTGGCAAGATCGCGCTGAGATATTGGATTGGTTAAAAAAATGTCTTAAATTTAACTCACATTCCTTCATCCCTGACTCAGCAATACAAGAGATTGCCAAAGGCTGGAAAGATGACTCTGATACCCTTCCTTTGCTCCAAGACCGCGCCCTTAATGATCAGAATGAATATGTGAGAATGGCGGCAGTGCAAGAGATTGCCAAAGGCTGGAAAGATGACTCTGGCAGTCTTCCTTTGCTCCAAGACCGCGCCCTTAATGATCAGAATGAATATATACGAAGTGCGGCGGTACAAGAGATTGCCAAAGGCTGGGAAGATAACTCTGATACCCTTCCTTTGCTAATAGACTGCGCTCTTAACGATCAGCATGAATATGTGCGAAGTGCGGCGGTAAAGGAGATAGCCAAAGGCTGGAAAGATGACCTACAAACATTTAATTTTTTATGTGATCGCGCTATCCAAGATCCATTTAAACGTAAAGTAGATTGGCAAATTAATCCCCGTCAAACTGCACTAGAAGCGATTCTCAAACATTACAGCGATAAACCTCAAATATTGGAATTGTTGAAGACAGTCTCTAACAACGATCCTGATGAACAGTTAAAGGAATTTGCCAAGGAGGAATTAGCAAAATTGAGTGAGAATCCCGTAGGGGCATAGCATTTGCGCCACAATTTTTAAAACCCACAACAATATCGATCTGCAAATGCTTTGCCCTCTATGCTTTCACAGATAAATTGTCCCTGCGTTGTGAGGTATTGGGCATAGCATTCCCAAATTATGGCGACCTGAAAATTTATAAATTTCTGTGGGAATGCTATGCCCCTACATTTCCTACAATTCTATAAATCCTATGCGCTTTGTGATTTCAGCGATCGCTTGTCCCTGCGTTGTAAGGTTTTGGGCAAAGAAAAAGAAACCTGCAAAAGTCCAGATCTCCGACTTTTTCTATGCAAGCAAAGACAATTTGTAAATTCACAAAAAAAGTCGGAGATCTAAATCTGTGCCTTCAGCGATCGCTTGTCCCTGCGTTGTAAGGTTAGGGCAAAGCATTCCCAAATTAAGGCGATCGCAAAATTTATAGATTTTGCAAAAACGTTATACTAGGCATCGATCATGATATGCGTTGCTATGAATATTGCTCCCCTAAGTTGGACAGAACTAGAAACCCTTACCGATTTCCAAATAGATTATGTCAATGGACTGACTAACGCACAATCAAAATTGCGCCTATTTGGACATCCCGAAACAGATGTGCGCGTCACCCTATATCGCGACAACCATGCTTGGTGTCCCTACTGTCAAAAAATCTGGCTATGGCTCGAAGAGAAGCAAATTCCCTATCGCATCGAAAAAGTAACCATGTTTTGCTATGGCGAGAAAGAAAGCTGGTACAAACGGAAAGTACCATCGGGAATGCTACCTGCGATCGAATTGGATGGGCGCTTAATTACCGAAAGCGATGATATTTTGATTGCCCTAGAGCAGGTATTTGGCTCGCTGAGTCGCAGCATGAGCGATCCTCAAGTACTACCAATCCGAAGACTAGAACGCATCCTATTTAGAGCTTGGTGCGAATGGCTCTGTCGCCCGATCGTATCCGCCAAACAAGAACAGCGTCATCGAGAACAATTTATCGAAGTCATGCAAAAAGTAGAAGAGGTTTTAGGAAGTACGCCTAGTCCATACTTTTTAGATGAGTTCGGCACTGCGGATGTCATCTTTACTCCCTATGTCGAGCGGATGAATGCCAGCCTCTATTATTACAAGGGCTATTCTATGCGCGAAGAAAATCCTCGCATGGCGGAATGGTTTAATGCGATGGAAAGTCGCTCCACCTATCGCGGCACGCAGAGTGATTTCCATACCCATGCCCATGATTTGCCACCACAGATGGGAGGCTGTTGGGAAAATGGCGAACCACAGATGCTCATTAATAAATCAAAGGTAGATAATGGCTCTTGGTTTGGTTTACCCGATGTCATGTATCCTGAGCCAGAAAACTCGCGTACCGAAGCTCTCTACCGAGTCATCAAACATCGCCAAAATATCATTCGTGTTAATCCTGCGGACGATCGTTTATTTGATGAAGCCCTACGCTGTGCTTTAACCAACATGATCAAGTATGAAGCAGGTTGTGTCCCCCCAGATGGTGCTGATGCGGCACTACGGTATTTACGCGATCGTATTAGTGTACCCCGTGACATGTCGATTTATGCAGCCAAACGCTTGCGTGAAGCTTTAGAAAAAACGGCGGCACTTGTAGGCGATCGGCAAGGTGTCCCCATTCCCTTCAAACATCGTCGCGATCAAGATCCTATCAATTTTAAAAACTAAGGATCGTAAATTATAGTATGGGCGGGTTTAGTCGAAGATTTGACTATATGACGTAAGGTTATCAGCAAAACCCGCCCATACAGAAGATGATGATTTTATTAAATTCCCAATCCTAAGTAAACGTCAGTTCGACGAAGGCGAAAAATGGTAAAAATCGCTTAGCGATTTTTACCATTTTTCGCCATTTGCGCGGCGCGAAGCGCCGCGCAAATGGCGTTATCGAACTTACGTTAAGTAATTTGCTTTTAATCAAAACTACTTTCATTGATTAACATTTGGCGTGGCAGGACTCGTAAAGACTCCTCTAAGGTCGTAACTCCTATGGAAACTTTCTGACGCACACTATCAGCAAAGGATTCATAGTTCTGAGATGCTAAATAAGCAGCAAGTTGAGATTGATCTTCTGCGTTAATGATTTTTCGTAGTTTTGGAGTGATATTCAAAACTTCAAATATTGCCTCACGCCCTAGATAGCCAGAACCAAAACAATGTTCACATCCCTTGCCACGCCGCCAATCTTGATACTGAACCTCTTGGATAGGGATATTAAGTAAGGTGAGTTCCGATTTTGTTGGTACATAAGCCTCAGCACAAAAAGAACAGATCTTGCGTACCAACCTTTGAGCAACTATACCCAATAGAGATTCCATGATTAAATTGGTATTCATTCCCAAATCCTTTAATCGAGCGATCGTACTAATGGCATCATTAGTGTGCATCGTTGATAGCACTAGATGTCCTGTCAAGGCGGCTCTAACTGTAATTTCTGCGGTTTCTAAATCCCGAATTTCTCCCACCATGATAATGTCTGGATCTTGACGCAAAATCGACTTTAACCCAGACGCAAAAGTAAGTCCTCCGACATCCTGCACTTGACCTTGAGTGATATTTGACAAATTATATTCAATCGGATCTTCCATCGTAATGACATTGACTTGATCCGTTGCTAGCAATTGCAAAGTGGCATAGAGAGTACTAGTTTTGCCTGACCCTGTGGGACCAGTCACAATAATTAAGCCTTGAGGTTGAGATAGCCAATTGCGATAGATATTTAGCGATCGCTCATTAAAGCCAATATCTTCCAGTCTCGTCATCATCATTTTGTTACGGGGCAATAGACGAATTACCGCCTTTTCGCCACCAACACAAGGAAAGGTACTCACCCGCATATCTAGATCAAAGTCAAGATTATCGGCAGTAACGTAGTGCTGGCTAATGCGTCCATCTTGAGGACGACGACTTTCGCCAATGTTCATGTTGCTCATAACCTTAAGCGCTACGATTGTCTTACGACTGACTTCGGGTGGTAAGATCCGCGTTGTTCTTAAGATGCCATCAATGCGATAACGTACTCTCAGTCCTAAGTCTGTAGGTTCTAAGTGAATATCACTAGCTCGATGTTGCAGCGCCACGGAAATCAAGGCATTAATCCGATGGGTTTGATCGAGTGCTTGGGAGAGATATATTTCCGAGATCTCATTGAGATGCGCTTCTTCATTGTCGCCTGTAAGGGGATTGACAATTGGAGAAGCAATATTATTTGGTTCGGGCAAATTTTGTCTAAGAAACCATAGCAAATAGCTTTCAGAAGAGACGGTTATATTCTTGATACCTGTCAATGTCCGATTGCTGATTAGTTCAATTTCTTCATTACTCAATGGACGTGGTGAACCTAGATAAAAGTAGCCATGCCATAGGAGCAGAGGAATTACAGGTGGTAAGGATTTGCGATCTTCAAAACAGTGAAAAAATCGGTAATTAATATCCTCATCAAGGAGGTCAATGCGTAAAGCGCCTCTTTTATCGACTATTATCTCGATGGCTTCTTCGCAAGTAATTTCTTGTCTGCGGAGACGCTTCCATACAGATACAGGAGAATTCACAAGTACGTCAGTCATACTATTTTCTTGTAATTTATTCTCTTACTCGTAATCGCGATCATCACTACCCAACTATAACAACAGCTATCTTACATTTACGTTCAACGTCTCCCCTCTCCATTTGATGGTTAATGAAAAAATTTTGGTAGTCCTAAAAAGGAAAGGATTTATTGTGGTAGGGATAGGCGGCGCGAAGCGCCGCCTATCCCTACCTATTTAGCACTACCAAAAATTTTTCACTAACACAGTTAGGAAAATCTCTAAAAAATTAGATTTGACTGGTTATTTGGCAATTTCCTAAAGCTGTTCTAAAATTGCTAAACCCAACGTCCAATCTGGAAAAGTAAAGTATGGAAACTGAAAATTATCCCCAAGTTCCCACGGAACCACTTTTCTTGACTAAAGTTGAGAATCTAGAACAAGAAATAAAGGAGTTAAAAGCTCAAAACCAAAACCTCAAAGAGCAGTTAAACAACAAAATTATTCATGAGCAGCAACTTGCCTTAGTTAATTATTCCCTCCAAACTGAAATAATCGATCGCCAACAGACTGAGGCGGCTCTACGCTTGCTTGTAGAGAAACTTGCTGGAGAAAAAAATGATTTAGAACTGATTTTAGATACGACTACTGCCCATAGTGACACGATTGAGGCATTGCTCTATGATAAAGCCCTATCACTTGCCCGTGAAGTAACGATTGATGGCTTGACTCAGATTGCAAATCGTCGCGCCTTTGATCAACGCTTAGCTACGGAATGGCAACGTTTAGCTAGGGAATGTTCACCACTTTCCTTACTATTATGCGATGTTGATTTTTTTAAACGCTTTAATGATCGCTATGGACATCCTGCGGGGGATGAATGTTTAAAGTCGGTAGCAAAGGCGATCGAATCTTGTATCCGTCGTCCCGCTGATCTCGCCGCACGTTATGGCGGCGAAGAATTTGCGGTGATTTTGCCAAGTACCCAAAAGGATGGAGCAATCTACATTGCGGAACAAATTGGTCAAGCCATCAATGCGCTAAAGATTCCTCACGAAGCTTCCTATGTAAGAAGTTATGTGTCAGTGAGCATTGGAGTATCTACGATATTTCCTGAGCGAAACATAGATCCCAAGGTTCTAGTTGAGGCGACAGATAGAGGTTTATATTTAGCGAAAGATCAAGGACGCGATCGCGCAGTATTTAACATTGCTTAGCATTCTTCAGTTACTTAGCGATCGCGTTATCTATCTTGACCTCATTGGTACAGGTTCCACTTTCTCCAAATTCGGTAATATTTGCGAGGGTTGTCTCGGCGATATTAGCAAGGGCTTGACTGGTGAAAAAAGCTTGATGTCCTGTGACAATCACATTAGGGAAAGTGAGTAAGCGCTGAAATATATCGTCCTGAATGACTTCATTAGATAAATCTTCAAAAAATAAATCTGCTTCCTGTTCATATACATCAATGCCAAGATAGCCGATTGATCCAGATTTCAATCCATCGATCGCTGCTTGCGTATCAATCAATCCTCCTCGACTGGTGTTAATTAGCATTGTGCCAGTCTTAAGCTTAGCGATCGCTTCTGTATTAATCAAATGATGAGTATCAGGAGTTAATGGACAATGGAGGGAAATAATATCGGAATGTGATAATAATTCTGCCATAGAGACATATTTCATGCCTAGTTCTACACAGAGTGGATTGTGATAGGCATCATAACCTAATAATTTGCAGCCAAATCCACGCATGATCTGGGCGAAAATTGCGCCGATTTTTCCTGTTCCCACAACACCAACCGTTGCTCCATACAAATCAAAACCGAGTAATCCCTCAATGGAAAAATTGCCTTCTCTGACACGGTTATAAGCTCGATGAATCTTCCGATTTAAAGACAAAATCAAAGCGACGGCATGTTCGGCTACTGCATAGGGCGAATAGGCAGGAACACGCACGATCGCCATCCCCAAATTGCTTGCAGCAGTCAAGTCTACATGGTTAAACCCTGCCGATCTTAGCGCGATTAACTTTGTGCCACCCTTCGCAAGGATTTGCAGCATTTCGGCATTGAGATAGTCATTAATAAAAATGCAGATGGCGGGAAATCCTGCGGCGAGAGAAATTGTCTCAAGGCTTAGGTGTGACTCAAAAAAGATGATTTCATGGCAATGCTTCTCATTTGCCGCTCCAAAAAATTGGCGATCGTAGGGCTTGGTATTGAAAAAAGCGACTTTCATAATTAGTTGGATATTGTACATCACATAATAAAGGCTCGCTAAGCGAGCCTTTATCGAGTTTAAGAGCATGTTTGAGAAGTATCCTATTTAGCATCAATTTATGCTTTTACCCCCCTTAATCCCCCCTTACAAAGGGGGGAAATCAAATCCTCCCCCTTTGTAAGGGGGAGTTAGAGGGGGTAAAAACTTCTCAAACACGCTCTAAGAATTAACCACCAACTTTTAGGGTAGCTTTGGCTGGATCATAGGGTTCTAGTTCTACCTTAACAGGTTTGACTTTCCAGATCTCATCGCAATATTCTTTAATGGTGCGATCGGAAGAGAACTTCCCAGAACGGGCAACGTTGAGAATACTCATAGTTGTCCAATGTTCGACATCCTTATAGGCTTCACTCACCTTTGCCTGACAATCAGCATAGGCTTGATAATCTGCCAACAGCATATAGTCGTCACGATGTAGTAATGCATCGACTAGAGGCTTAAACAAGTCTTTTTCTCCAGGGGAGAAATATCCCATGCTTAGGCGATCGAGAACATGACGTAGTTCTTCATTTTTCTCGTAGAAGGAATAGGGATTATAGCCTTCAGACTTCATCTGTTCTACTTCCGCAGCCGTGAGACCAAATAGGAAGAAGTTCTCTTCACCAACTTCCTCGCGAATTTCGATGTTAGCCCCATCCAATGTACCAATGGTCAAGGCTCCATTCATCGTGAATTTCATGTTGCCAGTACCAGAAGCTTCCTTACCTGCGGTAGAGATTTGTTCTGATAGATCCGCCGCAGGATAAATCAACTGTCCTAACGAAGCGCTGAAGTTAGCTAAGAAGACAACTTTTAGTCTGCCATGTACATCAGGATCGCGATTGACAACATCGGCTACGGCATTGATTGCTTTGATAATCAACTTTGCCATGAAATATCCGGGGGCTGCCTTACCACCAAAGATGAAGGTGCGAGGAGTCATCTGGATACTAGGATTTTGCTTGATGCGCAGGTAAAGGGCAATGATATGTAACAGGTCAAGATGTTGACGCTTGTATTCATGAATCCGCTTGACTTGAATATCAAAGATAGAATTGACATCCACTTCCACACAATTGTGAGCCATGATGTAGTCAGCAAGTTTTTGCTTATTAGCTTGCTTAATCTGTCTCCAGCGATCGCGAAAATCTTTGTCATCCACAAAAGCTTCGAGTTTACGCAATTCGTCAAGATGCTTGAGCCAAGTATCACCGATTTTTTCGGTAATCAATCCTGACAAGGCAGGGTTAGCTAGCAACACCCAACGACGAGGTGTGACCCCATTAGTTTTATTGTTAAACTTCTGTGGCCAAAGTTTGTAGAAGTCCTTCAAAACATCTTGCTTAAGTAGCTCAGTATGCAATGCCGCAACACCATTAACTGCGTGACTACCGACGGTTGCAAGGTTTGCCATGCGTACCTGTTTGCCACCACTTTCTTCAATGATCGAGAGGCGAGACAATAATTCTTCATCATCAGGATACCAAGTCTGCACATCCTGCAAGAAGCGATGATTAATCTCGTAAATGATTTCCAAATGCCGAGGTAATAGACTCTCAAACAGAGGTACTCCCCACTTCTCGAGGGCCTCAGGCATGAGTGTGTGATTTGTGTAAGCAAAGGTATTTTGGGTGATCCGCCATGCTTCATCCCAGAAAAGTTCATGCTCATCTACTAACAGACGCATCATTTCCGCAATACTGATCGCAGGGTGTGTATCATTTAGCTGGATCGCAGCATGTTCAGGAAGGTTGTCGAGACGATTGTATTTTTTGAGATGACGACGAATGATATCTTGCAGTGAGCAGGACACAAAGAAGAATTGCTGCTCTAGACGCAACTGACGACCTTGAGGGGTATTGTCGTTGGGATAGAGAACCTTGGAAATGGTTTCTGATTTGATCTTGGTGGCTACCGCACCGTCATAGTCGCCCGAGTTAAAGGCTTGGAAGTTAAAGTCTTCACCTGCTTCGGCTTTCCATAGACGCAAAGTATTTACGGTGTTGGTTTGATAACCGGGGACTGGGGTATCGTGGGGAATGCCTTCGACGGTGAAGCTAGGAATCCAACGGGTATGGGGACGACCGCGATCGTCGTTATAGATTTCCGTATGTCCACCAAATTTGACTTGGACGGTGGACTCATAGCGGACGACTTCCCAAGGATTGCCACAACGTAGCCATTTGTCGGGGATCTCCACCTGCCAGCCATGCTGAATGGATTGGTTGAAAATACCAAATTCATAGCGGATGCCATAGCCCATCGCAGGGACTTCCAAAGTAGCTAGAGAATCGAGGAAACAAGCAGCTAAACGCCCCAAGCCACCGTTACCTAAGCCGGGATCGGGTTCCTGCTCTAATACTTCGGTAAGGTCTAGTCCCGACTCTCGGACAGCTTGCTCGATCGATTCGTAGAGGTCAAGGTTAATCAAGCTATTACCGAGATGTCGCCCCATCAAAAATTCGGCAGACAGGTAATAAACAGTCTTGATGTCTTGCTCATGGTAGACCTTGAGGGTTTGAAGCCAACGTTGCAACAGGCGATCGCGTGTGGTGTACGACAACGCCATGTAGTAGTCGGTGAAGTTTGCCAGAAGTGCCAGTTTGCCTTGTATGTAGAAAAGGTTATCGGCAAATGCTCGCTTGAGGGTTTCAATACTTAAACCTGTGCGATCGTCTTCTACCGTAATATTGCTGGTTTGATTAGCAACATTTGTTTGCATAGAATTATTCCTGAATGATTACTTGTCTTATTGCCGTTCTGCTGACCCTAAGGCGGAGGGCAAGGCTACACTCCTATCCAACCATAAACTTTGAGATGTTGGGTATTTATTAACTGATAATTTATGTTTGGAGAGCGCAATATTTACGGTTTCCTGACATTAGCTTAAATTCTTGTGAAAAAAAGCTTGTTTAGCTCAATCCGTAAATGCAAAAGTAGACACTTACAATACTTGCAGCGATGTGTACTCTCTGAAAGGAACTACAAAGGAGCAACATTCTTATTGGAATTGTTAATCCTCTAGGCATCATTAAAAACTACAGCCAAAGCCTGCAATACATACTGTAGCTGTATCACAGGTTCTAAGATTTTGTATTTAATTGCACCTAGCTACCTATGAAATAGTACTTTCAATAACAACAAAAATTTTGAAAAATTTTGCCAACATTGCCACTCACGTCTTTATGAAGCCCAACAAAATAATCAATGCAATCAATACTTCTTGGTGGATTGATAACGCAATTATTGCTGTACTTTACTTTGTTTTTGGTGCATTGGTTCTGAAGCTACCCCAATCCCCCCTTGGTTCACCATTTTGGCCATCGGCGGGGATCGCTGTTGGGGCTTTACTCGCAAGAGGGCGATCGCGCTGGTTTGGCATATTTTTTGGGGCAGCTTTAAATAGTTTTTTGAACTCTAAAGTGCCTTTCATCTTCGCAATAATGGCAGGGCTTGCACCTGCGATCGGTGCTTTAGTAGCAACTACGCTGGTATTGCATTTTAATAAGACCAATTATTTCTTGGGCTACGTTAAGCATTTTGTAGTCTTTGCGCTGGCAGCCACCTTTAGCGGCACAATCTTGCAAGCATTATTTGGAGCGGCGATCGTAATTTGGGCAGGATTAATCCCTTGGGATATCTATTGGACTGTTACCTTGGGATGGTGGGTTGGCGATGTGGTAGGCATTTTAGTATTTGCCCCCTTAATCTTGGCATGGTGGAATAAGGAAACAAAAATAAAACCAAATAAAATCAAGCAAAAACTTGAGATTCTTGACAACCAATTTGATCTCAAAGAACTATTTTTTGCAGTAACGCTCTTAATCGCTATTTCTTATTTAGCACTTATCGAAAGTCAACCAATTGAGTATTTACTGCTACCATCTTTGCTGTGGTCTGCCTTCCGATTTGGTTCTAAAATTACGACTTTACTCGTAACAACTACGGCTATGGTAGCTTCCATTAGCACAGCCTATGGAATTGGGATTTTCTATAAAGTATCGCAAGAGAGTAATTCTCTCCTATTGTTGCAACTCTTTATGGGAGTAATCTCCATAACTGCGATCGTAGTCTTATCCCTAGTTTCCGAAAATAATCGAGCCTCTATCAAACTCCAAGAGCAGGTATTTCTCAAAGATCAAGCATATATTCAGTTAGACCAAGTCAACAAAAATCTCGAAGATATCATTGCAGAACGAACTAGTGAATTGGTTGATGCTAATCGAGAAATTAGCTTCCTTAATCAGCAATTAACAACTGAAAACATCCGCATGAGTTCCGAACTAGCAGTTACTCGACGTTTGCAGGAAATGATCTTACCAAAGGTAAAAGAGTTAAACAGTATTGCAGAGCTAGATATTGTGGGATTTATGGAACCTGCTGATGAGGTGGGGGGAGATTATTATGATGTTCTGCAACAAAATGGCAAGATTAAAATTGGCATTGGTGATGTGACGGGACATGGATTAGAAAGTGGCGTAATCATGATTATGGTGCAAACAGCTATCCGTGCTTTACTAATTAATGGTGAGACCAATCCTGTGAGATTTTTATCAACTGTCAATCACACCATCTATGAAAATATTCAGCGCATGAATTCTGATAAGAATTTAAGTTTAATGCTTATGGATTATCACAAAAATGTGTTGCATTTAAGTGGGCAACATGAGAGTGTGATTGTGCTTAGAGCCAGTGGTGAGGTGGAAATTATTGATACAGATTCATTAGGATTTCCTATTGGTTTAACGGATGATATTAGTGATTTTATCTTTGAAGTAAATATCAATTTAGAACTGGATGATGTAGTGGTGCTTTATACAGATGGTATTACTGAGGCGGAGAACACAAATAAACAGTTCTATGGGCTTCCACGTTTAATTGAAGTAATCAAACTAAACTATCAAAATTCTGTTGATCAAATTAGAGAAATGATCATTGCTGATGTCCGTGATTTTATCGGTTTTGGCAAAGTTTATGATGACATCACTCTTGTGGTGATGAAGCGCAAAATTTGAGGGTTTCTGATTCCCTCGCTAGCGAATCATTACTGATATTACAGCGCAAAGCACTGACTTAAATTTTGAAAAGCGTGGCTTTGCCACGCTTTTCAAAATTTAAGTCTCAACAGGATGTAGTTGGTAAATGTATTGATGACGACAAGTATTTGTGAACCAAAAGATCTATTGTGGGAACTTCACACAAAAACAAGTAGTATCACTTAGAATAACCTTAGGAAACACTTGCCATCTTCAGTCTATGAAAGCTTTTTGGATATTAGCCACGATCGCTAGCTTGTCAGGTGTAACTGCGAGTTGCACGCAAAACAATAAGGATGCCTCCCAAGCTCAAGTACAGAACCAAAAACCTGCTGTAGCCGTAGATGTGGCGATCGCAAGTTTAGAGCTACTTGAAGAAGAAAATCAATACACAGGAACGACTGCACCTATTAGAGAGGTGTCAGTGCGATCGCGTTTGGAAGGGCGTTTACTAGATTTGAATGTGGATGTTGGCGATCGCGTCGAAGCGGGGCAAGCAATCGCCCAATTGGATGATGCAGTTCTATCTGCAACTGTGCTACAAGCCGAAGCGGAAGTTGCGGCAAGGGAATCGGAAGTATCACAAGCAACCGCCGCAGTGGGTAATGCTCGCGCCCAAGTGGAGAGAGCGAGAGTACAGTACCAACAGGCACAAGCAAATGCTCGGCGCTTCACCCAATTGGCTAAGGAAGGAGCAGTTTCTCCGCAAACCGCCGAGAATGCTGTTACTGAAGCCAAAGCTGCGGAACAGTCATTGCGATCGGCTGAACAGCAAGTTAGCCTCCAACAGCAAACTGTGAGTGCCAGTTCCCAAAGAGTTTTAGCCCAAGAAGCAATCAAGCTTAGAGAACAAGAGCGCCAAGCCTACACCACCATTACATCTCCTATTAATGGTGTTGTTCTAGAGCGCGTGAGTGAAATTGGTAATCTGCTATTTGCAGGTAATGAAGTTGTCAAGTTAGGAGATTTTAGTCAAGTTAAGGTGATTGTGCTGATTTCAGAATTAGAGATTGGCAAAATTCGCTTAAATCAATCCGTTGATGTCCGTTTTGATACTTTCCCCAATCAAAAGTTTACGGGAACAGTAAGACGTATTTCGCCAGTAGCCGATCCAGTGGCGCGATTGATTCCTGTGGAAGTAATAGTTCCTAATCGAGATGGGAAACTGGGTAGCGGTCAATTAGCGAGAGTCCAGTTTTCAGGCAAACAGGAACGTCAAATCGCGATCGCCGAGACTGCTCTAGAGGTAGCAGGACGACCGACTCAAGCACCTAAAGATGCAAATACTCAAGCGAAATCGAAAACCGATACCAAGTCTAGTCCTAATGTGAGTGACAAAGGCAAGCCCAAAACTGGCACAGTTTTTGTGATTACGGGCGATCAGAAAGAGCCAAAAGTGTTGGCACGTAAGGTTACCCTTGGCGATCGCCGTGACGGTAAAGTTGTGATTCTTTCTGGTTTGAAAGAAGGCGATCGCATTGTCGTTAGGAGTGGTGGTAAGTTGCAGGATGGTGATTCTGTAAAGCTAAGCGTGTTATCCCGATAAGTAATGAGGTAAGGCTATTCGTGCTTTGCATCATTACCTTTTTTTTAATTATTTAAGAAGTAACTATGAGCGACCAGAAATCATCTAATCCCAAGCCGACAGGATTTAGTATTAGCGCGATCGCGATTCGTCGCCATATTGGCACATTGATGCTGACCCTCGCGATTTTTGTGATGGGGGCTTTTTATATTAGCCGCTTGCAGGTGGATTTGCTGCCATCCATCGTTTATCCACGCATTGGCGTACAGGTGAATATTCCGGGGATTAGTCCAGAAGTTGCAATTACGGAAGTCACCAAACCGCTCGAAGAAGCTCTAGCCTTGACGGAGGGTGTGAATCAGCTTTTTTCGCGTACCCGTGAAGGGCAAGTACGAGTGGACTTGTTTTTTGAGGCGGGTAGTAATGTCGAGCAGGCGCTTAACAATACCGTGGCAAGCTTTAACCGAGGTCGCAGTCAATTGCCAGACGATATCGAAGATGCAAGGATTTTTAAATTTGACCCATCTCAATTTCCCATCTACGAGTTTGCGCTCACATCGCCTTCCCTCTCACTGACAGAGTTACGTCTATTTGCCGATGAGGAATTAGGGCGCGAGTTAGCGATTGTGCCGGGGGTAGCAGGAATCGACGTGGTTGGCGGCGTGAAGGAAGAGATACAGGTCAATCTCGATCTTAAGCGTCTGCAAGCTGTCGGCGTGAATATTGATGATGTCTTAAAGGCTTTGCGCGATCGCAATGTCGATATTTCAGGCGGACGCTTGCGAGATGGCACTGTCGAACCGCTTACCCGTGCGATCGGCAAATTTCGCAATGCTAAGGAACTAGAAAACCTATCTTTTACGGTGCGTGGAAGTGCCACAGCCCAACCCCGACAGGTCTATTTGCGCGACTTTGCTGAAATAGTTGATGGGACTGAGGAGCAACGGGTATTTACTTCCCTCAATGGACAGGCTGCCGTTAGATTGCTAGTGACCAAACAACCCGATGCCAATACGATTGAGGTTGTTGATCGCGTAACAGAAAAGATCGCAGGACTGCAAGTAAGCGGGGCAATTCCCAGTGATGCCATTATTACCGCCACCTTAGATGAATCCAAGTTAATTCGCGCTTCCGTTGCCAACGTTGCCTCTTCAGGAATCTTGGGGGCAATTTTAGCAGGGACAGCCGTGTTGCTATTTCTGGGTTCGATCCGTCAAACTCTGATCATTACCCTTGCTATTCCCCTCGCTACTCTTGCCTCCATTATTGCGATGGGTATTTTTGGCTTTTCGATGAACCTGTTTAGCTTAGGTGGTTTAGCTTTAGGTGTGGGTGGTGTTGTAGACTGCTCCATCGTCATGTTAGACAACATCATCAATGGGCTCAAACGCAATCGCCAAAATTACGGTGTGCAAGATACGATCGCCCAAGCCCAGATTAGCAGTTCGGAAATTGAATCCGCATTGGTTGCCTCTACGAGTACTAACCTTGTGGTTATTTTTCCATTTTTATTACTCGGTGGATTTCTCTCGCTGCTATTCAATCAACTGATTCTCACCATTAGTTTTGGGAATATTGCCGCGATTGCGATCGCTATTACCGTCGTTCCGATGATTGCCTCACGCCTGTTAGGTATTCCTTGGTCGAGTCGGTTGAGCGAAACTTGGTTTATGCGTGGATTTCAGCAAAGATTTGCCGCCGCCACATTGGGCTATGCAGGATTTCTCGCTAGAATCGTCCATTATCGGTTGTGGGTGGTGATTGCCGTATTTGCGATCCTTGGTGGTGGTGGCTTCTTGATGGGAAGACAACTTCCCCAAGAGATCATTCCCCAAGTGAAAACGGGTGATGTGAGCTTAAACGCTCAATTTCCCGCAGGTACTACCCTTGCGGCTAACCGCAAAGTCATGGAAATTGTGGATGATATTCTCGTTAAGCAGCCTGAAACTGCCTATGCCTTTACAACCATCGGTGGTGGTTCCTTTGGTAATAATGTAACTGCAAATCCATTACGCAGTGGTAGCACTATTACTCTCAAACCAAATGCAGATCTGACTGGCTTTATCAGTCGCGTCAATCGCGAAATCAGCAAATTAAATCTGGCAGGTGTGAGAATCAGGGTTAACCCCGGACAAGTACGCGGCATTATCGTTAATAATTCCCCTGTACCACGCACGGATATTGATGTAATTTTGCAGGGTACTAATCCTGAAGCCCTAGCCCAAACAGGTATAGAGGTTCTCAGTGCCTTAGAAAAAAGTGTTAAAGGCGCAAACTTCCGTCCTGATAGCGATGCCCGTCAACCCGAAGTGCAAATTTTTCCTGACTGGGAACGTTTACAAGCTTTGGGACTATCTACGCAATCCATCGGCTCTACTCTGCAAACCGCAATTACAGGCTCTGTGCCGACCCAGTTACAAAGAGGCGATCGCCTAGTCGATGTGCGCGTCCAACTCGATCCCGAATCACGCAAAAATGCCTCGCAACTACAGCAAGTTCCGCTCTTTGTCAGCAATAATCGTCCTGTCCGCCTTGCGGATGTTTCCACTATCCGCGAAGGTCGCGCCCCCGGAGAAATTCAACGTATTAACCAGCGTCAAGTGTTCTTGATTCTCGGTAGTTTAGAACGTGGCACAAGTCTCAGTGATGCGCTCAAACAGACAGAAGATGTGATTGCCGCGATCGATCTGCCCGATGGGGTCGTGGCTTTACCTAGTACCGCCAAACAAGCAAATGATAATCTCTCCAAAGCCTTTGGTGTATTAGGTTTACTCGCTTCTTTCTTAGTATTTGTGGTGATGGCAGTTCAGTACAACTCGTTGATCGATCCTTTGGTGATTATGCTGACAATTCCCCTTGCTTTAGCGGGCGGTATTGTCGGTCTATATGTCACCAATAGCTCGATTAACGTGATGGTAGTGATCGGTGTGATCTTGCTGGTGGGGATTGTGGTTAACAATGCGATCGTCATGGTCGAGTTCGCTAACCAATTGCGTGAGGAGCAGAAATGCAGCCGCATTCAAGCAATCCTCCAAGCTGCTCCGATACGTTTACGCCCCATCCTAATGACCACAATTACAACTGTAGTTGGCGCTTTTCCTCTTGCCCTAGGCGGTGGTGAAGGCGGCGAGTTCTTGCAACCATTGGGAATTGTTACTTTCTCTGGTTTAGCCCTTGCCACAATTCTGACTCTATTCCTAATCCCTTGCTCCTATGTCCTTTTGCATGAGTTTAGTTGGACAAAGGTAAAGAAGCTAGGGCGTGTCATCAATTAAGCCAGATAACGGAAGTAGTGAGATAAATAGTGCCCGTTCGTTAGGCTGGTTAACATGAGCTATTCATTGTTAGTGCTGGTGTCCAATAACCGCAACTTATACGATGAATAGCTTTTTTTCTTTATTTACTAATTCTGTCTGCAGTTATTGATAATGGGATAAAGATTTAATCGGATATTGAGAGCGTAAAATCCTTTCCCTTTCAACCTTGGTAAGCATTGAAGCTAAGAGACACACATTTCGTAAACAAGATACGTTTTGGTTGGGATAGGGATAGCAAACAGACACATTGTTATTATTTTGACCATTCGTACTAAAGTCCAAACTCAACACTATCATTTCTCTTCGGCTCTCAAGCAAGGGCATATACTCATAATTAAGTTCAATTGAGCCAGCTTGAATGGGCGGGTAGCGGTGTAAACCTTGTTTATTGTTTATATAAATGAACTTTGTAACAGTACCCAATTCAAACTATGAACATTCTAGTAACTTTAATCATTTCAGGTGGACAAACTGGTGCAGACTGGGGTGGATTACTCGCGGCGGCGGATGTGGGCATTGCCACGGGTGGTCTAGCGCCTAAAGGCTATCTTACTGAATTAGGAACAAACCCAGATCTTGCCAAGTTTGGTTTGGTGGAATCAGATAGCGGCGACTACGAGATTCGTACCATACACAATGTCCTAACTGCTGATGCAACAGTTATTTTTGCTGACTATATAAATAGCGACGGCACAAAGTTAACTATCGAATCCTGCATCAAATATCAGAAACCCTATCTCATCAATCCTGATTCTATCTCCTTGAACGATTGGCTAATTGAGCAACAAGTCAAAGTATTGAATGTAGCTGGGAATAGAGAATCCATAGCTCAGGGCATAGGCGATCGCACAAGGCAAGTTGTAAGAGACGCGCTAAGTCTATGTACTATAACTGGCAAACTGATTCAAGGTCATCGTGTTGCATCAGGACTTGCAGAGGACAGTCCTTATTCTGAAGGTACAATCTCTATGCAGATTCCCTTCTTCCAAAATCTAGGGCTAGACCTGTCAAGCTATTTTCGAGGAACTTTAAATATTGATATCTCACCTTACACTTACAAAATCCAAAAGCCCCAATACACCTTTCGTCAAGTAAATTGGACAACTGAACATCCACCCGAAGATTTTTCTTTTATTTCCTGCCAAGTTCGTCGTAAAGGTACTCTCTATGATGGTTGGGTGTACTATCCACATCCCGAAACTAAGATCCGTCATTTCCACAATCCATCGTTGCTAGAGGTGATCGCTTTGCCTATTAACGATCTTGTCTATGGAGACTCTTTGCAATTACTGATTAACTCACGGGAAATTAAAGTGCTTTGCGCTCAAAACCCAAAAATTAAAGCCTGACAAGTTTGACCTGTTAGGCTCTAATTTTATTGGACTTAAGGAACAGGCTAGGATGGACTCTAACCATCGACCGATCGCTTAGAAGGCGATTGCTCTATACAACTGAGCTACTAGCCCAAACAATTTCACGGGTTACTATCTTACACTGAAAGGCAAATTTTTAGCAATCGGTTGAAAAAATCTCATCGTCTAAAAATTTGTTATCTCGTATTACCTCTGCATATTTTTAGACATAGCGCTTATTTTTTAGCCTTGGGCATTTGTGACTGCTTTACCGCAAGCTTTTGGAGTTTTTGGATTTGTTTGAGAGTCAGTCCTATAAACTCAGCAATCAAATCTATAAGTAGCTGGGTGCAATTAAATATAAACGCCAAAACCTGTAGCGCATGCTGCGCGTGCGCTACAGGTTTTGGGTCTGTTTTTTAATTATGCCAAGCTACTGAGCCATGTTAGAACGCAAAATTTTGAGGGTAATTTGATTTTTTATTCAGCCTTAACCTTGGCTAAACGTTAGGTAGATCACAACTGGGGGGACATCCTTATGCCGTAATTTGCGATAAAGCCTCATTCGAGCAGACGTTATCGATCATCTTTGTTAAAAATTACTTTTTAAAGCGTCTCAAGAAATTGCTAGAGTGCAATGATAGACAAAATCTGTTAGGAACCTGCATTAAAATAAAGAACCAATTTTTTGTCGTACGGTAAAGCCATGCCACAAAAAATCGGGTTCTTTATTAAATCGTAGAACTATTAGTTAATTAAATTTAATTCGATCTAAAACATAAAAATTATGGATAGTACATTAGGGATCGCATACCTTGGGGCGTTAGTCCTACTCTTAGCAGGGGTTAGCTGGTTAGTTATCCGCCAGATTTTAAAAGCCCGTAGTTTAGAAAATGTTATTTCTGAATTGCAACCTAAGCTCCAAAAAGAAAAAGGGACACCTGAAGACTATTACCAGCTTGGTAGCGTGTATTTACGCAAAAAGCTCTATTCTCAAGCCATTGCTCTGTTTAATAAGGCAATCAAAGAAGGTGGCGAAAATCTTCCTGAAGTCTACAATGCGTTAGGATTTTCCTATTTTTCTCAAGATCAGTACGATCTAGCAATCAAAAATTACAAAGAGGCGATCGCTTTACAGACTGGCTATATCACGGCGATCAATAATCTTGGTCATGCCTATGAAAAGAAAAAATTATTGCCTCAGGCGATCGAGATGTATGAGCAAGTGTTGATATTGGATGAAAAAAATGAAACGGCGAAGCGTCGCTTGACTTCTTTAAGAAAACAAGTAGTCCCAACAGCTTAAATATAAAAAAAGGAGGCTTTGCCTCCTTTTTTTATATCTTGGATTCGATCAGTCCACCACCAAGTAGTAAGTCATCCCGATAAAACACAGCAGCTTGTCCGGGGGTAATGCTAAATTGTGGCTCGTCAAAGACGATTCTGGCGCGATCGCCTGATAGCGGAATTACCGTTGCCCCCGCAGGAACGGTGCGATAACGAACTTGCACATCCGCATGGAAGGGGACATCGGTAGGAGCCATTGACACCCAGTTCACTTGATTAATTGTGCATTCCTTATCATGGGCTTCTGAGCGATCGCCAACAATCACTTCATTTTTAATTGGATCAAGGGCAATCACGTAGAGAGGGTTGGCTGCTGCTACGCCTAAACCTTTGCGTTGACCAATGGTGTAGTGATATGTGCCATCATGCTCACCCAACACATTGCCATTTGTATCGACAATCTTGCCTTGGACAGGTGTGAGATATTTATCGAGAAAGGCTCTCATGGAGCCATTGGCTTCTACAAGGCAGAGATCCATACTTTCGGGCTTTTCGGCAGTGGCTAAGCCAAACTCCGCAGCAATTTTACGAGTTTCAACTTTAGTGGTTTCACCTAGAGGAAAAATACAGCAGCTTAATTCCTCCTGTCCGACTTCATAGAGAAAATAGGATTGATCCTTAGTGTCGTCAACTGCACGTCGCAATTCATAGCGTCCCGAATCATCATTAAAACTCAGCTTGGCATAATGCCCCGTGGCAATTTTATTGATGCCTAATTTTTCGCGAGCATAGGTCATCATTGGTGTAAATTTCACAGCTTTGTTGCAGCGTGAGCAGGGTAGAGGTGTAGCTCCCGCCGCATAGCCAGTAACTAGATAATTAATAATGCTTTGTTCAAAGACATCACGGCTATCAACAATTTCATGATGAATGCCTAATTCTTCGCATAGACGTGCGGCATCGACCATCCCCTCAGAACAACATTGTCCTTTACCGCGCATTAACCACAACGTCAATCCTGTGACATCGTATCCTGCACGATGCAATAAGGCGGCGGCAACAGAGCTATCGACTCCGCCCGATAAGCCGACAACGACCTTTTCTTTAACTTGCTCTATAGTTGAGGTTATGTTTGACATTTGCTGCGATCGAACCATTCAAACTTAATTGTAACTGTTCTCATCCTAGTCATGGCAATTTAATTGGTAATCAACTACAGCCTATTGAGGCTTAAAGTAGTACAGAGAAATTTTTGAAAGCGTGGCTTCGCCACGCTTTCAAAAATTTCTCTGGTTTTCAAGTCATCGGAAAACTCTGTATTGATGGTGTTTAAATAAGTAGGCTAGCGTAAATGTCGCGCAAATTGCTACAAGCTTAGGAAGATAGAAGGGCTATATCCCATGATTGATTTAGGAAATTGTTTAAATCAAGTTATTGATCAACTAAAGTCGCGATCGCGTTTATCGATTCTTGGCAATTGGCAACGACAGGACGAGCATGGGGAATGGAAGATATTGCCAACGGTAAATTCTAAGCAGAATAAGCCAATTTTATCTTTCTTGCCAAGGGAAGAGAATATTCAGATCAAGCAAGTTTGGCAAGTTCCCGAAATATATGCAGGTTTAACGACTCTGGGCGCAACCATTCGCCTCAATTTAATTTGGTGGGCAGATATTTGTGAAGTTTGGGTTAATGGAGAGAAAGTTCAAGAAGGGGATTTATTCGATCAAAAATGTCGCTTGCTCTTGACTCAAGAAGCTGAAGTAAATCAAGAATTTAGTTTAGAAATTAAATTAAATAGTACTAAGCATGACATTGGGGCGTTGCAGCTTGCAGAAATAGTTTTTGAGTATTCCCATCAATCCTGCGATCCTGATAGATTTGCAACTGAGCTAGAGATTCTCCAGACTTACATTCCGATTTTTACTAAACATCAAATTGATTTACTTCCTTTAGAAACTGCTACAAATAGTTTAATCTTGCTTTTCTCTGAAGCTGAATCTATTACCAGTGCCAAGTTTTTTGCTCAACTCGCAGAAATTCGTGAACCATTGCTGCAATATGGTGACTTTCTCAAACAACGGCAAATTTATATACTCGGCAATTCTCATATTGATGTGGCGTGGTTATGGGCGATCGCCGAAACTAAAAATGCGATGCAGCGCACCTTTACCTCAGCGTTAAATTTACAAAAAATTTATCCAGAATTAATCTTCAATCAAAGCACGGCGGTTTCCTATCAATGGATGGAGCAAGAATATCCTGAGTTATTTGCACGGATTCAGTCAGCCGTGGCGGATGGAAAATGGGAACTTATCGGTGGGATGTGGGTAGAGCCAGATGGGAACTTACCAAGCGGCGAAGCTTTAATTAGACAAATTCTCTATGGTCAGGAATATTTTCGGGCGAAATTTAATCGCGAAGTGAAAATTGCATGGCTACCCGACACCTTTGGCTTTCATTGGCAAATGCCGCAAATCCTATTAAAAAGTGGGTTTGAAGCCTTTGTGACTCAGAAATTACTATGGAACGATCGCAATAAATTTCCTCATCAAATCTTTTGGTGGGAAGGGGTGGATGGAAGTCAAATTTTTACTTACTTTAGTAATGAGCTTGGTCAAGGATTGGAACCTGTGGCGATCGCCAAATATCTCGCCACCCAAGAAGAAAAGCATCATATCCCTGAAACAGCATGGCTCTATGGTGTAGGCGATCACGGTGGAGGACCAACTGCCGATATGCTAGATCTGGGGCGTGAGTGGACGGATTCACCCCTGTTCTTTCAAATGAAACCTAGCACCTTAGAAAATTTCCTTTTAAATTTGAAAGGAAAACTGCCCGACGATTTACCCGTTTGGCAAGATGAGCTTTATTTAGAGTTTCATCGCGGTACATTTACCTCGAAGGCTGATCAGAAGCGGCAAAATCGTCAAATGGAAGTACTTTTAGGTAATGCCGAAAAATTTAGCGCGATCGCCTATTTAACTAGTCAGATTCCCTATCCGCAAGCCGATTTAGAAACCGCATGGCAAGGATTACTTCTTAATCAATTTCACGATATTCTACCAGGAACTTCGATCCCTGAAGTGTTTACCGATGCCGATCGCACATGGGCTGAGGCGCGAGAAATCTGCGATCGCATTTTAGAACCTGTTGATGCAAAACACCAACAAACAGCCCATTTACAAGCTTGGAATTTTTTAAACTGGCAGCGATCGCAATTAGTTAGACTTGACGACAAATCCTTGTGTTGGTTAGAGAATATTCCTAGTTTTGGTTTTGCAGAATTAGAAGCTGTAGCAATTAGAGATACTACTCAACCTTTAAGCATTACTTCTGAAAATAATAAATTTTATCTAGAAAATATTTATCTACGGGTTGAGATTGACGCTAAAACTGGGGTGATCGCGCAAATATTTGATAAGCGCTCGCAAAAAGACATATTACAATCTCCTAGCGAATTACAGTTTTTTGAAGATAAAGGACAATACTGGGATGCTTGGAATATTGATCCTAATTATGAAAGTAAAAAGCTAGAATCTGCAACCCTAGAATCGATTACAATTTCAGAAAATTGTAGCTTATTAGCATCAATTCGTATTGTTCAAAGATTTCGTAATTCTACTTTTATCCAAGAAGTTCAACTAACAGCTTTTGAGCCATTTATTAGTGTAAATAATTCAGTAGATTGGCAAGAGGAATATACTTTAGCTAAAGTTAGTTTCCCTGTAAATTGGCAAGCATCCTATGCTACTTACGAGATTCCGATGGGAACAATTCAGCGTAGCACTTTAGGTAAAACCCCTGAAGCTCAAGCTAAATGGGAAGTTCCCGCCCAATATTGGGCGGATATATCTTCAGAGGATGACGCTCTAGGTTTAGCGATTCTCAATGATAGTAAGTATGGCTATGATGCTAAGCCCGATTGCTTACGCTTAACTTTGCTACGCAGTCCTAACTGGCCCAGCCCAAATAGCGATCGCGGACATCATCAATTTACCTATCGCTTAGTTACCCATCAAGGTGATTGGCGTGAGGCAAATATTGTCAAATTAGCCCAAGAATTGAATAATCCTATTGTTTTAAAAACCTCACCAATTCAAGAAACTTCGCAAAGTTTTCTAAGTGTCTCTGCACCGAATATTATTCTTTCCGCATTTAAGCGATCGCAAGATCAATCAGGTTGGATTATTCGTTTATATGAGACACATGGTAAGTCAATAGAAACAGATATCGAAATTTCGTCGCATTTACTGCAATTAGAAAATATATGGGAATGTGATCTCATGGAACATAAAAATGATTTGATCTCATTAGTTAAGAATGCCGACAACTCTTTTAAAGTTATATTTAAACCCTATGAAATCAAAACATTCTTGATCTGAAGATGTAAATATCAATCTAGCCACGTAGCAATAATTTTTTTGATTGTCGTAATACCAAGTTTGTCAACTCTTGCAACTACATCATCAATTGATGTAAATAACTGTTGCGATCGCTGTTCATGAATTGGGCGTGCAAACTTAATATTCGCTTTAGCAGACTGTTTTAACTTATTTTCTAGATCCGCAATATTTAGGGTGTTAAAGTCATTAAGAACCTGTGTGGTTTTGGGATCATTATTGTCAATATCTTTATTCTTCGCAGCAGTTTTTGTACTCTCAGTCTTGGGCTTAGTTGAAGGTTTAGAGGTAGATTTAGTAGTTGTTTTCGATTTAGTAGCTTTATTGGTTTTGGAAATTGTTTCAGGCTCAAACTCTGCAACTGCTTGTATAGTTTGAGGTTTTGTATCAATTACTTGATGAACAGGGACAAGGGATAAAGATTGACGAAAATCGGTTAAATGAGCATCTAGTTGTTTAGTAACTTGTCCCATAATTACTTGTAAACTAGCACTGATACGGTCTTCAATGGTTTTCTCGATCGCCGCAGTTAGTTTTTGTTCTAATCGATTGACGATCGCTTCTTCGATATTGGCTAAATCTGGAGGAGTTTCATGATTCACTTGTGGAGGATTGGGAATAGGTGTTGGCGCAGAATGCGATCGCAAAAATTGATACTGCTCAAGAATTGTGGATTCTAAATCAGGTGGCACAACGTAAGCTCGGATTGCTGTGAATTGCTCATCAATTTCCTGAGCTTTAATTGCTGCGTAATATTCAAAATGACCTTCTAAAACTTCAAAAGCGATCGGTGAGATTTTGCGTACAAGGATGGGGCTAACGGTATCACCTGCTTTTAAAAATAAATTAGCAAGGTTCTCAACTTGATGGGCTGGAAATTGAGAATTAGATATTGCTGGCGGCGTGATTGTATCTAGATCGATAGAAGAAGTTAATAGACTCATGCACTTAATCCTATAATCCTAATTTCTCAAGAACTTCATTGGCTAATTCCTCAAACTCGGCAGCAGATATGGAATCTGGCTTAAAATCAAAAATAGACTTAGGATCAGGAATTTGGCGATCGCCTTCAAATATAAAATTATCAATTGCCCTTGATAAGTCTTCGCGTTGGAAGATTCTGGTTTCCAACACAGGAAATCCATAGCGCTCTTCGACAACTTTTTCTTGTTTAGGCAAAGTTGACTTAATGTAATTGGCATTAGTCAAGATTTTGGAAGGTAATACACCTAAAACCTCGATCGCAGGTTTATTGATAAAAGTCCGAAACTCATCAATTTCTTCAATAAAGTTTTTGACATTGCGTAAACCTTCATTGGCAAAGGGTTTGAGGTCGGAGGGGATAATTAAATAATCACAGGCAATTAGTGCAATTTTGGCATAGAGATTCAGAGATGGTGGCGTATCGATCAACACCACATCATAGTCATCTTTTACCAGTTCTAATTTCTTGACTAGATGTGTTTTAGAGCTATCTTTATCAACCAATCTTGCTTCTTGCCAAATCAAATTAATATGCGCGGGAATAACATCAACTGGGGGATAAGTAAAGGTACTCTTGAGTGCAATTTCAGGAATATAGTTAGATTTGGGATAGAAGACAACATTGTAAATATTGCTATCTTTGAGCGTATCTTCTTCTTCAGTATCGAACTTCATTAAACCTGCGGCATAGGTAGTATTCGCCTGACTATCGAGATCAATAATGAGAACTTTTAAACCCTTACGACTAATGGCAGCAGCAAGATTAATGGTAGTCGTGGTTTTGCCTACACCACCTTTGTTGTGATAGATCGCGATCGTTTTCATAGTTCTTACTTTTGGGTTGGGAATAACAATTGAAGTTTGTAAAGATTGTGGAGGCGTAATAGCAAATACTTGATTAAGTGGGGGGCTAGATTTATCTACAGAATCAGCAATTTTCGGTTTAATCCCAGCTAATTTGTCTCTGCCAATAATATCCTTGATTTTTTCGATATTGTCGGTAATTTCTGCACCTTGACATTGAAAATTTAGCTTGACCTGATCGCCCACAAGCTCATAAATCCGAAAATCTTTACCATTGGTTAACACCCCATACACAACATGTAAGCGCATTAAATAACGACTCAACCGACGCACATGGGAATCAAGATTGTGCTTTGGGTGCTTCGCTTCCATCACCACACAAACCTTGGGTGCAGCATCAGTAATGCTCGGAAATACTTGAGAAGTCAGGGCTAAAAAATCTAAGCGAATACTCCCTAATGCAACTTCCTGATGCCATTTACTCGCGTCATAACCAAGTGTAGGCAAAAGATACTGGACAATTAATTTACTTTCAACTTCGCTCTCATTACGACAAAGCTTTGGATTGAAACTCACGACAATACCATAATCCCCAAAAAATTAGATTCTTATCAATTATATCTACTTGCAGTCCCCATTTCACTAAATGTTCTCCATCTCCTCCAGTAATTATCACCTTGCTATCGGGAAATTGCGATCGCCAATCATCGAGATAAGCTTGCAAACCCGCTAAAAATATGTGAGCAATTCCCGTTTGAATTGAGCTAGGCGTATCCATGCCCCAACGATTTGGTAAGGATTCAGGAATATGCACATCGGGCAAAGCTGACGTATTTTCATACAAACTTAAAAACTGCGATCTCAAACCTGCCACAATTGCCCCACCAACCAAAGCACGATCCGCATCAATTCCCGTTAAAGTAATCGCTGTCCCCGCATCAATTACTAAGACAGGATAGCCATAGACTTCCCCTGCGCCATACGCCGCCAAAGCGCGATCGCATCCCATCGTTGTGTACAAATCTCGCAAAGGCACATCGCTAGTTCTCAGAATTTTGGTTTGCGGTAGATGATGCCAACTGGTGAGCAATTCAGGAACTACCGAGGCGATCGCAATGTTTGCAAAATCTCGATCAGTAAGCTTTGCTTCTAAAATTGGTAATTGGTCATGGGTAAAGGCATATTCCTCAAGAATTTGGCGATCACTACCAAAAATAACTGCCTTAATTCTGGTGTTGCCAATGGCGATCGCAAGATACTTATTCATATCGATCTATGTTCAAAATGAGACGAATTGTCCGTTGTTGTTTTGTCTGCATTATTTTAGTTTTATTTCATGGATGATGACGCAAAGCTAGCACTACAGCTTCTAGCAGAACAAATTAAAAAAAGACGGAAAATCCTTGGACTATCTCAGGAAAAGTTAGCTGAAAAGTGTGGCTTTGATAGGGCACTGGTCAGTTAAGGCGTGAGGGAAGTAAAGCCTCGTAATGAGAGCAACTCCAACATGGAAAGCGGACGATGATATAGCCCCATCGCCATAACTGGAGTCTTGTTCTTGCCTAAGCCCCCATGAGGTCTTACCCAGTTGTGGAGAGTGTAAAGTGAAGTGTGTAAAGTCTGGGATATATACAGAGAGATGATCTAGACACACAATTACCAACACTAAAACTGATGAATATACGCAAAGAATTGCTCGACGAATTGCTGCAAGAATGTAAAACACCACCTGACCTATTCGGAGAAGGAGGAATCCTGAAGCAACTGACGATCGCATTAGTGGAGCGAGCATTGGAAGCATAACTATCCATGCATCTGGGCTACGGAAAACATGAACCAAGACCAGAAGGACAAACTAACAGTCGCAACGGTTATAGCCAGAAAAAAGTCCAAGGGGACTTTGGCGTAGCAGAAATTGCAGTACCGCGAGATCGCAGTGGTGAGTTTGAACCACATCTGGTGAAGAAAGGACAAAGCCGCTTGCCAGGACTAGATGAAAAGATCATCGCTCTGTATGCGCGAGGGATGAGCGTCAGGGATATCCAAGCGCAGTTGCAAGAAATGACCAACCCTCATTTCCAATGTCACTGATGAGGTAATTGATGAAGTAAAGCAATCGCAAAATCGTCCCCTCAATGCGGTCTACCCGATCGTATTTCTGGACTGTCTGGTGATCAAAGTTCGAGACAATGACCGAATGAACAATAAATCACTGTACTTTGCCTTGGCAGTGAATATGGACGGGTACAAGGAATTATTGGGTATGTGGATTTCCCCGAATGAGGGTGCAAAGTTCTGGCTATCGGTACTCACCGAAATTCACAACCGTGGAGTCAAAGATATTTTGATTGGGTGTGACCAAAATTTGATGTAGCAATTAGAGAGAGAAACCATAACGATTGATTTTAGACCAGAATTGCTGCCAACGCCCCTTGGTATAAGACAAAGATCTAAGGCTCAAAACTACAGAAGCACCCCAATCTTTCCATTTCATGCCAGAACAGCCCAGTCGAGCCTTGATAATAACTTTGCAAGCAGTTTCGGTGATCCCCGAGCCGATGGGTAGATTGGAGGAAATGGCTTCAATATAGAGCATCTGGTGATGATGATTGCGAAAATAAGTAATAGCATCTTGAAGCCCTTGAAGAATCGATTGAGAAACACGCTTGGGTTGAATAGGAGACTGTCAAGTAAAATGTGTAAAGTCTAGAAGCTAGACGTGGAGACGATCCTCGAAGAGGATGGCAAAGCGATTAAGAGCAGGTTTCCAATCACGAATCGGCATCGTCCACTTCTTCGAGATATTCCGCATTGCTAAATAAACGAGCTTGAAAGCAGCATCATCAGAGGGAAAAATCTGTTGGGATTTAATCACCTTCCGCAAACTACTGTTCATCGACTCAATCGCATTGGTGGTATAAATCGCCCTGCGAATCTCGGTCGGGAAAGCAAAGAAGGGGATAATGTTTGCCCAATGACTGCGCCAAGACTTGGAGATTGATGGATATTGCTTGTCCCACTTTTCAGCAAAGAGTTCGAGATTAAACTCAGCCTCCGATTCCGTCGCCGCGCTATAAATAGCCTTGAGGTCAGCACAAACTTGCTTGCGTTGTTGCCAAGGTACAAAAGCGACCGAGTTTCTGACCATGTGGACAATGCATAACTGCACCTGAGTTTTAGGAAATACCGTCTCAATCGCATTAGGGAAACCAGTCAAGCCATCGACACAGGCAATCAAAATATCTTTGACCCCACGGTTGTGAATTTCGGTGAGTACTGACAACCAGAATTTCGCACCTTCATTCGGAGAAATCCACATACCCAGTAATTCCTTGTACCCGTCCATATTCACGCCCAAGGCAAAGTACAAGGATTTGTTAATCACTCTGCCATTGTCTCGGACTTTGATGACTAGACAGTCCAGAAAGACGATTGGATAGACTGCTTCAAGGGGACGGTTTTGCCATTGCTTCACCTCGTCAATTACTGCATCTGTAACATTGGAAATAAGTGTTGGTGATACTTCAACACCATACATTTCTTGCAACTGGGCTTGAATATCCCTGACACTCATACCTCGTGCGTAGAGAGCAATGATCTTTTCATCTAGTCCTGACAAGCGACTTTGTCCTTTCTTCACCAGATGTGGTTCAAACTCACCACTGCGATCTCGCGGTACTGCAATTTCTGCTACGCCAAAGTCCCCTTGGACTTTTTTCTGGCTATAACCGTTGCGACTGTTAGTTTGTCCTTCTGGTCTTGGTTCATGTTTTCCGTAGCCCAGATGCATGGATAGTTATGCTTCCAATGCTCGCTCCACTAATGCGATCGTCAGTTGCTTCAGGATTCCTCCTTCTCCGAATAGGTCAGGTGGTGTTTTACATTCTTGCAGCAATTCGTCGAGCAATTCTTTGCGTATATTCATCAGTTTTAGTGTTGGTAATTGTGTGTCTAGATCATCTCTCTGTATATATCCCAGACTTTACACACTTCACTTTACACTCTCTTGAATAGTTTGCATTTCTGTGAGTATCCTTGATGCTGCACCAACTTCATGTTTAAGGCTGTGACAACGATTATCCATCCAAGCTTTTTGAGCCTGTTCATCGCGTGGATAAATCGCCTTAGCTGCTTTGTCTAAGTACTGGGTGGCATGGTAAAAGTCCAATGTTTGGGTATCGGTTACAGTATTCAGAAAAGCCCAGTTTTCGGGAGCACCATCGGCTAAACCTTGATAATGCGCGTTGGGATACAATTGTTTGACAGTCTCAACTTCCCGTCGCAGTCGTCCTAAAAAGGTCTCTCGTCCATATTCTGGAGCCGCAGCGATGTAAGTTGTGTGTTGTCTTTCTCCTTCTTGGTCATACAAGCTAATCGTACCTACCATTGCTTGGCGATATCCTTCATCACATAACAACATACAAGTCCCATCTAATCCAATGCTCACCGTTGGAATTGCTATGCCCAGTTTTGGGGTGCGATAAGCCCAGTCTTCTTCTTTACTAAGCGCGATACTGCCTACTGCTTCCACTAAGGTTTGCACAAATGAACGATGGACATCTCTGCCATGATTCTCTCGTAAATCTTCGACTAGTCTCACACTACTCATTTCTGCATATTTGTGGCTAATCTGCTTGGCTAATCTTGGCGTTGAGGTAATTATGATCCTTGCATCTACTTCTAACGGACAGTATGTTGCTCCTCCTGTACTTCCTTGATAAACGTGACGATTGATGGCGATGCTGCCATAGGGTGTTTGATACGTTTTTCCCTGTTTTCCCTTACTCGTCATTATTCTCCCTTCTACTTCGATGGGCATTCCATCCGTATCCAACTGTTTTAATGCTTCTCCGCTTGCGACTGTCCCCGCTTCATTTAACGCTGACTGGATGTTTGCTTCTGTTTCTAAGAAAGATTTGCTGTATGGTATCTTAATTTTCAGGGTTACAAATTTCTCGTTGCTCTCAATTATTGTTGTATTCATACATTAATCTTTCCCTTACAGGTTGCCCAAACCCTATAACCTTATCAGCTTTTCTCTCCTACATCAAATTCTGGTCACACCCTTTTGATTGCCTGTATCGATGGCTTGACTGGTTTCCCTAATGCCATTGAGACTGTGTTTCCTAAAACTCAGGTGCAGTTATGCATTGTCCACATGGTCAGAAACTCGGTCGCTTTTGTACCTTGGCAACAGCGTAAGCAAGTTTGTGCTGACCTCAAGGCGATTTATGCTGCGGCAACGGAATCGGAGGCAGAGTTTAACCTCGAACTCTTTGCTGAGAAATGGGACAAGCAATATCCGTCGATTTCCAAATCTTGGCGCAGTCATTGGGCGAATATTATCCCCTTCTTTGCTTTCCCAACCGAGATTCGCAGGGCGATTTACACCACCAAGGCACTTGAGTCGATGAATAGCAGTTTGCGTAAAGTGATTAAATCTCAGCAGATTTTTCCCTCTGATGAGACTGCCCCTTCAACTGATTTCAGCCTAGATGAGAAAATGTAGATTTGTAAAAGATTACTAAATCAATAAGTTGTCCCAAAGAGGAGATTTCATAATGACTGAGCCAAATGATCTTGAATCCGTCCTCACACCAGAAGAACTAAAAGCAGGACGCGATCGCATTGCCGCCGCCAATATCAATAATGTCCTCCATCACTGTCGCAAATGCGATTATGAATGGGTTGCCTCCCATGCCGAGGCATGTCGTTGTGGCTCCAAAAATGTCGAACGGATTATGTGTTGGCAATTTCCCGATGATTTAGAAGGCGATCGGCTATTACCAGCAATTTTTCAAACTTCAACAGGTTGCTCAAACAGTTTATGAATTAAGCTCTTTACTTAAATGCAATAAATTCTCTGGTCGATAGCTGGGATCTTGCTGCCAACGTTGCTTTACAGTCTCATGTAGCACTGAGATACCACCTTCCACTGTTCGCCAAACTTGTTCATCTAATTTGAATACACCAGTAGGTTGGTTGTTGAAGTGAGTATTAAAATTGGGATTGAGTTTATATTCAAGATGTTGGCGATCAAGGGCTAGTCCTAATCCCTCAACTCGTTCCATCATCCAAGACAAGGTAATGTCCGACAAGCCATAGGTAGCTTCAGTACCTCCACCGATACAGCCATGTTCGCCCACAAACCATAACTGTTGAATATTAGTGTCAGCATCATCACTGTGTTTCATTGGCGTTACCAAAAACGACTTACGGATTTCATCGATCGCGATCGCATGAAAAGCATTTTGGATATAGCGATTTAGTTGGGTATCGAAAAATTCGTACTTCTTGTTAATCCAGTTATCTAAAGGAAAGTAAGGAATCAGATCGGGAATACCCAAGGAACCTACAGTGTCCCAGCAGCACAATGCCCGAATATGAACGCGATCACCATAATTTTGACGAAATTGAATAGGTCGATCGCTACTGGGTTTGGCATCATCACCGCGATCGCGATAGAGTTCGTAAGCTTCAGGAGCCTTACGAATATATTGCCGCCTTAGCAAGCCAGAGCAGTAAATGAATCCCGCCAAACAACGTACTGTATAAGCTCCGCGACTAAATCCAAATAGATAGATCTCATCACCTTCCTCATAGTTCAAGCTCAAAAATCGATAGGCAGCCTTGATTTTTTGATCGATTCCCACTCCAAAAGCACCACCTCCTATCCGATCAAGAAAATCGCCTTCAGTACCAATACCTTCATCATAAAAAACAATTTGTGGCGTTCCTTCATCATCTGTAGCCCGAATTGCTTGGGTAATTTTTACCACATTAGTAGCGCCAGCACTTTCTAGCTTTTGCCAAGTTCCATCACAGCATACAACGAGTCTTTTCATGAGGTTTACTCTTGTTGAGATTTAACAGCTTTTGAGGGATTAGAGGCTTGATGATTTTTTAAAAACCTTATTTTACAAGGCTTTGAAAAAATTATTTGATTTTTTGTTAGCGTGCAAAGCGCTATAAAATAGTTAAAACCTATTGTTTCACTTTGATAGTCGAAACAACTACATTGTTAAAATTCTTAAAATATACCGAAACAACTCATGGCGATCGCATTTAGTAAATATCACGGCTTAGGTAATGACTTTGTATTGATTGATAACCGTCATAGCGCTGAGCCAATCCTCACACCAGAGCAATCAAAAAAATGGTGCGATCGCAATTTTGGCATCGGTGCAGATGGCGTAATCTTCTTGCTAAATGCTGATAATGGCGAACATCGGATGCGAATCTATAACTCCGATGGTTCCGAACCAGAAATGTGCGGGAATGGAATTCGCTGTTTAGGTAAATTTATGCAGGATTTGGGAATCCCCACCATTGACGGCAAATATCCCATTCACACAGGTGCAGGCTTGATCGTGCCTCAAATGGATGCTGATGGACAGGTAACTGTAGATATGGGCAAGCCATTTTTGACTGCTGCCGAGATTCCCACCACTTTGGGCGAAAGCGATCAAAAAGTAGTCAACCTTCCCCTCGAAGTCGGTGGCAAAACTTGGAATGTGACCACTGTAAGTATGGGCAATCCCCACTGCATGACCTTTGTGGATGATGTTGATAGTATTCCCTTAGCCGAAATCGGCGTTCTCTTTGAACATCATCCCGTATTCCCTAATCGTACAAATACTGAATTTGTGGAAGTCGTCAATCGTGGCTATGTCAAAATGCGCGTATGGGAACGTGGCGCTGGCGCAACCCTCGCCTGTGGAACAGGAGCCTGTGCCACCGTCGTTGCAGGAGTCTTAAATGATCTCTGCGATCGCACCTGCACCGTAAATCTCCCTGGAGGCGATCTCAAGATTACTTGGTCAGCCGAAAGCGATCGCATTTTGATGACAGGCCCTGCAAAACTAGTATTTACAGGCTCAGTTGTTAACGAATTGTAAATGAGAGAGGGGGCTTAGCCCCCTCTCTCATTTTTGGGTTCGCTTTGTGTCACCATAGCAAAAATGATTTTAGAGTTTGAAGATGAGTGACACTATTTTTAGCAAAATCATTAAGCGGGAAATTCCTGCCACGATTTTGTATGAAGATGAGCTTTCCCTTGCTTTTCGTGATGTTAATCCACAAGCACCTGTCCATTTCCTCGTAATTCCGAAAAAGCCGATTGTGAAACTTTCAGAAGCAACCACTGAAGATCAATCACTGCTAGGACATTTGCTACTTGTGGCAAGTAAAGTTGCAGCTCAAGAAGGCTTAACTGGTTTTCGTCTAGTCACCAATAATGGTGCAGAAGCAGGGCAAACCGTTTTTCATCTACATATTCATGTCTTAGGTGGTCGCTCCCTAGACTGGCCCCCTGGTTAAGGCTCCGACAACCGTGCAAAGCACGGTTGTCAGATCTTTGGCACTCATGATCCTGTATCGTTTATTATTAAATTTTTAATAAACCTCTATATCAAGCGATCGCAATGCCTCAAGCGTATGTACTGGGACTGGGACAGTCGGGAATTTCTGCTGCTAAGCTACTCAAGGCTGATGGTTGGCAGGTGATAGTTAGTGATAGTAATGCCAGTCCTAGCCTCGAACAGCGCAAGCTTGATTTAGAGGCTGAGGGCATTGCCATTGAACTTGGAGGCTTTCCCGACTTTGAGAATTTAATTAAGACGAGCCAACCCGTAGATCTAGTAGCCGTCAGTCCGGGTGTGCCTTGGGATCGTCCTGAGGTTGAGCAAGCGCGATCGCTAGGTCTGGATACCATTGGCGAGATCGAGTTGGCATGGCGCTATCTCAAGCATATTCCTTGGGTGGGGATCACAGGAACCAATGGCAAAACTACGGTTACATCCTTGACGGCAGCCATTTTTCAAGCGGCAGGGCTTAAGGCGATCGCCTGTGGCAATATCGGTCTACCTGCTTGTGAGATTGCGCTGCAAGTATTACATCAACAAATTCAGCCTGACTGGATCATTGCGGAACTAAGCAGCTATCAGATCGAGTCATCGCAAAGCGTCAAACCCCATATCGGGATCTGGACAACCTTTACCCCCGATCACCTCAATCGCCACTATACCCTTGAGAACTATCGAGATATCAAGGCAAAGTTGATTGACCCCTCTAGTCACATTGTCCTCAATGGTAACGATCCCTTTTTGCTTAATTTTGGGGCGGCGATGTGGCCAAAAGCAATATGGACGGGCATTGATGATCAAGTGGTAGAAGCGATCGCCGATGGAGCTTGTATCCATGATGGTTGGGTCAAGTTTCGCGGTGAACCCGTTTTTCCAATTTCCCATTGGACTCTATTGGGTAGCCATAACCGCCAGAATTTATTAATGTCTGTTGCGGCGGCAAAATTAGCAGGCATTGCCTCAGAGCATATCGATCAAGCTATATCTGCATTTCAAGGTGTACCCCATCGCCTAGAGCATATTCGCTTTTATGAGGGGATCGCTTTCATCAATGACAGCAAGGCAACAAATTATGATGCGGCGGAAGTGGGCTTACGCGCCGTGAAACCACCTGTGGTCTTGATTGCGGGTGGTCAGCCGAAGCAGGGCGATGCTAATGCATGGTTAGAGCAGATTCGCCAAAGAGCGATCGCTGTTTTATTAATCGGTGAAGCTGCACCTTTATTTGCAGAAATGCTCAAGGATGCAGGGTTTAAGAATTATGAGATTGTGGAAACCCTCGAACGCGCTGTCAAGCAAGCCGCCCATATTGCTCACAACCGCGCCCATAATCACCCTAGCCAGCCTTTGCCAACTGTGCTATTCTCGCCTGCATGTGCAAGCTTTGACCAATTTGCTAACTTTGAGCAACGCGGCGATCGCTTCCGCCAACTTTGTCAAGAACTTTCATGACTCCATCTTTTCTTCCCAAGGATCTTGCCACCATTAATCTATTCAAGCGCCGAACTGTCCTAATTTGGATCATTTTGGCGCTATCGATGCTGGGATTAATTGTGCGCTTAGTTTATTTACAGGTAATTACCTCGCCCGACCTGCTAGACAAGGCGCGTAAGCAACAAATGTTTACGCTACGCCCATTTATTCCCCGTCGCACGATTACTGATCGCAAGGGTAATGTTTTAGCCTTAGATCGTCCTGTCTATACCCTATTTGCCTATCCCCATCTATTTGAGAAAAATAACAGAGATATTGGCAAAGATCCCAAGAAGAAGAGCTTTGAAGAAATTACTACGGAAATTGCGACAAAACTTGCACCAATCCTGAGAAAATCGCCAGAAAGGTTAGTGAGTATCCTCAGTCGCGATACTACTTCTATTCAAGTCGAATATTGGCTATCGGAAGAAAGTGCCGATCGCATTTATGCCTTACAGATAGAAGGGTTAGAG
Source organism: Pseudanabaena sp. Chao 1811 (assembly GCF_027942295.1). Lineage (NCBI taxonomy): Bacteria > Bacillati > Cyanobacteriota > Cyanophyceae > Pseudanabaenales > Pseudanabaenaceae > Pseudanabaena > Pseudanabaena sp. Chao 1811. The sequence goes on from NZ_CP101416.1 coordinate 4,088,158, forward strand.
CTAATCCAACAGCGTCATCGCCTCTATCCCCAACAGGATCTCGCCGCCGAACTAATCGGCTATGTCAATGTTGATCATCGCGGTCAAGCGGGTATCGAGCTTAGTCAAGAAAAATTATTAGAACGCACCGATCAAACTCCTGCGGTTGCTCAGGATGGCAATGGCAAGTTAATCCCCAACCGTGTACCTGCGGGGATGATCCGTAGCGATCGCACTAGCTTGCAAATGACCATTGACTCGCGGATTCAGCGCACTGCAAGGCAAGTTCTGAAGCAGCAAATGGTCAAGTTTAATGCTAAGCGTGGCTCAGTTATCGTCATGGATGCTAGGGATGGTGGTCTACTAACACTCGTTACCGAACCAACCTATGACCCCAACCGCTATTATGAAGCTGATGTCAAACTCTTTAAAAACTGGGCAGTTTCCGATCTTTATGAGCCCGGTTCTACCTTTAAGCCAATCAATGTGGCGATCGCCATCGAAGCAGGAGCCATTCAGCCTGACACCGTATTTAATGACGAAGGAGCTTTAACTATCGGTGGTTGGCCAGTAGCTAACTTTGATTATGAACAAGTCGGCGCAGTTGGTCCCCTCAGCATTAGTCAAATCCTCGAGCGATCGAGCAACGTGGGTATGGTACATATCATCCAACGCATGAAGCCATCGGTTTACTATGGTTGGCTAGAACGGATCGGATTAGGTGATATTTCGGGTGTGGATTTACCCTCGGAAACGCCAAGCACTCTCAAGCCTCAAGAACAATTCAATGAGTATGTGATTGAGCCTGCAACTGCTGCCTTTGGACAAGGATTTTCACTTACTCCCATTCAAATGGTGCAGCTCCACGGCATTTTGGCTAGTGGCGGTAAATTACTCACACCTCATGTAGTGAAAGGACTGATCAATGAAGAGGGTGAAGAGTACTATCAGCCCAAATTACCGACTCCTCGCCAAATCATTTCCCCAACCACTGCTCAGAAGGTGATAGAGATGATGACTAATGTGGTGGAAAAAGGCACAGGTTTACCTGCACGCATTCCTGGTTATCGGATTGCAGGTAAAACGGGTACTGCTCAAAAAGCATCATCTACTGGTGGCGGTTATGCCAATACAAAGATCACCAGCTTTGTTGGTACTTTCCCTGCCAAAGATCCTCGCTATGTGGTGCTAGCAGTGGTTGATGAACCCGTTGGTTCCGATGCCTTCGGCTCTACGGTAGCTGCTCCCATTGTCAAGACTGTGATCGAAGATATCATTGTCACAGAAGGTATTCCCCCTAGCCATCCTGAAGAATTAATTTCTAAGATACCAACTCTTCCTGAACCACAGCCCACACCTGCTCCTACGGTTTCCCCTTCCCCCTCTCCTTCAACTCAAAATTCATCACCTTCTCCCAGTCCTTCTCCTAGTTCTCAACCAAAACCACCATCCCGCGATCGCACTTAAAATCAGATGAGTGGCGCTTCGCGCCACTCATCCTACATGCCTTAATGCAAGAAGTGACGAACACCAGTAAGTATCATTACTAAGCCAAGTTCATCGGCTGCCTTGATCGAGTCAGCATCACGTAAACTGCCCCCTGGTTGCACGATCGCCGTAATACCCGCCGCCGCCGCAGTCCGCACCGAGTCATCAAAGGGGAAGAAGCCATCGCTAGCGAGAAATGCACCTTGAGCCTTTTCGCCTGCTTGCTCTAGGGCAATTTTCGCAGAACCGACGCGATTCATTTGCCCTGCACCGATACCGATGGTGGTGGAGTCTTTAGTAATGACGATCGCATTGGATTTGACGTGACGGCTTACTTTCCAAGCGAAAATCAATTCCTGTAACTGTTCTGGGGTGGGTTGCTTTTGGGTGACGACTTTCCATGTGTCAGGCTTGACCGATTCATCATCGGATCTTTGGACGAGCATTCCCCCTGCGATCGTTTTTACAGTTTCATGGGAACCTTGATGGAAATCGGATAGAACTAGTACTCGCAGATTTTGCTTTTTGCTAAGAATTGCCGCTACACTAGGCACACAGGCAGGCGCAACTACACATTCCAAAAAGGTTTTATTGAGAAGTTGGGCTGTCTCTTCATCAATAGGACGATTGAGGGCAACGATACCACCAAAAGCAGAAGTAGAATCGGCTTCAAAGGCTTTTTGGTAGGCTTCGGCAATGGTTGAGCCGATCGCTACGCCACAGGGGTTATTGTGCTTGATGATCACCGCAGCAGGCTGATCATCCCCAAATTCGGCAATAATGCTACGAGCTGCTTCAAGATCGAGGAGGTTATTAAAGCTGAGTTCTTTCCCTTGTAATTGTTGGGCGGCTGACCAACCTTTAGGAGTTGCTCCCACTTGATACCATGTGGCGGGTTGATGAGGATTTTCACCATAGCGCAAGGGCTTAGGATTGTTGCATAACAAAGTATAGGAAGAAGAAAGTGTATTGGTAGATTTTTCTTCGAGACTGACCAGATTCGAGACTAAATCATCACTCAAGTATTTAGCGATCGCCGTGTCGTAGGACTGGGTATGTTTGAAGGCGGCAACTGCTAATTTTTTGCGGAACTCTAGAGTCGTCTCACCATTGTTCGACTTAAGTTCTTCGAGCAACTCGGCATATTGGCTAGGACTGGACAGTACAGCCACATGCTTATAATTTTTTGCCGAAGCGCGGATCAGAGTAGGTCCCCCAATATCAATATTTTCGATCGCATCTTCGAGGGTGACATTAGGCTTGGCGATCGTTTCTTCAAATGGATAGAGGTTCACGACCACAATCCGAATTGGCTGAATGGCGTTATCATTCAAGTCTTGCTGATGTTCGGGCAGGTCGAGTCTCGCTAAAATGCCACCATGAATGCGTGGGTGCAAAGTCTTGACCCGTCCGCCCAAAATTTCTGGTGCTCCCGTATAGTCAGAAACCTTAGTAACTTCAAGCTCTGCCGCCTTGATTGCCTTTGCTGTGCCACCGCTACTGATTAGCTGAAAATTGTAGGTGGTGGATAGCTCACGGGCAAGGTCGAGTAGTCCTGTTTTATCAGAAACACTCAAAAGGGCAAGGGGTTTCATTCGATTAGCTCCATATTCATTCAACTTTATTTTATACCGAATTGCCCTCACCCCCCAGCTCCCTCTCCCAGAGGTAGAGGAGGAGGGAAAATTTCCCCTCTCCCAATGGGAGAGGGACTGGGGGTGAGGGCTTTCTAGCGCAAAATTGCAATTTTTTCTTGGTCTGGTGTCCATATAGGAAATTTCTGCATGACAAACTCGAAGATTTCGCTGGTTTCATTCCAATGGAGCCACTTTTGGAGATAGGTATAAGGGCTAGAGTTAAACCAATCGATATTTACATAGGCGAACTGTCTCACAAAAGGGAAAATTGCCATATCTACAAGGTTTTGGCGATCGCCAATCAAGAAATTATTTTGCTGAAGTTGATTCTCTAAGACTTGCAGAACTTCTTCGGCTTGTTGACGATAAAACTCCTGTGATTGCTCAGGAAAGCGATTGGGATATTTATAGCGATCTAAAGCCTTCTTAAACTCGCCATCATTAGTTTTAATTAATTGTTGAGCGATCGCCAAATCTGCGTCCGTTAGATTTTGCCAATTACAGGGATCATTTTGCTGGATAGCCCAATTCATAATGTCCAAGCTCTCTTCAAGAATTAAAAAACTTTGATCAGAATCTTGATCAGAGTTCTCAACATCCTTAAAAACCTGCATTACTGGGGTTGTCCCCTTAGGCGAAATCTCTAGCATTTCCTTGGGTTTGTTTTTGAGCGAAACTTCCCTCAGTTCGTAAGCAATCCCTGCATAGGCAAGCGTCATTCTTGCCCGAATTGCATAGGGGCAGCGTCGAAAAGAGTAAAGAATTGGCAAGGTCATAGTTCAAGAAGATGATATTCAAAATAGAGTTGAGGCACTTTGCGCCCTAACTCTATTTTCCTAATCTAGCTGAGTAAGGCTAATAAGGGCAAAATTAAGATTACGATATTGCTCAGCAGTTAATCGATTTTAATAATATCTAAAAATATTAAGAGTATATGAATTATTTGGTTAGTGTTTGGAGCGATCGCTTGAAGGCTGAAGAGGTATATACCCAGCTAGAAGCGGCTAATTTTCCGATGGAAGCAATTTCGATTTTGGGTAAAGGCTACAAAAGTGCCGAAGAATTTGGTTTTATCGATCCCCTTGTCCAAGGTCGCAAACAAGCCTTTTTTATGTCCTATTGGCTAGTTCCCTTTGGCTTTTTAGCCGGCATCGGGTTTAGTCTCGTTACCGACTTACATACCTTTGCTTGGGCTGGCAGCATCGGCAATCATCTAGTCGGTGGCTTGCTCGGTGCATTTGGTGGCGCGATGGGCAGCATATTTATCGGTGGCGGTGTTGGCGTTGCTACTAGCAGTGATTCTGTGCCTCTCCGCAATCGTCTTGAGGAAGGCAAATACCTAATCGTTGTCCAAGGTACAGATCAACAGGTCGTCCGTGCGAATCAAATTATGCGTCCCTTACGTCCTGAGAATATTCAAGGCTACGTTGCGCCCTAGTTATTACATTTCAAAGGCTTGCATTGCAAGTCTTTGTGGAAATTATTAGGTTTAGCGCTCCTATCGTATATCTCAAGTTAAATTAGAAATAAATATGAAATCACGGCGAATCTTTCACTATATTTGGCGTATTAATGCTGTCATTATTTTGATGGCTGGACTTCTGGCGACACTCTCATTATCAGCCTCAGCAATTTATGTCATCGTACAAGCTACGAGAACTAGAGGAGTTGATAGTGTCATTAATATCTCGAAAAATGAGCAAATTAAGGCAAAGACAGAAATTGGTACATTTACACCGATCGCAGGCTCAGAAATCCTGCAAGCGCCGCTATATCTGATTCAAGACTATGACTACAGGGCAGGTTCCAAAGAATCTAGTTCTATCCAAAACTATATGTTCTTTGACCCTAATCAAAAGCGCTCCTATTGGTTGCGTCCCAAAAGTGAAGGACTATTCCTATCTGCGATCGCCTTAGCAGCAAATGGCAATCCCATTGTCAATAATTCTATTGTGAATACCAATACTGAAGAGAAGCAAGTTCCTGTAGCTGCCTTTCTGTATGTGTTAGTAGATAAAGACACCAATAACGATAAACGTATCAATGATAGCGATCAGAAACAAATTGCGATCGCTAACGCCGCAGGTACGAGCTTTAAAGTGTTGATCGATCAGGTGGATCGATTTAACGGTTATTCCGCAATTAAAAATAATCGGCTGTCGGTTTTATATACCTCTTCCAATAAACTCAAAGTCGCTGAAATTGATTTGCGATCGCAGGAAATCGTCAGTAACTCTGAATTTAGCAATCAACCATAGAGTTTATTGTAAAATTGAAAAGACATTGAAAATGCATTAAAAAGACAAAGAGTAACTAGGCTCTGTTAACTTATCGTTCAGGAGAACGTGACTATGATTGTTGCAAGCCCTTTGCTCACACTGGCAGAATATCTTGCTTACGATGATGGAACAGATACAAGGTATGAATTAGTAAATGGAGAACTAGTAGCGATGGCGCAGCCTACAGGAATTCATGGCGGCATGAGTGAATTTGTCAATGATAACTTTCGTTTAGAGATTCAACGTTTACAGTTACCTTTAGTTTCTAAGCAAGATTTAATTGCGGTGCAAACGGGGCGAGTCGGTGGCAAAATAACCTGTCGGGTTCCTGATGTGGTAGTGATTACATCTGATCAGTGGCAGGATATGCGATTTCGTGAGGCAGTATTAACTGATTCGGTTCCACTTTTAGTTGTAGAAATCGTTAGCGATAGTACTCGCAATATTGACTATCGCAAGAAAAGAGCAGAATACAATGCGATCGAGATTCCTGAATATTGGATTATTGATTTTAGCGATCACAAAGTGACAGTTTTATTGCTTGAAGATGGGCTATACGAAGAAACATTGTATCAAGGTGATGAAATAATTAAATCTTTGCTATTTAACGAGTTAAAGCTAACTCCTGAGCAAATTTTTACAGCCTAGATGAAACAAAGTGTATTGAATAGTCGGATGTAATATATGACGAAATATCATGGAGTTGAAAGACAACTTTTAGTTAATCCAGTTACTTAGAAACTCTACTTGTCCTTGCATAGTTTCTAGAGATTTGGTGTTAATCAACTTTAATACTCCACGCATCAAGTCACCAATTCCATATCGCTGTTGGGGAGCCAAGATAATTCCACCATGAGACAAACCTTGTTCAATAAGAGCAGTATGTAATCGATAAAAATCTCTGGTGTTAAAACTAAAGATGACTCGATGATTTTCTCTTGCCCACTCTAACTGTTCTTCGTCTGATTTATGTAGCATTCCGACATCAGCAACAGTCAACACATCGACATTACGCGATCGCAAAGCTTGCACAAAATCCTCATCCATTGAATCTTCGTCAATGTAAAGTAATATCTTGCTCATTTGTAAATCAGTTCAGCTTTTGAGCTATGTAATTCTGCTAATCGCCAATATTCTGCATCGGATTCTGCCAACTCTGTTTCAATTTCATCGCGATTGGCATGGTAATAAGCTAGGGCGGCATAAACTTGAGCAAGGTTGAGATGACTAATGCGGCGGGAAATTTCAACGGCATCTGCACCTTGTTTATACAAGACTACAATTCTACTTACTGATGTTTTTGTGCCTGTAATCATGGGGCGGATGTTTCCTTTGTCATTAGTGCGAGTTACTAATGTGCCGATGTCAATAGCAGTGAGCATATTTTTTAAGTCGCAAATTTTAAGACTATCTAGCCTTTATGATAACGTAAATCAAATATAGCTATTAAATGAAGTATTTATGCTAAATCAATTGTTCTATTGGGATAATCTTGAGGTGTTGCGGAGGTATATCAAGGATAAGACAGATGATATTGCGACTCAGGGTTTGGCGGAAATTCAAGACAATTATTTAGGTCATGGTACTTCCCAACGTATCGATCTGCTTTCTGATTTGGCTAGGGTTTTGGGTAAAGGTAGTCTGTTGGTTTATTTAGTATGACTTTGCAAATTGATGAATTCTATCGAATTATAAAACCAACTTTACCAAGACTATGAATCATGTATTAATTGGAATCTCTGGAGGTATTGCCGCCTATAAAGTTTGTGAAGTAGTTTCCAGCTTAGCGAAAAGTGGTGTTGAAGTTCGCGTAATCCTGACAAGATCGGCAGCCGAATTTGTTACGCCACTTACCTTTGCGACCCTTTCGCGCCAACCTGCCTATACTGATGCTGACTTTTGGCAGCCGACAAATGGAAGACCTCTACATATTGAGCTAGCAGAATGGGCAGATGTATTTTTGCTTGCGCCTGTGACTGCAAATACTTTAGCGAAGCTAGCCTATGGCATGGCAGATAATTTGCTCACAAATGCTGTTCTTGCGTCCAACTGTCCAATTCTCTTTGCCCCAGCGATGAATACAACGATGTGGCTACAACCCACTGTGCAGGAGAATTGGCAGAAATTATTACAAGATTCTCGCTATACAGCGATCGCACCGACGGATGGTATTCTCGCCTGTGATGCTGTGGGTACTGGTCGAATGGCAGAACCAGAAATAATTTTAGAATATCTAGAATCTTTCTTGTTTACAAAAGGCAAACAGGATTTGAAAGGGAAGCATATTTTAGTTAATGCAGGGGGAACTCGCGAATTTATTGATCCTGTAAGGTTTATTGGCAATCCATCGACAGGTAAGCAGGGAATTGCGATCGCCAAAGCTGCAATCCATCGTGGCGCAAAAGTCACCCTCATCACTACATCTAAATTCCCTCTCCCTATGGGAGAAGGGCTGGGGGTGAGGGAAGTTCGCACTTCCACAGAAATGCACCAAGCCATGCTCGCAGAATTCCCTAGCGCTGATATTACGATCGCAGCAGCAGCAGTTGGTGATGTGCGTTCTAAAACAACCAGCGATCGCAAGTTCCCAAAATCAGAATTACCCTTAAATCTAGAACTCGAATATATTCCCGATATTGTGGCTGATCTTGCTAGCCGTAAACGTCCTAACCAAATCTTAGTGGGATTTGCCGCGCAAACTGGTACAGAGCAGGAAGTGGTGATTGCAGCAAAAGATAAATTAGAACGCAAAGGGCTAGATGCGATCGCCGCTAATGCTGTTAATAGTTCCCAAACTGGTTTTGGTACGGATACGAACCAAGCTACCTTTATTAATAAAAATGGCAAGTTTCTTTCCACACCCCTTTGTTCTAAATTAGAACTTGCCCATCGATTATTAGATTTTGTGACCTATACATAGGATTAGTGGGCTGACCGCGTAGCGGTCAGCCCACTAAATCTGGGTTTGCTAAAGATGGAACTTTTTAATAGCTATCGGTTTTGCTGACTGTTGTATTAATCAATTGCTGATTAGCTTGATTAAGTCGATCCGCGATCGCTTCACGAACACCCGTATCTATATGGGAATCAGCGAGAACTTGCTGTGCCATTTCGCGATATTCGGCACTAGTAGTGAGGTCTACCTGATCGAGATTGCTGAGATTTTCATACACCATTTCAGGAGAAACCGAAACATTGCTTGCCATAATTTGTTCCTTGAGTTATTACAGGTAAGGGGCTTACGCCCCTTGTCACGAAACTGATTTAGGGTAAATCTGTATCACCCATCAGATAGCGATCGCATTCACGGGCAGCACCACGACCCTCGTTAATTGCCCAAACAATAAGGCTTTGACCACGACGGCAGTCTCCCGCCGCAAATACCTTGGGAAGACTAGTGGTGAATTGACCATGATTCGCTTTGACATTACTACGGGGATCACGTTCCACACCAAGAGAATCAAGTAAAGGTTGCTCAGGACCAAGGAAGCCCATTGCTAAGAGAACTAATTGAGCAGGAATTACCTTCTCAGTGCCAGCTACATGCTTAGGAATGAACTGACCTTTTTCATTGCGTTCCCATTGCACTTGCACGGTGTGAACAGATTTGACCTGACCGTTTTCGTCTCCTTCAATCTTAGTCGCAGTAGTGATATAAGCTCTAGGATCGTCACCAAACTTAGCACTCGCTTCCTCTTGTCCATAGTCCATCTTGTAGACTTTGGGCCATTCTGGCCAAGGATTGTCCTTAGCGCGAGTTTCAGGAGGCTTAGGCATAATTTCTAGCTGGACAACACTATTGCAGCCATGACGAATTGAAGTGCCAACGCAGTCGGTTCCTGTATCACCACCACCAATGATCACGACATCTTTACCTTGTGCCGAGATGAAGTCATCACCAGCTTGACCATTGAGAACTGCCTTAGTATTTGCAGTGAGAAATTCCATTGCAAAATGAATTCCCTTAAGTTCACGCCCTTCAATGCTGAGATCGCGAGGTTTGGTTGCTCCTGTGCAGAGAACTACAGCATCAAATTCATTGAGCAGAGTCTCCGCAGGTAGATCTTTACCAATTTCGGTATTACAGACAAACTTTACCCCCTCTTGTTCGAGGATATTCAAGCGGCGCATCACCACCTTTTGCTTGTCCAATTTCATGTTAGGGATTCCATACATTAGTAATCCCCCTGGGCGATCGGCGCGTTCATATACAGTTACCCAATGCCCTGCTTTGTTCAGTTGAGCTGCGGCACTTAATCCTGCGGGGCCTGAGCCAATCACAGCAACCTTTTTGCCAGTACGTTTAGCAGGTGGTTCAGGAACAATCCAGCCTTCTTCCCAACCCTTATCAATGATGGAATACTCAATATTCTTAATCGTTACAGGTGGGTTGGTGATCCCCAAGACACAGGAACCTTCGCAGGGGGCAGGGCAAACACGACCTGTAAATTCTGGGAAATTGTTGGTTTTATGCAGACGATCCAGAGCCTCTCGCCATAGTCCGCGATATACCAAGTCGTTCCATTCGGGAATGAGGTTATTGATTGGGCAGCCGCTTGCCATGCCACTAATGAGATTGCCTGTATGACAAAATGGCGTACCACAGTCCATACAGCGTGCACCCTGATTGCGAAGCTTTTCATCGGGCATATGCAGATGAAATTCATCCCAATTTTTGATGCGATCGCTTGGTGGTAGTTCAGACGGTGCTTCGCGGAGGTACTCAATAAATCCTGTCGGTTTTCCCATTGCTTTTCGTTTCTATGTTTTATCAAATAGCCTATAAGGGTTCTGCGATTTAATAAAGAACCAGTTTTTTGTGGCGCGGCAAAGCCGCGCCACAAAAAATCGGTTCTTTATTTTACTGCTAGTCCCTAAATTATTTTTAAACTGCTTAACTTGTTCTAAGCAGATTTTACGGGTTTCCTTAATATTAGTTAACGTTGTCACCTCAGACAACATTTAATATCCTTATTTAACGTCAGTTCGGGTTAAGCTGGCAAATTTTAACAGTCCAAAAGTAAAAGCCTTGCTAAGCAAGGCTTTTACTTTTAGTTTTTGAGAGAGGGTTTGCTACGCAAACCCTCTCTCAAAAAACGTTTCAAATTATCCCGAACTCGCGTTATTTAATGAAGAAGCCGACTTTTTGTGGTACGACTAAGCTGCACAACAAAAAGTCGGGGCTTTACGAAGGGCTTTAATACAAAGCTATGTCATCCGAGATCCCCAACTTTTAGGAAAGCCAGAGATCTCAACATCGAATTTTAAAGAGTCACAGTGATCGCAATTTCATCACCGTCATATTTAGCAAGATCGATAAAATTCCCTTCCACAACCTGACCATTAACAAGCATCTGTTTCACAGCACTATGATTAGTCACTGTAAGTGAGAGAGTCTTGCCGCGAAACTTGCGCTCTGCCGTAAATCCAGACCACTCGCTCGGAATTTTGGGATCGATGATCATCCCTGTAAATGTGGGCTGGAAACCTAAGATGTAATCAATACCAATACGAAGCATCCATACGGCTGTACCTGTGAGCCATGAATGGCTTGCCTGACCTTGGGTTTCGTGATCTGGACTGGTGACATATTCAGGATAGACGTATGGCTCAGTCTCAAAGCGATCGCATTTTGCCTCAGTCGCCTGTGAGGAATTAATCGGCATCATGCGGCGATAGATTTCCCAAGCAAATTCCGTATCACCATTGAGAAGAGAAGCTAGCACAAACCATGAGGAAGCGTGGTTAAACACTGCGCCATTTTCTTTCTTCCCAGGGACGCAACGACTGATTAGCCCAACAGTATCATCTATTTCCGTAAAAGATGGCGCGACGATTTGCATTCCGAAAGGTGTGGCGAGATATTCACGACTGCTTGCTAGACAACGGTCAGCGCGATCGCTTGGTGCAAGTTCCGAAATTACCGCCCATGATTGGGCATTGAGGAAGATTTTGCCCTGAGTTGCACTCGATACGCCGATGGGTTCGCCATTGTCACGGAAGGCGCGTAAATACCATTCGCCATCCCAACAGACATCATTGGTCACTTGGCGCAAATGCTCATAGAACTTTTGGAAACGATCTAAGGCGGCGCGATCGCCTTGCTGTTCGCAGACGGGCAGAGATTTTTTCAGCACATAGCCCAAGAAAAATGCGCCCCAAGTGGTTTCGCCTTTACCCTGTGCGCCGACATGGTCGAGAGTGTCATTCCAATCCCCTGTGAAAATGCGCGGCATTCCTCTTTCGCCTGTATTGGCGATCGCAAAGTCTAGCGCCCTTACCAAATGCTCATAGACTGTGCCTGAAGTCTCATCATGATAGGGAACGACTTCTTCAAGAATTGAAAAATCACCAGTTTCCTTGAGATATTCGACAATTCCAAAGGGAATCCATAAAGGCGTATCGGAATGGTTAGTGCGTTCGCCTGTATTGGTTAGGACAAAATAATTATGTAAAGTGGAACCATCCTTAAATTGGAAGTTCAGCGCTTTAATCAATCTTTCTCTCACTCGTGCAGGATCGACCATGACTACGCCCAGAATATCCTGAAAGCGATCGCGCATTCCCGTACCAAACAGCAATCCGCCGTGATAATAGCCCGAATTTCGCGCCATATCAAAGGTGACAGCCGCCTGATACTGATTCCAGACATTGATCATCGCATTAAAGGCTTCATCGGGCGTATGCACCTGCACACAGGACAAATGCTGATCCCATTTTTGTCTTAAATTACTGAAATAGTTATCAACTATTTCAATAATCTTGCTCCCCTCTCCTGCGGGAGAGGGGCTGGGGGTGAGGGCGGGACTTTCTCCCTTTGGTGCAATCTCCAAAGTCACCGCAAAATCCACAGAACTATTTGCCGCCAAGCTAATCTTCGACTGCAAAGCCACCACAGGATCACCTGCCGTAATCTCCGTATTCTGCATCACCCCTGTTTCCACGGCAACAGGATTGGCTTCCGATCGCCATCTGCCGATAAAAGTATCAAGACTACTATCAAAGCCAGAGATCGGCAGGCTTTGCGAGAAATAAATCTGATACTTCCAATCAATATTTGGTTGCTTAACCGAAACTCCCTTATTCAACACCCAATAGCGGCGCGTAGCGACTAGAGCTTGCAAATCTTGATCAAAATGTATATCTGTAAAATGCTTATCATTGGGCTGATTGATTTGATCATTGAGAGCATTGCCCATCAACAATTCCAAGAAGGAATAAATCTCTAAATCACGGGCTTGTCCAGAAAGTTCCGTTAACTTCACGCGCCAAACTTCCGCATTGGTATCTGTCGGCACAAAGTAAGTAATTTCCCCACGAATTCCATTAATCTCCGTGGTAATCTTTGTGTAGCCCTGACCATGCCGACATTCATAAAAGTCATAGTTCAAATCAATCGTCGGAGCCCAACTCAGTGACCAATATTTCCCCGTTGCACTATCTTTGACCATCACATAACGTCCGGGGCGATCCCAAGGTAGACAGTTATAGCGCATTCGACTGATGCGGTTATCCCGTGGCGATTCCAAAAAGCTAAAGCCGCCACCTGTATGGGAAATTAGCCCTGCATACTGGCTATTCCACATATAGTTAAACCAAGGGCGCGGGGTGCGCGGATTTGTAATCACAAATTCCCGATAATCTTCGGTGTAATAGCCGTATTGGTTTGCGATCGCCACAGTTTAAAATTTTCCTTATTTGTATTGGATTTGTATTGAATGGTTAAGGTTCTATGACTTATCATAAAACCTAAGTAAATTGCGCCATTGATTATCTCAATTTTTCACCCAATTTTTTAGAGTAGCTGCAAAACTATGGCAAATCCCATGATCTCTAAATTAGCCGTTGGCTTTGCATCACTAGGGGCAATATTTAGCGCAGGTTTCCTCAACCCTCAAGTTGCCGAGCTACCAACCAAGCCTGCGGCGATGATTGTCCAGACTTCAAATACGACCATTGCCAAAGCCCCAGTCGCGAAGCCACTCACAATTAATCAAAAGCACATTTTTGAAGGAGAAATCAATCGTAAGGGATTAGCAGTCGGCTATCACCACCGACCTAATGGTAAGGATACTGCTAATGCGAGAATGGTCAAGCTCACAGGTATGCCGAATACGCAAGGTGTATATATAGGTCGCGTTGAAATTCGCAATCTAAATACGGGTAAATGGGTCAGCAAATTATCCAGCTCTACTTTTTTCCCCGATCGCTGGTCTCAGGCACAAGTTTTGACAGAAATTCAGGGTGCTTTTGCATCGGCAAATAAAAACAAGGAACCTTGGCAAGGTACTTCTCCAAGTGGGCTCAAAATCGAGGGTTACTACAACAAAACGACAAATACAATTACCACCGCTTATCCCATCTATCGCCGATGATTAATATTCAGTTTTATAGAGATGCGGAAGGCTACTTCAAGGCTGATACTGACGCACAGTATTTACTGCTCGGTCAATACTTTGAGACGGAAGTGCAAGGTGTTATCGGAGTCTGTGCAGATCTTTTGGAAACAATCCAAGAAATTGAAATAGGCGATCGCAATGGACTAGAAGGGGTGGGTAATGCCTATGGGCTTAAAATCAATTCTACAAGAGTAACGATCTGGAATGAGTTTGCTGAAAACGAACAAACTTTAGATATTCCTTTATCTGACTTTAAGCAAGTTCTAGAAAATTGCTACATATTTTTACAAACGATGAGTTGAAATTTATGGGAACTTGGGCTGTTGATGCTTTTGGTAACGATGATGCTTGTGATTGGACGTATGAACTGGAAAAAGTAAATGATCTCTCGTTAGTAGAAGCTGCTCTTGACGTAGTGCTTAACTCTGGTGAAGAAGGGGTGGAATCCTCAGAAGCTACTGAGGCGATCGCGGCGATTGAAGTCATTGCAAGATTGCAAGGCAATTGGGGCAAGCGGAGTGCCTATTCCGAGAGGCTGGATCAGTGGGTGAAAAATAACAAAATTCAGCCATCAACCGATCTAGTTCACAAAGCCCATTTAGCGATTGCGTGTATTCTCAGCGATAATTCTGAATTAAACGAATTATGGCAGGAAACTGAGGACTATGAAGATTGGTTAGCATCTATCGCTGACTTAAAAAATCGTGTCAACAAATAGTGAAGAATATGCCGTCTGCTAAGCAGATGGCTATTGTTTTTTAATAGGAGCGGATTAATGGGAACGACAATCTGGGTCTTAAGTAAGAACAAAACAACGGAAGGTGATGACTGGGATCATTCAGCCCTATTTTATGCCGTAGAGAAACTTGACTCTATCTGCGATCGCTTGGGATTATCAAAGCTTTCCTCATTTCTCGACTGGATGGATTTTGATTTAAATATGTCTGAAGATGAGGATGAGGAATTTCCTGATGAAGACGTATTGATAGATAGAGCATCGTGGTTTAATCCCTCAGAAGCTTTGCCAATGCTGAGAGCTTTACGCGAATATGTGGCGAGTAATGAGTCTGAGCTTGTCAGTCTTTTGGAGCAAGGCAAAGAGCATCTCTCCGAAGAGCTGCTAGAAGACTTAGATGATTGCATATCCAAAGTTGAGAAAATTGCAACAGAGGGAGATTTATTCCATTTCTGTGTTGTCATGTAAATAATATGAAAAGACCAATTTATCTTGATTGCCATGCTACAACTCCCGTCGATAAACGAGTGTTGGAAGCGATGCTTCCCTATTTTTCCGCATCCTTTGGCAATCCCGCTAGTGTTGGTCACTTTTATGGATGGGAGGCAGAAGCCGCAGTCAAATTGGCACGGGAGATAATTGCCAATTCTATTAATGCAACACCTGAAGAAATTATCTTTACCAGTGGTGCAACGGAATCGAATAATCTGGCGATCAAGGGTATTGCTGAAGCCTATCATCACAATGGCAAACACATTATCACCGTGCAAACAGAGCATAGTGCGATTCTCGATCCCTGTGCTTATTTAGAATCCCTTGGTTTTGAGATTACCTACTTACCCGTTCAACCCGATGGCTTGATTGATTTACAGGAACTAGAAGCAGCGATTCGTTTCGATACGATTTTAATTTCGGTAATGGCAGCAAATAATGAGATTGGGATCTTGCAACCGATCGCTGAAATTGGACAAATTTGTCGTGATCGCCAAGTTTTATTTCATAGCGATGCTGCTCAAGCGATCGGTAAAATCCCCCTTGATGTGATGGCAATGAATATTGATTTGATGTCATTCACTGCCCATAAGATCTATGGGGCAAAGGGTATTGGAGCGTTATATGTACGTCGTCGCAATCCGCGAGTGAACATTGCCCCCCAGTTACATGGCGGTGGACATGAGCGGGGAATGCGTTCAGGTACTCTTTATACACCACAAATTGTGGGGTTTGCGAAGGCTCTAGAAATTGCGATCGCATCTCAATCTGAAGAACAGCAACAAACATTAACTCTACGTCAACATCTATGGAAAAGATTGGGCGAACTTGATGGCATTATGCTCAACGGACATCCCACTCAACGCCTTGCAGGAAACCTGAATGTGAGTTTCTCAAAGATCAATGGATCAGCCTTGATGAAATCTCTGCAACCAATTGTAGCGGTTTCATCGGGTTCTGCTTGTACTGCTGCCAAAACTGCACCATCCCATGTTCTCATGGCTCTAGGTCATTCCAAAGATTTAGCCTATGCTTCCATTCGGTTTGGAATAGGTAGATTTAATACCTTTAATGAGATAGAAACAGTCGCTAATCATGTCATAGCTACAGTGCGATCGCTAACTTCTCAAAAATGATTAATTTAAGTCAGCGTCCCGTTTAATAAGATCAATTGGAACTATTACAAACAATGTCCCGTCATCCGTAGGTACTCCTGAAACTCCTCACAACATATGTCAAAACTTTCTCATCTAAAAGCTGCTAATATCTTACCCAATCAAATTGCGACTTCTTTAGCATTAACCACCATCCTATCTATAAGTGGTAGCTTAACCTTTATCCATAATTTTCCTGCTTTTGCCGATCCTATTAACACTGATTACAGCAGTAAAAAAGTTGAAATCAAGCCTGTTGTTATCCCGCAAAATCAGTTGCCAGAGCCTTTACAACGTGCGGTAATTTTTCGAGAGATATCTAGTGGTGGTATTACGGGAGCCACCTATCAAACAGTTTTGCTCAATGACGGAACTTTAAACCGTATACGCATTGGGGATACGAATGATTCAGAACGCAGTGTTCGTAAAGTGTCTGTGGAGCAATTAAAACAGTTTAAAAAATTGTTGCAGAAACATAATATAGCTAAGTTCAACAATCTTAGCTATCCCGCACCTAGAGGCGCAGCAGATTACATTACCTACACCATCAGCAGCAAAGAAGGGACATTTCAATACAACGACATTTCTCAAAACGGACTGCCCAACAAATTGCAATCTGTAGTTTTCGCTTGGAAGCAGATTAAAACTAATGCAAAACCCTTATAAGCTTTAGTATGCTTATAACCCAGATTGTAGTGCCGCTCGCGTGGCGAGCGGCACTACAATCTGGGTTTATTTTATAGTAAGTTATGACATCGGACGATGAGAGAATAATTACTTAAATAATTATTTTTAAAACTAACTTGAGATAAATCTGCATGACTCAAACTTTAAAAGCTCCTCTACGTGAGCAACAATATCCTTTAATTCATACTTTAGCTAATTGTATTGAAACTGTATGGCGCGAAAATTTAGATTTATCCCCCTACCAAATTCCAGAGGATCTCGGTTATGTGGAAGGAGCATTGGAAGGTGAGAAATTAGTAATTGAAAATTATTGTTATAGTACACCCCAGTTTCGGAAGTTGCATTTAGAACTTGCACAGGTAGGCAATGGGTTAGACATTCTGCACTGTGTCATGTTTCCTAATCCTGAGTATGACATTCCTATCTTTGGAGCCGACTTAGTTGGGGGGCGTGCAGGAATTAGTGCAGCGATCGCCGATCTATCTCCTCTTTATCCCGCCTTTGCTTTGCCAACCAAGTATCACCAAGCTTTATCTAATTTACCTGTTGTCAATTTCCAGCAACCTCGCGAATTGCCACAATGGGGCGATATCTTCTCAGAATTTTGTTTATTTGTTCGTCCCGTGGGCGATCGCGAAGAGTCAGATTTTCTTGACAGAGTGCGATCAATTTTAACTTTGCATTGTCAACTAGCAGTCGCCACAATACCTTTCACTACTTCTGAGGAAATTAGTAAGATTCGGGATGGACATCGCTATTACTGTCAAAAGCAACAACAAAATGATAAAACGCGACGGGTACTCGAAAAGTCCTTTGGTAGCGAATGGACAGAGCGCTATATGACAACGATGCTTTTTGATTACGTTTAGTAGAAGAACTCGCGTTCGGGATAATTTGAAACGGTATTTGAGAGAGGGTTTGCGTAGCAAACCCTCTCTCAAATACCAAAAGTAAAATTTTGCTTTTGGTATTTGAAAATTTGCCAACTTAATCCGAACTGACGGTAAAAGAGGAGAGATGCTTTGCATCTCTCCTCTTTTACTAAGAACATAAATAAATGTAAAGATTTCTACCCTCCAATACTCTTAACAAAAGTTTACCTAGAAGCAAACTTTTGCAAACCATATAAAAAGAAAAAATAGGGCATGACTAAGTTACATCCCTATATTTAGATTCAGCAAAAGATTCAGCAAATCAATATAGTTAAAACAATCAAAATACAAGTTTGTTACTAATCTTTATATTGTAAAGAAATGAAACCAAATGCAACGATAGGTTCACATTTAACGATTAGGTGTAAACGCTTAGATACCTTGCTAGATAGAGGTTTACAGATATTCTTTGTAAGTTTAATTTAACTTGATCTCTACCTTTTGATTGATTGCACAAAATCTGCACAAATTAGTTGTTTTAATCAATTCAATCCAAAAGCCACTGAACCCAAAACAACTTAAAAAGTTGAGGTTGAGTTCCATTAAGTAAATTGAGAAGCTTGGTTATCGCTTTAATCAATTGACCCTTTAGGATTCTCTTGGATTGGATATTTCGCAAAATAAATACTCCAAACAATAGAAAGGCTCGGAATCATTCTCGATTTATATATTTAATTAATAAAAAGGAGACTCTTTAAATGCTAGATGCTTTTACTAAAGTAGTTGCTCAGGCAGACACTCGCGGTACTTTCGTTGCCGATTCTCAAATCGATGCTTTGAAGCAATTGGTTGCTGATGGCACAAAGCGCTTGGATGTTGTTAACCGTATTACATCAAACGCTTCTGCGATCGTTACAGATGCTGCTCGCGCACTATTTGAAGATCAGCCTCAATTGATTACTCCTGGTGGAAACGCTTATCCTCATCGTCGTATTGCTGCTTGTATGCGCGATATGGACATCATCCTTCGTTATGTTACCTACGCTATCTATGCTGGCGATGCAAGCGTATTGGAAGATCGTTGCCTCAATGGTTTGCGTGAAACCTACAGCGCATTGGGCGTACCTGGTGGATCCGTTGCCGTAAGCATTGAGAAGATGAAGGCAGCCGCGATCGCACTTGCTAACGATCCTAATGGCGTAACCCGTGGCGATTGTAGCGCTCTTATCGCTGAAGTAGCTAGCTATTTTGACAAGGCAGCAGCAGCAGTAGGCTAAATTTTTTTCAAGCTTATGTAATTGACTGTTAGAAATCAATTTATAAAGCTGACTAAAACTTTAATTTACTTTCTTTTTTGCTCAATTTTCTTTTTGTCTGACCCATTTTTTAATCTCACATAACTTTTTAGAGGTACATTAAACATGAAGACTCCTTTAACCGAAGCAGTTGCTACAGCCGATTCTCAAGGTCGTTATATCAGCGTACCTGAAATGCAAGCAGCTTTTGGTCGCTTGCGTACCGCAGCAGCTAGCCTTGATGCTGCAAAGACTTTGAGTGCTAAGGCTTCCAGCTTGGCTGAAGGTGCAGCAAACGCTGTATATCAAAAATTCCCTTACACCACCACCCAACAAGGTAACAACTTCGCTTCTAGCGCTCGTGGTAAAGCAAAGTGTTCTCGTGACATTGGCTACTATGTCCGTATCATCAGCTACTGTCTAATTGCTGGCAGCACTGGTCCTTTGGATGAGTACCTCATCAGTGGTTTGACCGAAATCAACCGCTCTTTTGACCTTGCTCCTAGCTGGTATGTTGAAGCTTTGAAGTACATCAAGGCTAATCATGGTTTGAGCGGAGATGCAGCTTTAGAAGCTAATTCCTACATCGACTACGCTATCAATGCGTTGGTATAGGTTTTTTAATTCTGCAAACAGAATCTAGAAAGCCCCGAAGACGATAAGTCTACCCTGCGGGGTGGGCTTATCGTCTTTTTATATATAAAAATCTTCAAAACCTACAAAGTATTTGTATCAATTTATACTTGATTTTTATAAAACTTTTGGTTTAGATTTTTGCTAATTAGCTATTTTCATTTTGTTTTTTCTTTTTGTTTATGTGGATAGTATGTCTTACCCACATAAAAACATGGGATTTTACATAACTAAATTTTTATTAAAGTTAAAATTAACAAAGTAAGGAAAACAAACTATGGCAATCACCAATGCCGCTTCCCAGCTAGGAACTGCTGCCTATAGCAATGCCAGTCCCTTGGAGTTGCGTTCTCACTTTTCTGTAGATGACGCAAAGGTTGTTATTAACGCTGTTTATCGCCATGTGCTAGGTAATGACCACATCTTGGCATCAGAGCGTTTGGTTGGACTCGAATCTTTGTTGACCAATGGTCAAATCTCGGTGCGTGACTTTGTGCGTGGAGTAGCCAAGTCAGAATTGTACAAAACTAAGTTCCTTTATCCCAACTTCCACAGCCGTGTAATTGAGTTAAACTTCAAGCACTTGCTAGGGCGCGCTCCTTACTCTGAAGCTGAATTAATTGAGCACCTCGATCGCTATCAGAATGAAGGCTATGATGCCGACATCGATTCTTACATCGATTCTGATGAGTACGAAGCTAGCTTTGGCGATTCTGTTGTACCTTATTTCCGTGGATTCAACAATAAGGTTGGCGATAGAACTGTTGGCTTCACCAGAATCTTCCGTCTTTATCATGGCTATGCTAGCAGCGATCGCGCTCATAGCAAAAACAGAGCTACTTGGTTGTCTACAGAACTCGCCCAAAATTCGGCTAGTGCCATTCGCACACCCGGCTTTGGTCTAGGTCTTGCTGGCAACAATAGTGATGACCGTGGTCAACTCTACCGCGTCAGTGTCATTCAAGCCAATAACGGACGGACTACTCAAATCCGTCGTAGTGCTACTGAGTACTTGGTTCCTTATGATCAACTCTCTAGCACTATGCAGCGTCTGAGCAAGCGTGGTGGTCGTATTACGCAAGTTTCTCTTGCTTAGTGCAATTGATTAAAGATATCCTGTAGAAAGAGTGTCACATTGTGATCCTCTTTCTAGTTTTAGTCATGCTAAAGATGGCAAGATTTAAAAGACAGCAAAATTTAAGAGTTAAGATAAGCAGTCATTTTGACTTGCTTATCTTACACTATTGAATCTTTTACCCTAATTTTTTATTTTTAAAGTAAGACAAGGAAAATAAACTATGGCAATTACAAATGCCGCTTCCAGTTTGGGAACTGCTGCTTATAGCAATACTAGTCCAGTAGAATTACGTCCTAATTTTTCTCCAGAGGATGCTAAGGCAGTCATTAACGCTGTTTATCGCCATGTATTGGGGAATGACTACATCTTGGCAGCAGATCGTTTGATTGGACTTGAGTCTTTGTTGACCAATGGTCAAATCACAGTGCGTGAGTTCGTACGTGCAGTTGCCAAGTCTGAACTATACAAGAGCAAGTTTCTTTATTCCAACTTCCACACCCGTGTAATTGAATTAAACTTCAAGCACTTGTTAGGACGCGCTCCTTACGCTGAAGCTGAAGTAACCGAACACCTCGATCGCTATCAAAACGAAGGCTATGATGCCGATATCGATTCTTACATCGATTCTGACGAGTACGAGGCTAGCTTTGGCGATTCCATTGTTCCTTACTATCGCGGTTTCACCAATAAGGTTGGCGACAGAACCGTTGGTTTTACTAGAATTTTCCGCCTTTATCGTGGTTATGCTAACAGCGATCGCGCTCAAGTTGCAGGCAGTGCCTCTAGACTAGCAACCGAGCTAGCCCAAAACAGTGTTTCTCCTATTGTTGGTGCTTCTGGCGGTAATGATGGCTGGGCTTATCAACCAGCAAAACAAGGCAATGCTCCTACCCGTGCCTTTGGTCGTTCTTCTGTGGGTTCTGAAGATCGCCTATACAGAATTGAAGTTGCTGCGATTTCTCTACCTAGATACCCTCAAGTTCGTCGTAGCAATAGAGAGTACATTGTCTCCTACAAAGAGTTGAACAACACATTGCAACGCATCAACAAGTTGGGTGGCAAGGTTGCTAGTGTAACGATCGCCCAATAGTCTTTTATTAGTATTGATTAAAGGCTCATCTATTAGGTTGCGCCTTTAATCACATTCTCAAATCTAAACTGTCCATCTATTCAAAATTTAGTAAAACTGAGTTTTATGATTACTTCCGCTAAAGATAATCGCGTTTTTGTTTACGAAGTATCTGGCCTACGTCAAAGCGATGCCACTGATCTAAATAGCTATCCTATTCGTAACAGCAGCAGCATTTTCGTTCAAGTACCTTTTAGCCGTCTAAATGAGCAAACCCGTAGAATCACTCGTCTCGGTGGCACAATTGTAGACGTTCGTCCACTGAATGCAACTTCAGCAGATTAGGATTTTGCAATTTAATAAAAAACAAATTTTTGGGGGTGCGGCTTTGCCGCACCCCCAAAAATTTATATATCCTTCTGCTTATGGATAAATAACCCAAGTTGCTACCTATTAAAAATCGGCTCAAAACAAGTTAAAAACAGCCTCGCTAAGTCCAAAATGACGCTATTTTTATATAAAAATCTAGCATTTTTTATTTTAACTTTAGTCTTAAATGAATAGGTAGCAACTTGGGTTAAATAGTTCTGTATATTAACGCGAGTTCAGAATAATTTGAAGCGTTTTTGAGAGAGGGTTTGCTACGCAAACCCTCTCTCAAAAACAAAAAGTAAAAGCCTTGCTTAGCAAGGCTTTTACTTTTTGTTTTTGAAAATTTGCTAGCTTAAGCCGAACTGACGTTATATTATTCTGTCTGCTATGCAGGTGGCATAATCTTCAAAGGAAGATTTCACGCTAAGATACAGACTGGCTGTTAGTGCGTAAAATATTTCCCAATGTCATCAAGATCTGCCAATTCTTCACGTCTTCATACTTACTGGCAAAGGTTTTTACCTTGGCTTGAATCCTGTGCGATCGCGGCTTGGGGAATTGTACTAACGAAACTTTGGCTATCGGGACAGCTATATCTCTTGGTGCATCCTAACTATATTCCTCTAACAGCGATCGCAGGTTTAGGACTACTCTTTGTTGGTGGCGCAGAGGCTTGGCGCGTGGCAAAAAGGCGACGTAGCTATACCAATAGTCAGCAGCATATTAATTTGATCAAGCCATCCTTGAGCAGTAGCATACTTTTGGTTGTGGCAGTTATGGCGCTATTCATCAATCCTCGTCCCTTTACTAGTGAAAAAGCCATCCACCGAGGCGTAATTGAGAATATTGCTGATGCGCGGACAATTCCTAAGTCCTTTCGGGCAAGTAATCGACCTGAAGAACGTACCCTTGTAGAATGGGTACGCACAATTAGCGCCTATCCTGAACCCGATGCCTATAAAGGACAAAAGGTCAAAATTACAGGCTTTGTTGTCCATCCCCCCGATCAAGCTGACAATATGATTTTGCTCACAAGGTTTGTGATTACCTGCTGTGCTGCCGATGTATATCCCGTCAGCCTACCTGTCAAAATCACCGAAAGTCGTTCCAATTATCCGCCTGATCGCTGGTTGCAAATAGAAGGTCAAGCGGATGTGGAAACTACGAATGGCAAGCGTCAAGTTGTCATTGTGGCAAGTAATATTACAGCGATCGCTGAACCCCAAAATCCATACGATTATTGATATCTACCCCTATGTGAAGGGTAGTAGAAATTTATAATTTGAAGTTTTTAAAAGAGTAGTCTATAGCATTTAAACCGATTTAGAACTCAGTAGGTAGACACAATTAAATATAAAGCTGCAAACCCTGAGATATCTGCACAACAAGAAACTTAGGGTTTGAACTTATTTGTTTAATTATGCTGAGGTGCTTCTGGGAAATAACAAGTATAGTTATAGCTAATTTAACTTAGGCTAGATGTTATTAGGATTTTTCAATGTCTTTAAATATTTATAAATACAAAATGTTATCAAATTTGGGTTGGGCTATTGCCGCGATCGCCTCTTCTACACTCATAGGAGCTATTGCCCAAGCCGAAACACCAAACATTACCAAAATTACAAATGAGTCGAGTCTGATTCAAGCGATCGGTAATGATCCAATAGAAAAAATCCCTCTTGAAAAGACGACGGCAGTAACTAACAAGCTGACTGAATCCTTACTTATCCAAGAAATTAATCAATATCAAATCGAGAGTTTATCCCAAAAAACTTCACAAAATGTTTCTTCAGTTTCCCAGTTAAGCGATGTACGTCCTACTGATTGGGCTTTCACAGCCTTACAGTCTCTTGTTGAGCGTTATCGATGTATTGTGGGCTATCCCGATAGCACTTTTCGTGGTAGAAAAGCAACCAGTCGCTATGAATTTGCGGCTGGGTTAAATGCCTGTTTGGACAAGATCAATGAGATTATTTCCGCAGGGCTAGCCGATAAAGTCAGTAAAGAAGATCTCGCAACTTTGCAAAAGCTACAAGAAGAATTTGCGGCAGAACTCGCTACTTTACGCGGTCGTGTCGATGCTCTTGATGCCAAAACAGCACAACTTGAAGCCCAACAATTCTCGACTACGACTAAACTTTTTGGTCAAGCAGTTTTGGGTTTACAAGGCAGACTCAATAACAATGCCAATATTCCTAGAGTTGATGGTGCATTTTCAGCCGATCCTGCTACGAATGTTAATTTTGGGGCAAATGTGCAACTTAGTTTGTTAACGCAGTTTCCCGATCGCAGTTTGTTGTTAACTAGTTTGCAAGCTGGTAACATTTCCACCGATGCACCATTTACAAGTTTTAATGCTCTTAATAATGGATTTACGCGCCTTGCCTACGAAGGTAATACAGCAAATACCTTGACGATAACTGACCTCAACTATCGCTTTTATATAGGAGATCGCCTCGCGATTATTGTAGGACCTAGGGGTGTAAATGCTATCAACGTATTTCGTGGTGCTAATCGGATTGAAAGTGCAGGAAATGGACCAATCTCCCTATTTGCTCAGCGCAACCCTATTATTAGCCTTAATGCTGGACAGGCAGGTATAGGTTTTGACTGGCAGATTGCTAAAGGTTTCAGCTTGCAAGGTGTTTACTCGGCAGGTAATCCAGAATCAGCCTCTGGTGATGGTGGATTATTTGGTGGACCAACTTCTATTGGTGTACAGTTTGCCGCAAATGTCTTTGATCGCGTCGATGCTTCTCTTTACTATCTCAATTCTTACACTAACAACGGAACTCTCAATAATGCGATCGGCGATAACTTTATTGGTAGCACCTTCCCAACTAATAGCGCTTCAAAATTCAATACCAATGCGTTTGGAGGCTCTCTTTCTTGGCGAGCTACTAATCGACTAAATCTCGGTAGCTGGATTGGTTTTACCAACTCTAATATTCAGAATAATGGATTTTCAGGCAATGTAAATACTTTTAATTGGATGACCTATGCTAACTTGATTGACCTATTTAAGGAAGGTGATCTCTTTGGGCTCTATGTTGGACAACCACCTAGTATCACCAGCAGTAATTTGAGTGGAAATATTAACTTTCCTAGTTTGCTCAGTCAGACAGGAGGTATTGCGGGACCTCAACCTGCTACGACAACGCATATTGAGTTATTCTATCGCTACCCTATTTCTAAAAATATTAGCATTACCCCAGGAGTAGTTTTCATCTTTAGTCCAGGGAATACGGCAGGTAGCGACACGATCTCGATAGGTGCTTTAAGAACTACATTTACCTTCTAAGTTGGTTGTTGGAATTAAATTTAACGTCAGTTCGACGAAAGCGGAAAATGGTAAAAATCGCTAAGCGATTTTTACCATTTTCCGCCATTTGCGCGGCACTTCGCGCCGCGCAAATGGCGTTATCGAACTCACGTTAAACTTAAATACCTTGGAAAACCTAAAAATTTAAGCTCTGTGGCACAAGTGCCACAGAGCTTAAATTTTTAGGTTGAGCCACTATACCAAGGCAATATTTATAACCTTATATAACCTAATAGTAACTATTAGATAACCTTGACTTGGTTGCCTAGTAACTAACTGTTATATGATGATCTGATCAAGTAATCAATTAAGTTTGTACTGAGAGTTTTCTACTTTGTTGATAAATAAACTTGTGGTACATACTGCACGTATGCCAAAGGTCTTGGGCTTTTATATTTAATTGCACCCAGCTACTTACACTTATCATAAATTGAGATTGCTAATTAGATTTAGATACTCGCTTAGAGTAAATGAGATTTATAAGCTTTACTGTAAAAAACTTTACTTTTTATAAACTGAAAAATCATGAAAAAATTTATTGCTTTATCTCTTTTATGTGGTGCTACAAGTGGAGCCTTTTTGGCAGTGTCGCCAAGTTCTGCTCAGACTGTTCCAATTATCGGCGGAACCCTTAATACGGTAAACACTGGTAAGTTTTTTAAATTCCCCACTAGTCTTACTAGCTCTACTCTGCTCACTCCTCTTGGTATTGTCACTGTTGATAGCAATGGGTTTAATGGTTCTCTGAGTAATACTTTTACATTACCAATTATCGGCAAGAATACTGTTTCTTCTAAAGTGACCTCATCTGCTATCAGTGATAGTAATCCTTTTGGTAAAGGTATTCTCGTTATAGGCGTTTTTAAAGTCACGAACTCTTTAGTATTTACTGGTACTACTAATGGGACGAGTCCAAATGGAGCGTTTACAGATGCCCCTACAACTATCAATGCGCGTATTCGTATTTCAGGATTTCCTATCCCTACACCATCTACCTATGCAGCTACAGTTACAGGTGGTTCGATTACACTTCCTGTTCCAGTCGTAGTTCCTGCTCCTATAACTTGCACTGGCTGCCTGATCGTCCGCCCTAATCTATTGGTTTCTAATGCAACATTGCTATCTTCAGATTTGCAAGAGTCTGAATATCGTCAAGAATATACAGAAGATTTTTCAACATCGCATTTTAAAGACAGTCGTGTTCTTTTCCTAGAGGATAAATAATCAATACCAAAATTTCTATTTTTGATTAGCAGAAAAAGAAGCGATCGCTTCTTTTTCTGCTTTTATTTGTTGGAGTTCCCATAATGGTATTGCCATTGTAGGAACAGGTACTACCATGAGATAAATTCAGGAAACTTCTTCGCAAGTTCTGTAATCGCAGGGCAAATTGGTGCGTTTTCAGTACGATTCTCTAAAGTATTCCAACTAAAGGGAGCCGATTGTGCTGCTGATAGCCATAACAACTTTTTCGCACGGGTCATTCCCACATAGAGCAGACGAAACTCCTCCGCCTGCTTGAGATAACTACATTGTTTCCAAGCTTCCTCAGGATTGGGAACTCGCTCATGATGCACGATCGCTCGAATCTGTGCCCTTGCTACTTCGGGCAAACCAAAATCCCCTAGAAACTTGACGGATTCAGGGATATAGGCTTCCCCCGGACAAATGCGTTTATGCAGAAAGGGCATGAAGACCACATCCCAATCTAGACCCTTAGCCTTATGTAGACTAATAATCGTCAACTGTCCAGCAGTCATATAGCGCCCTTCTAGATTCTCATCTTCCACCGCTTCAAAGTTCTCAGATTCGACAATTTCCTTTAATTCCGCAATCACCGTTTGCATGGAGTAATTGCCCACAAGCTGTTGATTGAGGCGATCGCCTAATTTGTCGGCTGTAGCCAAGAGTCCCGCTTCGTCATCATAGAGAGTAAAGGCGATAAATGGAATCAGGTTATAGAGAGGAAGTTCAATCTTGGCGCGGAGTAAAGCTTTGCATTTCGATTGAGCATCTTGAGCAAGTGGCGTTAGGGCAGGATCTAACAATGTAGGGTAGAGGAACTTTTCGGGATTGCTAGCGAGAGCATTTAAGTCTTGCTGGGAAGATATCTTCAGGCGATCTTTGAGAACCTCTAGAGCAGATTTGAGATTGTCGGGTGAATGAGGACGCTCCATAAATTGCAAAATTGCCAACATGTCCATTGGCACACGCGATCGGCGATCGCTCTGTTCGACATCATAGATTTTAATGTCATGCTCCTTGGTCAGCCATGCTAAAGCCTCCGCCACAAAGCGACCTTGATTATGTTGGCGCACTAAAATCGCCATGCTGAGTTTCGGATCTTGATCATGCAGTTGCTTAATCCGTAAACCAATCAACTCAATTTCATGTTCAATATCATCAACTATATTGGGCAAATAGATTTCTACACCCTTGCCAATGGGTTCAGGATTAGCATTCGCCTGTGGATCATCTACATCTACAGGATGAATTCTTTGTTGACGAAATGGCTTTTCTAATTTGGCATATTCGGAATGATTGACCCAGTGCAAAACGTAATTAGCGGATCGCATCACATTGACAGTGCTACGTCCTGCTTGATCGAGAGTAGAGAGCTGTGAATTGAGTTGGCAGCGATCGCAGAATTCATTAAAAAAGCGTGGATCGGCAGTGGTAAATGTGGAATTAATCGCCTGATTCGGATCACCGACGCGCATCAAATTTTTAATACCCTCACCCCCAGCCCCTCTCTCTGAGGGAGAGGGGAGTAATAAAGATTCCTCCCCATCTCCTTCAGGGAGAGAGGAGTAGGGAGTAAGGGCAAGAATCTCCAACAGATCAGTTTGTAATGGGGAAGAATCCTGTGCTTCATCCTCAAATACAGCAAAAACTCTTTCCTGCCAATATTTACGAATACTGTCATTTTTTAATACTCGCAATGCACCCAAAATCATATCGTCATAGTCGATCGCTCCTTCTTGCCGCAATAGGCGCTCATAGGTTTCATAAAGCCCTGCGGCAATTTCTAAAATAGTGCCCCCATCAGGCGATTCAGCTTGGCGCAAATCCTCTGGCGTTAATTCAGAACTTTTTGCCGTAGCGATCGCTTCTCTCGCTAAGCTTGGCAAAACATCGGTGCGTAATACAGTCTGCCGCCGCAAGCGTTCCGTATCTTCCCCATCAAAGCTTCTCCCTTCGAGCAGTAGATCGTATAGTTTTGGATTCTCTTTTACCCAAAGATTCGTAGCATTGCGAATTAAGCGCTGTTTTTGAGATTCAGAAACAATGATTGTTTCACCTGCGCCAAATCCTGATAATTCACGATGATTGCTCGCAATGGTATATGCCAAGCTATGCAAAGTACTAACAGTAAAAGCACTTTGGGGCAATCGCAAATTTTTTAAATGTTCCGATACTTTTTTGCGAATGTTGCTGACTGCTGATCGCGTAAAGGTGACAATCACCAATTGCTTTTGGCGATGTAAGTTGAAATTAGCGATCGCGATCGCGGCAGCAACTGCCATGCCCGTTGACTTTCCCGCCCCTGGCACTGCGGATACGGCAAGCTCGCCCCCCTGCCAGTCTGCCATCGTTTGCTGCCCCTTGCGGAGTGTTTTGCGTAATTCGTTGAGAGCTTCGGGCAAGACCATAGCAGTACTTAATTAGGTAGAAAATCTGGATCTAAAACTTGCTCCTGTGTATAGGGACAAGTATTAGGGAAAGTTTTTTTAGAAATACCTGTTTCGCTACTAGCTAACTGAATTGCACCTGCATAGGCATCATCAAATATTTCTGCAAAGTATCGTTTGAGGCTTGGAGATTCAGTAAAGGCATCTGCGATTCGCAAGCGATGTTCAATGATACTAGACTGCCAACTTCTACTCCGATGACTAGGTTGATATTGCCATTTTAGTAAGTGCTGTAGGACGGTTCTCAGATTGCTTTTCAAGCTACTACGTGTACTTTTCCCCATGTCAGCAATTTCTTCAATAATATTGTCCCAGTCGATCGCTGTTAAGTCCCGCGATCGCAATTTGGTTAAGGTTAGTTCAACCCATGCGAGATAGTCCGTCTCGTATAGATTGGCAAGTTCTGGTTTTAGAGTTTTTTGGGACATCGTTTGTCTACTCTTGGAATAGTTACTCTTGAAAAATGGTTGGTAGAACTCCTTTAGTTTAATTATAGCGATGACTATGCTGAATATATAAATAGAGAGTTGCGGCGCTTTGCGCCGCAACTCTCTATTGTTTTTTACAGGCTATAGCTATAGGCTATAAAATTTTTTGGATTTTAGATTGCTATGATATTAATAAGCAACGAAAAATTAAAAACGAATAAAGGGTTTATGTCATCAGCGCTCAGTGTAGAAAAATTAGTCTCCGATGCCAAAGAGACCGCTAGCAAATTAGGAATTAAAAAATTTGATATTTACGGCGCGATCGTCGATGAAACTAGCGCTGAAGTCGATAGTAGCGCACCCAAACAAGTATCCGCATCCAATCGCGCCAGCATCACCGTGCGCGTCTGGAATGACGAGGGAACTGTCGGCGTTACTTCCACTACCAATATCGATCGCGTTGGCTTAGAACTTGCTCTCCAAAGCGCCCATGAAGCTAGTTTCTTTGGTGCTAAAGAAAATATTCCTGATTTTAGTCCCGAAGCGATCGCTGATATTCCTGCCCGCGAAACACAAACTGCACCTCAAACAGCGATCGAGCAACTCGTAGAAACACTTTTGGGTGCTGAGAAGGAATTGTTAGATGCACATCCTGCGATCGCAGGGGTTCCCTATAATGGACTTTCTCAACAGGATCTCAGCCGATTCTATCTCAATAGTGATGGCGCAATGCGAAATGAAAGTAGTTCCTATAGCTCCATTTATCTCTATACTAAAACCGAAGAAGAAGGTAGAAAACCTCGCAGTGCAGGAGCCTATCGCATTAGCCGCGACTTTGCGAGTTTAGATGTTAAGGGCTGTATTGAGGAAACTGCTGAGAAAACAATTAGCCATTTGAACTATGACAAAATCAAATCTGGCAAATACTTAGTCGTATTTTCTCCCGAAGCATTTCTGAGCTTGATTAGTGCGTTCTCTAGTCTCTTCAATGCCCAAAGTATTCTCGATAAAAACAGTCTCTCCACACCCGAATCGATTGGTACTCAGATTGCCTCACCCCTGCTAAATGTGAGCGATGATGAACTCCATGTAGGCAATATCGGCGCATCTACCTTTGATGGTGAAGGAACGCCCACTCGCCGCATTCCTTTAATCGTAAATGGAGTTTTAACTAATTTCATCCATAGTTCTGTAACTGCAAAACGCTTAAATGCTCAACCGACGGGTAATGGGAGTGTTGGCGCAAAGGTTTCTGTCAGCCCCAACTTCTTCCATATTGAGCGTAGTGAAGCTGCTAATTCTACCAATGAGAAAGTCTATGACTTAGCAACGGTTGAGAATGTAATTTTGATTGATGATTTGCAAGCGCTCCATGCGGGTGTACAAGCATCGCAGGGTTCTTTCTCGCTGCCCTTTGATGGTTGGTTAGTGAATAAAGGCGATCGCATGAGTATCGAGGCAGCAACGGTCGCTGGTGATATTTTGGAATTGCTCAAGGCGATCGTCTATGTCGAACCAGAGGTAAAAATTACCCCATCAGGTGTGTCTCCTCAAGTATGGGTTGAAGGGCTTTCAATTACAGGTGAAGCCTAAAAATAACGCGAGTTCGGGATAATTTGAAACTGGATTTGAGAGAGGGTTTGCTACGCAAACCCTCTCTCAAATCCCAAAAGTAAAAGCCTTGCTACGCAAGGCTTTTACTTTTGAGATTTTAAAATTTGCCAGCTTAACCCAAACTGACGTTAAAAATAAGATAGGCGCGTAAAACGCGCCTATTCATGATCAATTTTTGGCATTGTATAGGTTGGTATTTTTCATTTGAGCGCCATCAAAGAGAGTCTCTTGCAAATTTGCCCAACTTAAATTCGCTCCCCGTAAATCAGCCCCACGCAGATCTGCCTTGCGTAAATCAGCCCCTTTCAGATTGGCATGACGGAGGTTTGCACGATGGAGATCGGCACTATTTAAATTGGCATAGCTCAAATCTGCCCCAGTGAGGTTAGCTCTACAGAGTTTGGCATTGGCAAAATTAGTTTTGCTCATTAAGGCATGGCTAAAGTCAACTTTGTGTAAATCGATCGCTTTTAAATCAGCACCCACAAGATCGATATTAGAAAATACCTTTCGCCCCGCTCGATATAGCTGCAAAAATTCCTTAGCATCCATTACTTGCTTAGCCTAGGCAAAATTTATGAGAACAGTTGAGTGTAGTTGAAATAACTTGTATTTCGCCAGAGTCTAATATAGCGTTTCTCCGACTATTAAAGTAATAGCCCTACAATAAATTGCGTACTAAAAGTTTAAACCTAAGAAGAGAGGGGGCGCGATGCGCCCCTTCCTATAGCAGTTTTTGATAAAAAGAACCACAAGAAATTTTTTAAAAGCGTTGCTTTGCAACGCTTTTAAAAAATTTCTTGGTTCGAGTTTGAGCGCAAAGCGCTGTAAAGTCATTAGGAATCGAGATCTAGTGCTGCTGAGCCGCCCCGTTCTAGTTCAATTAACATTTTTCCTAATTGCCGCCACACAAGGAGCGCAATCCCAAAAGTGATGGGAATTGCGACTATATAGCCAAATATTGCAGGAAATCCAAATACTTCTAGTCCTGTTGACATAAATACAGCAATGCTAAGGGTCATGCCAAGGTAAGGGACTTTGATACTTGAGCTTTTGAGCTCTAGGATTGTGCGCGAGGATTTATTGGTTGACCAAGCTTTAACTAGATTGCGTAAAGTCACTTCAAAGGCTCGACCACAGGCAAGACCAGCAACGAGGGAGAGCATAAACAACAAATAAGGAGGATCAGAAGGAAAGTAGTAATTCACGGGTATATAAATTTGGGGAGTACTTGGAGTATGTTTTTATCTTACTAGCCCAAGCGCAGCTAGTTGCGCTTGAGCTTTTTGCAAAGATTCGTGCCATTCGCGATCGCTAATACTATCAGCGACGATACCTGCACCGACCTGTCCCCAAATATGATCGTTGGTCTTTAGCAAAGTCCGAATCAAGATATTGAGATCCATATTGCCACGTTTGTCGATATAACCACAGGAGCCATAAAACAAACTACGTCGTTGAGGTTCTAGCTTCTCGATAATTTCCATACAGCGCACCTTAGGACAGCCTGTAATCGTTCCCCCCGGAAAAGTTGCACGAATCAGATCCACAAAATTGCGATCGCCTCGTAATGTCCCCACCACATTACTAACGAGGTGCATCACATGACTGTAACGCTCGATCACTAATAATTCATCAACTTTAACGCTTCCCCATGCACATACCTTGCCTAGATCATTGCGTTCTAAGTCAACGAGCATAATATGTTCGGCTTGCTCCTTGATGCAGGCAAGTAATTCTTGTTCAAGTTCTAGATCCTGTTGCTCAGTTTTGCCTCGTGGTCTCGTACCTGCGATCGGACGAGTTTCGGCATGGCGATCGCGCAAACTCACGAGACGCTCTGGTGAGACACTGATCACTTCGCCCCAAGTGGTGCGCCAATAGCTAGCAAAGGGTGATGGATTGATTTTTTGTAAATGACGGTATAGTTGCCATCCATCCGATGCCCAAGGATAGCCATATCGCATTGAGAGATTTGCCTGAAAAATATCACCCGCATAGATATGCTGCTTGGCAGTTTCTACCATTGCTTCATAACCTTGTTTTTCTGGTGAATAAGTTGGGTTAGCTTGACTGTGATCTTTACTAGCATAGGCAATGGGCTTAAGCCCATTGTTCTCTAAATTGCTAAGACGATCTCTTAATTCGTCTAGTTCATTGCGATCGCTAGCGGCTAGCCAAACAGTTTGAGTCTGATGATCGATGACCGCAAAACTAGCTGGCTCATACCAAAAGGCAACTGGGAATGGTAAATTGTCAGATTTGGTATAGGGCAAGCGCTCGATTTCCCATGCGAGGTCATAGCCTAGCCAGCCTAAATATCCTCCAGTGAAGGGTAAGTGATTTGGTAAATCAGGATCATTATTTGGAGCAGATTGCATCCACGATCGCAGTTTTTCTAGGCATGGCAAAATTTCACCAACTTCAGGAGTCCAGATTTGCCGAGGTTTGCCTGCGGCGATCGAGTATCGAGCTAATTTTGAAGGAACTGTGGTGGGGCTTTCTAATAAAACTGTAACTGGCTCATAGGCATAAAGTGATTCCCATAGATCTGCTCCCGTTATTTCAGTAGGTAGCGATCGCTGAAGCCACACCCAATCGGTCATAGAGAGATTTCGTAAAGTACGGTTTTATTAAACCGTACTTTGGCAATGCAAAATGCTAACCAAATTGCAGTTTCCTAAGCTCAGTGGCATACTGGAAAACGATAAATCCTCAAACTGCAACCTAGAAATCTATGAATCGCACCTTGTTTATCGGAATTCTCGTTGTAATTGGGTTGATGGTATTAGCGAGTTCATTACCGAATAGGTTCTATGGCGCGAACGATCGCAAATTTATCATTATTACCATCGCGACTTGCATAGTTTCCGCGATCGGGCTAGCAATATTTTTCAGCGTTCCCTTTTTAACGGCAAACTAAAAATCTTACGAAGCAAGGTTTTTAATACTTAGCCATATTCGGATCAACCCCATAGGCATAGGCATCAATCCCACCAGCAATATTTTTAACATTAGTAAAGCCTTGATTAATCAGCCACTGGCACATTTGCGCTGATCGCATTCCATGATGGCAAAGTACTAGTGTTTCAGCATGGGGATCAAATTTCTCTTTAAAATCAGTTGCCCATTGGTCATATTCACTGAGGGGCAAGATTGAAAACCCATCAATAGCAGCAATCTCCACTTCATCCCGTTCGCGCACGTCAATTAATTGTAAAGCTGGTTGATTCTCTGAGCGATCGCCAGCCAAACGTTCAGCGAGTTCTTGGACAGTAATTTGTATGATAGACATACGCGCACAATATCTCTCAAAATATCTCTTAGGTATGAGTTAAAAACCTAGCACAAGTCTCCACTTTTAGCTCAAACTTAGATATTGCAGTTTCCCTATTACCGTAGAATCTGTCTAGACTAATGAGCCAACCCATCGAAGAATTGTTGCAAGATCTCAAGAGCGAAGATGAAGATGTACGCGAGCGTGCTACTCAGGGTCTTTGGGAGATGTGGTTTATGCAAAAGGGGATGCAGGGTTTGCAGGTCTTGCGCCAAAGTCAGATGATGGCGGACAGTGGCAATGTACGTCAGGCAGAGTTAATGCTGACACAGTTGATTCATGCTCAACCCGATTTTGTCGAAGCATGGAATCGTCGTGCAGTTTTGTTTTATATGCAGGGTGATTATAAACGCTCAATTAAGGATTGCCAAAAGGCTCTTGCCCTTAATCCTTACCATTTTGGAGCGGTGCATGGTTTGGGTTTATGCTATGCCGCGATCGGTAATTACCATGAAGCGATCGCCACTTTTCGTAGAGCATTGGAAATTCAGCCCTATTCACTCACAAACCAAAAATTAATTCTTGAATGCACAGCAATGCTGAATTAATAGTAATTCCCACAATGGTGCTGCCATCGTGGGAATCTAAAAATTTTGCTAGGTTTGCTAGCAGAGAGTTGCGGTGCAACTCTCTGCTGTTTTTGGGGATTAGCACGTAACGCCCGCTATGCGGAGGACGTTACATGTATATATTTAGCCGAGTCTTTTATTGCGGTTAGCTTGCATCTCTTGCTTTTTTTTGCGGACTTGGGCGCGGCGATCGCTTGGTGTTGGTAGACCAATCGGAGGCTCAATGACATTTACTTCATTGATGAAAACCAATCGAGCATCAACGGGCTGATTGAGGGTATCAGTAATTTTTACAGCTTCAAAATTCGCATCAATCTCTGCAAATTCTGTCTCATTTAACCATGCATGATATTTCTTGCGAAGTTTAGATTGTTGCTTTAGTTCCTGTTGCAACTGCTCGAGAGAACCTTCTGGCCATTGATAGTAGAGATTTTTGCTACGGATTTGGGTTTTCGATTCGGAAGTTTGTTGTGCGAGAGGATTGTTTGCCCAAGGAATACGATGATCCCATGTCGCAAGTCCACCAGCGCGATCGCTTTCTAGTAATCTCTCTAAAATTTGCAGATCAGAATGTTCTGTGACCTGCTCGGGGAAGCGGCAAAAGCTTTTTGTAAGATCACTTTGAGAAGCCCGTAACAAATTCATGATATTGCCCTGTGCATAGCCGATCGCTGTCTGGCGATCGCGCAGAGTTTGCATCAAGCTCTGCAATTCACGCTGCAAAATATCCGTACTGCCATAGTGAGCTAATAGGCGATCGGTGAGAGGTTGCAGAATCTGACGAATTTGGGTTTCACGGATGTAATCTTCGGCACGATGTTGCACAAGTGCATAGCTCATCAAGAACTCAGGATTGCGCTCAATCATCGAATTGTAAACCACATCGATTAGGCGATCGGTCATATATTCCATCACAACAGGCTGCTGCGTGAAACTATTCATATTCTTCTCAATTAGCGATCGCCAACGTAGAGAAATCACCGATTCTAGAATCTGGGATTTAGAAACCATCGGCACAATATCTTGACGCAGATTGTCGGTGGTGATCGGTTCACGCTCGATCGCCAACCAATACATTACTTGCTGCTCTAGATCAGAAAGGCGAGCATATTGCTGATCGATGAGGTTGCGAATGTCCCCAAATACATTCGCTTCTTGATCAAGAAATTCTTGTACATTGCCATCAAACATGCTGTAAATGGAACGGGATACCACCGTCAGCGCAAGGGGATTGCCACGATAGAAATCGATCAACTTCCGAGTTTCAGGGGCGATCGCCAATTCTTCACGAAACATTTGTCTGGCTTCTTCCTTAAGCCCTGTCAATTGGAGAGAACGCACCATGCGATCGCTACTATCGGGAGGCAACACATCCGCAGGCTTTTCACGACTAGTCAAAATTAGGCAGCTTTGATGGCGTACCTGTCCCACTTCCCGAAATAGCTCGCCATAGCCTTCATAACCTTCGCTGTAATGACCTGTAGTTTCGCCACTACGGAGAATGGATTCCACATTGTCTAACACAATCAAGCAGCGTGATTGCTGAAGGGCTTGGATAAACATTAGTAACAAACTATTGAAATCTTGGGGCAAAGTCGAGATCGCCTGATTTGTTAAAAAGCTGACCAATTCCGACAACATTGTTTCGACCTTGGGCGCGTTGCGGAGCGATCGCCATGCAATCAGCGTAAATTCTCCCTGTACCTGTTCTGCCAATTTCGTCGCAAAGGCAGTCTTACCGATGCCGCCAATGCCAAATACACCGAGCAAACGGCAGCGATCGCTAATCACCCAATTTTTAACCTGTGCCAGTTCTTGAGTACGACCATAAAAAATTGAAGTATCGATCGCATTACCCCAATCGCAGCGCTTAGTATTTCCATCTTTAGCAATTACCTCAATGTGGGGATTGCTTAGGGCAACAAGAGGACTCGTAATCGGTTGACTCATACTAGTAACATTGCCCATTAAACGCTTGGCATGACTACGCACCACCACTTGGAGATTGTGCTTAGTAACGCGCTCACCAAAGCCCTTAGTCAGCATCTGCCACAGACGATAGCCGACATCACGGATATAGGAAGAGTCATATCCGCAGGTCTCCGCAATCTCAGCATAGGTCTTACCTTCCCAAGTTTGGCGGAAAAGTTGCTCCTGAATGTTACTTAGGCGCTTGCCCTGTAATGCAGCATCAACAATGGCGATCGCGTCTTCAATAGTCATGGTCGTAACTCCTCTTAAATTAATATCTCGGTAAATGTCTCAGTCTTGAAATATCTCGGTCGTGAATTTAAAGATGCCTAAGAATGTCGTTAAATCTCAATTGTTAAATAAACAATAGACATTCATTTAGATGTGCATAACTTTGGAGTTTTGCAATCATATTTATCATGTTTAAGCAATGACTTATTCCTGTAATTTCAGATAATTTGATCAACATATTCTTGTTTTTCACGTTAGATAAATAGCATATATTTTTGTGTTTGCAATAGATTTGGCTGACTTTTATATAGATCCTGATTTAATCTGACATTGGATAAACTTGATGACAATCTTTTCTTGTTTTTTCTGTTTTATGCCTGTAAACAAAGGCTTTATGGCAATCAGGTCATATTTAAAATTTGTTCATCAAATCATAGGATGATTGTTTTTGTAAACAAAATATTGTAAAAGTATTGTCTTTCAATCTATTCCCATATTTTTGTAATTCGGCAAAGAAGTAAATAAACATTGGCAAATTATTCAAGCTGTGTTTTGCAAGAATACATAGATTGGATATGGATTGTTTTTGCAAATAATAAAATTAGAAACCATCTAATTTCATTTGGCAATTTTATAGAATTTATCCATACATTTACTGACAAAAAATACTATTTTTTCTGGTGTGCAAATTACATTTTAGATCGTATGCTGGTTGTTAACAAAGGTCATAAAGTTGACTTGTTCACCTTTATAACCTAAGTACCGTCCTTTCGGCTCACTTACCCTCACATAAAAAGAATGTTTAATTCTTGTATCACTGGTAAGAGCATATGGCAAGAGGTAAATAGCGTTTTACGACAAAAAACGACTTTTCCTCATCTACCCTCACAAATAGAGGCATTGAAACATGAGCGCATCCCATCATTTGCCCCAACGTCATCTCAATTTATTACCTAGTTCCGCCCCAAGAAACTCATCGTTTTCTGTGCGTCCTAGTATCTCTGAACGCTTTTCGCAGCTAATTCATGAGATTGAAGTCTTCTTATTAGCCTGCACCTATGAGGAAATGTGTAAATTTTGGAATGCGATCGCTAATTTGCGTCACTGCCTACAAAATTGCGCTTATCCATCCGAAGTACCCCAATTCTTAACTGGTAGGCGCAGACATAGAGAGTTCTGCCGTATTTTGGAGGTGTTAGCGGATTTAACCTATCCTCAAATGCACCTGTCTAATCACTTAGCTGTAGGAAAAGTCTCAAAGAAAACTCAAACCTATCCTCAGTCACAGCAATCAGATTTTGGCTATCCTCACTTAGTCACACAGAGATAGGAGGACATATGCAAAGCGATGCCTTTCCTACTCCACCAATATATTCCCATCACTTTCAACCGCGGTTATTGTCAAACTTCACTGAACAAGAGGAAAGTCAACCAGATAGTGATCTGCATCTGAACCGCCTCCTCAATGAGGTCGAGCTATTAATTACAGAATGCTCATCAGAGGAATCTCAGGCTTTTTGGTCAGCAACTAACCGCATCAAAATCAAGCATCAAGTGATTGAATCTATGCAAAAAATTGAGAGCCTGTTTCTCGATATTGCTAGGGAGTCAACGCAAGATCCTGAACTGATATCTGCTGTTGCTGAAGGGTTACTCTATACCAGTTCTCACAGCGCCTCATCCAATCATGCTTTCAGAAAATTAGATATTCCTCAATTTCTCAAGCATAAGGTTTGTTAACTTTCTGATATTTTTGCTAGGCAAAATGGCTTGAAATTTTCTAAAAACCATACAAGCACCTGTCTAGTCATATATAAACAACATTATACCGAAAATATTAAATTAATTCTCTACCCAAGACTTTAAAGATATGAAACTTTTACTATCTATTGTTTCCGCTTCTGCTTTACTACTTCCTTTTGCTGGTAGTGCATCTGCCTATTCTCAAGACCCCCGCAGTTGTAGTGATCCTCGAACTCAATATCCGTCAAATCCCCCTTGCCAAAAACAGCAAGATTTATTTAACGTCTATAAGGACTAAAAAAATGAGCCTCTCAGTGCCACATTTTTCATTCCATAGTCATTAATTTAGATAGAGCAGAACAGATATGAGAAGAAAGCAGTTTCTTCAAATTGGGGCTGGTGCGATCGCCATGTTCATGGTTGATCGACTAGGAAAAAACTCTGTTCAAGCTCAAGATCTTTTATCTTTGCCCAGTAGCTCCCGTAGAGACCAAGTCTGCTCTCAAATTCTCACTGGCAAAATTGATCGGATTATGGGAGATGGCATCACTTCAGAAGTGCAACTTTTAAGGCTTTTACAACTTAATAGTGCACCTTTAAATATTTATGGAGACTTGCCGACGATCTATCGCGAAGAAGCCGCGATCGAAGGAGTTAATTATGACATTGCCTTTTGTCAGATGTGCTTAGAAACAGGTTTCTTGCAATTTGACGGAGATGTCAAACCTGAACAAAATAATTTTGGTGGAATTGGCGCGATCGGTAATGGTATACGCGGTGATAGTTTTAGCGATCGCCGCATTGGGATAAGAGCGCAAATCCAACATCTCAAAGCCTATGCAACTACGAAGCCATTAGTACAACCTTTAGTAGATCCGCGTTTTAGCCTCATCAAACGTGGTACTGCACCTTTACTGGGGCAGCTTAGTGGCAAATGGGCTGAAGATCCGAACTATGACAAAAAAATTCTGGCAATTCTCCGCCGTCTCTATCAGTTATCTGGATTTTTCTGAAAAGCTTAAAACCTTAAAGGCTTGCCAAGCAAGCCTTTAAGGTTTTAAGCTTTTCTTCTGCTTGCGAGATTTGCTCTTGAACAGCAAAATGGTAAAAGCAAGGCATACATATCTTGGTTATGAAGCGTATTGATAAATATGCCTTACGACCTGTCTCATAGTTTATGGGGGAGCATAAACTAGAGACATTTCTAAAATATGCAAGATCTGTGGCTATATAACTAAGCCGTAACTATTCCATCACGAAATTGGCTATGCCTATTCCCTTGCATATAAATACTTGTCAAAATAGAAAAAGCTGAATGGAGCTAACCACCGATTTCTTTTTAATCAATTGTTATTTTTTATAATTCCAATATAATTTCAATATTTTTTAATGTACCTATTCCCGTGATTCCAAAATAACATATTTTGATGTAAAAACGTTATCTATAGCAAGGCAAGATAAAAAGATGAGTGGTGGCGCTTCGCGCCACCACTCATCTTTTAGGTTTTAAATATTTTTAGCAATTTAGATAGAAATCACAAACAGAAGAAGAGATTGTACTCAGTACAATCTCTTCTTCTGTTTGTGAAGTTTATAGAGCAACTGTTTTTTGAGTGAGATAGCGATCGCATAGCACTAACGCCACCATCGCTTCTACCATTGGCACAGCGCGAGGTAACACACAGGGATCATGGCGACCTCTACCTGTAAGCGTGGTTTCTTCCCCTGCAATTGATACCGTTTTCTGTTCTAGTAAAATCGTTGCCGTTGGCTTAAAGGCAACCCGCAAAATTATATTCTCTCCATTAGAAATACCACCTTGAATTCCACCAGAATTATTCGTCCGAGTGCGAAGGCGATCACCATCCATATAAAACTCATCGTTATGTTCACGCCCAGTTAGGTGAACACCATCAAAACCTGAACCAATCTCAAAACCTTTACTAGCAGGTAAAGACATCACCGCTTTGGCAAGATCTGCTTCCAACTTATCAAATACAGGATCGCCCAAACCTACAGGCACATTTCGCGCCACGCATTCGACAATACCGCCAACGGAGTTCCCATCGCGTCGGATTTTGTCGATAAAATCAATCATTTTTTCCGCCATCACAGGATCAGGACAACGCAAAATATTACTTTCGACCTGCTCTAGGGTGACTGTATTCGGATCAATATCGGGAGCTACTAAATCTTTTACCTGTCTTACATAGGCGATGATTTCAACACCTGCGGCTTGTTTCAAGATTTTTTTGGCGATCGCACCTGCGGCAACCCGACCGATGGTTTCCCTTGCCGAAGATCTACCGCCGCCTTGCCAGTTGCGAATGCCATATTTTGCTTGATAGGTGGCATCGGCATGGGAAGGACGAAATTTTTCCGCCATTTCTGAATAGTCTTGGCTACGGGCATCTTTGTTTTGCACCAAAATCATGATTGGCGTGCCAAGGGTTTTGCCTTCAAAAACTCCTGACAAAATTTGGGCGCGATCGTCTTCGCGGCGTGGAGTCACAATTTTGCTTTGCCCCGGTTTACGGCGATCGAGATCGACCTGAATATCAGCTTCACTAAGCTCAAGCTGTGGTGGGCATCCATCGACGATCGCTCCCACGCCGCCGCCGTGAGATTCCCCAAAAGTCGTGACGCGAAATAAATGCCCGAATGTACTACCCATAATTTAAATATTGAATCCTAAAAAATAAGTGATAGTCAAAAATTGACCATCACTTATTTTATAGTAAGCACTCTTACAAAATAGTGAGAGCGCCAAGCACTCTCTAGGTAGCTGGGCATAATTACAAAAATAAACCCTAGAAGCTGTGGTGCATGAGTAGCGTGCGCCACAGCTTCTAGGGTTTTTATCTAGCTATAGCAGTCCTAAATCATTTGTAGATTTTTGAGTTTATAGAAGCGCACCCCTTCGGGTCGCACTCTCTCAACCTATTTGGGATTGCTATATGCTAAGCCAAACGATTTGCTTAATTCTCTCGTTGATGAGACTTTCAAATTATTGAAAATCGATTGTTTGGTATCATTATGTTACTTTATTGTAAATTAATTAAAGATATTCTCTATAGAAAATATTTTAGAGGTAATTAAATAATGTTTGATTGGCAAAAATTATCTCAAATTAGAGAGCTTAAAGAATATTTTGATGCTGATTTTCAAGGATTTAAAAAATGTATTGAAGATCATATCCATGAATTGCAAAAAGTTGAGAAAGAAGAACTAGATAAACTTGCAATCATAAGAGCTATCGAGGTTACAAATGGTTGCGTTCAACATGGATTTAGACGTAATGATGAGAACTGCCTCACAGTCGAACAAACCCGTGAATGTATGCAGAGAGTGATCGGATTTATGAACGATCAGAAAGTATATTTTCCTAGTGGCAAGTCTATTAGTTTTATTGAATCTACAAATCAGTTAATGCGTGAGGTAAGGGAGCTTTATCAAGATGCATTCAAAAAGAATATAGCTGATCGAGAAAGAGAATTCTATGCGTGTTCTACGGCTCATTTTTTAGTATATGGTCGTCAACGATTAGAATCCGCCATGCAATTAGTCCAACAAGAATTTGAGTCCTTATTTTCAAAGCACTATATCGAAAAGGGGCGTAAATATATTGCTTCGTATATCGAAGCGATTCCATCCGAAAATATTTAGGCGATCGCAATGGGAAACTTTTAGCATTATTTGTATAGACAGGCGATCGCTGTTTTAGTGGAAAAATTAAAATTAGCCTTTCCACTAAAACAAAGTCAGTTCTAAGAAGGCGAAAAATGGTAAAAATTGCTTAGCAATTTTTACCATTTTTCGCCATTTGTGCGGCGCTTCGCGCCGCACAAATGGCGTTATCGAACTCACGTTAAAACAGGTATAAATATTTACAGTAGTTTGTAATGGTTATTGCTCCAGTGTGAGATTGCACTGTAGCAGCAATCGATCCAGCAGGTTTCTATTCGTTTCCTTGGAGAATTGGTTGTGCCGTAGAAAATAGCTTCGGTAACAACAATCCAGATCTTGCTTTATATGCCTCAAATTCAGGATATCGGGAAAGAGATTTATCTTTTTTAAGCATATTAGGAACAAAGATTCCTGCAAAGAAACTCCCAAGAATTAAGAAAGGAATCCAATGCTGTGTCAACATTGCAAAGCTAAAGTATATTAATATCTCTCCTAAATAGTTAGGATTGCGCGAACGAGCAAAAAAGCCTTCTGTTATCAATCCAGTTTTATATTTGAGTGTGTAATATTTTTGAGCATCACTACCATAGTGCAGAAATATGCCCAATAGATTAATTAAAGCTGCTGAAGCTATCACAATAGGTGAAGGTTGTAAATTACTACTAACGAGAATAAATGGTGCAATCCAGTAAAGACCTATTACAAAAAAAGTAAATATTCCTGTTGCTAATGGAACTTCCTGTTCCCATTGTTTATCAGGATAGTAACGATCTTTGAGTAGCCAGAGGATACCATAACCACCATGCAAAGCCAGATAAATAAAAGCAGCTAATGTAAAATTGTTGTAAGCTGCCATGAGAGATAGGACAACTATAAATGTCAGTCCTTTATGCAGATTAATTGCGTGTTTGATTTTCATAAATTTTAACTTTAATGAAAAAAGTTATTTGTAATGCTAGCAGTTCTTTTTGATTTATAGTTGCTGTTATGTTTACTGGTAATGGATATGGCTAATATTACTGGCACATGGCTTGGAACTTACTGGCAAATGGGTAAACCAACTCGCTTTGAGGCAACCTTTATCCAGCATGAAAATATGCTTTGCGGCAATATTTTAGATGATGGCTATTTGGGAGAGGCAACATTACAAGGTGAAGTGGTAGGGCGCAATATCAAATTTGTCAAAAGCTATATATCGACTACTAAACAACGTGCTTCGGTCAACTATAACGGCACAATCACAGAAGATGGAAATTCTATGCAGGGCAGATGGGATTTCTTTGGAAT
This sequence comes from Pseudanabaena sp. Chao 1811, assembly GCF_027942295.1. Taxonomy (NCBI): domain Bacteria; kingdom Bacillati; phylum Cyanobacteriota; class Cyanophyceae; order Pseudanabaenales; family Pseudanabaenaceae; genus Pseudanabaena; species Pseudanabaena sp. Chao 1811. The sequence goes on from NZ_CP101416.1 coordinate 4,132,209, forward strand.
GCTTGGCTTTCAAAATTGGGAAGCTCACCGTAACGAAGAAAATCTAGAAGATGAATTGAGAAAATATATAACAGTACAATCGCCCAAGAATCAGGTAGTCCTAAAAAGAAAAGGATTTATTGAGGTAATGATGGCTGTGCAAAGCGCCGCCCATCCTTACCAATCATTGAAGTTGCTATTATTACGGGGCTTGACTTCTCGCACGGGTTAACTGACCAGTGCCAATAAAGAGATAATAGTGATTTGAGTTAAGTCTGTGGATATTTATGCATGAAATAGCTAGCAATTCAAGAATCCCGATCGCTTTAGTCTGGCATCGGCGGGATTTGCGAATTGATGATAATCCTGCTTTGAGTGAGGCGATCGCACAGGTGGGGGATCAAGGGATCGTGATGGGTTTATTTATATTTGATCCCGATATTCTCGATGATGGTGTGACCGAGGGCAGCAAGGTTGACTTTATGCTCGGTTGTTTGCGCGAGTTGCAAGCCAACTATCGACGTTTAGGCAGCGAATTGCTATTTATGTATGGACAGCCCGTGCAATCGATTCGTGAACTGGCGAAAGCAATTAATGCAAGTCATATCTTTTTTAACCAAGATGTCGAACCCTTTGCAATTAAGCGCGATCGCGAAGCAACTCAAGCTTTGCAAGAACTAGGCGTAAAGGTTCAGAGTTTTGTGGATATTGGTTTGATTGCTCCTGATGCGATCGCTACGCAATCAGGAGAACCCTACAAGGTCTACACCCCCTTTTGGCGCAATTGGCAAAGTAAACCAAAGCCTCAACCATTCGCATCTCCTCAAAAATTAACAGGTTTAGCAGGTTTAGCAAGTTATGATAATTTGCCTGTAATTCCTTTACCAAGCTTGCGTGAACTCAAATTCATCAATGACATTACCTTACCGAAAGTGGGCGAAGCCGCAGCTTTAGAACTATTAGAAACCTTTTGTGATGGTAATGGAATTTTGCGTTATCAAACGGAACGTGATTTTCCTGCCCATGCGGGGACATCGACATTGAGTGCCCATTTGCGCTTCGGGACAGTTGGCATTAGAAGAGTATGGGAAAAAGCGATCGCGGCTGAGCAACTAGTGCGTAGTGAAGAGGATGCCGCAGGAATTACTACATGGAAACAGGAACTAGCATGGCGGGAATTCTATCAGCATATTCTCTTTTACTTCCCTGAATTAGAAACAGGAGCCTATCGTCCCCAAATGCGAAACTTCCCTTGGGATGATGACGAAGAGAAATTTACTGCATGGTGTGAAGGTCACACGGGTTATCCGATTGTCGATGCAGCAATGCGGCAACTTAATCAAACAGGCTGGATGCACAACCGTTGTCGGATGATTGTCGCCAGTTTCTTAACTAAGGATTTGATAATTAATTGGCAATGGGGCGAACGCTATTTTATGCAGAAATTGCTAGATGGTGACTTAGCCGCAAATAATGGTGGTTGGCAATGGAGCGCATCTAGTGGCATGGATCCCAAGCCTTTGCGGATTTTTAATCCTGCATCACAAGCCCGCAAGTATGATCCAGAAGGTGAGTATATTTTGCGTTGGCTACCTGAATTGCAGGGATTGACTACAGCCGAGCTTTTGAGTGGTAATATCCCGCCGCACCAATGCAAAAAACGTGATTATTCTCTACCGATTGTGGATCACAATATTCAGCAACAACGATTCAAGCAGCTCTATAAGGATTGTAAGGTTTTTCAAAACTAAAAATGGCGTAGCCATTTTTAGTTTTGAAAAACCTTACTGGGTTTGTTTTTTAATCCACGAAGGGGTAACAATAACGCGAGTTCGGGATAATTTGAAACGGGCTTTTAGAGAGGGCTTGCGTAGCAAGCCCTCTCTAAAAGCCCAAAAGTAAAAGCCTTGCTTAGCAAGGCTTTTACTTTTGGGCTTTTAAAATTTGCCAGCTTAATCCGAACTGACGTTAACAATACTTTCGTGAATTGGTATAGAAAAAAGCAGCAGCCTTTGTGCCGTGACACAAAGACTGCTGCTTTACTAAATCGGGGAATGCTTATAGGCTTCTAACTTCTTAAGTTCTTCACTTAGTTTACTAATCTGTTCATTTTGCGAATTAATTTGACCATTTTGAGTACGAATGCGGCGAGATAGCATCCGAATAATATTTACAGCAATATCAGGAGTCTCATCGATCGCTTCATATAGTTGCTGTTGTGTTAGTACCAGACAATCACAATTAGTAATCGCTGTTACGGAAGCTGACCGTGGCTCTGCATCAAACAAAGACATTTCCCCAAAGCAATTGCCCTTGTCTAGAACCGCTAAATCTTTTTTATCATCTATATGTACTCGCACCTTACCCGCAACCACAATATAAAGCGATCGACCCTCTTGACCTTTCGCGAAAATCATTTTGCTGGGTGGATACGAAACCTCATTCATGATCGAAGCTAGGCGCACCAAAAAATCATCCCGTAACTCCTTGAAGATCGGAACGCCCCTGACCAATAACAGCCGATCAATACTGGTTAGCATTGCCTAAGACTCCCCATACCCATTTGGTTTGCCACCCATTCTGGCTTTGATCTCGGTATCAATATCTTGACTCTCTTGGGAATTATCACTTAGATTCAGGTTATTTTTTCCATTATTTTGAAAATAATAAGAAATTGCTCTTGCCTGTGCTAGAACCAAGGAATCACGATCCTTTAATAAATGGGGTAGGATTTTTGCCAGCGATCGCGGGGAAGCAACTTGTAGATAGGCGATTACTGCTTCTCTGACAAAACCTGTTGGGTGTTCTAAGCAAGCTAGCATTGTCTCCGCAGGTAGACTCCACAATTGAGTGCGAGCCACATGGAGACAGCAAGCCAAAGTCCAATCTGATAGGCAATAGCGTAAATCTACAAGCTGTTGTAAACGCTTCATCGGCTTCATTGGTTTGTGAGGATGAATTGCCGCTAAAACATTTAACTTATCAGCGATCGACCGATTGTCCACTACTGACAATAAAATTTGCTTAACGCTCAAATCAACGGTATTGTCCAAAATTTCCATGCCGCGAGCGAGACTACTTTTAGATCCCGATAGAGGATTAAATCCCGAGAGGATATTAAAAGAAGCCGCCTGAATTGCCGATGCCGAGTATAGCAATTTCATCAGCAGAAAAATACGCTCTAAACTATCAATTGCCTCATTTTGCAAGGACTCTAGTAGTAGCTCCATTTCTGAAGTTGTAACCTGTGAAAAATCCTCAACTGCTGCCCAAGCTTCGGTCATTACCCCCAGTTCTTGAACTACCATTTTCTCGATACCACTACGACCGATTAGCTCCAAAATGGCTTCAATACCTTGTTCCTGAGGAATGCGAATCAAATTTCTCAAAATTTGTCGCCGATGTTTGCCCCAAGACTTAGGCAAATTGCTTGCAAGTACAGAAATTGAAGCTTGAGTTGCAATTTCCCCCAAAATATCCCAAGCTTGGACACGGATGTTATCGGCGCTTTGATCGCTATAGGCAAGCTCTAATAATGAGCTAATGCCATCATCACCAAGATTTACTAATGCCTCATGGGCAGCTTTGCGGGTAGCTTTGTAATGCAAGCCGCGAATTAGCGAGGGGAAATATTCACTTGTACGAGTAGCAGCGATCGCTCTTAGCAATGCACACCGTACTTCGATCGAAGGATCTGCTAATAAATTCGGCACGTAATATCGTAAAGACTGCATAAAAGCAGCTTCAGCTAAAGCTCGACAACCTAATACTCGTTCGGGCTTGGATGGGCTAGTGAGCATATGACGCAAAGTATTCGTCGCTTCGGCAACTTGATCTTTATCCCCTAGACGCATCATGAGGGCAACCGCAGTACTCCGAATAATAGGATTTTGCTCTGGGCCAAGATAACTACGGAGACTATAAATATCACGATTTTTTTCATCGGCTAGCAACACATAGCGCAAACATAATGCTTGTACTTGTGGTGAAGCATTAGGTGATTGCATGACCTCGTTGATGTAGGGCAGATACTTGGTTTCAGGATTTTCCAGCATTGCCTCAATACTTTGCGCCTGCAAATCTGGTGTCATCTGAGCAAGCATGGGTGCAAGAGACTCACCTACTGCCTGTGGCACAATCTGGGTTAGCAGATCAATACAAACGGATTGTTCCGTCTGAGTCTCAGCTCTAGATATTGATTCTGATACTGCGCGGCGGAGTTCGCGAGTATCAACGGTTAGTAAACTTAATTTTCCTCTTTCAACACTCTGGATTAACAGCTCTAAATAGCCGCGGCGGAGCAACCAAATCACGATTACCCAGATCAGAGCGACAAATACAATTACTACTGCAAACCAATGGGAAGAAACTGAGAGATCAATACCTCTAGTTTTAAACACTTCACTGACAATCCAAATCAAAACCCCTGCGCCGCCAGTTGCAAGGGGATCGGCGATGCCTCTAACAAAGGATTGAATTTGGCTCCGAAACTGATCGGGTACAGCTTGAAACAATGTCGGTGCAGTGGCGGCAACAATTGTAAATCGGAATAGTTCATCAAAAAATTTCAGAACTACAAATCCTGCAAGTAAACCAAATGGAGCAAATCCTGCGATCGTGCCTGTAATGATGATGCCAACAGGTGGCATTAACACCGCAAAAAATACACCAATGCGCTCGATAATTCGGCTAGAGCCAAAAAGCTGGAGAGCAAGCTTAAAGACTCCCATGATCCCGCCAAAAATCCCTAAAAAGCTGCCGATCGCTTCTTCGGTTTTGAGATTAACTTCCAGTTGCGTTTGGTACTGAAACTCAATCATGAAAAATAAAACTTGGGCGGCAATAAAAAAACCAAAGAGGAGCCAGACATATTTGAGGAGATTGCCCTGTAGCGATCTCGTCTCAATTTCGCTGTCTTCTTCGTTTCTATAGACAAAGTTGGGAAATGCTTGGCGATAGCGGGTGCTGAGATAAAACAACAACGCTGAACCAAGAAATAACATTACACAGGTAGCGAGGGTCATATTGGGAACGCCACCCAAACTCACCAACAGTGGGTAAGAGAAACCTCCCACAATTTCAGCAACAATGATGCCTGTACTAATTAAAGGAAAGGCTCGTTTAATTTCACGAATATTAAATAACTGGTTGGCGGCAATGTCATTATTAATGTTGCTTAATACATAAATGCCTTCAACCCATAACCGAATGCTAAATACTGATGCTAAATACAGAAACGAACCCTTGGTTTGCATCAGTCCCATCCAAGCCAAAGGAAGCGGTAAGGCAAGGAGAAAAGAGATGCCCAGCATCACCCAACGCAGGGGGAAAAGTTTTTGCAACCATGAGTAAAAAACGCCAAAAGCCGTAACCACAAAGGCCGTAGCCATATATACCCAAGTGAGATTTTCGGCTTTATAACCTTCTAGAAACAGGGTAGAGCTAGAATACTCAAGCCATACCGCCCCAATCGATGTTGCACAATAAAATAAAAACATCAACAATGTGCGTTCAGCTTCATCTGGACGCAGGTTGACGATTTTTAAAAAGCGCCGCATCGGGGAATTAGAGTCGGGGATGGCAGGTGCACTCATAGGTGATGGCGATCGGTTGACGATATGGTACTACAAGAACGCAAATCTACAATGCCAGCTATTTTTCCAATTACTTCAATTTCGCAAGGACATCTCAATATCTGGGAAACTTGTCGGCGTAAGTATCAATATAAGTTTTTAGAGGCACTGAGTTTACCAGATGCTGATCTAGATAGCGCAGAAAAATTGCAGTTGGGGACAAAGTTTCATTTACTTATGCAGCAAAAAGAACTAGGGCTTGATGTTGTAGCATTGGCGAGTAGTGATGTTAGGTTACAAACTTGGTTAACTGCTTTTGATCAGCAACCTCCAGCAATGATCTTGGGTGATCGCTTATGTGAGCATCGACGTACCTTAGAAGTTTCATTGCACAATAGTGAAAATGACAATCTCGAACAAGGGTATTTTGTCTTAACTGCTATTTATGACCTCTTGCTTTTAGGTGATCGCCAAGCGCAAATCCTCGATTGGAAAACCCATCAAAAAGCGATCGCGGCTGACAAGTTAGAAACTAATTGGCAAACGCAGCTCTATTTATATCTATTAGCGAAAACAACTGATTATGAGCCTGAGCAAATATCGATGACCTATTGGTTTGCTAACACTGCCCAGTCCGTAATTATTAACTATTCTCCAACTGCTTACGAGCAAACTGAAAAAAAGCTACAGCGAATTTTGATGGAGATTGCGGAGGCTCAGGAATATCCCAAATTAGAGGAGATCAATAATTCTACTTGTCAATATTGTGAATTTTGCGAGCGCTGCGATCGCGGTGACATATTAACTAGCTTTGCACCCAGCAATATTGAAGATATTCCCGAAATTGCAATATAAAAAACTGTGGCGCACGCTGCGCTTGCGCCACAGTTTTTTATATTTACTGATGTTACGTGGAACTAGGATCGCCCCTCATCCCCCAACCCCTTCTCCTGCGGGAGAAGGGGAGTAAAACCCATATTTGTTTCTTGTTCCCCTCTCCTGCGGGAGAGGGGCTAGGGGTGAGGGCTTTAGAAGACTTCCACGTAACACCAGTATTTAGTGCTTCGCACCTAACATTTATAAGCCATTGCTAATCAAGATAAAGGCTGACCAGAAATAGGGATGGGAAAAATCCTTAGATCGGATTGTTGCCAATTGGGCTTGACGTAAAGAATTTGCCTTAGACTGATCGCTTTGTTTGATATTGCTGTAAAAAGACTGCATCAAAGCCTGTGTTCCCTCATCGCTTACCTGCCATAGAGATGCGATCGCTGCCTTTGCGCCAGCCCTTTGTACCTGATAGCCAAAGCCTAAGATTTCGATGCCATTGCCGAGATTACCCACGCCTGTTTGACAAGCACTGAGAACGATCAAATCCACATTGGACATCGGTAAATCCTTCATCTCGTTGAGCAAAATGCGATCGCCATTGCCAAAGATCAGAAACGAGTTTTCAGGCTTACCCGCATTAAATTCGGCATGGGTCGCTAGGTGGATCAAATTTTTAGTTTGCATTTGGGCTTCAGTTGCCTTGCGACTGAAATCATTAGCGACAAGTTTCACCGTATTCGGTAAAGCCGAGGAAATAGCTTGTACTTCGTCTACCGTAGCAGGTAGCCCCACCTGTCCAAATTTAGTGGTGTTGGGAGCGCCACCAAAAGCTCCTGCAAAGGTCTGTAATGGTTTTGGTGTTTTTGGGGTAAAGTCGCTGAGACTATAGGCGATCAGGTTATTGATACTGTACTTTTCAACTAGCCACTGGTTGCCATCATAGAGCGCCGCGATCGGAACATAACGTAGTTGTCCATCAGGAGCATAGAAAATGGTCTTCGTTTGAGCAAGTTCCGCCTCAATTGGCTTGATCAGAATGTTGTAGAGCTTAGTCGCAGGTTCGATCACATCCAATGAGGACGTATCGCGTAGCCCTGCTTTAAAGTCCTGTACTAGTTGAATGATTGCTGCTTCTTTAATTTTGACCGAGCGATGGATTGGTGGTTTGTTCGGAATAAAGAGAATCAATTCTAAGCGATCGCCTAAAATTAGAGGATAGAGCAAAGCATGATCTTGAGGAAGGTTTTGTAAATAGGCGGGAACACGATTTAGTTCTGTAGGAGGAATTTGGCTTAACTGGTTGACAATTTTTTGATTGCTATCAATAAAAGGTTGTAGCGAAGTTAATGGCTGTTTGGCGATCGCTTGTATTTGTGCAGCTTCTTCAGGGAAAACATAGATGCCTTGGGCGGTGCGTTCATTCCCTTTGACATTCTGTAAATAGTCTTGGAGTTCTTGGACTTTGAGTAAATCAAGAACCTGTAATGCTTCCATGACTCGTCCTTGTTTCAATAGAAGATCTGCCAGAATACGGTAATTATAGGCAATTGTTTTCTGGTAAGACTTCTGCTCATCAAGGGAAAGAACACGTAACTCCTTACGGATTGCTTCGATGCCATTTACCGATTGTTTATAAAAGGCGATCGCTAATTCAGGATATTGACTTTGGAGTAAAGAGCCAATATTTCCAAACATTTTGCTCTCTTGGTTGCGATTACCAACTTCACGAGCAAGGGATAAGGCCTCCTGAAAAGCCATAAATGCTTTGTCACTTTGCTGGGACAGAGCATAAATCAAACCGATATTATAAAATGTATTGCCAATCCCAGCCCGATCACCAATGGCGCGATAGATGTCCAGAGCTTGTTTTTGATAGGCGATCGCTTGATCAGTTTGTTTGAGTTCAGAGTAGATATATCCAACTTGAGCGAGCATCGCTGCTTCCGAAGTGCGATTCCCTGATTGCTTAAAGAAATCCAACAAGCTGAGAGCCGATTGTAGTCTTGCTTGAGGATTTCTGCTAGCAGAGGAACTTAAAGCATCAAACTGAGCGACTAGTTCCTTTGCCATTTCTTGTAATTGCGGCGAGTTTTTGGTTAGTGCTGGCAGTCGCTTCAAGATTTCATTGATTTTTGTAGTTTCTCCTAGTTGGATATACAGAGTTGCCAGATACATCGAAGCAACCCCTTCGCCTTGGGTATCGCCAATAGCTTGATAAATCGATCGCGCATCTTGTAAAGCACTGAGTGCCTTCGGAAACTGACTAAGGGCTGTATAGAGACTACCTTCACCGATGAGGATACTCGCAAGGGTTTGGCGATCGCTGGGCTTGACATTAGGAACATTGGTTAGAGCTTGGTATATAGCCTTTGCCTGTTCATAGAGAGCCAAAGCCTCACGATTTTGACTTTGGGCAAGACGAACTTCAGCGATGTTTTTGAGATTCCGTCCTTCCCCTGCGCGATCGCCTAATTCCTGATAAACCTTTTGCGCTTGCCCATAGAATTCAATTGCTTGGGGATATTCACTTAGATTCCGATAGGATGTAGCAACAGCATTTAAAATCTCTGCTTCAAGAGGTCGATCCCCTGCTTGTCGCACTAGTTCTAAAGCCTTGAGATTGAGCTGAACAACCTTTTTATACTCAAAGGATAGACTGAAAATATTACCTTCCAGATTTAACGCATTTGCCTGTCCTAATGGATTACCTAAGGCTTGATAGGCTGTGTAACTTTGTTGAGCCAGTGCTAGGGCTTGATCCTTTTGTCCCAGTAAACTATAAATAGAAGCTAGATAAAAGAGAATTTGTCCTTCGGCAGCGCGATTTCCTTCAGCACGGCTCAGTTTGAGTCCATCCTCGAAATAGGCAACTGATTTAGGGAATTCATACTTCTTAACATAAATCACTCCAATTGTGGCTAGAGTTTTGCCTTCGCGGTAGCGATCGCCTACTTCCTTGCGAATGGCTAATGACTGTTCCAGCAATGGTAAAGCATTAGCATATTGCTCCAAATTGAGATAAGCCCGTCCCAATTGATATCTTGTTTCCCCTTCGGCTTGGCGATAGCGTAACTTGTCGGCGGGGGCTAGGCTTGAGGATGGAGATTGGAGGATGGTCAATGCTTGTTGTAAATTGGCGATCGCTTGAGTTTCTTGTCTTAAACTCACCTGCACCATCCCCAAGCCTGTAAGGGCAATGGATTCTCCTAAGCGATCGCTTTGTTGGCGATAGAGATTGAGAACCTGTTGATATTGTTTTAAAGATTCCTGAAATCTTCCCTGATCAAACAATTTTTCTGCCTTGGGGAGCAAGTCTATGGATTTAGAAGTATTGTCGGCACTGGGTTTCTCACTGGGTTTCTCACTGGTTTCCGCAGCAATAAGCTGATGCAGATCGTTGTCTAAAACTTTCAAAGCATAGACGGGATTTAGACCAACTTCACCAAACATTTCGCCCCCAATGAGCAACATCCCCACAATAGCTGTGATAGACAGGCGATCGCGAATCAATTTCCCTTGCATAAATACTTGTATAGATATCTTTTGGAGCATAAATTTCTAAACTAGACTTTATAGCGGTTTTAATTTTGACCTAGTCAAATGGTTTGTGGAAGCGCACCCCGAAGGGGTGCGCTTCCACAAACCCTATATGTATCTGCAAGGGGCAATCCCTTACATGCCGCGAGATGACCCATCATGTTGGCTTATAATTTAACAGCTAAAGATAGGATGGTTGTTTTTTTATACTTGTTATCTTAACTAATCTAAATCCAGTCTAAATTTAACAAATATTTTTATAGGAGAATATAGCCAAAAGTTATGGAAATATCTGATCTTTCTGAAGTTATTGAAGAAAACAATGATGAAGAGGAGCATAAAGCATCTGAAGATCATGGCAAATCCCCAAAGTCAGATGATCCTCATAAAAAAGAAGCAAAACCCAAAAAGAGTCAACTCAATAACTATGTCGCAATTACCGTAGTGGTGTTTGTCACCTTTATGGGGATCTGCAAAGTTAAGAGCGATAATGTGGTGCAGGCTATGCAAAAGGCTCAGGCCGATCGTATTGATACATGGTCTTTTTATCAAGCACGCAATATTCGCGCAGAGGTGGCTAAATCCACGGTTGCTCAATTACAACTGCAAGCTTTAGCTCAACAACAGCCTAAAGTTCGTGCTGAGTATGAAAAAGAGATTGCTAAGTACTCGGCGATCGCGACCAAGCAGGACAAAGAAAAGGACACATTGCAACAACAAGCTCAGGACGCAGAAAAACTATATGAGCAATTGAATGTTCATGATGACCAGTTTGACCTGTCTGAGGCTGCCTTTGCCCTTGCGATCGCGATGTTGGCAATGACCTCTCTCACCCAAAAGAATTGGCTCTATGGTGCTGCGATGGTTCCTGCTGCCTTTGGTTTGTTTATGGGACTCGCAGGTTTGCTTAACTGGGATTATCATCCAGATGCGATGACCAAGCTTTTATCAAATAATGCGATTCACCAACCCTATAAGCAGGCTTCCAAAATTAATAACAACATTTCCTATCGCCTACATTAATTCTAAAATTCTAAGTAGCTATTTAAGTAAGTAATCTATGAAAAACTTTATCCTCAATCTACTCCGCTATCCCAAATTCTTAGCTCTCATCACTGGCGGAGTTCTGTCCATCGTCATTGCACCGATCATCCCTTTGTTCAAAAAACCTGTAACGGCGATCGCTATGCTTACTGCCCTAGTTAGTGGATTTATTGGCGTATCCCTAGTATTAAGAGCTATGCTAGGACTAGACATTGCCTAGTGATGTGTTTTTAATGTGTTTTTACTTTGCCTAATAGTAAAGTAAAAACTTGACTCAGGCTAGGTTTTAGAACTAGGGTCAATGCGCGAATTTACAGCAGATTGAAATATCAATGTGTTGGACATGTAGTCAATATGTTAGACATCGTCATCATTTTATTTCTCGGTATAGCGCCGCCAATCCTATCTCTATGGATGCTGCATCGCGCTCAAGTTAGTTATCAGCAAACTACTAATAGGCAAATTCCTCGCATTTCCCAAGCCCCAAGCCTCAAAGCGTTACCTCCCGCCGATATGACTTGCATTGAGGGATATGGCTATGTGATCGGCAAAGTTAGCTGTAAATACAATGCGCGATCGCCTTATATTCGCTGTACCGTTAACCCTAGTGGACCTTGTCAAGATTGTCGGCATTACGAAAGCCTGTAGGGTTAAAAGTTTTAATTTTGTTTAATTTCATCTTAGGCAAAATTAAAACTGAATTCTAAGCAAAAAATCAAATTTACCGTGTAAAAGTAAAAATATGGCTACTACAAGACGAGTTGCTCGTGTCGCCGAATTAATTAAACGAGAAGTCAGCAATATGTTGCTGAAAGATATTAAAGACGATCGCGTAGGTATGGGCATGGTTAGCGTTACCGATGCGGAACTATCGGGCGATTTGCAACATGTGAAAATATTTGTCAGCATCTACGGTACTGAGGAGGCTCGTCAGCAAACGATGGAAGCTCTAGCCTCGGCGACAGGCTACATCAAACGCGAAGTCGGACAAAGATTAGCATTACGCCGTGTTCCTGAGGTGGTCTTCCATGAGGATCGTTCCTTTGAACGTGGGGTCAAGGTTCTATCGCTGATTAATCAACTTAGCCGCGAGCGTGAAGAGAAGGAGTCAAATTCTAGTGATTGAGTTATTTAAGGCAGGTGGGATCGTCATGTACCCACTTGCGGCTCTATCAATATTTGCCTTTGCGGGGATCATGGAACGTCTAATTTTTTGGTTTGGCATCCTGAGGCTGGAGAAACAAACTGGAGAAAATATTTTGGCGATCGCGCGTCAAGATTTAAAATTAGCGGCTCAATTAGCTGAAAACTCGCTTAAGGTTCCCGTTGGACGCTTTCTCTATGCTCCTTTAGCCCTAGAAGATCCTGATCCTGAATTGTTTCGCTTAGCCCTTGAAAGCTCTGCTGATGAGGAGCTAGCAGGAATGCTCAAGGGTGAACAGCTCCTAGAGGCGGCGATTACTCTTGCACCTTTGTTAGGTCTGTTAGGAACGGTGACAGGATTAATCATCTCTTTTGGTTCTCTCAAAATTGGTGATGTTGCGGCAAATGCAAAGTCGGGATCGCTGACTCAAGGTATCGGAGAGGCTTTAATTACAACTGCGACAGGTTTAATCATTGCAATTTTCACCTCTGCATTTCACCGTCTATTTCTAGCCTTTCAAGATCAGCAAGCCAAGCTATTTATGAAGTTCGGCAATCAACTAGAGCTAATCTATCGACAACATTGGCAACAAAATAAATCTCATTCATAAAAAAGGGTTCGCAATGCGAACCCTTTTTTATAAGCATAAAATAAATGAACATATTTAACCCAAGTTGCTACCTATTCATTTAAGACTAAAGTTAAAATAAAAAATGCTAGATTTTTATATAAAAATAGCGTCATTTTGGACTTAGCGAGGCTGTTTTTAACTTGTTTTGAGCCGATTTTTAATAGGTAGCAACTTGGGTTATTTATGAGTATATGTTCATTTTTGAGATTGAGAGTGTTAAATCCCATTTATCTTGTCTATAAATTATTTAGAAATATGTATTGTTGCTCCATAAATAAGGCTTTAAGCATTGACAGTTGGTCACACAAATGAGAATATTAAGTGGGCTAGCGAAGCAACTATATATGTATTTCTTATATGGATATCAGTCCTCTTTCTTTTATCTTTATCTTAACTAAAGATGCTCTCGAAATTCTAAATAAGCTTGGCATAGATACTTCCAAAGCATTTAGGGGAAAAATTACTAGCGAAAAGATCAATCTGCAAGAATTAAGCACAATCCTAATAAAAGAAGGAAAGCCTCTTGATGAGATAATATTGCTACTAAATGATAAAAGAAATGGAATCCTGAATGAGATATCGGAACTAAGTAAAAAAATCATTGAAATCAATAGTCAAATTGGATACATCAATGACGGAATTGATAGGCTAAAAGAAACAAGTGAGAAAGAAGGTAGATATCCAGAATTTATACAATGGATAGACCAACACACGCTAGAACTGTCAAATAGAGCTTACAATTCATCATTTAGTCAAAATGACAGAAATAGACACCAGCCAGAAGAGAAAGAAGCTTATATATGGTGCATTAAGTCTTGCATCGAACTTACACGAGATAAATTATTTAGTAAAAAAGCTTCAGATGGCTCTGTTCTACCGATAAGAATGATAAGTGAGAAGATAAAGTTTCCTAGATCGGCATATCTTAAATCAATAGAACTCATTAAGAAAGAAGTAGATAAAAATGGTTCTAAGATTCCAGTTAGTGAATTTAAAAAACTTCTAGATAATATAATTCAAAGAATTGTTTAAAAAATTTAGTAATTCTCAAGGCTTTGTTTGTGTAGCAATCATATTTCATTTATGAGGTTAAATGGTTTGAAATAATGCGCTTTAAAGAGAGCGTAATATGGACATCTAACCATTTAGAGTTGCTATATGTTGTTCCAGAACATCAATTGCCTCTTTTAGTTTTTCAGCTTGTAATGTCTTTTCTTTACCATCCAGTTTTAAGCTGATTAATTTTGCCTCAAGGTCTAGCTTTTGTTGACGAAGTTTAGATACATCTGGCATAAATTTGATGTTTTTAGATTAACTTAGTTAAAAACTAAGTTAATCTTATGATTTACAACAAGAGCCAAAAGTACTAGGTTCTTACTAAATTTTGGGATATCCAGCAAAACAAATCTTATAAATCTTAGTATTACATACAGATTTATAAAATCTAATAGTCTATGCATCCTATTATTTTATGTTTATCCTGCAAATATATGTTCATAATGACATCTAAATATGGTGGATTGAGGACTTTAACATAGAATAAATTTATTGAAGAAAATTTTATGTAAGTATAATCATTCGCTTAACTTGCAAACCTTCTGAAGATTTGTAATACAAATACTTTTGCGGTTGATTGATCAGGCAGACTAACTATTACATCGTGAAATTACAGAGTGGGACGGTATGGATGCAAATATTCCAGACAACATCACCTATCTGGAACTGTCAGAAGGCGATCAGGGCGCACATAAGTTTTATGAAGTTATTGTTGAAGGCGTAGAAGTCAAGATTCGCTATGGCAGGATTGGCGATAAAGGGCAGCAGCAAACTAAAGCCTATCCCACTGCCGAAAAAGCGCAGAAAGAAGCCGCCAAAAAAATCAATGAGAAAATCCATAAGGGCTATGCCCCTGCGGTCATGGGTGCACGTAAAAAGCGATCGCCTACCCTGCGATCCATTGAGAGTACTCCTGCCACCGTCACTAGTCGCGCCCCGATTTTATGGTCATTTCGTGCTAACTCAGCCGCCTTTGGGATTTTTATTGATCGCGATCGCTGCTGGTTAGGCAATCAAGCAGGACAGGTATTTAATCTCGACCATGAGGGAAAAGTAAATAACCAATACCAACTGCCCGACGGAGTAAAGTGCATTGTTGCCGATGATATGTGGATTTATGTGGGTTGTGATGATGGCAATGTCTATGATCTCAGTGGTAAATTTCCGCGACTCGCCTATGAAATTGACTCCCAGATTGATATTTACTGGCTCGATATTTGGGATGGCACATTAGCGGTTTCCGATGCCAATGGAGCGATCGTCAAAATCGAACCTACAGGCGAACAATGGACGCGCCTGAGTCAAGGGCAAGCGGGTTGGATGGTACGTTGCGATCGCCAAAATATCTATCATGGACATAGCGGCGGAGTTACGGCTTATGACTTACAAGCGGGACGACAACTATGGCATCAACCAACGGAGGGCATGGTTCTATTTGGTTGGCTAGATCATAGCGGAGTCTATGCAGGCACTTCTGCGAAGAGGCTCTATCGCATGGATACACAGGGTAATGTACAACAGATTTATAGCTGCGATGCCTCGGTCTATTGCTGTGCCACTTCGCCAAATGGGAAGTATGTCTTTGCAGGTGATAACTCCTCCGCAATCTACTGTTTTCAAGCATCGGGTAAGCGACTCTGGAAATTAGGCACAGGTTGTGGCTCAGCCCTATCCATGCAGTTTCTCGATGATCGGCTCTATCTGGTGACAACCGATGGCGTATTAGCCTGTATGGATGCTTCCCAAAATGCGATCGCTTCGGCTCAACAGGGACAAGTTCCTCAAGTGCGGCAAACAAACACGAGTAATCTTCCCCATGCAGTGGTCGTGAATACCCCCCTAGAAACCACTCGCATCGCCGATCATCAATCATCGCAAGGTGTAATTGTCGAATGTATTCGGAAAGGGAATGAACTCAAAATCCATGCTATTTCTGAAGGATATCATCCAGACTGGTTTGTGCAGTTTCCCCGTGACATTCGCGAGGAGGGAGCGAAATATTGGGTACAGGAATTAAGAGAAGCAGCAAGAGGTGGCTTCTATCGGGTCTATGGTGATATTAAGCGCTATGAAAGTTAACCACAATTGAGAGGTGCGCGTATGTCTTATTTCATCCATCGAGTTCCCAAGGCTCTAATTTTAGAATCAGTGGCTACGGGCGGATTAGCTGGTGTTATGTTCTGCCCACATCCTAACGAATCCCGTAGAGCCTTTGAATATGACTATGGTTCGACCGAAGGTCGAGATTCATTGGTGAATATTAAGGATTTTCCTGAATTAGACTATTTACAGTTTTATTGTATAGAAAGTCCCTCTAGCTACCATTACGATCGCTGCTTTAACGACGCAGATTGGCTACATATCCGCCCCTTATTTTATATCGAAGGGAAAGCAATCGGCTATAACACGAGGAGGGATAAACCACCCTTACCGAAAGCTCTAAATCCATTATGGGAATATACACCTCCCAATGAAAAGGGAAGTTGGAAAGTTGGTACATGGGCTTTATGGGCAGATGAGCAAGCGATCTGGACAGGAAACCGTGAGGGTTTAATTTTGACTTTTGCGCCCGATGGACAGATCCATAATCGTTGGCAACTGCCCAAGACGACACGCTGTCTGACGGGAAATTCACAGGGGATCTATGCTACCTGTGATGATGGCAATCTCTACAATCTGATTGGGAAGTTGCCCCAAGTTGTGTATAACTGTCGTTCCGAAGCGGTTTCTATTTGGTATGACTTTCTGATCTATGGACTAGATAGTTATGGCGATCGCTTACATATTAGCGATGTATATGGCAGAATTACGCAGCTTAATCATCAATTACAAGTGCAATGGCAACAACAGGTCGGCAGTGGACATTCTTGGTTCTTGCAGTCCGATGACTATGCTCTGTATCGAGGAAACCATCAGGGAGTCACCGCCTATGCGATCGCGACTGGTAAGTTGTTATGGACTTATGCCACTGCCTGCGTTTTATGTGGAGTTTTAACGGAAGATACGATCATTATCGGTACGGGCGATCACCATCTCTACGAATTACAAAAGTCGGGAGACATTAAGGCAAAAACGACAGAGATTAAATCTTTAGCACTATGTGACGGTGCGCCCTATGCCTGCACGCTCACGGATGATCAACAGACTATTTTTGTCGCCGATCATCAAGCCGATCTCTATGCCTTTAATCGCGCAGGTGAACGTTTATGGAAGTATCCCCTTAGTTGTGGTGTGGCTTTGGCAATGCGCTGTGTTGGCGATCGCCTCTATCTGACTACTACGGAGGGAACGATCGCCTGTTTTGATCTGATTGTAATTGCCAATCCTGCTCAACCAGTGACCATTACCAAGAAAACAATTCCTCCAATTGCCACCTCACCTGCATCTTCGCCATCACCTACGCCAAAATCCCCTAAACTCGCCGAACAACTAAATCTCGATCTGTCTACCTTGCAAGCAGAGTTACAAGCCCTTGCTAATCCTGCGAAAGCGATCGCACTGGCACGTTACTTCAAGACAGGCAAAGGGGAATATGGGGAAGGCGATCGCTTTTTAGGAATTACTGTGCCTGCCCAGCGTCAACTTGCTAAAAAATATCGTAATTTAGAGTTCAGTGAGATCGCCCAATTACTAGATGGTGAATGGCATGAAGAAAGGCTCACAGGTTTATTGATCCTCACCTACCAGTTACCCAAGGCGAATCCTGAAAAGCAACAAGCGATCGTTGACTTTTACCTTGCCCATACCAAGGCTGTGAATAATTGGGATCTTGTGGATATTAGCTGCCGTCCCATTTTAGGCAAATATCTTTTATCACGCGATCGCCAAATTCTCTATCAATTGGCACAATCTTCTAATCTGTGGGAACAACGTATTGCGATCGTCACTACAGGTGAATTGATTAAACATCAATCCTATGAAGATACTTTGGCGATCGCCCAAATATTACTAAATCATCCCCATGACCTCATTCATAAGGCAGTGGGCTGGATGCTGCGAGAAGTTGGCAAACAGGATCGACAGGTTTTAATCAACTTCCTAGATCAATATGCCCCACAGATGCCGAGGGTAATGTTGCGCTATGCGATCGAGCATTTCGATCAACCACAGCGACAGGACTATTTACAACGTAAAGCTTAGGTTCCAGCCATTTTGAGCAATAGTTCCGCATCTAATAAAAAGACCGTTTGCGGCTCTTCAAATTTTTTGATCGGTATCTGCATCATGTGGCTAGCAATACCTAACGTATCGCGATCGCGATAGTCGGCTGGGATTGGCTGCAAGCTACTTAGAGCCACATCCTGCACATTTGGCAAAGTTGCGATCGTAATGCCGTATAAACTGCGTATTCCCCCAAAAATCACCAAGAAGCCTTTGGCAATATTAGACTCTTGACCGTAAATTTTTTTATATAAATCGATGACGACGATCTCTTGCTCTTCATAGATAATTATGCCTAATAACTTATCACCACTACGATAGATTTTTGGCAAGGGAATAATCCGTATGACACTATCAATTCCCACTGCTAAATTGAGATCTCCCATCGAAAAGATGAGGAATTTAAGGGTTTCTTCTTTTTTCTGACTGATGAGCATAGTGTTTCCCAAATAGTTATTGAGTAAAGTGCGGGAAGTTACGAGATTTGGATTAAGTAATTAAAGCTTTGGTAAAAGATTTTGGATAGTCTTAATGAGTTCCTGTTCGAGATAGGGCTTAGTCAAATATCCTGAAGCCCCAAGCATCTGAGCAACTCCGCGATGCTTCGCACCACCACGGGAAGTGACCATTACAATCGGGAGATGGGCAAAACGACTCTCTTTGCGACAGGCAGTTAAAAACTCAAATCCATTCATATTGGGCATTTCTACATCGCATAGCACCGCTTGGATTTCTGTCGATCTAGAGAGTTGATCGATCGCTTCCCGTCCATCACATGCTTGAATGATTTGATATCCAAACTTTTCTAAAGTGAGATACAAAGCTTGGCGAGTGGTAAGGGAATCATCCACAATCAAGATAGTTTTCCTTTGGATTGGTTTAAGCTGAGGTGTTGTATTAATTGATTGATCGGCTATTGATTGATTGGATGCAGAAGTTAGATCGGAACTGGTTGATTTAGTTGGTTTAGATATTGTCTTTGACTGTTTATTAGAAAGCAAGGCGGTACTATCAATTACAGGTACGAGTGTGCCATCACCCAAAATCGTACAGCCATAAAGATATGGTGGCGGCGCGATCGCTCTACCAAAGGGCTTAATTGCTAATTCCTGTTCATTGAGTACGCGATCAATTGGTAGTGCAAATATTTCATCACCACTGGATAGCAATAACAATGTGATTTGCTCCTCATCTGTAAATGCTTCGGTACTTAATAGTTCGATTGAGCGTTTGGGTAGAGGATAACCATCTTCAAACATAGAAGTGGTATGTAGAGGTATTAGTCGATTCTCAAAACGGTAAAATTTTTCGCCTTGGATGTTTTGAATAGCATCGGCATCAACAGTATTGATCCCTAATAAAGTATCAATGGGAATCGCTAGCAAACGATCTTGAATACTGAAAATCAATAGCTTAGCAATACTAAGAGTCAAAGGAAGTTTAATGATAAAAGTAGTTCCTTGTCCCACTTCCGATTTAATCTCAATGGAACCCTTGAGACTGCGTACCTGCTCTTGCACCGTCGATAGCCCCATGCCTCGCCCTGAAAGCTCAGATACCACCTCAGCCGTAGAAAAACTTGGCTCAAATAAAAGTTGATAAACTTCTTCATTGGTAAGTTGATCGGCTTTTTCAGGCTTGAGTAAACCCACAGCGATCGCTTTCGATTTTACTTTTTCGAGATTAATCCCATGACCATCATCTTTAATTTCGATATAGGTTTGGTTGCCGCGATAGTAAGCCCGAATCTCAATGGAAGCAATTACAGATTTACCTCGTTCGAGACGCTCCTGGGTGGATTCTGTACCGTGGTCAAAGGCATTGCGTACCAGATGCACAAAGGGATCGTAAAGCTTCTCTAAGACGGACTTATCAACTAAAGTACCCGTGCCGAACATTTTGAGATTGACCTGCTTGTTGTACTTATTCGACATTTCCCGCACCATGCGCGGCAAGCTGGTGAGAATATCTCCCAAGGGCAACATCCGTGACCAGAGCAAGTCATACCTTACTTGTTTGAGAATTTGCTGTTTGCGCCGTTGTGTTTGATAGGTTTGCTGCATCAAAACTGTCATGTCACGCATCCCTTCATCCATTTGTGCAATCTCTTCGAGAGCTTCTTGAATGACACCATATAGACGATTATAAGAATCCATTTGTAATGGATCGAAGTCCGCCAATAGATTTGCAGTATTAGATAATGTTGCAGCTAGCTGAGGCTTGTTAAATAAATTGAACGATGATACGGGACTAAAATTTGGGGTTCTTACCTGCGATCGCTGAGCCTTGTCTAACCAAGTTTGCAGATTTTTAGAAAGATTTTCAAAACCTTTAAATTGCTTTTGCAGCCGTTCAATTTTGGCTTGCAATTGTTGATGATGTAAAATCGAAGCATTTTCTTGCGTTACCAGTTCACTAGAAAAATTGTTCAATCTTTCTAATCTAGAGAGATCAACTCTGACGGTTTCTGATATATAGGGAGCAGCTTTTTCTAAACCTTTAGCATTTTTCTGACTAGTAGTTGCCTTAGCGACATTTTTAGAATTAGCGATCGCAATTTTTGATTGAGCAATGGAACTTGCCGTACTAATTATTGGCGTTGGTGCTATTGGATTTTGAGTAATAGCATCTATTGCTAAATCGGCTAGATATTGATCGGATTTTGAAGGAGTTTCTCCCAATACGCCCTCTTGTTCTCCAAAAAAATCGGACAATTGAGCAACTTCAACAATATCATCAGATTTTGAAGGGATTTCTCCAGAAAAGCTCTCTTGCTCTCCAAAAAAATTATATAATTGAGGAACTTCAACAATATCATCAGCAATATCAAAGATATTTAGTTCAAGGTCATCATTTTTATCATCTAATCTTGCAGAGAAAACCTCAAAATTTTGATCAAGATTTTCCTCAAGATTTATATCTTCAAAATTTAAATCCTCAAGATTTAAATTTAAGCTATCAAAACTCTCAAACTCTTCTGTATCTGGGGTTTTATCACTGATTTCCGAATTGAGTTCTGGGGAAATTATCTCATCAAGAGAATCATCGCTAAGTTGTTCAAAATTTTGTAAATCTAGGTTTAAATCTGGAGAACTTAAATCTGGGGAATGGAGATTCTCTACTTCCAATAAACTAGCACTAGTATCCTCTAAATCTAGATTTGCTGAACTAAAAATATTTAGCTCTTGTTCTAAAGACTGAAACCATTGATCATCAGATTCTTCAATATCAAAAACTAGATCTAAATTGGGAGGATTATCATTAGGTTTAACAGCACTTTGCTGAGGTGGACTAGCTGGAGACTGGACAGTGGGAGATTGATTAGTTTGGGTAAGCGCAATTAACTCTGGGCTGGGCTGACCACCTTGAGCGCGATCGCCCGCTAAAACTTCAGCACGCGCCGCCACAAAATTAGCAATAGCGACCTTGCCTACTAAAATCGGATTATCGGGGTGACGCTCAAGAGCCTGTAAAGTTGCATGGGCAATCGCTTGAAATCCAGACAGATTCAATAATTCGCCAATTCCACTAAATACCTCAACCTGCGCTCGAATTTCTCCTTTAACAGGGACACCCTCTGGATTGTCAAGTACATTTTGTAAGCGGAGGATACCTTGTTGGACATCACCATCAAATACGATCTGGACAATATCTACACCCAGCTCAGCCGCCGTTGGTAATTCAGTATCTTCATCGGTATCACCTAAATAGAGCTTTAGGACTTCAAATATTGGTTCGGCGGTCTCGATTGCCGATGCTTCTTCATAATGCCCCGATTGCAACTGATCCATTAAAGGTAAACGCAAACAGTCATAGGCCTGCAAAAGCAAGCTCTCTAAGTCAGCATCAATCTCACCCTCAAAGCGATATAGCGATCGGAAGACATCCTCTAACTGATGGGCGATCGTTTTGATTCCTTCTAAATTCAAGCTGGCGGAACCACCCTTAATAGAGTGGGCAGCTCGCATAATCGCGTGAATATTGTTAGTGCTACGATCTTCTCGCAGGGAGAGTAAGCCAGTCTCAATTGTTTGCAAAAACTCAGGGGCTTCTTGCTTAAAAAACTGATAAGCCTGATCGTGAATTTCGGTTTCTGTACTATACATAGCTACTATCCTGCTGCTCTAGCTAACTTTAAACTGAGATACGCTGACTTGTAACTCCTGTGCAACCTTCAATAATTCACTGAAAGCTTCGTTGAGACTTTCAGTTTGATGAGAGTTGTTTGATGCAATTAAGGCAACATTCTGAATTGTGTGACTAACTTCTTCAGAGGTTTGGGCTTGAATTGCCGCCGATCGCGCAATTTCTTCCACAAGTTGGTTTACGCTCTGACTGGATGAAGAAATGTCAGTGAGTTTTTTCCGAGACTCTTCAACTAGCTGTGAACCATCGTTTACCTGCGTAGTCCCAATCTCCATCGCTTGAACGAGTTCATTGGTTTGGGCTTGAATTTCTTCGATTAACTGTCGAATTTCGGTGGTAGCTTTTGCCGATCGCTGTGCTAAGGCGCGTACTTCGTTAGCAACTACACTAAAGCCCTGACCTTCCTCACCCGCACGAGCAGCTTCAATGGAAGCGTTCAAGGCTAACATATTCGTCTGAGCAGCAAAACCACTAATCAGCTTGACCACCTTCGAGATCTTTTGGGAAGCTTCTCCTAAGAGTTTTACTTTCTCCGCAGTTTCCGATACCGTATCACGAATTGCCATAAACCCAGCAACAGTACTATTCATCGCCGCATCACCTTGGATCAAGGCTTCGTTTGCATAGTCCACTTGTTCTTTGGCTTGGGCTGCAAAAATTTCTACTCCCTCAATGGACTCGGTAAGTGTATGAATCCGCTCAAGGGTTTCAGTAATTGCTTGTAACTGTTGGTTAGCTCCAATAGATACACTTTGTACTGTTTGCTCATTTTCAGTAACAGTTTGCGATACAGACTGAGAAGCTTTTTGTACTTCTAGTACCAATTTGCGGAGGTTTCTAATTGTGGAGTTATAGGAGTCAGCAATTGTCCCAATTTCATCCTCAGTGACCTTCGCACGAATTGTTAAGTCACCACGACTGATCGGATCAACTTCGATTAGCAATTCGAGCGCTCGTTGTTGTAGAAATTCTTTAGCTTGGCGTTGTTCTTGAATCCGTAGCTCTGCTTCAGTTTGCGTAACTTCTTGCCTAGCTGCAGCAATGCGTTCTGCTTCTAGTTGTTTTTCGGCAATCAGCACTTCTAGCTGATCTGCCATGTTATTTAGCTCTTGAGACAATGTGCCAATTTCATCAAGGCGATCGCTATCGGTTAGACGTTCTCCCATTTCCCCTCGACCAATCTTTTGAGTAAATCCCGACAAACGTTGCAAGGGAGTAGCAAATGAAACGGCGATCGCAATCCCGATCGCACTAGCAATGACGATGGAAACTATGGCGATCAAATATCCAGTATTGGACAAACTTGATAATAGCTCTTGAACCTCTACTATGGGTAAACCAACATAGGCAATGCCAACGGGCTTAGAGTTAGGATCGAGCAATTTGCGATGGTCATATAGTGGTGCATAAAAGGTTAAGTAGTTGACACCCGTAATATTTGTTTCTCCCACATATTGCTGTCCTTGCTGAAGAACAACATCGGATACTTCACGGGCAGCACGAGTACCGATCGCTCTAGTTTTGTCTGGGCTTTTAGTATTTGGGTCAATGTAGGGGACGTTGGTACTAACTCGCCAATCTTGTGCAAAAACCGTTGCGGTGGGCATGTTGTACCGTTTAGAAAATTTATCAACAATGCCATAGTTGCGATTGAGTAAAGAACCCACCACCGCAGTGCCAACAACCCGACCCTTGACTTTAATCGGATACACTGCCATGCTCACTAGTCCCGATTTACCCTGTTCGATTTCATAGCTTCCTGTGGGGGCTGGCTGTTTAGATTCTTTTAATCCTTGGGTTATTTGAGGACGAATACCAATGTTTGCTTGCTTGTCTAAGCCTAAAGCTTGGAGATCCGATGCTTTTACTAACTCGATGCCGTACATCGGCTTACCTGTAGCGATCGCATTTTTGACAATGGACAGATTTGCCAAATTACTATTAGGTAATGCAGCCTGCTGTTTGTAAGACTGAGGAACTAATTCTTCTTTACTTTTATCGGCAAGTTGCGGAAACTTAGTAAAATCTTCATCAAGAACTAGCACATTCCCTTCAATACTTTTACCCGTATTGTCTGTAATCAGCTTGATATTTTTAATTGATTCTGGATCAACACCTTCACTATTAATCTGGAGTAAAGGTTGTAGAAGTGAACGTTTGGCAGCAAGTTCATTAGCATCGCTAACATTGAAATTTGCATCTTCTATAGATTTTGCGATCGCCTCTGCACCTTGTCTACTTTCGGAATTTGTCCACATCACATATTCCGACACAAAGAATGAACCCTTTTCCTGTACTGTCGTCTTTAAAGCCTTGAGTGAGGATTCTTCCGATGCTTTTACCAAGGTTTGGGTAACGATTAATACTGGAACACCTGAAGCCAGCAACAGTAAAATCGAAAGCTTCCATCGTACACTTACATTATTCCAAACTTGCAAGGGCAACTTCCAGAAAGGAACCTTTGGTTTTGATGGCGATGCGAATATTTCTGGCTCTAATTCAGAGACTGGTGTGAGACTTTCTAAGCTTTGTGCCGTATCCTCAGAAGGTGGAATCTCTGATTTATCTTTCAATAACATAATTTCTCCAAATAGTCATCAATTGACAGGAATTGATTTATAGAATTGATTTGTAGGGGCAGTCACAGGGGACTCCCCATTAATGATTAACTTCAGGATGGGGAGTTCTCTCTATACAACTTTGAACTGCGATACGCTAACTTGTAAATCTTGCGCAACTTGTAAAAGTTCCGAGAACGATCTCGCGACTTCCTCCGATTGTTTGGAGGTCTCTTCAGCAATTACGGCAATATCCTGCATCGTTTTACCCATGTGATCGGATGTTTTGGTCTGGGTATTTGCAGCGATCGCAATATCTCTAACAATGGTATTAACCTGTTGGCTCACCGTGGCAATTTGAGTCAATTTTTCACGGGCGTTTTGTACCAGTTTTGTCCCTTCAACCACTTGCTCTGTACCAGTTTCCATCGCCGCAACTACTTCGTTAGTTTGAGCCTGAATCTCTTCTACTAACTGTTCGATTTCCGCCGTTGATGTTGCGGACTGTTCCGCAAGGTCACGGACTTCTTCGGCGACAACACTAAAACCTCGACCTTCTTCCCCTGCACGGGCTGCCTCAATCGCTGCATTGAGAGCAAGAAGGTTGGTTTGTGCTGCGAAGTTACTAATGAGGTTAACGATCCGTGAGATCTTTTGAGAGGTTTCTCCAAGGCGTTTAACTTTTTTCGCTGTTTCCGACACAGTTTCACGGATATCAGAAATACCCAAAACTGTAAGGTTCATTGCTTCATCGCCTTCTTGGAGTACCACCGAGGCAACCTGCATTCCTTGCTCAGCTTGTTTGGCTTTGATTTCTACACCTCGGCTCGATTCTGCCATTACGGTAATTTCTGCCAGCGCTGAGTTGATTGATTCTGCCTGTTTCATGGCTTCAGCAGATACCGATCGCACAGATATTTCATTACTTGTTGCCGTCTCACTCACTGCCTGCGAAACCCCTTGCACTTCTAATACAAGTTTCCGCAAGTTGCGAATAATGGCGTTATAGGAGTCAGCGATCGTCCCTACCTCATCAGCGGTTACATTTGCCCGAATCGTCAAATCACCACGGCTGACAGGATCTACTTCCATCAATAGCTCTAAGGCTCGACGTTGCAAAAATTCTTTTTCTTGTCTTTGCTGTTCAGCGCGTTCATCTGCCTCAGCCCTTGCTTCTCTTCGGGCTTTTTCTAGTCTTCCTGCTTCCTGTTGTTGTGCTTCACTGAGGTACTTAAGTTGTTCCGCCATCCCGTTGATGTTCGCCGACAAAATGCCTAGCTCATCTTCGCTCTTAACTTCCAGTCGGCTATCGAGATCGCCCTGCCCAATTTTAGCTACCACATCAGCAGCATCCTGAATCGGCTTCACACTTCGATTTACTAACAAAGTGGCAAGAAATCCAACGATTAAGGCGGTAATACCAGTTCCTGCGGCAAAGGCGATTGTGAGGTCTCTATTAGACTTAAATGCCGAGTCAACATCATTCGTAATAATTAATCCCATATTGAGATTTGGCATATTACGATAGCTTGGTAATGGACTATAAGTAGCTAGTTCCGCCTGTCCGCCAAAAGCCTCTATCAATTCTTTAGTATTTGGCTTTTTACTATTGATATCTGAGGCTAGGTCTGGGAAATTTTCTTGAGCTTGACGACCGTGCTGCGATACCTCATTCGACAGTACAATTTTCCCCTTAGCGTCAATTAAATAATATTCGTCATCCTCTTTTAAACTTCCTTCGATACTCTCACTCAGTTGATCAACAGGCACTTGCGATCGCATTACCCCAATCAGCTTGTCAGTGCTATTCTCTTTGACAGGTGCAGCCAGAAAAAAGCTGATAGTTTTATCAGTTGCTGACAGAATTGGCTGGCTGATAAATATACTACCCTTTATGGCAGCTTTGAAAAATTCACTATCTTTGATGTTAGTGTTTGGATCTTGTGTAGATGTAGAACGAATTGATGTAGTTCCGTTTAAATCAGCAAAGGCAATTAAGTTATATACTCCATAGGACTTGGCATAGTCATTTAACACTGCCTCACGTTCAGTTTGAGCAATCGATGCTTGGACTTTGCGATTCGTAATAATTGGATGGGATGCTAAGACTTGAATATCACCATAGCGCTCGTACATAAAACGATTAACCTTGTCGGAGATGGCAATAGTCTTTTGCAATTGGGTATCACGAATTCTTTCATCAAGGGATCGGCTAGACAGATAGCCAGCCACACTACCGACTACCACCACAGGGATGGTACTAATTGCCACCGCCAGCAATGTTGCTTTAGCACGCAGCGATGGCGATCGCCACCCTCGTTTCTTGGGCTTAATAGGCTCAATCAGCAGATCTGTTAACTCAGGTATCTCATCAAAGTTAGGTAGTTCCTGCCCTTGGAAAGCCTCTTTACTATTGGCATTGACTTGTTTGGGTTGGTTATCCTGTGTGAGCATAGTTTTTATTCCTGAAATATTAAAGATCTAAAAAATTTGTAGCGTTGAAGAACCTGATTGCATCCCCGTTAAGCACCAAAAACATTTCTTTAAGCATGTATTGGTAACAGCCAAATACTGAAAAGTGGTCTACTTACCCGTACTCTCAATACCCTGCACCAACTTAGTAAAGTACCATATCTGCTGTGGGGTCGCAATTTCACCTGCCTTCAGAAAAGGACTTCCATCTTGATAGTTAATTGCTCCTTTATAAAGATTAATACTGCGATCGCCTAGCCCCTTAATAAACTCCGTTAGGAACTTATCATTCTCAGGAGTCAAAGCCTTACCCTTCTCAAATCCTACCGATGAAGTGTCAATGTTATTTAAGTCCTGCCAATCGGGCTTAGATAAAACAAATTCACCAGTAAATTTTCCTTCCCTCGCTTTGACAATCTGATCTAGATAGGCAGGTCCCCAATTGTAATAGGGAACACCAATACAGATATCTGGAGCAAGGTTACAACCAGTTCTGATATCGTAATGGAGAAATTTGACTTTTTTGCCAGCTTCAACAGCCTTTTTGCTCTGTACTGACACTTCTGGAGTATCGATTCCACTCAGTACGACATCAAATCCATTGTTGTAAAAGTCATCAGTGACCTTGCTGGGATCAAGGGTTTTACCGGGAATGTTGAACCAAAATCCAATCCATGCGACTTTAAATTTTAGATCGCTCGGATTTTTCTTACGATAGTTCTGCCAACAATATTTAGCACCCAAATAACTAGCTGAAACTAATCTGCGAGTTTCATCATTACTTAGAGGTCCTACATAGCCGATTTTACCTGTCTCCGAGCTAAGGGCTGCCGAACAACCTGCAATCATTGTGCCGTACTCAACCTGCGGCATGATGTTACCAAGGTTAGGTTGGTTTTTAAAGTTCTTGCCCTCTTTCCAAGCATAATCACCACTAGCATGAATAACTGATACATTAGGATGCTTTTTAGCTGTTTCTAGAGCCTCCTCTTTAAAATCATCGGAATTGAAAATGACCAGCTTAGCCCCCTTAGCAATTAGGTCATCAGCCACCTTCGATGCTTTAACATTTGGGCGATCGCCAGGGTTGACGAGATCCACATACTGAAACTGAATATTTGATTGCTTTTCCATTACGTATTTTGTTGCCTCGTAATGGGCTTGGTTCCAGCCAGAATCATTTTTAGGTCCGACTAAAATCATTGCAACCTGAAATTTTTTTTCATCTGAGATAGAAGTTGTAGAATTGCTATTGCAAGCTCCAGCTAGAATTCCCACTAGTGCGGCTGCCCATAAGCGTTTAAAAAAAACTATAGATAAAAACTTATTAGAATTTGGTTTCATGGCAAGTTCATTCAGTTGTGTTTAGATTATATTTAGATGTTTGATGCTTTTTGATGTTGCACTTAAAGGCATCTCTAAAAATTTAAATTCAGGATCAAAGGACAAAGGGAAATTAGTACTTTTATCTTAATTTTTCAAGTAAAAAAGAATTAGTAGAAACATCTTTAAAACAGACTGACAAAGTAAATCGCCATAGGTAAAAGATATATAAATCCTAAATTAATTGTGTTTTTTTGGGTTTAGGAAAGTCTTGTGCAAATAGTAAGCTTTTTAGCAAATTAATTAAGATTACCGTCTTAAGAGATCCTATAGCTGCAATTTGATTAGTTGTAATACAAACCTAAACATAGTATGTAACCTTATTTGCAATTTCTAGGCTGATGAGGTTTGGGCGATTTGTGCGATCGCATCTCCATCAAGCACCAAAAATGTTTCGTTACTCCCATTTAGCCAATATCCTCGACAGGCTTTCATCATGGCTGGATTTGTAAATGAGAAGCCTGAAGTCTGAATTGTTGCAGTATCACACCTAATCATTTGCCCCACTTGCGACACTGCAAAGCCTAGTACGCAATCTTGACTACGCACAAAGATAATATGGCACTTGTCTTGAAATTTCCCCTGTTCATATTCCTGTGCATAGAGGGGCTTATACCCCAACATACTTGCAAGATCGACTACCCAAATTACGTCACCTCGCCAGTTATAAACCCCCATAACACTCGTCGAAATAACTGCGATCGCCGTTAACTGTGACAAATTAACCTTAACAATTTCTAGCAATTGCTGAGTTGGCAATAGGGCTTGCTGCTCAGGGGCTAAAGCAAAAGTCAAAAACTGATCCAATGATTGATTTTTGCTTTTTCTGGACAAATTTTGCTGACTGCCAATGATTTGATTTGCCACGGCGATCGCCCTCCTAATCCTTAACTAATAGTCTGATGGTACGAACTAGTTCAGCCGCATCAATTGGTTTTGTGAGATAAGCGGAAGCCCCTTGTTTCATTCCCCAGAACTTATCCATCTCACCACTCTTAGTCGAACAAAGCACGATGGGAATGTCTTTAGTCTCAGGCTTTTCCTTTAAATCACGACAGAGTTCAAATCCACTCTCATTCGGTAAAACCACATCTAAGACGATGGCACTAGGCTTTTGCTGGCTAATTTTAGTTCTCGCATCATCGCCACTAGTGGCTAAAATCGTCGTGAAGCCAGCATTTCTAAGACTACCTGTGATAATTTCAGCTTGGGTCATGGTATCTTCAACCACTAAAATCGTACTCATATCTCGATTGTTTCCTAAATTTATTTGATACTTAGGGATTATCCCTATAGAGTTTCCGCTGTTTGCAAAAACTTGCGAAGTATTTGCAAGACTTTGCTAGGATCTGGCGGTTTACTCAAAAAGTCTGATGATCCTGCCATTTTGGCACGCACCCGATCAATTACACCATCACGACCTGTCAAAATCACAATTGGAATTTCTTGAAATGTTGTGGTTTTTCGCAAAAACGTACATAGTTCATAGCCATTCGTATTGGGCATGATTAAATCGAGAAAAATTAAATCGGGCTTGCGCTGTAATAAAGTACTAACACTCTGTAGAGGGTCAGTAATACCCAAGACTTCATAGCCCAATGGTTCCAGAATCCGCCGCATCTCTATTTCCATTTGAGGACTATCATCAATGCAGGCAATTAAACCTCGGCGTGGTACTTCGCGAGACTTGCTCGTATGCTTCCAGCTAGGAGAAGACCAATCAGGAATTTCTCGGAAAGCAACAATGCCATCAATCACCAACGGTAAAAGCGATCGCATGACGGCAATCATTGAGCAATGCATGATAATTGACAAATCCCAGAGGGTATTTGTCCCATTTAAAATCTTTTTGAGACTGTTATAGGTTTTGCTAGAAATTGCATCGGCATCTAGCATCACTTGCAACTGCTCAGGATTAGCGATATAAGGTGCTATATCAAAGGAGAAGCCCTGAATCATATTCTGCACATGGGATAGACCTGCTTTGTGCCATTTATCCTGTGCTGCCACAATATTTTCTAAGGTCTGTACCGTTGAGAGCGCAACGATTGGCTTAAAAGAAAGAGCTTCTAAGGGATTCCATGATGATTTTGGTTGCTTCTGCTCACTCAGGCTATAGAAAACCTCATGAATACTTGTCTGGATAATCGCACGAGCCTGTTCAGTTGTAAGTTGATGTTCTTGAATTGCTTGTTCAATTAATCTTAGCTCCCAAGCTTCAGACTCAGGGTTAACCTGTTTTAACAACTCTTGAATGTTGATGTTGTGAGCATGTTGACGGATTGCCCTTGCTAGTCTACGCACACGATGCTTACCACCTGTTGCATATACCAATCTTCCTAAGTAAAAATATATGTTCCAACTAGGCTCTGATGCGTCCTCATCAGTTACTATCAATTCGCCAGTAGCCTGTTGAAACACTACATGTATCTGTTTCAAATCTTGAATAAACTTCGGAGTTGACTGTGTTGGTGTATCCACTGGAGAAAGTTTAGTAAGTAGCATTTACAAGAAATATTTGAAATGAGAGAATCGCAATAATTAAGGATCACTTGCTAACATGAATATTTCCTCAAAGTGTCTGTTAAATGACTCTAAAATATAACTACAGGATGTCTTTTGGGCTGAGCGAGTATCTTGCGATTTGATTTTTTGATTTGATTTTTGATATATTACTATACTATATTCCAACGATTTTAAGCTCTTATCTTAAATAATCTTTGAAGATCACTGAAAATCGTTTAAGATCCTCCAAATCCAGCTAATACTCTACCCATACGGATATGGAAAAGTCCTAAACCAGAATATAGTCTTCGTTTTTATAATTTCATAAAAACACTTATTTTTTGATTGTCTCTCTTAGTAGTTGAAGTATAGCTTTAGCCAATTTGATCAAATAATCATTATGATTCATTATAGTATAATTCCAATGATTATCTGTGTAAATCCTTGAAATATTATGAGATTTATTTGTAATCTTAAGATATTAAATAAAATCACTTTTGGATTGACCAATAAATATTCTGCTAATAATTTCCAAGTGATTAATAGCCTAATTCCAAAAAAATCACATGTTGTTTATACAATAGTATGCTCACAGTAATTACAGAAATAAACAATTCCCAAGATATATAAAGGATGACATTCTTAGATATACAAGTTGTATATTCTTGAAAATGTTAATAGATAGATTATTTATTGTTTTGGGGATTTTAAAAGATACTTAATTTACATATCGATTCCTAGTCAAATTTAATTTGCAATTAGAAGTTAGTTTATAACCTATTGCTATATATTCATAAAAATAAAAGATATTTTTGTAAATGTATTTGATCTCTATAATATCGCTATAAATTTTTGCTGATAAATTTCATTGGCACAAAGCCATAAATTTTGGGTAGCAGTCCCGCAACATATGTTGCCCTAATTTTCTAGATTTACTATCAGCAATTTCCACTATATAGCGTGTATCAATCTAATGAAGTAGAGGGTTGTGTCCGAGGACACAACCCTCTGTACCTCGCTTGAAAAGCGCTATAAGCAAAGCAACTAAATCTAAATTCTTAAAAAGTAAGTAGCTGGATGCAATTAAACATAAAGCCCAAAATCTGTAGCGCACGCTGCGCGTGCGCTACAGATTTTGGGCTTGGGTTTGCTACTTAACACAAAATATTGAGATAGATATTTTCATTTATAGATTAGTGACGATCATCGAATTATGACAATTTATACTGAAGTATTTTTGATTGTTTTTTATAAAGTTAATAATTTTATGCAATTAATCTATTTTTTTTAGGATAATTCCGATCTAAAAAATAAAGGTTAACTACCAAACAATGTCTCTTATTTCTAAATTTGAGAGTTTATCTAAGTTGTACTCCATACATTAGGATCTACAGATCGCAACATTGTCTAAAAAATCAGAAAATTAAAGTAAGATTTATTTGGGGATGTTTTGCTATATATTTTGTAAAATTTTAGAGCCGAGCCTATGTCTGCAAAAAATAGAGAAGTATCTATCGAACAGGCTATTGTGCGCGAGCCATTAACGATCGCTGCAAATGCAACAGTTGCCGAGGCGATCGCTTTAATGAGTTCAAGTGCTAAAACTTGCAACTTATTTTGTGGTATTGACTCAGAGCCAAGCTTACAGCTAGCCCATGCTCAAAATAGCTGCATTTTAGTGACAGAGGCAAATAAACTTGTTGGCATCTTGACGGAAAGGGACTTAATCAAGCTCTGTGGTCAGATTGCCAATGTTGAGCCAAATCAAAATGCGGAGGGGGTGGGGCAGAATCTCTCAGAAACAGCGATCGCTGAAGTGATGAGCTTTCCCGTTTATGCACTTTTAGAATGGGAATTCACCGATATATTTGTAGCCATTAATCGCTTTCAGCGCTATAACATTCGGCATTTACCGTTGGTTAATGATCGTGGCGAACTTGTGGGACTAGTTACCCATGAAAGTTTGCGCCAATTATTGCGACCCATTGATATGCTGCGGTTGCTGGTAGTTAATGAGGTAATGGTTACGGATGTTGTTTGTGCCCAGCCAACAGATTCGGTTGCCCGCATCGCTAATTTAATGTCAGAACATCAAGTCAGTTCTGTAGTCATTGTCGAACAGAAAAATTGTAATTTATTCCCTTTAGGAATTGTTACTGAAAGCGATATTGTTCAATACTTGGCGCTAGAGCTAAATCTATCGCAAACCGAAGCACAAATGGTGATGAGTTTTCCTGCTATTGCCGTACAACCCAAAGAAACCCTTTGGACGGTAAGAGAACTCATGCAGGAACGTATGATTAACCATATTCTGGTTACCAATGCCGATGGACAGATGGTAGGAATTATTACCCAAAGTTCTATCCTCAAAACACTACAACCAATGGAGGTTTATAAATTAGCTACAGCTTTAGAAACGAAAATATTACGTCTCGAACAAGAAAATCAGGAATTACGGAAAAGTCAGAATAAATTACCAGATAAATTGCCAGAGATTAAGACTCCCGACAGTCCAGACAATAGGCAGTCAGAAACTTCAGAGACAAACTTGGATAGCCATGACATGTTTCGTCAGTTTGCCGAGAATAGTCATGGGGTTATTGTGATCCGCGAAGTATCGGGTAAGTTGCTGTATGTCAGCCCTGCATACGAGGCTATATGGGGCAAATCCTGTGAGAGTCTCTATCAAGATCCGAACTCTTGGATGGATATCATTCATCCTGAAGATATTGATCGCGTTATACAGGCCTATACAGTTGCAGCGAATTCTGGTTACTTTAGCGAAGAGTATCGAATTATTCGTCCTGATGGAGAGACCCGATGGCTTTGGAGTCGATGTTTTCCTATCAAAAATATTGATGGAGAAAACTATCGAATGGCGGCAATTGTTGAAGATATTAGCGATCGCAAACAAGCTGAACTTGCTTTGAGAGAAAGTGAAAGTAAGCAAAAAGCCTTGATCAATGCTCTGCCAGATTTAATTTTGCGAATATCTAGCGATGGAACTTTTCTAGAGTTTATTGCAACTGATACTTTTGAGGTGTTAGGGGATGAAAGTTTAATTGGCAAAAGTATTTATAGTGATGATTTGCCATTGCGATTGACAGAAGCCCGAATGCAATATATTGCTGAGGCATTGCGAACAGGGAATATTCAAGTTTACGACCAAGAAATTACGATTAATGGCAAACTTCACATTGAGGAAGTTCGGATTGCAGTTTGTGGAGAGAATGAAGTTTTAGTCATTGTTCGAGATATTAGTGAGCGCAAAAGTACGGAAATCGCTTTAAAGGAAAGTGAACAACGATTAAAATCGAGCGAATCTCTGTTAAGTGGGATGTTTGAACGCTCGGTTGTGGGCATGGCAATTACTGATATGAATGGAAAGTTCGTGAGGACGAATCCCTTTTATCAAGAAATGGTTGGCTATTCGGACAGTGAATTGAAAGAGATGCGATTTACTGACAATATGCTGCCTGAAGATATAGAAGAGAACTTGCGATTGCGAAACCTTGTTTTGTCGGGGGAGAGTGAAGGCTACCAAATGGAAAAGCGACTCTTACATCGCGATGGTCACGTCATTTGGGTAAGAACCACAAGTTCGATTATTGTAGATGATACAGGCAGTCCACCCCTATTCATCGGCGTAATTGAAGATATTAGCGATCGCAAACAAGCGGAAGAATCTCTACAAAGTCTCGTTGAAGGTGCTAAGACCCACACAGGGGAGAGATTTTTGCCTGCATTAGTAGAATATATTGCCAACGCTTTAGGGGTTCTCCATGTTTCGATTGGCAAACAACATAATGACTGTCTGGAGTTAATTGTCGTTTGGGCAGATGGGCAAATACAGGCTCCATCAATTATTCCTTTAAAACACTCTCCCTGTAACTTAACTATTTCTGAAGGGAAGTTTTTCTGTGCTACAAATTTACAACAAAAGTTTCCTGAATGCGAATTCATTAGAAGTTTGGAAGCAACTTCTTACTTTGGGATAGCAATTACGAATAGTAAAGGAGAAACTATCGGCAATCTATGTATTCTTGACGACAAGCCAATCAGAAATATCCAGCGTGCAAATGCAATGCTACAGGTTTTTGCCGCTAGGGTCAGTGCTGAACTCGAACGACAAGAAGCGATCGCCGAGCTTTATCAACTCAATCAGCAATTAGAATCAAGGGTTGAGCAGCGTACTCGTGAACTTAAATATGCTAATCAGCAACTAATTGTGGAAATGGCAGAACGCCAAAAATTAATTGCACTGGTGGAAAATAGCACTGACTTTATTGCTTTAGCTGATAGTGACGGACGTATAAACTATGTCAATAGCGCAGGTCGTGAATTATTAGGGCTTCCATCGAATCACCAAACTCTGACACTCTTTGATCTCCACTTCCCTGAAGACCATCCAGAAGTAAAGCGAAATATCCTTGATGCAGTTGCACAGGACAGCACATGGGAAGGGGAGTTTCGTTTGCGCCACTATCAAACCCATGCAGTAATACCAGTCCTATTTAGCGCATTTCCTGTACAAAATTCATGGATTGATGAGACACTTTCCCTTGCCTGTATTGTTAAGGATATTAGCGATCGCAAGAAAGCTGAAGAAATAGTACTTCAAACTAATGAAGAATTAATTCGGACGAACAAAGAGCTAGCTCGTGCTACGAGGCTAAAAGATGAATTTCTTGCCAATATGAGTCATGAATTGCGAACTCCCCTGAATGCCATTTTAGGAATGTCTGAAGGTCTACTATCGAGTGTGTTTGGGGATATCAATGAGCGACAAAAGCGATCGCTATCACTGATCGAAACTAGTGGTAGGCATTTGCTAGAGTTAATTAATGACATCTTGGATGTTGCCAAAATCGGCGCAGGCAAGCTCAAACTAGAAATTCACTCCGTTGCGATCGAGCATCTATGCAAGTCGAGCCTGAGCTTTGTAAAGCAAATGGCAAACCAAAAAAATATTCAATTGAGATTGTCGATCCAGCCAAACTTAGGGACAATTACCGTAGATGAGCGACGCATCAGGCAAGCCTTGATCAATTTACTGAGTAACGCTGTAAAGTTTACGCCAACGACTGGTCAGGTCTGTTTAGAAGTCAAGCTAGTCCAGACAGAAGACTCAGACAACCATGAATTTCCCTATACGCTCATTTTTTCAGTAATTGATACAGGTATTGGGATCGCTCCTGAAAATCTCAATAAATTATTCCAAACATTTGTTCAGATTGATAGCAGCCTGAGTCGCCAATATACGGGGACTGGGCTAGGCTTAACATTAGTCAAGCAGATTGCAGAGTTGCATGATGGTCGAGTCAGCGTAACTAGTCAAGTTGGGCAAGGTAGTTGCTTCTCTATATTACTGCCCCACACAGGTAAGATCCGATTACCCAAAGCATTACCTTCTAACTATCCTTTGACAAATAGTAGTAATGCTAATGATTTAGAGGAGAATTTAAATTATGACTTAGAAATTGATCTACCAATTAATCCTTTAATTTTGTTGGCAGAAGATAACCCCACCAATACAGAAACCTTTAATGATTATTTGTCTAACCGAGGCTATCGCCTGATTTTGGCAACTAATGGTCAAGAAGCTATTGATTTAGCGATCGAGCAGATTCCTGACTTGATCCTCATGGATATTCAGATGCCTATAGTAGATGGCTTAGAGGCAATTCAGCAGATTCGGGCAAACCCTAAATCTCGACATATTCCGATTGTGGCTTTGACCGCTTTAGCCATGCCTAGCGATCGCGATAGATGCTTTCAGGCAGGAGCCGATGAATATATCGCAAAACCAGTTAAACTAGCGCAACTAGCTATTATCATTCAACAACAACTAAAAAAAGTTAGGACTTAGGTACGATACTTCGCACCATACATCCTAAACTGCCATAAGTGAAATAATTGTTTAAGATCAAGTTATGAAAAATTCTCCTTCTATTCTGATTGTCGATGACGAGCCAAATAACTTTGACGTGATTGAGGCACTTTTGGATAGTGAAGATTATGATCTCAATTATGCTTCTAATGGATATAAGGCTCTAGAGCGTCTAGAAATATTTCAGCCTGATGTCATCCTCTTGGATGTCATGATGCCAGAATTAAATGGAATAGAAGTATGTAAAAAGATTAAGGCAAATGCCCAATGGAAGGCAATTCCCATCATTATGGTCACAGCGCTAACGTCAAAAGAAGACATGGCGCAATGTCTAGATGCGGGCGCTAGTGATTTTTTAAGCAAGCCTGTTAATGGATTAGAGCTACGGGCAAGGATCAAATCGATGATTCGGATCAAGCAGCAATACGATGATCTCGAGACTCTCCTACAGATGCGTGAAGATATGGTGCATATGATCGTCCATGATTTACGCAATCCTCTAACAACGATCTTGCTTTCCGCCGAACTTTTGAGTGATCCATATTTACCTGAATCCCGCAAACCCGAAAAAATTGAACGGATTGCCCGTGGTGGTCATCGTCTGCAATCTCTGATTGACAGTTTGTTATTAATGGCAAAGATTGAAGCTGGCAAGATGGTTCTGAAATATACCAGTGCCGATCTCAATCAAATGTGTTTGGCTTTGGTTGAAGATTTTGACGCGATCGCGACCCAAAAGAAATTAAAATTAGTCCTCAATTTACCTGACAAGAAGTTAATAAATATTGATTTACCCGTATTTAGACGGATTCTCGATAACTTACTATCTAATGCGATCAAATTCTCGCCAGCCAATAGCGAAATTACAATTAGTGTTGAATATCCTGACTCTGGTGGCGTAAGTATTAGCATGGCAGATCAGGGTGTGGGGATTAGTGAGGACATGAAGTCCGTAATTTTTGAGAAATACGAAATCGGTACACCCATTCAAAACACGTCCCAATTGGGCTTAGGATTAGCATTTTGTAAGCTCGCGATCGAGGCGCATGGTGGCAGCATTGCTGTGCAAAATAATGAGCCAAACGGATCGGTTTTTACGATCGCAATCCCATAAAAGCATTGCCTAGCAATGCTTTTATGGCTATTGCCAAGTTTTGCGAAAAGCTTCGACAACGCGATCCATCCCGACCGATCGCGAAGCTTTAAAGAGAATCCGATCGCCACTTTCGACTTTTTGCAAAAGGGTTTGGGTAATTTCCTCGTAGGACTGACAGGAGATCGCATATTTGAGGGAGCCATTTGCACCAGCGAGAATAGCATCGGCTTCCCCATCCGCTAAAATGATTGCCCCCTCGATGCCCAATTTACTAATCGATTCACCGATTTGACGATGTAGCTGTGTAGACATCTCCCCTAATTCCTTCATTGTGCCGAGAACTGCCCAGTGACGTTTAGCGGGCATATCGGACAATTGCCGCAAAGCTGCCAACATCCCCTCTGGGGAAGCATTGTAGGTTTCATCAAGAATAGTGACATCTTGGGGTAATTGATACAGTTGCGCCCTACCAAAGGGGAGATCAAGTTTCCCAATTCCTTGTCTGGTCTGTTGCCAATCGAGATTTAGAGCCTTGAGAACTGCTAAGCCTGCCAAAAAATTCAAAGCATTGTGACGGCCAGGTAAGGGCAGATCCCATGTTAAACCTTCAACATGGAGTTGATCGTCGATCAGTTCGCCATTGACATCGCCAACACCAAGCCCGTAAGTAATCGTTTTCCCTTGCCAAACCTTGCTAGCGGTTTCTAGTAATAGGGGATTACTAGCATTAAGAATTGCGGTTCCATGAATGGGAGTCTCCGCCAGCAGTTCACATTTAGCTTGGGCGATCGCCTCACGGGAGCCTAATCTGCCAATATGCGCTGTGCCAACATTGGTAATCACACTCACCGTTGGTAAAGCCGTTCTGGCGAGACGCTCGATTTCCCCTAAACCACGCATCCCCATTTCTACGACCACAAAATCATGCTGCTCTGGGACGATCGCCAATAGCGTTTGGGCAACCCCAATATCATTATTATGATTGGCTTGGCTTTTATGGACTTGCTTATTTGGTGCGACATAGCAAGCCAGCATACTCGCAATTATTTCTTTAGTTGTCGTTTTACCGACGGAGCCTGTCACCGATACAACGGGGCGCAAAAACTGCGATCGCCACCATCGTGCCAAGTCCTGATAAGCCGCAAGCGTATTACCTACCGCGAGTACAGGTAATCCCTGTGCTGCTGCTGAATTTGCCCACTCCTGACTAACGATCGCAGCCACTGCCCCTTGGGCGATCGCTGCTGCCACAAAACCATGACCATCAAAATTTTCGCCAGTTAATGCCACAAATAACTCACCAGCTTTGAGCTTGCGACTATCGGAAACAACGCCCCTTACCTCTGTGTTGGTTTGTGCATTTTCATCAATATTAGCTACTGTTGCCGATGTAATGGCGATCGCTTGGCTAATCGTACAAATAAAGGTCATGCTTGATTTTTTCTGTTCTTAGCTGTTCTGTGCTTACGATATAGCGCTTGCTGCTTTGTGAGTGAAAAGCAAAAACTTTTACCCACAAAAAAGATATCTTCAGCTCTACTATTATCAGGCTTCAGGCAGCACATCATCACCAAACATTTCGCCTAAAGCAATAAGATAGGGGTCAAATACCTTGACATGCTGCTCATCGAGACAACTGTGAATTTCCTGATTAAGTAACCTTAGCAAGGTACGCACCAGTTCCCAACTCACTTTTAAGGGAGGATAAAGCATAATGCAAAGGGGGAAAAGTTCTTGCTGGATTGCGGCTACATTTTTTTCCAGTACGCATAGACAGAGATAAACTTGAAACATTTCAATATCACGCAAACTAGAGATCCGCACCTGTGGTGAACTTAACTCCCCGCTATAGCACCGATAGTCAGAATACATAATTAGGGTTTTTTGAGAAACTTGACGAGCAATCTCGCTGGTGAGGGGTAGTAGTTGGCGCACTGATTCCAAGGCAATATCGTTATAGTCCAAATTTGCGGCGGCTTCGTAGGCTCTCTGCAATGGCATATAAAGATGATCGTCAATCACTTTGAAGTAGGAGTTCACCACCAATTGCTCTAAAGGGGGCAGCGAGTTCATCAGTATTTGTCCACTGTAATGAAACTGCATACTCACAAACCCAAGAATCCGAGGGTCTTCGGATGTATATTTTTGGCGAATTTGTCCAACCGTAGGCGCGATCGCTACTGACAGTTGCCCAATTGTTGGTAATTGGGTATAGGTTTCCATTTTTAAATTTTGTCCATCGACCAACCAATCTATCTCCACCAAGCGATGTTCAGCATTTGCTGTATAAACTTTGAGCGCTTGATCTAACAAAATCCGTGAGTCAGTGGCAATCTGCCAAGGGTCGATTAGGTCTGGAGAGATGCCGTGAGATTTTAATTGTCCAATTAGGAGATTCTCCGTTTTTGCCCAAGCCTGAGCGCTAGAAAAACGTAAGGATTGCAATAGATTGGCTGCCGTTGAAGTTCGCCTTTCTGGTGATAGAATTTCTGCCAAATTATTAGACTGAATCTCTTGTTTGGTAGAGTCCCCTTGTAAATTTTGAATATATTTTTTCGCCCAAATATTTGCGAGCGAAGGAACAGAGGCATTTGTATTGCTATTAAAATCCTGCGCTAGACTATCTATAAGAGTCGGTCTAATCATTTGGGTTCCGAGAGTAAAAGATTTTGTTAAATTAGTCACATTATATTTGCTCTTTCTCAGATAGTTAAGGTTTCGTTAAACTTTTATCAAACTACCATTGGATTATAAGAATTTTTATGGCAAGGCTGAGTAGGATTTTGATTTTTCCCATCAAGTCTCTCGATCCGATCGCTTTAAATGAAGTAGAGATTTCTGCTGGCGGAGCGTTAAAAGGCGATCGCGAGTTTGCCATGTTTGATCGGCAGGGGAAATTCGTCAATGGTAAGCACAATCCCAAAATCCATCTCATCCGAGCTAGCTACAATTTAGGCGATCGCCAAGTTTCTCTACAGATTCAAAACCAGAATGCAGTATTTACATTCCATTTAGATCAACAAAGAGAAGCTTTAACTAATTGGCTCAGCGAATTTTTGGGACAAGCCATAGATTTACGGCAAAATACGATGAATGGATTTCCTGATGACCCTGACGCATGGGGTGCTACGGTTGTCTCAGAGGCATCTCTCAAGACTGTGCAAAGTTGGTATCAGCAACCCAGCATTGATCTAGAGCAAATACGTCGCCGCTTCCGTACTAATTTGGAAATTGCTGATACAGAAACATTTTGGGAAGATCAATTATTTGCTAAGTCGGGGGAAACAGTTCCCTTTCAGATTGGCGATGTTCAGTTTCTTGGTACAAATCCCTGTCAACGCTGCCCTGTGCCCACTCGCGATGTCTTTACAGGGGATGTTTATCCTGAGTTTCAAAAGATATTTACCAGATTTAGGGAATCAAGTTTACCTAATAATGTAGAGCGATCGCGTTTCAATCATTTCTATCGTTTTGCCGTCAATACGCGCATCCCCTTAACGGAAGCAGGCAAGATTCTCAAATTGGATGATTTTGTATCTAAGTGATGTTACACGGAACGAAGAGCGCCCCTCATCCCCCAACCCCTTCTCCCGCAGGAGAAGGGGAGCAAAACCCATATTATTTTCTTGTTCCCCTCTCCTACGGGAGAGGGGCTAGGGGTGAGGGCTTTGGAAAACTTCAACGTAACATCAGTATCTAAGCAAAAAGTTTCAAGGGATCCGCCCAGCCCCTCTTTTTAAGGGCGTTAATATACTTGACACACTGCGCAGATTTTTACCCCCCTCAGTCCCCCCTTTCAAGGGGGGAAGTCTAAGTTCTCCCCCTTCCAAGGGGGAGTTAGAGGGGGTTTTAGAGATTTGGTGCGTCAAGTATGTTAATGCCTTTTTAAGGGGAGTTGGGCGGATTTAGATAATTCTTAAATAGTTGCTTAGAGAGTTGCGGCGCAACTCTCTTGGGCTTTTGATTAATGTAAACCCTTTAATTGACGCACTAGATGAATAATTTCTGGCAAAATTAGCTGCTCGATCGCTAACTTCACAGCATTACTTGAGCCGGGGAGTGAAAACACTAATTTCCCTCGATAAATCCCTGCCTCCGATCGCGAGGCAATCGCCCTAGAGCCAACCTCTTGCCAACTTAGATAACGAAACATCTCACCAAAGCCGGGCAAGGTTTTTTCGAGCAACGCGGCGATCGCATCGTAGGTTGTATCTCTTGGCGCAATCCCCGTCCCACCATTGAGAATGATTGCGTCAAGATCAGCGATCGCGGACAAATGGTGCATCTGTTCACGAATCTCATCAGGTTCATCTTTGACAATGGCGTAGTAGTCCAGTAGATGTCCTGCATTGATCATTGATTGTTTGATAAAGTTACCGCTTTTGTCGTTTTCTGGTGTGCGCGTATCGCTAACGGTAATCACGGCAAAATGAACTTGATAGGACGGTGGATCTGGACAAGGGTTTTGAGACGGTTTCATTATTTTTAAATCAATGTCTATCTATTTCAGTATGGGCTAAAAAAACTGCGATCGTTAAGAGTATGTTTGAGAAGTTTTTACCACCTCTAACTCCCCCTTACAAAGGGCATTAACATACTTGACGCACCAAATCTCTAAAACCCCCTCTAACTCCCCCTTGGAAGGGGGAGAACTTAGACTTCCCCCATTTCAAGGGGGGACTGAGGGGGGTAAAAGCAGAAATTTATGCTAAACAGGATACTTCTCAAACATGCTCTAAAGTTACGAAGAAACATAGGGATTTGGATGTTAGCCTGTGCTTAGCTAAATCTAACATGAGTTCAATAATGCCATTTTCCGCCTTCGTCGAACTAACGTTAAATCTAGCATCATTCGCCAATTTTTCAGCCGACATGTTAGATAGTGACAACTATAAGATCCAGTCACACAACACCAATAACTTACCAATTAAGAATTTGAGAGAGTTCAGAAGTAATCTGTGTGGGATGAAAAGGCTTAACGATTACACCTTGTACTCCTAGTTCCGCAATTTTATGAGCCTCGGCTAGGTCAGCACGGGCTGTCAGTAAAACTATGGGGATATCTACCGATTTAGTACTAGCTTTTAATCGTTTCAGGACTGCAAACCCATCCATATTTGGCATTAGCATATCTAATAAAATCGCATCAGGATGAGTTATGGCGATCGCTGCTAATCCCTCTTTAGCCGATCTAGCAGTTATTATTTTCCAATTGCTGAATACTTCAACACAAGTTTTCACAATTTGGCAAATATATTCTTCATCATCGATCAGTACAATTGTTTTGCTGGATGTATTTTCCATTTGGCTTAGAAGCGCAATATATCTTCTGTATATAGATTTAGAACTATGAACCTATAGTAAAAAATAAAAATGAGGATAATCTGAGGAATTGAGAACACTTACCAATCTAAAAGCTCGGCAATTTGATCGGCAATTTTGAGTGGTTCAAAGGGCTTCGCAATTGTGCCAACTATGCCTAGCTGAGCAAACCTTTCGCGATCGCTGACTTGTACCTTAGCCGTTAGGAAAATCACAGGAATATTTTGAGTCTCTGAATTATTTTGTAGGTTTTGGTAAACACTAATGCCATCCATCTCAGGCATCATCACATCAAGGAGAATTGCATCAGGCTTGATGGTTTCTAATAGTCTCAGCCCCTCTTTGCCAGAATTAGCTACCGTTACTTTCCAGCCTTTAAAGCTTTCTAGACAAACAGCAACGACTTGAGCCAGATTGACTTCGTCATCAATTAGTAATATCGATTTGTTCATAAAGGTAATCTCTAAACATAATTTCTAAACTTAATCTCTAAACTTAATCTCTAAACTTAATCTCTAAATACGATGGGGAATCGTAAATGAAACGGTACTGCCTTGATTTAAAACACTCTCAGCCCAAATTTTGCCTCCATGTTGTTGCACAATGCTTCGACAAATCGCCAAGCCCAAACCTGTACCTCCCATTTGGCGAGAGTCAGAGGCATCGACTTGATTGAAGCGTTC
The DNA here is from genome assembly GCF_027942295.1 of Pseudanabaena sp. Chao 1811. Taxonomy (NCBI): domain Bacteria; kingdom Bacillati; phylum Cyanobacteriota; class Cyanophyceae; order Pseudanabaenales; family Pseudanabaenaceae; genus Pseudanabaena; species Pseudanabaena sp. Chao 1811. Next base: position 4,176,220 of record NZ_CP101416.1, read on the forward strand.
AAAGATACTTTCTAGATTGCTTTCAGGAATTCCCCGCCCATGATCTCTGACACGAAAAATAATCTCATCAGTGATTGCTTCAACTTCTAGATGAACTTGACTATGCGGCATAGAAAACTTAACTGCATTACTCAGTAAATTAACTAGCGTTTGGACGAGGCGATCGCGATCGGCAAAAATTTGTTGGGAAGGAACATTACTAATTATTTCAATTTGACTTTTAGCAGCGATCGCCTCCATCGTTTCTATAACCTGTTGACAGATCTCAGCCGTATCAGACCATTGGCGATTGAGAGTGACATTATTGGATTCTAAACGCTCTAAATCGAGAATGTCATTCACCAGTCTGACTAGCCTCTCGGTATCAGAGGAGGCAATATTGAGCATATTCTGAGCGACTTCAGGTTGATTGGCTAATACCCCTGAGGCCAGCAATCCTAAAGCCCCCCGAATCGACGACAGGGGAGTTCGGAGTTCATGACTAGCAATGGAAATAAACTCACTTTTGAGCCGTTCAACCTTTAACTTATCTGTAATATCTTCCCCAATACTCATTGTCCCAATAACTTCATTGTTCTGCTTGCGGAGGATTGTGTTGTTCCAAGACACCACTCTTTCTTGACCTGACTTCGTTACAATCGCATTTTGATAATACTTAAGGAATTTGTCGGGGTTGTTTAAGAATCCTCCAAAATCTCGCCTTATGTTTTCTTGTTCAGACTGGGGTACAAAACAAGAGAGCCAGTCCTTGCCGATTACTTCTGCTAATTCATAACCCATAGATTCGAGAAAGAATGGATTAGCATATTCCACTTTCCATTCATTGTCCAATCCAATCACAATTAAGCGTACATTGTCTAATAAAGATTGCCAGCGTCGATTGGCTTCTTGAAGCGCAAATTCACTGAGCTTATTGGATGTAATATCTGCAAAAACCATGAGAATTGTTGAGATTTCGCCATCAGCATCATATTCAGGGATGACGCTAACTTGGTAATGTGCGGTTCCTCGGTTATCTGACAAGGGAAACTCAATCTCATACTGTTGGGAAATCCCTGTTGTCACTAAGGTTCTAATCGCATCCTCGGCGACCAAAATACTTCTCTCAGGCAATCCCATTTCGCGAAATGTTTTGCCAATAAATGCGGCGGGAGGAATGCCTAATATTTTCTCTATGGCTGAATTGATATAGAGGTGTCGCAATTGACGATCAAGGCGCAGAATCAAATTGGGTGAATTTTCGACAAGGGCAGTTGATTCCTGTTGACGTTTAAAAAGTTCGGCAGTGCGTTCATTAACCCGATTTTCTAAGTCTGTATTGCTGATCTGGAGACTGCGATAGAGTTCCGCTTGTTGTAGAGCGATCGCCAATTGTACAGATAGCTGTTGCAGTAAGCGAATATCTAATTCATCCCAAAAATGTGGCTCAAAACACTGATAGGTGCATAGCAGACCCCATAGAGGGTGATCTAGATTATTAGGGTGGAGAATCGGTACGATCAAACTTGCCCTTGTGGGGAACTGCTCTAGCATGTGCAGATGGCATTCACTGAGATTGGCTGTGTATATGTCAGGAGCAATAAAAACTCTGCCTTCGCGATATTCACCTCCCATATTTTCAGGAAAGTATTCATCGCTGAGTTGTCTATGGATACAGGTTTCCCAAGGGGGAAAAACCGACTCAGCGATAATTACACCACTCATATCAGAATTGAACCGATAAATCACCGTGCGATCGGCTTTTAAAAATGCGCGGATTTCTTGCACGATCGCATTAGATATTTCTTCTAAATCAAAATATTGGCGAATATGCAGGGCAATTTTAGCTATAACAATTTCTTGATTTTGCAATCGTTGCAATTTGCGGCTGAGGAGCAGATGATCGACCACTCGCCCAACTCGATTACATAGCGATAGGGCGGTTACTTCACTTTTCGATAAATAATCGGCGGCTCCTAACCGCATCGTCTGGAGAATAAGCTGTTCATTGCCACGATGTCCAGTTAAAACGATCGCTTCAAGTTTTGGCACAAGCACACCTTCGCCCATTGCCTCGAGTAACTCTAAGCCCTCTCCATCAGGTAGAGAATAATCCACAAGAACAATGTCAGGTTGATGCGATCGCCAAAAAATTAAGCCTTCTTCTAAGGTGGCTGCTTCTAGAAAATTGTAGGAACGGGATAGGTCTGATTGCAGATAGCGCATGTAAGTAACGCGATCTTCTTCAGAATCATCGACGATCAAAATAGTGATAGCTACATCTAAGGTTGGCGATGTCATAGATTTTTAGCTGTGAATTGTTCGTAACTGGGCAACACCACTATTTGGAACCAGTATTTAAAAATGTTTTGGATAGCCTGCTGCATTAACGCAACACCCATTGGCTTGATCACATAACAATTTGCGCCGTATTCGTAGCAGGTTTGAATATCGCGATGACTATTTGATGTTGTCAAAACAATAATTGGGATCGTTTTGAGATTTGGAGATTGCTTTACCTGTTGAATAACTTCCCGACCATCGGTTCCGGGGAGATTTAGATCAAGCAAAATCGCAACGGGCAAAGGTGCATTTAGCTCTTGATATGCTCCTGCGCGAAATAGGTAGTCTAAAGTCTCATCCCCATCGTGAAATCGTAAAAAACGATAAGGAGATCGGTCGATTTCATCCATATTCTGAATAGCTCGCATAAACATATAAAAGTCCTCATCGCTATCTTCAACAATCAGAATGACGGGATGGGAAAGATCCTCCCAAGGTGAATTTAAGCTCTTATTCATTAACCTTACTTATTTGGATTAGATGTAGGTAAAGAGAATGAAAATGTGGTTCCTTGGTCTGGATGAGACTTTGCTTGAATGCTACCACCATGCCGTTCGACAATTTTTCTGACAATGGTTAGTCCCGCGCCTGTGCCTCCACCATATTTATTGGGGGAATTCAAGCGTTTGAAGATTTGAAACACAGTTTCTAAATGTTTTTCTCGAATACCAATGCCATTATCGCGCACAGAGATACTGACAAAATGGTTGTTACTCTGATTTCGATCCATCAGCCAGTCAATTTCCACCCATTTTTCAGGAGACTCGTTGTATTTAAAGGCATTGGCAATTAGATTAATAAAAACTTCTTCAATTAATAACCGATCGCCCCAGATGGTCGGGAGCGATCGCGGCACGCGGATTTCGCAGTTTACCCATTGAGGATTCATCGCAAATATTTCTGTTACATTGTGCAGTAACTGATTGAGATCAATTTGCTCCATTTGTAGCTCTTGCCGACCTAGACGCGAGAACTTTAAGAGGGAGTCGATCAAAGATTCCATCCGTTTGGTCAGACGCACCAAGGTATGTAATTTGTCTGCACCATCTTCCTTGAGAATTTCACCATAGTCTTCTAATAGAAAAGTGGCGTAGTTATGAATACCGCGTAAAGGTTCTTTTAAATCATGGGAAGCTATATAAGCAAAGGCATCAAGTTCGCTATTACTGCGTTTTAGTTCGGAGTTAATGATGGCAATTTCGCTAGTTTGCTTCAGAACGATATTAACGATCGCCTGTTGCAATTCCAATACACCTTCGATCTCACAGGATAACCAAGGGTTAGACTTGCCGCAGACAATCTGTTTCCAAGCCTCAAAGGACTGACGGGGAAAGAGGAGAATACTACCATCCTCAGCAACCCGTTCATTTTTATCGATCTGTCCTGCCCATGTCACAGTTTGCAATTGCTCAGGACGGAACCAGAGGATGTAGCGGTGCTGTGTTTTAGAAATCGCCATAGCAATCAAGCCACTCGCGATCGCTTGATATTCCTTTGCTTCAGGATAGAGGCTAGACAAAGCATCAGTCACAAATAGATCTAGATCAGATTGAGCTTGCTCAAATTGATCTTGTAGCCAAGTCATCAGAGATTGCAGATCTTGCTCACTTGGTGTTTCTCCGATCAAGATCAGGCGATCGCCATCGCAAATCACCGCACCTTGAGCGCTAGTTAAATTCAACAAAGATTCGCGATCGGCAGCAATCTCATCCACAAATTCCGTTGCTTTTGCCAGACGTTCGAGAAATTGACCTTGGATTTTTTTGAGCTGGAGTTTGTAGTCAAGATTTATGTTGGATTCTTTATTTGCTAGCTCTGTAGACATTAATTGCCCCAAAAACTCACAAATCGTCCGAATTTCATAGGGGACAAATTTGGGTACACCATGATGACAAGCAATCAGTCCCCAGAGCTTTTGGTTTTGAATGAGAGAAACGGACATGGAAGCTGCAACCCCCATATTTTGCAAATACTCAATGTGCATTGGTGAGACCGATCGCAAGTTGCAATAGCTCATATCAAGGGGTTGTGATCTGAGAAATTGCTCAGAGCTGACTAAACCCGTCGGTTGATAATTGACATTGGGAATGAGTCGCAACCAGTTGAGGGTATAGAGATGTTTTGCCTGTTTGGGGATATCTGAATCGGGATAATGTAGTCCTAAAAAGGGTTCTAAATCGGGCTGTTTCGTTTCCGCAATAACCGTACCGTCACCTTGCTCATTAAAGCGATAGATCATGACCCGATCAAATCCTGTTAAGGATTGCACCTCTTGCACTACTAAATCACAGAGTTCTGTCAAGTCTTGCGCCATCTGCATTTTGGTGAGGGTACTTTTAACTTGGCGATAGAATTGAAAGAAATCATGTTCTAGCTTTGTTTCTAGCGGCTCTAACTCTAAGACGATTTCGTTACTAGGAGAACGATGGACAATTCCATTAAAAGATTGATATAACGCATCTGTTAATCCATAAAAATTAATACAGATAGGATTAGTTTTTTCAAAACTGCGCTCAAGACATTCCCAAATAGATGTAATTATTTCTGTCTCTATAAATTCTTCTAAAGGACGATCAAGTAAATCCTCAGAGGCAATTCCTAAAATTTCAAGGGAGTTCCCGCTCACCTGAGCAATCCGCAAATCTGGATCAGTTAGCACTAACAATAATCCATGAGGTTGAATCAAACTCGGAATGTGAATCGGTTCGCGATCGCAATTAGTGAGATTAACCGCCTCAAATTGAAATTCATTAAGTTCATTGGGAAGTGTTTTTAGCCGTTTATTCATACGATTGTCCAAATTTTATGCTTCTGGCAGGATCTGAAAAATACCATCTTGAATTAAGGCTTTGATTTGTAGATCTTGCTCTGAAAAACTATAGGGTATTTTGGGCTTCTCTGGGCTTTCTTTTGTACAGTCAATTACTTGATAGCGCTGGGGAATGTGGCGAGTAATATGTTCTAGCGATCGCTGCCGCAGTTCGTGGTTCGACATTTTAACTTGAAATTCGGGCATCGATGAATATTCGGGTTGTAAGCAATTGGGATAATCGCTGAGAAAAGTATCAATTTCTTCCACAGCAACGAGTAATGTTAATTTGACAAATGTTTTCGGCATGAGAATATCTGGCTAATGAATGATAGTTAATGAAAGAATTTGGGTTGAGCTAAGATTCTACTAAGGAGGAAAGCAAGAAATTGCTACGCCAAAATAGTCTTTCTTTTACAATCGCTGTTAATGATTCATTAGAGAGCGCTTTCCATTTTGGCTTTGTAGCGATCCCGTGATGCCATTCAAAGGCAACCTCACTATATTCTGTGCTGATTGGGCGGCTTGCATAGTGGGGATCACATTCAATCCAAGTTAAGCGATCGGGGTTAAGCTGAAAGACTCGAACTATATGTGTAGCTAATTGTTCGATCTGATTAGGGATAAACCAGCCAATTTCACAGTTTTGGACAGAGACGATCGCAATCTGATGTCCACAGGGTTTATAAATAATACGCAAATGACATTTTAGCTGCCAGATTGCTGACTCTTGACCACTCACATGGCATTCGTAAAACTGCTCAAATATTTTCATGTTACAGATTATTTCTTAAGGATAATTAGTAAAAAAGACTATCTACCTATTCAAGAGAGTCAGTTTCACCTATTTCCAAAGCTAGCAATCAAAAATGAGGACAATCTGAAGAGAAAAACTGCTTAACAATTCTCTGCTTTTACCATCCTAATATGTCCGCAACTTGTGGAACTAGAGTATTGAGTTCAAATGGCTTGCTAATTACGCCTCTGCATCCTAAGTTCACAAGGTCTGGATGGCTGATCAGATTAGTACAGGATGTTAATAACACCACGGGAATATTCTTGTATTCTGCATTTTCTTGTAGTTTTTTGACAAAAGTGAAGCCATCCATATCTGGCATCATTACGTCTAGCAAAATTGCGTCGGGTTTATTCTTTGCGATCGCGTTTAAGCCATCTTTGCCTGAAGTCGCAGTAATGGGTTTCCAATTGCTGAGATTTTCTAGACAAATTGCCACAATCTGACGAATTAGATCTTCATCATCAATCACTAAAACCGTTTTATCGGGACTAATGTTACTCATACATGCAGGTGAACATTACCTTAACGTGACATTAGCTTTAAATTTAATCCAAAAAAATGAGGACAATCTGAAGCAAAAAATCCATCATCCCTCAAGAGAGTGTTTGGGAATTATCCTATTTAGCATAAATTTCTGCTTTTACCCCCCTTAATCCACCCTTGGTAAGGCATTAACATACTTGACGCACCAAATCTCTAAAACCCCCTCTAACTCCCCCTTGGAAGGGGGAGAACTTAGACTTCCCCCCTTTCAAGGGGGGACTGAGGGGGGTAAAAATCTGCGCAGTGTGTCAAGTATATTAACGCCTTTGGTAAGAGGGGAAGTCTAAGTTCTCCCCCTTTGCATTTCAGTCCTGTAAGGATGGACGGCGCGAAGCGCCGCCCATCCTTACAGGCTTCAAGACATTGATGAAATTTGATGGGGAATTGTGAACGAAAAAGTACTTCCTTTTGTTAAGTCACTTTCTACCCAGATTTTGCCGTTATGTTGCTGGACAATACTGCGACAGATGGCTAAGCCCAAGCCTGTGCCTCCCTTTTGACGGGAATCAGAGACATCCACCTGCTTGAAACGGTCAAATATGCTTTCTTGATGTTCTATCGGAATGCCGCGCCCATGATCCTGCACATGAAAGACGATCGCATCATTTTGTGACTGAACCGTTAGTGATACTTCACTTTGAGCTGGTGAAAACTTAATCGCATTGCTGAGTAAGTTCACTAACGTTTGTATAATGCGATCGCGATCGGCAAAAATCTGTAAAGACTCGACATTACTCGATAGTTGAACCTGATTGATCTCTGCGATCGCCTGCATTGTTTCCATTGCTTGCTGACATAGTTCCGATGTATTCCACCATTTGCGATCAAGGGTGATCGTATTCGACTCTAAACGCTCTAAATCGAGAATATCGTTGACTAGGCGAACTAGGCGCTCTGTATCAGCGATAGCAATATCTAGCATATGTTTAGCAGTATCAGGTTTATTAGCTAAAACACCAGAAGCTAGTAGCCCTAATGCTCCTCGAATAGAAGCGAGAGGTGTTCTCAATTCATGACTGACCACTGAGATAAATTCACTCTTGATCTTTTCCATTACCAACTCATCGGTAATATCTGCACCGATACTTAATGAGCCAATAATCTTGCCCGTGCTATCGCGCAGTGCCGTGTTATTCCAAGCGATCGCTAATTGCTTACCTGCTTTAGTCAAAATCTGATTTTGATAGTGAGGATAATCGCCAGTGGTGATCAATTCGGTAAATACCGATCGCGCAGATTGAACTTCATGCTCCTGCAACAATAAGGAGAAGACATTTTTCCCGATTACTTCATCGGTCTCATACCCTGTTGTCTTAAGGAAAAACGGATTGACATATTCGATGTTGCCCTGACTATTGAGTCCGAGGACGAGTAAGCGCACATTATCTAGCAACGATTGCCAACGATGGTTGGCAGTTTCTAGTTCGATCTGGCGTTGAGATAACTCCGCAGTGCGATCGGCAACCCTAATTTCGAGATCAGCCTTGGTCGCTTGAAGTTCTTTCTCGACAGACTTAAGCGAATTAACCTCCGTAATTGTGCCGACATATCCCAGCATGATGTCATTTTCTATTTCGGGAATTGCTTGAGTAATCACCCATGTAATTGAGCCATCGGGAGATATAAATCGATATTCGGCATAGAATTTTTGGCGATTTGCGGCGGCGACCTGCCATTGACTGATAACGCGATCGCGATCTTCAGGATGAAGCCTTTGCGACCAGCCCATATCCATTGTCTCCTCAAGGTTAATTCCCAAAATTTCACAAACACGAGAATTTGCATAAATGCTGTTGCCCTGTAGGTCGGCGCGAAAGATACCAACAGGAACTACTTCCGCGAGAGTTTCATATTGTCTCTGGCTTGCGCGTAAAGCTTCTTCAGCAAGTTTGCGATCGGTCACATCGATCGCGATCGTAATCCATAGGCGTTTGCCATTAGGTTGAATATCTAATGGTGCAGAGTAATAGTCCCAAAATAGCCTTTTACCTTCTTTGCTAATCACTTCATGCGTATCTTCACTATTAAATGGTTTATTTCGGGTAAAAGATTTCTGCAAAAAAGCATCAACCTCCACTTGTCTCTCACCATAGGCTTGGCGAGTCCAATCTCGCACAGTGGGAATATCCGTGATCGCATAGCCCGATAGGTCTGTCCATGCCTGATTTACTAATAAAAATTCCTCATCTTCGATATGTAAAGTAATCGGCAAAGGGGCATTAAAAATCGCTAGGCGAAAAAGCTGCTCTTTTTTTTGTAACTCTGCTGTGCGTTCCTCAACTTTCTGCTCTAAGTCTTGATTATTTTGTTGTAATTGCAGTTCAGCTTGTCTGCGAATAGCAACTTCTTGAGTGAGCAGTAAGTAAACGACTACAAATAAGCTAAAACCAGTTACAGAAGCAAGAATGACAAAGATTAGGGTGAGATGAACGCTATCCTCAACAGCTTGCGATCGCACAATGATTAGCTGATCTTCCACCTTTTTCATTTGGGCGATCCGCGCCTCAATTTTCTGACGCAATTGCCAACCCTGATAGGTCAATTCCACTTGGGTTGGCGTAAGATTGGGATCTTGTTGCCATAGTTGCAGGGATTTTTCGAGAACCTCAATACGTTGATTAACTAATGGATCGACAATAGCAAAATGTTTTTGCTGATTAGGATTGTCTTTGATCAATTGGTGTAAGTTTTTGAGGCGATCGCGCAATCCTTTGATTTTGGTATCGATACCGATCACAAAAATTGGATCTTTGGTAATAATCTGCCCTCGTCGCCCCAGTTCTGCATCAACTATATCGCCAATGATTCCCTGTAAATTCTCAATTACCGCACGAGTATGGACTAAACTTTGGCGATTTTCCCTTAAGCGCTGAATACTGACGTAGGAGGCAATTCCACAACCAAATAACAGTAAAAATGCTACCCAAAAGCCGTATTTGAGCATATACGCTTTGAGCGACTGAAATTGCGCCCGATTGGAGTGTGATGCTCTCGTCATACTGCTGCTTAAAAATCACCTACTATTACAATTTTATTTCTTCCTGTCGCCTTTGCTTGATATAGCGCCGCATCCATCTGGCGATACAAAGTTTCTATATTCGTACCAGATTTGGGATATTCCACTAGTCCAGCACTGAAAGTACTGCCAAAAGACACACCTGTATCAGTGACAAATTTTTGCTGCCGCCATACCCGTAATAAAATATTCAACCGTTCCATACTTTGTTGACAAGTTGCTCCATACAAGCCAACCACAAACTCCTCCCCACCCCAACGCATCACCACATCTTCATTCCGAAAATTTTGGCGCAACAGGCTCCCAAACTGCTTGAGTACCATGTCACCCATACCATGTCCATAGCGATCATTCACTTGTTTAAATAAATCTAAATCTAAAATCGCTAAACAGATATTCTGATGATTGCGTGTGGCTATTCATAAAAGTTGGGTGAGAACTTGAATACCCCGCCGATGGGTATAAACACCCGTCAAACCGTCAAAATCTGCCTTCTGCCTAGAGATGCGACTACGCTCTAAACGACTAAGAATGCGTGTATACAAGTCTGCTTCTACGATTGGCTTACTGAGATAATCATCAGCACCAGCGATAAATAATTGCCGAATCGTTTCGCGATCGCTATGAGCTGATAAAAACACAATCGGTAAATCATGCCAAAGTGAAGACGTTCGCACAGCTTGACACAAATCTAGTCCGCTATAGTCAGGCATCACCACATCTAAAATTAAGAGGTCAGGAGCAGTTAATTCCAGAACCTGCCAAAAAGTTTGCGGATTTTGTAAAGTGATCACCTCAAGATCTGAGCTTTCGAGTAACCGCCGCAGCATTTCGAGCAGCAACAGATCGTCATCGACAATCATCACCTTTAAGCGATCGTGCTGTCGTTGAGATAAAATCTGCGAAACCGTACTGAGGATCTCCTCCGATGATGCAGGCTTTTCGATAAATGAGCAGCTACCTTTACGTGCTGCGGTCACGCGATCGCCCAAACCACTTGCCGCAGTCATCATGATTATTGGTATTTTGGGTTCCCGTTGCGCGAGTTCATCGAGAAAAGTTAATCCATTCTCCGCAGTATGAGGAAAGAGGATATCTAGCAAAACCGCAGCAGGCGGCTCTTGGGCAATCTTTTCCCTAGCAGAGACAATATCTTCAGCAATTTGCACGCGCATCCCCCAAGTTTTCGCCTCTGTTTTAATCTCTTGAGTGAAATTAGCATCATCATCCACAATCAATAACAATGGCAGTTGTGTATGATATGGCTGAAATATGGTCTTTTCAGGTAAGGCTTTCGGTGAGTTAGTACTTGATTCTAGCTCGTTAATTAGATGCAGCAGATCCTCTACATTTGTGGGTAATAGAGAAGAATCACTTTTTAAAATTGCCTCAATCTGACGAGCGATCTTTGAACCTAAGGGAAACCCTAGTGAACCCATTGAACCAATCAGTCGATGGGCTTCCATATATCCTTCATTCCGTAAATCCGCGTCTAGTTCTCCCTTTTCTAGCGCAGTCACAATTTGCCGAAAAAGGGCAATCTTGTCTGGCAAACTAGCAATTAATCTATTCGCCATCGTGGCAATTACTTCCTGAGCTTGCGCCATTTTTTTCTGCGCCAAATCTTCTTCAGGTAAAGGTGCAGGCGTAGATGATGGTAAAGGCTGACTCACCAATGGAACAGGCTCAGGTTTGAGGCGATACCCCAATCCATACAGAGTCTCAATGGGGTCTATAGGTAGTCCCGCCATTTTCAGCTTGTGACGTAATACTTTAATATGGGTCGTCACCGCCTCCTCACTGGGAAATTCTCCCGCCGACCATACCTGATCTAGCAAAGCGCTGCGGCTAAATATCTGTTGCGGATGTCGCAGAAATAGTTCTAAAAGACCATATTCCTTCTGAGTTAGGCGCAAAGGTTTCTGGTTATAAGTGACTATATTCGTCCTGAGATCGAGGCAGAGGTTTTCCCATACCAATTTTTGAATCAATGTGTCGCGATCGCTATAGCGTCGCAACAAAGCCCGAATCCTTGCCACTAATTCCTGAAAGTTATAGGGCTTAACGACATAATCATCCGCACCTGCCTCTAAACCCATTACGCGATCGCTAGTACTATCCTTAGCTGTGAGTAAAAGGATAGGGATTGTATAGCCAGATTTGCGGATTTTAGTGCATAGCTCAACCCCATTGCTATCAGGCAAAATAACGTCGAGGATGATTAGGTCATAGTTATAGGTGGTGACATATTGCCATGCAGTTTGGGCATTGGCAGCAGAGTCAATGGTGTAATGCGAATCTGCTAATAACTGCAAAAGTATTTCCGCAGAGTGGCGATCGTCTTCAACCAATAAAATCTTCAAGATTTGCTCCTGCGACAATGCTAAATTTACATGGCGCTCAAGTAAGCATAAAAAATGCGATCGCCTAGCTGAGAATTCCCATAACTCCCATAATCCACATCTTTTTCGCCCAGATACTTTAGTACTTGTAATACGCTATAAAGCTCATTTTAGTGTAAGTAGCTAGCCCCAACAAATGAAGGCGACGCGAAGCGTCGCCTTCATTTGTTGGGGCTATATAATACCAACTAGATAGCGAAGATACTTTTGAGGTTATTCCGATGCTACAAATCGATCTCAAACATCTGCCCACCAGCGACGAATTACCTGACTCTGACGATACACCTGTGGATAACGAAGACCAGAATTTTGTACCGAATTTACTATTGTTCTTGTTGGAATATATTTGGAAAAGTCGCGATGATTGGTACTTTGGTGTGGATATGGGGATCTATCACACCACTGGCGTAAGTCCTAGAGTTCCTGTAGTTCCTGATGGATTTTTGAGCTTGGGAGTGGAACGGCGTAAAAATGGTGGATCTCGTAGCAGTTATGTGATGTGGGAAGAAGAAGATACTGCACCGATTTTGGCTTTAGAAGTTGTATCCCATACCTATGGCGATGAGTATGAAAAGAAGTTAGATATTTATCGCAAATTAGGTGTCAAGTATTATGTGATTTACAATCCTCAATTCTGGCGGCGCGATGGACATTTGCCCTTTGAGGTTTATACATTAGTTGATGGGGATTACCAATTACAGATTGGTGAACCTCTATGGATGCCAGAGATCGGCTTAGGAATTGGACGTGCTGTATTACCAAGCGATCGCTTGAGTCGTGAAGTTTTAAGCTGGTTTGATCAAAAAGGCGATCGCTACCTCACTGCTGAGGAAAAAGTCGAAAGGTTGGAAAGACTAGCCACTAGATTAAGGGAATTGGGCGAAGATCCTGATCTGCTTTGATGAACAAGGGGCTTAAGCCCCTTGCCTCAGCCAATGTAAAATAGGGCTAGATCAAATTTTGAAAAACTCTATGCCCGTTCCCGTAGAACAATTACTTACCTCCGAAATTCTTAAACCTGCTCGCTATTTAGGCAACGAGTTTGGCGCAGTACATAAACCTTGGGACGAAGCGCTCGTGCGTTGGTCGCTGACCTATCCCGAAATATACGAGGTCGGTGCGTCAAATTTGGGGCATATCATCCTCTACAGCATTATTAACTCTAAAGATGGTCAACTTTGCGATCGCGCCTATCTCCCAGCCCCTGACCTCTCCACCAAACTCCGCGAAACCAAAACAGATTTATTTGCGGTCGAATCTAAGCGATCGCTCCGAGAATTTGACATTTTAGGTTTCAGTCTCAGCTACGAGTTAGGAGCAACCAATGTTCTCGAAATGTTTGATCTTGCCAATATTCCGATGACATGGCGAGAACGGAGTGAATTAAGTATTGAGGAATGTCCATTAATCTTTGCAGGAGGACAGACTGCAACTTCCAATCCTGAACCCTATGCAGATTTCTTTGATTTCTTTGCCCTTGGTGACGGGGAAGATCTATTGCCAGAAATTGGCGAAGTACTTAAGGCAGCTAAACTCGCAGGAAAAACCCGTCGCGAAACCTTACTAGATCTGGCTAATGAAGTTGATGGAGTTTACGTTCCAGAATTTTATGACATGGACGAGAAAACAGGAGCAGTCACTCCCAATCGTAGCGATGTCTCTCCGCGTATCTTGCGGCGTGTTGCCACACCAATGCCTGAGCATAGTATTGGACTAGTTCCCTTAGTAGAAACCGTCCATGATCGCCTAACTATTGAAATTCGACGCGGATGTACCAGAGGCTGCCGTTTTTGCCAACCGGGGATGCTGACCCGTCCTGCCCGTGATGTTGATCCTGAGAAAGTTGTCGATACAATTGAAAGAGCCATTCGTGAAACTGGCTACAATGAGTTCTCTTTACTTTCTCTATCCTGTTCCGATTATCTGGCTCTGCCTTCGGTAGGTGTGCAGATTAAGAATCGCTTTAAAGATGAGCATGTGACTCTCTCATTACCCAGCCAAAGGGTCGATCGCTTTGATGAGAATATTGCCCATATGCTCCGCAGTGGTGACGGTCGGCAACAGGGCTTAACCTTTGCACCAGAGGCAGGTACACAGCGATTGCGGGATGTAATCAATAAGGGCTTGACCGATGAAGAATTGCTCCAAGGCGTGAAAACTGCCTATGTAGAAGGATGGGATAAGGTAAAGCTCTATTTCATGATTGGCTTACCTACGGAAACCGATGAAGATGTCATTGGTATCGTTGATACTGTGGAATGGCTTCAGCGTGAATGCTCTCAAAAAGGTAGAAAGAAAATATCCTTCAATCTCACTATTTCCAACTTCACTCCCAAACCCCATACACCATTCCAGTGGTACACCGTTTCCAGTGGTGAGTTTGTCCGAAAGCAACAGTTACTTCGCAAAGAGTTTCGTCGTCTCAGTGGCGTAAAGGTGAACTACACAGAAATTCGCATCAGTGCGATGGAGGATTTCGTTGGACGGGGCGATCGACGTTTGGGTAAGGTGCTATATCGCGCATGGCAACTGGGCGCAGGCATGGACTCATGGTTTGAGAATAGTGACAAAGCCTTTGGCGCATGGACACAGGCGATCGCGGAAGCTGATCTCGTTTGGGATGCACCATCGCTAAAAATGCAGGATGCTTTACCTTGGGATCATATTGACACAGGTATCGATAAACAATGGCTAATCGAAGACTGGGAAAGAGCGATCGCTGCTCAGATAATTCCCGATTGCTCCTTTGGTGGTTGCTCAGAATGTGGTGTCTGTGGTCCCGAATTTGGACATAATGAGGTAATTCCACCACCAGAAGTGCCTCCTATTTCCCTAGAGAAGCCCAAGATTCCACCTAGAGTCCAGCGTATCCGTCTCAAATTTGGTAAATTAGGCGATATGAGCTTGATTTCCCATTTAGATCTCCAACGCTTCTTTCAACGTGCAGCCCGTCGTGCGGCTCTGCCCGTTGCCCATACCGAAGGCTTTAACCCTTTACCGCGTATTTCTATTGCTAAGGCTTTGCCCCTCGGTCAAACTAGCAGTGCGGAGTTTGTCGATTTTGAGTTAACTCAAACAGTTACGCTTGAGGATTTTCAACAACGTTTTACAGCGGAATTGGATGAGGATTTACCAATTTATGCGATCGAGGAAGTTGAGGTGCATTCGCCATCCTTAGATTCCCTGCTAGAAGTTGCAGAATACACAATTACCTGTGCTTTTATGACAAACAAGGAGCGCAATGCGGCGGACATTATGGATTTGTTAGAAGGTGCAAGTTACTGTGTACTTGCTGCGACTTCCATTCAAATGCCGAAGGTGTCAAAATCTGGGCGCAATCAAATGTTGGAATTACGCGATCGCATCTTTACGATCAATGTCATCAACCCCGATCCTGAGTTTCCGAAAATCCATTTCATGGGCAGTTGTAAACCTGACAGTAATCTCAAACCTGAGTATGTAATCTATATGATGAACAAATATCTAATGGAAGAGGATGAACTCAAACTAGTCAAAGTCCATCGCGAATCAATGCGTTAATCTCAGAGAGGGGCTGAAGCCCCTCTCTGAGATTACTGACAATAGCTCAGATTTGTTTTTTCAAAAATTAGGAGTTGTTTATGTCTTCACTTACTATCTCACCTCCAACGCCAAAAAAAATCTGGACTGATGCTGAGTTAATGGCTTTAACTGATGGGAACTGCTATGAACTTGTGAATGGAGAATTAGTTGATATGGGAAATTCAGGGGCTTTGCATGGATATACTTGCAGCATCCTCGTTATGGCTTTGATGAATTACATTCTGCCCAGAAAGCTAGGTATCATTCTCGATTCTAGTACAGCCTTTACGATGAAAAATGGTAATAAGCGATCGCCTGATATTTCCTTTGTATCGAAAGAAAAATTGCAAGGACTTACAGAACTACCCGATGGATTTTTAGATGGATCGCCAGACTTAGCGATCGAAGTTCTCTCGCCTAATAACACAATCGCTGAAATCGATCAAAAAATTGTGGAATATTTTGAGAATGGGGCGCGATTAGTGTGGGTAATTAACCTCAAGCTTCATTATGTAATTGTTTATCGGTCTTCTCAAGAACCCGATCGCCTACTCAAACAATCTGATTCTTTAGATGGAGAAGATGTGATTGCTGGGTTTACAATGCCATTATCTGAACTATTCCAAAAGCTATCCTTATAATACCTAAAAACTGTAGCTCACGCTGCGCGTGAGCTACAGTTTTTAGATATATCTATAGAGAGTTGCGAAATAGAATCTTAGAACAATCCTTATTGCTAATGATTTATCAATATCAATAAGCGACTGTTTTTAATTCTTCGCTTTGACGGGATGTCTTTTGACTTAAACGAGCTTATAACGTAAGGATATCAATGCTTAAACTAGTTGTATTGAAGCATCTAGAATCCAAACTCAACGAACATTCTTAAATCTAGATGAACATTTTGCTAAGCTCTTGATGATTGCCTTAGCCTAATATCAACATCCGACAATCAACCACCTCAATCAGTATTGAAAACCCCATTGAAAATACTATGCTGGAATACCTTCCGCCATTAAATGACCATAACTTACCTTATCCCGATACGATTCATCCAATCGTGGTGCATTTTGTAATTGCGATGGTGTTGTTTGCCGTAGTATGCGATGCGATCGGCTACTTCACCCGTAATCCTCGACTATACGAAGTTAGCTGGTGGAATCTATTTTTTGCCACTATTTCTATCTTTATTGCGATTATCTTTGGGCAAATTGAAGCAGGACTCGCAGAACCTTATAGTTCAGTAGAAGCTACTCTAAACCTACATACCATCATCGGTTGGTCACTTTCGGGAATCATTGCTGCGATTACAGGATGGCGCTATGTCTTGCGTGTCCGTGATCCCAAGACTTTACCTGTTTCCTTTCTTGGTGCAGGCTTGTTGCTCACAGTAATAGTTCTTTTTCAAGTTTATTTAGGTGATTTACTGGTTTGGGTTTATGGACTGCACACCGTGCCAGTGGTAGAAGCTTTAAGGGAGGCTAGTTTGAAATGATAGCAACTTTAATCGATCAATTACATGGTCAATTGGGCATGAATGGTTTACCCTACAGCATTCCCATTCATCCGAATCTGGTTCACTTGACCCTCGGCTTGTTTATTGTAGCGATCGGGTTTGATATTGTGGGCGTATTTTTCGTTTTGGAAAAGCCTCTATTCAAATTTATGGCAATTCCTGCGGCAAGGTCGAATTTCTTTGATGTTGGTTGGTACAACATGGTCGGGGCAGCGATCGTCACCTTCTTTACAGTGGGAGCAGGCTTTTATGAAATCCTTCTCGCGACACCAGATGAGAATGTGAAGAGCGCTTGGGGTTTACAAGCGATGGAAACAATGATCTGGCATGGTGTGGGCGGTGTCCTGTTATTAGCTCTGATTGTGGGCATGACGGTCTGGCGTGGATTTCAGCGCTATCTCTGGCGCAAAGATCTTGGTCAGCAGGTACAGTGGAGCTATTTGTTAGCAGGATTGGTAATTTTTGCGATTATGTTTGTGCATGGGACTTTGGGCGCACAGCTTGCCTCAGAGTTTGGGGTACATATCACCGCCGATCGCCTGTTACGTTTAGGTCAAGATCTGAATTCGTTATAGGGAGATCTATGAAACTACGCACGATTTTAATTTTGGTGGGTGTAGCGATCGCGATCGCCCTGATTAGTCTCTGGATGGGACAAGCCGCCTACACATGGTTTCCACCCCAAGCTTCCGCCGAATCAATCTTAGTGGATAACCTATTTAGCTTTTTGGTAACCTTAGGAACTTTCATCTTTCTGGGTGTGGTCGGAACTTTAACCTATTCTGTTCTGTTTCAACGCGCTGAGAAATACGATCTTAGTGATGGACCTCACATCGAAGGCAATGTCAAATTAGAAATCATCTGGACAGTAATTCCCTTTGCATTGGTGATTTGGATTGCCGCCTATAGCTATCAAATCTATGACCAGATGTCGATTTTAGGACCAATGGAACATGCGCATCATGGATCGATGATGGCATCGGCAAATGCAGATGAAGTCAGTAAACCGAAGGCTGAAGAAATTGAAAAAATCCAAGTGCTAGCAAGGCAATGGGCTTGGGAATTTCATTACGCTAATGGCACAAATGGTGAAGTCAGCAGTACTGAGTTACATTTGCCGAATAATCGCCGTATTAAGCTTGTCCTCCATTCTGAAGATGTGTTGCATGGCTTATTTATTCCTGCTTTTCGAGTGAAGCAAGATGTAATTCCGGGACATGATATTGATTTTGAATTTACGCCCATCCGTGAAGGCAAATATCGCTTGCGCGATTCGCAATATAGCGGCACTTATTTTGCGGCGATGCAAACGGATGTAGTAGTGGAATCGCCTGAAGCCTATCAAAAATGGTTAGCGGATGCTTCTATCGCTACGCCTGTAGCTGCCTATAATCGTGCATCTAATGAATATGCTAAACGAGCGAATGCAAATAATTGGGCGACAGTTATCCCTGCGGCTCCGCCTGTGGTGAATTATTCCAATTAAATATGGAGGTCAACCTATGTCTGATCTATTAGAAAAAAATCTAAAAGAAGGTTCTAGGAAGAGAAACCCTAAACGAATTATTGCATTGACTGCTATTGGGGCAATTCCTGTGGGTATTGGAATTTGTTTTATTCAAGTTCCGATCGGTTGCGCTTGCGGTAATCCGGGAATTCAAGCGTCTGGTACTTATCTGAGATCCCAAGAAGCTTACTACCTAGAGCATCAGACTTTTAGCAAATCTTTCGAGTCCCTAAAGATTGCACCGATTCCTGACACAACAACTCGTTATCTCTTCTCTACAGAAGTAATTAGCGATCGCGCATATATTTATGCAACGCCCAGAGAAGTACCTACTGATCTATTTCGCTTAGGAATCACTAAAGCTGAGATCGCTGGGCTTGTTGGTGCTGTTGCCTACGATAAGAAACGCCAAGCTACAGTTTCCATTCTATGTATATCGGAAAGTAATACTTTCGATAAGCCACCTACGCCTATATTCAATGGTGAGCAATTTACTTGTCCCAGTGGATTTTCAGGCAGCTCGCGATCGGGCATCAACTAATTCAACATGTCATCCGTTCCCACAATCCTTAATCAGGTTTATTCTTTATGACTAATATTTCTATTGATGCGATCGCGGATACGCGCCCACCAGAAAAGCCTGAAGACTGGCGGCGATTCTTTGGATTTAGTACCGATCATAAAGTGATTGGGATTCAATATATCGTTACTTCCTTTTTCTTCTTTCTCATTGGTGGCATTCTGGCGATGGTAATTCGGGGTGAACTGATTACCCCCGAATCGGATTTAGTCGATCGCGCAGTGTATAACTCCATGTTCACGATGCACGGCACGATCATGCTGTTCCTGTGGACATTTCCTGTGTTGGTAGGTTTATCCAACTACTTAGTGCCATTGATGATCGGCGCACGCGACATGGCTTTCCCGCGTTTAAATGCCGTTGCCTTTTGGATGGTTCCCGTATTTGGGATTATTCTGATGGCAAGCTTCTTTATTCCAGGGGGAACTTCGCAATCAGGCTGGTGGGCTTATCCGCCTGTGAGTTTGCAAAATCCTACGGGGAAGATTGTTAACGGTCAGTTCCTTTGGTTGCTTGCAGTCGCTATTTCGGGCGTATCTTCGATTATGGGCGCGATTAACTTCGTGACCACGATTTTCCGAATGCGAACTACAGGCATGACTTGGTTCAAAATGCCTGTGTTTGTCTGGACAGTGCTTGCCGCACAGCTAATTCAGTTATTTGGATTGCCAGCGCTGACCGCAGGAGCGGTGATGCTCTTATCTGACTTAACCTTCGGCACTAGCTTTTTCGATCCTGCTAAAGGCGGCGATCCCGTTCTCTTTCAACACTTTTTTTGGTTCTATTCCCATCCTGCGGTCTATGTGATTATCCTGCCCATATTTGGGATTTTCTCGGAAATTTTCCCTGTCTATGCCCGTAAGCCTCTCTTTGGTTATAAATTTGTCGCAGTTTCTTCGCTAATCATTACGGGACTGAGCGCTACGGTTTGGGTGCATCATATGTTTGCCAGTGGCACGCCTAGTTGGATGCGGATGTTCTTCATGGCAACCTCAATGTTAATTTCTGTACCTACAGGAATCAAAGTTTTTGCATGGGTCGCCACCATTTGGGGCGGTAAGATCAAGCTCAATACAGCGATGCTATTTGGGTTAGGAGCGTTGGTGATGTTCGTGTTCGCAGGGATTACAGGCATCATGCTTGCCTCTGTGCCTGTGGATATTCATGTGAATAACACCTACTTTGTGGTTGGACATTTCCATTATGTAATCTATGGTGCGGCGGTTTTGGGTATCTATGCAGCGCTCTATCATTGGTTCCCCAAGATGACAGGGAGAATGTATTCCGAAGGTTTAGGAAAACTCCATTTTATCCTCACCTTTATCGGCACAAATGCTTGTTTTTTCCCGATGCATCCCCTCGGTTTGCAAGGAATGCCCCGTCGCGTTGCCTCCTACGATCCAGAGTTTGCTTTCTGGAATGTGATTGCTAGTTTAGGCGGATTTCTCTTAGGAGTATCGACATTACCATTCTTGCTTAACATGATTGGCTCATGGGTACAGGGTGAAAAAGCTCCCAAAAATCCTTGGCGGGCGATCGGTCTGGAATGGCTAGTTTCTTCGCCGCCATCCCATGAGAACTTTGAGGAGTTGCCGATTGTAATTTCCGAACCCTACGGCTATGGCAAAGATGAACCCTTAGTTTCTAATCCTGATAAATTGGAGGTAGCTCATGCAACCAGTTGATACTTCTGTTGGTGACAATCCCATTCTGGAAGTTACCCACGAATCTGCCCATAGCGATCATCCCGACAATCGGCTATTTGGCTTTGTCGTATTCCTACTTTCTGAAAGCGTCATTTTCCTGAGCTTTTTTACTGCCTATATTGTTTATAAAACGACAGCCCTCCACTGGCGACCTGATGGTGTCACAGGCTTAGAAATTAAAGATCCCACGATTAATACAATCGTTCTCGTATCAAGTAGTTTCACGATCTACATTGCTGAGAAATTTCTCCATAAAAAGCAACTATGGAGGTTTCGCGCCTTCTGGCTCCTGACGATCGCTATGGGTAGTTATTTCCTCTACGGTCAAGCCGTGGAATGGAGTGGTTTAGCCTTTGGCTTCGGGGATGGCGTGTTTGGCGGTAGTTTCTATTTGCTAACTGGGTTTCACGGTTTACACGTTTTAACGGGTGTACTTTTGCAGTTAATAATATTAGTGCGATCGTTCCTTCCCAATGAATATGACAAGGGTTTATATGGCATTGAAGCAACTTCGCTATTCTGGCATTTTGTCGATGTGATTTGGATTGCGTTGTTTACGTTGATTTATGTGTGGCAATGATTATGGGGCTATTGGCTGTTAGCGATTAGCTTTTAGCTTTTAGCCTTTTGTAACGTGATTTAGTTATCTCTGCATTCTTTAGCTAAATAACTTCTACATTCAATTAAAGCTAATAGCTAAAAGCTAACAGCTAAAAGCCATTTCCAAATAAGGAGAACCCAATGATTATTGATGACAATTATTACGATGTGATTATTATTGGAACTGGTGCAGGTGGTGGAACCCTTGCCTATAAACTCGCTTCCACAGGTAAAAAAATCCTGATTCTGGAACGTGGTGACTTCATGCCCCTCGAAGAACAGAATCGCAGCAATATCGATATCTTTCAGCGCGATCGCTATCATGCCCCTGAGCAATGGTATGACCACACAGGCGAGCCATTCTCACCGCAAACTAACTATGCGATCGGTGGGAATACCAAAATCTATGGTGCGGCTCTATTGCGGCGGCGCGAGAAGGACTTTGAAGCAGTCACTCATCAAGCGGGAATTTCCCCAGAATGGTGCGTGAAGTATGACGAATTTGAGCCTTACTACACCGAAGCCGAAAATCTCTACAAGGTGCATGGAGAGACAAATTCTGATAGCACTGAACCAACTCACAGCGCTGATTATCCCTATCCTGCGGTCAGCCATGAGCCTGAGATCCAGAAGATCTATGAGGCGATCGCTAATCAAGGTTTGCATCCCTCCACAATCCCCCTCGGTTTGACCCGTCAAGAGGATGACCCCACTAGCGACTCTGAAGAAAGTTGCCTCGTCCCTGCCTTGAAATCTGCCAATGTCACCTTGAAAACTCAAGCCAAAGTCATCAGTCTCCATACCAATCCATCGGGGCGATCGGTGAAGGGAGTAGAAGCAGAAGTCGGTGGACAGTCCTATCTCTTTTTAGGCGATATTGTCGTGCTTGCCTGTGGTGCGATCAATTCGGCGGCGTTGCTATTGCGATCGGCTAATGATTCCCATCCCAAAGGGCTTGCCAATAGCTCCGATCAGGTGGGACGGAATTTGATGAAAAGCCTGTTTTCATCGGTAGTCCAACTCAGTACTAAGCCCAATAATGGCTCTTTCCAAAAGTCGATTTATGTAAATGATTTCTATTGGGGTGATGCAGATTTTCCCTATCCAATGGGACATATTCAGAACTCTGGTGGACTACTCACCGACATCATTTTTGCGGAATCTCCTCCTGTATTTTCCATTGTTGCCAAGCTCATGCCCAACTTTGGATTGAAGCAGTTAGCCACCCATTCCATCGGCTGGTGGGCTCAAACGGAGGATTTGCCAGACTCCAATAATCGGGTGCGTCTTGAAAATAATAAAATCCATATCGATTACAATCCCAACAATACGGAAGCCCACGATCGCTTAATTTATCGCTGGACTGATGTGTTAAAAAATATCGAGAAGTCTCTAGATGGCTTCCGCACGGGATTCCTGCATCCCCGTGCCGAGTCGCCTTTGCAAGTGGTTGCCAATCAATGCGGAACCTGTCGCTTTGGTGACGATCCCTCAACTTCCGTTTTAGATCGCAATTGCCGCGCCCACGATCTCGATAATCTCTACGTTGTCGATGGCAGTTTCTTTCCATCTAATGCGGCGGTGAGTCCTGCTTTGACGATTATTGCTAATGCTTTGAGAGTAGGCGATCGGTTGATCGAGAGGTTGAATACAGGTTGAACTTGAAGTATCTTTATGTCTTTAAATTACTTAAGCTAGATAACCAAGTTTACGATATTTAGCAAAAAATTGCTTTTTCCGTAAACTTCGTTATCTAGGTAGAAAAACTGATAAATTAGTTAACTTCTTCAATCTCTTTAAGACTAACTTTTATGTTTAACAATAACACTTTTAAAATATTTGCAGAAAAAGAGATTTACAAGGTAATTCAAGATAAAAATCAGAGTATTGAAATTGAGATTAATAGCAAGTCAGAAAACTATATTTTAAATGTTAATGAGATTGATTTTATAAATTACTTAGTTGATAAATACTCTATCAAAAATATCAATCTTAAATTTAATGAGAAATTTATTACAACACATGAAAAAGACATTCCTTTGGAACAATTCCCTTCGCTAGGATTTCGTAGTATTGGACGTAGTGAGGTATATAAAAAAGGCGTTATAAGATATCATATCCCATATGAAGGACGTGAAGAGCTACTGCATTGTATTCCCAGTAGTCGTCTTATGTGGACACTTGACGTTTTAGTAGAAAATAATTGCTTGTGTTTCGATATTATCAACTTTTATGATGATTCCCAAAGAATAGTGAATGAGGCTAATGGAAATATTCACAATATAGAACGTCAATCTAATAATATTATAGCTGATGTTAGTGCTTATAATTCCACTTTATTCTATTCTATTGAAACTTTAGTTAAACAACGTAAACAGCATTTTTTTAAAACAAATAATCTACTTAATTCTCTTGGCGTACCAATCAGAAAAACTGAGAATCTCCCAAATACTTTTGCTATCCCGACTGCTCAAACAAGTAAAAAATTTAAAATTCCTGAACCGATAGTTACAGAGCAAGGATACAAACCAGACCCAACTTTAGAAGTTTCTATTTATCAAGAGATACTACAAACAATACATGATGTTGGCAAACAGTTTGAGCGTATGCCTTCGACTTATGCAAGTAAAAATGAGGAGGATTTACGAGATCATATACTACTATTCTTAGAGCCTCGATTTGAAGGATCTGCAACTGGCGAAACATTCAATAAAAAAGGAAAGACTGATATCTTGCTTCGCTATCAAAATTCAAATGTTTTTATTGCTGAATGTAAGTTTTGGAAAGGGGCAAAAAGTTTTCTTAAAACAATTACTCAGTTGCTTGGATATTTAACGTGGCGTGACTCAAAAGCTGCTGTAGTAATTTTTTCTCAGAATCAAGATTTTTCATCTGTCATTAAAACAGTTGAAAAAGAAGCGCCAGAGCATCCAAACTTTTTAGGTTTTGTAAACAAAAATGAGGAGACATGGCTCAACTACCGATTTCACATTGATGGTGATCCTAATCGTGAGATAAAAGTTGCAGTTTTACTGTTTCATATACCAGACAAATAAGTAACACAAAAATCAAAATCTTTAGGCACTGGTCAGTAAATTAGTGGCATGAGAAAATAGAAGCAGAGCCAAGGAGAAAGCCATGGAATGCCCCCACTGCCAAAGCCAAAAGACAATCAAAAACGGCAAACATCACCACCAAGACGGAAAAGTTGTTCAGAATTATTTATGTAAAGGATGCGGCAAGAGATTCAGTGAAAGGACAGGAACGCCAATGTCAAGGCTGAGAACACCAGCAAGTGTAGTGTCCTTAGCGATGAAGATGAGGAGTGAAGGGATGGGAATCAGAGCAAGTGGGAGAGTACTGGAAAAATCCCATGTCAGCATCATGAGATGGGAGCAAAAATTAGCAGCCCAATCCCAACAATGGAGTCCATCCGCCCCAACAGGAGGAGATGTCACAATCGAGGGCGATGAAGTTTATACTCGCGTAGGCGAGAACCTTTCCCCCCAGTGAGTCAAAAGGCTGGACAGTGACATTCATTGAGCGTAAGAGTCGCTATTGGATTGAAGCAAGAGCAGGACTCAAAAATACTGAACTATTTGCTAAAGCCACAGAAACAGCATGGCAATGGGCAAAAATGAGTCAATACATCCGATGGTTTACTGATGGCGAAAGACGCTACGCTCAGCAACTGTGGCAAATGGCAAGTGTGCACCTCAAATCCACCGAAGTAAGCCGTGAGTATGGACATCGGAAAGTATGGCGACATGACTTAGAAGTTGCGATCAAAATCAAGGGTTCACAGGGAAATCGTCGGGTCGAATGGCTCAAACCTGAGCATCCCTATACGGCTATTAGCGACAAGTGTGACATTCATGCCAATCACAATGAAGCTAACAACAGTGCTTTGAGAAGGAGATGTAGTGCTTATCGTCGCAGACAGAACCTGTACGCGAAAAATACCAAAGGATTACAACGAGCAGTCACTGTGCAAAGACTAGTTCACAACTGGGTGAGACCTCATGTGGGCTTGGGTAAGAATAAGACTCCTGCTATGGCGAGAGTGTAAAGTGAAGTGTGTAAAGTCTGGGATATATACAGAGAGATGATCTAGACACACAATTACCAACACTAAAACTGATGAATATACGCAAAGAATTGCTCGACGAATTGCTGCAAGAATGTAAAACACCACCTGACCTATTCGGAGAAGGAGGCATTCTGAAGCAACTGACGACCGCATTAGTGGAGCGAGCATTGGAAGCAGAACTATCCATGCATCTGGGCTACGGAAAACATGAACCAAGACCAGAAGGACAAACTAACAGTCGCAATGGCTATAGCCAGAAAAAAGTGCAAGGTGACTTTGGCGTAGCCGAAATCGCAGTCCCCCGAGATCGGCAAGGGGAGTTTGAACCGCAGATGGTGAAGAAAGGACAAAGTCGCTTGTCAGGACTAGATGAAAAGATCATTGCTCTCTACGCACGAGGTATGAGTGTCAGGGATATTCAAGCCCAGTTGCAAGAAATGGATGGTGTTGAAGTATCACCAACACTTATTTCCAATGTTACAGATGCAGTAATTGACGAGGTGAAGCAATGGCAAAACCGTCCCCTTGAAGCAGTCTATCCAATCGTCTTTCTGGACTGTCTAGTCATCAAAGTCCGAGACAATGGCAGAGTGATTAACAAATCCTTGTACTTTGCCTTGGGCGTGAATATGGACGGGTACAAGGAATTACTGGGTATGTGGATTTCTCCGAATGAAGGTGCGAAATTCTGGTTGTCAGTACTCACCGAAATTCACAACCGTGGGGTCAAAGATATTTTGATTGCCTGTGTCGATGGCTTGACTGGTTTCCCTAATGCGATTGAGACGGTATTTCCTAAAACTCAGGTGCAGTTATGCATTGTCCACATGGTCAGAAACTCGGTCGCTTTTGTACCTTGGCAACAACGCAAGCAAGTTTGTGCTGACCTCAAGGCTATTTATAGCGCGGCGACGGAATCGGAGGCTGAGTTTAATCTCGAACTCTTTGCTGAAAAGTGGGACAAGCAATATCCATCAATCTCCAAGTCTTGGCGCAGTCATTGGGCAAACATTATCCCCTTCTTTGCTTTCCCGACCGAGATTCGCAGGGCGATTTATACCACCAATGCGATTGAGTCGATGAACAGTAGTTTGCGGAAGGTGATTAAATCCCAACAGATTTTTCCCTCTGATGATGCTGCTTTCAAGCTCGTTTATTTAGCAATGCGGAATATCTCGAAGAAGTGGACGATGCCGATTCGTGATTGGAAACCTGCTCTTAATCGCTTTGCCATCCTCTTCGAGGATCGTCTCCACGTCTAGCTTCTAGACTTTACACATTTTACTTGACAGTCTCGCTATGGCGGACTTTTTTATCGTCCCGTTTCTATGCTGGAATTATTATCCTCTAGGGGATTTCATTGTCTCACTAATTAACTCACCAGTGCCTTGAAATGATCGCTTTCCCGAAAAGATGAGTAGTAAAGATATTTTGCCTGTTTTAGATGTTTTAAATTGGCAGATAACAGTGGATGACGTATTTAATTTGTTCTGTTTGGAATAGCACAATGTTTGTCTGCATACAACGCAAAGCTCTGTATGCAAACAAATTATTTATACTTCTGAGTCACTAACTTCATCAACGATAAAAGATTCGGCATCAATTACATCAGTAATAACTGTTGGAATTAGCAAATCTGATTCGCTGATAATTGGTAAATTCTTGCGCGATAAATCTAATGCCTCTAAACATTGATTGATGCCAGAAACTGCCTCATTATAAATAGCAATATTTTTCTCTACAGCAATTTGTAAACTGCGATTTTTGTCGAGTTTGATTTGAGCTTCTCGCTCCAAAGTTTGCGCCAAATAATCACGGGCATGATCATATTGTTGCAAAATTGCATCCGATTGTTTCTCCACACTTGCTAGCAAATGTGTACTCAAAGTTTGATTTATCGACTGACGAAAAGTACGAATAATCGTGTCTTTAACCTTTAGTTCAAAATCAAGCTTTAACAACTGCCGAATCGCTGGCTCAGCCTCGATCATGCTCTGATAGTCATAGCCACGACAGGCTTGTTGCAAGGTTTGACGTAACTGATAGATGGAGTTGGTTCCTTCTGCATAAAACTCTGGACGTTCACGCACATAGCGATCGCATTCTGTCCTCGCCTCATTGACCAAAGCATCAGATGCCGTAATCGCAAGCTTTTCGAGACGTGATTCGATACCACCATCGTTACCCAATAGTCGATAGAGTTCCCGATAATATTCTGTCTTCTTGATGGACTCAATCAAATTCTGGAAGAAATTTTCCACAATCCTTTGTGAATTCTCCACCAATACATCTTCTAGCTCATTGGCTAAATAGTAGAAACCTTCTGCCAAAATCCCCATCACAGGCACAACGGAATTGCGTCGGTGACTGGCTTGGGCGCGTTGATGTACTTCGGCAACAGAGAAATAGCCAATCAACTCATCCAAACGCCGCACCATACTCTCTTTGAGTCTGCGATAGTCTGCCTCCAAACTTTGATTTTTATTGCTTGCCACCGCATCATTTAGCTCTTGGGCAATATGCTCCCGTAGGCGATCGCCAATTTGTTTGAGGTCATGCCCCAGCTTTTGCAACTCCTGCAACTTAATCGCGGCAATGTCGCGGGGTTGACTTTCGAGCTTATGCCATGAATCTAGATAGGACTGACGCAGGGCAATGCAAATAGGCTGTAAGTCATCGGCAAGATCGGCGAATAGTAGGGGACGCTTCTCATTGGTGAGGTAATGCGTAATCGCGTTGCGAAATTCCTCAATGCCGCTATCCTTAATCAGTTGATCGATTAGCCCTGTTCCCAAACTACCCAGCAAACGAACATACTTTTCATTCTTGGCGCTAGTTTGTAAAACACTGTAGGGAATTGGGAATTTCTCAGTATCGAGTTTGCCAGAAACTAAACAGTAGCTATTGAACTCATTCACAAATTGCGGTGTATCTTCTTCACCACCCATAGCCTTGACGCTTTCGGCAAAGATAGTATCGAGACCAAAGCGATCGCTGAGACTTGTGTTTTTAATTTGACTGCCATAAAAGCCTAGCAACCCACTAGTTTTATAGATTCTCGAACTATTGCGAAACTGGCTGGAAATTGTTTGATTGAGACGTTGCAGCAATTGACTATTCATCCAAGTCTCATCGATGCGATTGAAGACATAAAATACGCGATCGCGAATTCCTGCATTGCTTTGAATCTTTTCGCTAAGTTCTGTCTCTTCAGAAGTAAGTTCTCCCGTTGAAGCAGTTTTGAGAACAAAAATAACTGCGGAAGTGTCAGGATTCTCGATTTTCTGAAAAGTCAAAGCAGCATCTTTCTTTACAGGCGCATCAATTCCAGGGGTGTCGATAATCACATTACCATCTTGCAAAAGTGGATGATGGCAATAATATTCCACCCGCTTGAGAACCGCACTATTGGCTCCCCTTCTAGCATAATCAGCAGCTTTTTTGAGATTGTCAAAACCAAACTGTTCCATTGAATAGGTGGAATTAGCAACGGAGCTAATGCGATCGCGGTTATTGATAAAACCCTCAATCAAAAGATTTAGAGCATCAGCATCTTTGGCTCGTTTAGATTTGCTTTTACCTCCCTCCTGCTCAATCACCGCAAGGGTTTTAGTTTGTAACTGTTTGAGCAAATCAATTTGATTAATATTTGTTGGCGCAACCTGTCCGATTAATTGCGATAAAGCTTGAATCTGTTCGCTGACTTCTACTTCATTTAGGAAAGTCAACACCACCCGCTCTTCCCCAGCTTTAGCAAAGGCAATTTTGCATTCTGTCCCCGTAGCATGTCCCTCAGCGCTATACAGCAATTCCCGTTCTAATAGTGCGTTAATCAACATCGATTTACCTGCACTAAAAGCCCCTGCAAACACAATCTCAAAAGTAGGTGCGATCGCTTTCCTAAGAGAAGCCTGCACAATACTTCCATCCTGTTGCGATCGCAGAGTTGGCTCCTGTTGTAAAAGCTGTAAAACCGCCTCAACCTGTGACTGTAAATCTTGGCATTGTGGAAAAAGAGTTGGTAAAGTCATTAATAACACACCTTAAATTCGGAAAAATATAATATCCTATCAGAAATATATCATCTGTTGACCTTGCCTAGATCAGGTAGTACTAAATAGGTAAGGATGGGAGGCGCGAAGCGCCTCCCATCCTTACCTATTTAGATCCTTTCCTTTTTGGAGGTTTGCGGTAAGCCCTACCCAATGGCAGAATAGCAACATTAAATAAGAGTGTTACGATCGCTATTAGCCAATAAGAATAAAAATATAGGGACAAAACTCATGAGATACTACACATTTGGCAATCTGCCCAACGGATCGGGAGGAGATGGCGATCGCTGGTCAGGTGTGCGTTTTTGGCTCACAACTTTACTCATTTTCTGGACATTGAGTACGATTGGGCTAGGTTGGCTAGTTAACTCATTCTTTATCTTGATTGGGCTTCTTACTTTTGTCCCTATAATTGCCTTTTTCGGTTTGCAGTGGTGGGTAAAGCGCAGCATTGTGACAGCAGATTGTCCTGTGTGTGAGGCAAGCTTTACCGCCTCAAGAGCCACCCAATTTCAATGTCCTAACTGTGGTGAACCTTTACAAGAGCAACAAAATAAATTTGTGCGGATTACCCCCCCAGGGACGATTGATATTGATGTCCAAGTAGTTGAGTAATTGAACAGCCCCCTCGAAAGCTGTACTTTTCAATCAATATGATAAGTATGCTTTAAGTATCCTTTTGCTTTCTAGGTATAAAATACTGTTAGCTCTATAATTTAGCGTTCAGCATAGGATGTCACCATGCCATTGATTGCAACCGATAAGATTGTCAAAGACCTTGAAAAAGCAGGCGCTTTAGCAATGCGAGTCCCCCCTGAAGGTGGTTATGAAGGTCGCTACCAACTCCGCCTTAAAAATGCAGGCTATGAAATTCTCTTCATTACTGCCCGTGGTCTCGGAGATGTAAATAGCTACCTCACAGGTGTTCATGGTGTGCGTCCCTCTCACCTTGGCAAAACTGAAATTCGTACCTATTTTATTCCTCCCGCGATCCAGTTCCGTCTCAATGCTTTACCCCCCAAATCTAAGGGTTTAGTTGTGTGGCTGATTGAAGGAAAATATCTCTCTAAGGAAGAGCTAGAAACGCTCAGTCAAATTCCCGATCGCGATCCGCGTGTCAAAATCGTGATTGAAACGGGTAGCGATCGCCAAGTGACTTGGCAACCCCTCAAACAAGCAGTTGCTGCATAAGTAAAAAGGAGTCGCTAAGCGACTCCTTTTTTAATGTTTTTTATGTCCTACACTTGGCTATAGCATTCCTAAATGGTTTGTGGAAGCGCAACCCGAAGGGTTGCGCTTCCACAAGTGCTATTTAAGCAAAAAGGAGTCGCTTAGCGACTCCTTTTTACTTATATCAATTTAGTCTTTATGGCGAGAGGCTTTGATTTGATCAATAAAAAATTCTTCTAGGGTTTGACGTGCTAAGTCGATCGCGATCGCCTTTGCCCCAATACTAGCAAGGTAGGTCAAAAATTCAGGTAAATCCTTTGCTAACTGTCCATGCCAAGTATCTCCCTGAAAAAAGAGATTTTGTAACCAAGGTTGTAATTCGGCCTCCGTGCCACCATGACCACTGACCTGATAGGACTGCTCCGTACCAAGTAACTCATTGAGAGTCCCTTTAGCAACTAGCTCACCCTTATTGAGAATACCGATGCGATCGCAGATCAGCTCCACATCGGACAAGATATGACTGTTAAAAAATACAGTTTTACCCTGTTTCTTCAGCATCAAAATAATTTCACGTACCTGATAGCGCCCCACGGGATCAAGTCCAGACATTGGCTCATCGAGAAACACCACTTCAGGATCATTAATCAATGCTTGGGCAACACCGATTCTTTGCACCATCCCCTTAGAATATTGTCGTAACTGCTTTTTACGGGCAACTGATTGAGATAGACCCACAAGATCAAGTAGATCTGCAATCCTTTGACGACGCAATGATGGCTCCACGCCAAATAAGCTACCAATAAAATCGAGCAGTTCCCAGCCTGTTAAATAGTCATAGTAGTAGGCATTTTCAGGTAAATAACCGATTGATTGCTTAGCCGTGCGATCGCCAAGGGGATATCCTAAGATCTCGCCAGTTCCCGATGTTGGCTGGACAATGCCCAGTAAGATTTTTAATAATGTGGTTTTTCCCGCACCATTAGGGCCTAATACGCCGAAGGTCTCGCCTTTACTAATGGTGAGGGACAAAGACTGTAGGGAACTAATTTTTTGATTTAGCCAAAAACCAGTACGATAAACCTTGCTCAAACCATCTGCCACAATGGCATTGCTTTGAATAATTTGTTTCTGGGATTCGTTAGTCAATACTTCTACCATAGCTGCGATCAAGGCTGCCAAGTTCATGCTTTCAAGCAATATTTTAAAGCACTATTCGCATTATATAGCTGTCGCCAGTCCTGTTAACTAAAAGAACTGAAAATATGAAGTCATACTCTGCCTATTTTGTTCTGTCCCCAGTGATCGCTGATGTTCAGGCGATATTTGGTAATGCAGTGGAATCCGTACCAGACTCACCTTGGGTGATGTGTGGTTTTTGTCGTGATGACGAAGTAGGTAGTCCTAAAAAGGAAAGGATTTATTGTGGTAAGGATGGGCAGCGCGAAGCGCTGCCCATCCTTACCTATTTAGCACTACCATCTTTGTTTATGGAGATATATCCAAAGATTGGTTTGTTTATGAACATGCTCGCGATGGAGATCTTTTACGAAAATTGATCTGGTGTTCCTTGATCTATGACGAGTGGAACTCTGTTTGGGTATGTGTCCAAGGAGAATCGGAAGATTTGGAAAGCACCTCACAAACTAGAGCAATGTCTTGCTAAAGAGAGTGTAAGGCTAGAGGATGGAGAAAGAGAATCTGAAATATCTGAACTTGAGATGGAAATTAGGCAAGCGTGAAAATTAAGGCTAATTGCTGCTGGTAAAACCTACCTAGAATGTGATGGAACAGTAGCTATGCTTGTCGAAAAAACTATGGAATTAATCACTCAGCAAATCTAGATAAATGAATAAGTGGCTAAGCATAGGTCAACTTAAATGCTAGAAGCCCTTACTGATTACTAAGCAGTCAGTACAGGCTTTTTAACGATGCCGATATGTTGAGCTACTTACAACACAAAATAAAATAAATAAAATATTTAACTTATAAACTTTCATCCATTCCTTATAATACCTTTATCAAAGAGGGATTCCATGAATTATGGCTGTAGATTATAAGAGATTCTTTAAGGCAACCGATCCGAGTAAAACCTTGCTAGCGGATAGCGACGAAGATAAGAAGTACTACATTGACTTCTCAACTGTTCGTGGTGGCAAAGTTGTTGAAGATTTGAAGGACAACATTTCACTATTCTCGGATGGACAACCTACCTGTCAACTATTTACAGGGCATATTGGTTGCGGTAAATCTACAGAAATATTGCAACTCAAGCAACAATTAGAAGCAGAAGGCTTTCATGTTGTGTACTTTGAATCAAGTCAAGACATGGAAATGGGGGATGTCGATCTGAGCGATATTCTGCTAGCGATCGCAAGACGTGTTATTGAGAGTCTTGAAGCAGTTAAGGTCAAGACCGAAGCTAAAGGATTTCGCGCAATGCTCAATGGGGCGGTAAAAATCTTGCAAACCGAGATTGAACTCTCTGCCGAAGCCGATGTCCCTGGGGTTGGCAAAATCGAAGCGAGTACCAATGGGGAATTTTCCCTATCCTTAGGCATTGGTAAACTCTCTGCCAAAACTAAAGATAGCCCCGATATGCGGAGCAAACTGCGGGGCTATATGGAGCCAAAAACCAATGGTCTGCTCGATTTAGTTAATCAAGAAATTTTAATACCTGCGATCGCCGATCTCAAGAAGCTAGGCAAAGAAGGTATTGTCGTCATTGTGGATAACCTTGATCGCGTTGATGACTCACCGAAGCCTTGGGGGAGACCACAAACTGAGTATTTATTTGTTGATCGTGCTGATCAACTCCGCAAATTGCAATGCCACGTAGTTTATACGATGCCCCTTGCCTTGCGATTCTCACGGGACTACGGCACACTTGTTGCCAAGTTTATGACCGATCCGATTGTTTTACCAATGGTTCCTGTGGTGCGTCGCGATAACACCCCCCATGAAGAGGGAATTGCACTGTTGCGACAAATGATTTTATCCCGAGCTTTTCCCGACAGCCCCCCCGCTGAGCGTTTGAAAGCTGTTGGCGAAGTCTTTGACAGCATCGATACATTGGATCGTTTATGTTTCGCCAGTGGTGGTCATGTGCGGAATATTATGCGGTTATTGAATGATGCGCTCCGCAAACAGCGGGGTTTACCTGTTACCCTTGACATCCTAGAAGATACAGTGCGGAAACGTCGTAATGAGCTAGTTCTCTCTATTGATGATGATGAATGGAAGTTGCTGCGACAGGTTAGCGCAACTAAGAAAGTTGTCGGTGATACTGGCTACCAAACTTTGATTAGAAGTATGTATGTTTATGAATATCAAGATGAGCATGGTTCTTGGTTTGAAGTAAATCCTGTGCTGGCTACTGCTCAAGAGTTTGCTAAATCTTAGGATTTAGGATTATAAAGAACCACAGTATTTTGGATTTTGGTTAAGAGCGTGTTTGAGAAGTACCTTATTTAGCATGAATTTCTGCTTTTACCCCCCTTAATCCCCCCTTACAAAGGGGGGAACTCAAATCCTCCCCCTTTGTAATAGGGAGTTAGAGGGGGTAAAAACTTCTCAAATCACACTCTAAAAGCATTGTGAAGCTATACTTTTAACCAAATTTTACTTTTTCACTGACTGATAGCAATTCACGAAAGTGTGACAACACCTTTGTAGATCAAATAGATTAAAAACCAAACCCAGTAAGGTTTTTTAAAACTAAAAATGGCGTAGCTATTTTTTAGTTTTGGTATTACTTAACAGCGATCGCCAAGAGCAAAATATCTATGTCTAAAAGTAGCAACGCTCACAATCGAGCAGAAGAAGATACCACTGCGATTAATATTTCACCAGAAGTAGAACTTGCCCTTCAGCAACTAACATCGCAGCTTGATATTTATCAAAATGAATTAGTCAATTCCTTTAGTATTTCTCCTGAAATTGAAGACGCACTTCAGGAATTGTCTTTACTGTTGGATATTTATGATGGTACTTTCACGCTCTTGCTCGCTCGCTGTAACTATGTCAATCTGCGCGATCGCGCGATCGCTCGGTTAGCAGAAATTGTATCAACCAAAATTCGCCAAGTGCGTCTAGAGCCTACCAACAAATCAATTTATCACACCATTCAAAACACCACTCCTGCCATGCGAGACGGTAACTTGCCTGCGGTGATGGTGGTTGGATTAGAAGCCAATGAAAATGTAGAGGCTTTGATCAAGGGGCTAAATCAGATTCGGGAAGAATTTCGGAAAAACTGCTTATATCCGATCGTGCTGTGGATCAATGATGATGTAATGAAGCAAATGATCAAGGTTGCTCCTGACTTTGAAAGCTGGACAACCACGATTGAATTTGCGATCGCCAGTGAAGATCTCATAGATTCTCTGACTGCGGGAACGGAATCTTTATTCCATCTTTCTCTCAGTGCGAATCTAATCGATCCTAGTTATAGTCTCGGACGGATCTCGCATTTAGGGGGTATTTATATCTCAGAATTGGGGGTTGCCCTGCGCGATCTGCACAATCAGAATCAGAAAATTGAGCCATCACTGCAAGCGGGTTTAGACTTCATTCGCGGCATGAATACTAGGGATTTTGCTCAAGCATTGTCATATCTCCAAGCAAGTTATCAATATTGGCAATCAATTGAAAATGATGAGCGGCAAGGACTATTGCTTTATCAAATTGGACGGCGACGTTACCATCTCACCAAGCTCGAAAAACATTCCCATGAAGAAAATTGGCGATTGGTCGAGCAGTTATTTAGGCAGAGTTTGGCAAGTTTTGAGAAAGCCGAGCGACCTGATTTGATGACCCATTGCTACTTACAGTTGCAGCGTACTTTACATCATCTGCAATCATGGTCAGAACTGCGAGTAATCTCACAAGAGGCTTTAGAAATCCATCAAATTCACGGTAATGTTAGTCATCTTGCCTCTGATTATGGATTTTTGGCGGAGGCTGCCCTCGAAGAGAAGCATTGGGACGCGGCAATTGAGTATGCTAAAGAGGCGATCGTTCTACTGGCTAATGTGCCAGCAAACCTGCATTGGCTATATGGCTTGTACTTGTGCTATCTTGCCCAAGCGCATATTCAACTCGGTAATCGCGATGAAGCCCTGACACACTTAATTGAGGCAAAGCAAAGAGATCACTGTGGTCATCCGAGGATGTATATTCGGATTTTAAATGAATTGCGAGACCTATATTTCTCTCAGGGAAAATATTTAGAGGCATTTCAAACTAAGCAAGAGCGCTGTGCGATCGAGCAACGTTATGGCTATCGCGCCTTCATCGGGGCAGGTCAATTGCAGTCAGGACTAGAGGAATATTCTAGTTTTGCTGAAAAAGCTCATAAGACAAGCATTTCCCCAGAAATCCATGCTTCAGGTCGCAAACAGGATCTCGATGAACTCATCAAGAGAATTAGTGAACCACGTTACAAAATGATCGTGCTGCATGGCAATTCGGGAGTGGGGAAAAGTTCATTTGTGAATGCAGGGCTAATGCCAGCCTTGCAGCAATCCTCCTTTGGTGGACGTGATGTGATTCCGATTTCTATGCGTGTTTATACCAGTTGGGAGCAAGAACTGACCCATCATTTAGTGGAAGCTCTTCAATTACTACAAATTGATACAGCTCCTTTAAGTGGTTTTGCTTATAGTGATGAATTACATCATGATCTCATCCTCGATCTCTTGGTTGAACAACTGCGGTGGAATGAATCCCATAACCTGCGTACAGTCCTGATTTTTGATCAATTCGAGGAATTTTTCTTTGTTCATAAACATAGCTTGAGCAATCGTCTCCGCTTTTTTGAATTTATTGGAGGATTACTCAGCGATTTTCAATATTTATCATCAATTAAAGTAGTTTTATCTCTCCGTGAAGACTTTATCCATTATTTGCTAGAGTGCAATCATGTCAAAGGTATGAGCGCGATCGACAATGATATTCTCAGCAAAAATGTTCTTTATCCTATGGGGAATTTCTCTGCTGCGGCAGCACATTCCACTATTGAGACTTTGACAGAAAGAGCACAATTTTATCTAGAACCACAACTGATCGATATTTTGGTGGATGATCTTAAAAACGAACAGGATGAAGTGCGTCCTATTGAGTTACAGATTGTCGGCGCTCAAATGCAGCAGGATCGCATTAGCACCATTCAACAATATCAAAAGCTAGGTAGTAATCCGAAGGAAAAATTAGTGCAGCGATATCTAGATAATGTGGTCTATGACTGTGGTAAAGAGAATTATCGCTTAACCAATTTGCTGCTGTATTTACTAACTGATGAGCAGGGAACTAGACCCCTAAAAACCTATGCCGAATTAGAGCGCAGTCTTCAGCAACTGAGTACAGAATTTCGCGATCAAAATCAAGCTGATATGGAATTGGATACTAGATTTGAGATGACAGATGAAGAAGAGGAGACAGAAATAGAAAGTTCTAGAATAGAACTAGTACTCAAAATCTTGATCGGTTCAGGCTTGGTGGTGTTAATTCCTGAGAATGCTGCCGATCGCTGTCAGTTAGTTCATGATTATCTCGCTGTCGTAATTCGTAAATCTCAAGCTCCTGAAATTCAAAAACTGCAAAAGGAGCTAGAACAAACTCAAGGGGAACTGCGCCAAACTGTCCGTCAACTGGAAGGCTCCCTCAAAAATTCTCAAGCGATCG
Organism: Pseudanabaena sp. Chao 1811; assembly: GCF_027942295.1. Lineage (NCBI taxonomy): Bacteria > Bacillati > Cyanobacteriota > Cyanophyceae > Pseudanabaenales > Pseudanabaenaceae > Pseudanabaena > Pseudanabaena sp. Chao 1811. The sequence goes on from NZ_CP101416.1 coordinate 4,213,577, forward strand.
CAGATAGCTTACGCATTAACAGTCTCCTTGATGGACATCTTGTGGATCTTGATGAGTTAGCCAAAATCATCCGCAAGGCGCAACAGTGGTTACCTGATATTGAGGCGATCGCTAGTGAAAACCGATGGCAGCTAAGCAGCACTATTTATCGCGCAATTTACGATGTGAAGGAAAAAAATCGCCTTCAAGGACATGTAGAGGGAGTTTGGATTGCCGAATTTAGTCCTGATGGTTCCCAAATTGTGACGGGTGGTTTAGACAAGGTAATTAAGCTATGGCAGATTGACGGACAAGAAATAGCCCAAATTAATGGACATACAGGTGCGATTCGTAGTGCCACTTTTAGCCCTGATGGACAAATGATCTTGTCGAGCAGTAATGATAAAACACTTGCTCTCTGGAACCTCAAAGGCGATCGCCTGCAAACTTTTGGAGGACATACTGGTACGGTTTGGAGTGCTAGGTTTAGCCCTAATGGGGAGTTGATTGTATCAGGTAGTGCTGATCAAACCATTAAGCTTTGGAAATTGGATGGTACAGAAATCTGCACAATTACAGGACACCGAGGAGATGTTCGTACAGTTTTATTTAGCCCTAATGGGAAATGGATTATCTCAGGTGGTGCGGATAAAACAATTATGATTTGGGAGCTGGATGGCACAATTGTCCAAAGTATCAAAGGACATAGCGCTGATATTCGCAGCATGAGCATTAGTCCTTGCGGTACATTAATTGCCTCAGGTAGTGGTGATAATGTTCTCAAATTGTGGCATCTTACCCAAGATGCTGCCAATCCTGAATCTAGCAATGCGATCGCGATCGAGGAAGTATTTTCGATTCAAGCCCATTCCAGTGCAATTCGTAGCGTTAGTTTTAGTCCCGATGGCACAACCCTAGCCTCAGGCAGTGCCGATAAGCAAATTAAAATCTGGGATCTTTACGGGAGAGAACTGCAAATTTTTAAAGGGCATGACGAAGCTGTGCGATCGGTCAGCTTTAGTCCTGATGGCAAAAGTTTGATTTCTGCGAGTCTCGATTGCACCGCACGCCTCTGGCAAATTGACAGCCGTGCCCAGCAAGTCTTGCATGGACATATTGCAGCAGTTCGGAGCATTGCCTTTAGCCCCGATGGTCAACATATTGCCTCAGGTAGCCTTGATGATCAAATCAAAATCTGGGATTTAGAAGGTAATGAACTGCAAACTATTGTTGGTGATAACGATATTCTCAGTGTCAGTTTTAGTCCTGATGGCAAGAGTCTATTAGTGGGTAGTGGTGATAGTGCTATTTCTTTATGGTCAATTCACGGAGATCAACACCAACTGCAACGGACATTTACAGGACATAGTACGGCAGTCTGGTCAGTAGACTTTAGCGCTGATGGTCAAAAAATTGTCTCTGGCAGCAGTGACAAGTCGGTGAAGTTATGGAAAATTGATGGAACCGAACTCGCGACTCTCAAGGGGCATAAATCAACGGTTTGGACGGTGCGGTTTAGTCCCGATGGTAATGCGATCGCTTCAGGTAGTGGTGACGACACAATCAAACTATGGAATCTTGATGGTACAGAACTACAAACTCTACGGGGGCATCGGAGTGCTGTTTGGAGTGTTTGTTTTAGTCCCGATGGTGAATATCTCGTATCAGGTAGTGGTGATAGTACGATCAAGCTATGGAATCTTAAAGGTCAATTAATCCAAACCTTTAGAGGTCATGAGGCGGGCATCTGGACAGTTAGTTTTAGTCCCGACGGACGCAGTATTATTTCGAGTAGCAGTGATAATACAATTAAGCTATGGAGTCTTGATGGAAAGACATTACAAACCCTAAAATGTCCAGATAGTACTCCAATTAGTCTGTGTTTTCGTCCTGATGGGTGTGGTTTTGCATCAGGTCATGGTGATAATGCCATTAGGTTATGGAATCTTAATCTATCCGATCTCATTAACCAAGGCGGTGAGTGGTTACAGAACTATCTCAATTACAGCGCGAATGTCAGTCAAGAATATCGCAATTTGATCGGTAAACAGTAAGTAGGGAAGCTATTCTGCATCTAACTTTTTGATATATTCACCTAGTTCGCTGAAAGTACCAGCATAGGTAACTGTTGGAGCGCTATAGCCTTTTAGTTCTACAGAATATTGCTTGAGGGGCAGTAATACTGCTGCATAGGGTGTATGGCTGTAGGTCGTGGAACCGATCGCAACATCTAATCCTAATTGTTTAGTTGAGGACTCTAAACGAAAGGCAGCATTCACCGTATCACCTAAAGCGGTATAGTCGGGATGTTCGCTCGTTCCCATTTGCCCCACCATTGCATATCCCGTATTTACCCCTGCTCCAACACGTAATTTAAATGGCAAATCAAATTGTTGATTAAGTTCATTACTCATTTCATATAGTTCATGGAGAGCGCGGTAGACCTTGAGCATATCTTGAGTGGCAACTGTGTCTAGGCTTTTCTCGGTATCGTGAATCCAGACGGTCATCACAGCATCGCCAATATATTTATCTACCCAACTACCATAGCGATCAATTATTTCCCCTGCCCGTCGAAACCATGTACCGATCGCTTCTGAAAGAATATGTTCATCCATTTGTTGAGTTAGCTTAGTGAAGTCGCGAATATCAACTACTAAAACGGTGATCAGTTGGCGTTTATGCAGCATGGCTGTTGCCACTGCATCAGTAGTTTCTTCACTTGGAGATGCACCCGCATCAGGTACGGTTATAGTTTCAGGACAATAAAACTCTATATTGGTTTCTCCCAATGTAATGCGATCGCCATTTTTTAGACTGACAGGAATAGTCACCCTGCGCCCATTGACAAAGGAGCCGTTACGACTACCTAGATCGATTAAAAAATAGTTATTCTCTCCAACAATTTGAAACATCGCATGGTTACGTGATGCACATTTATCGGACAGAGGGATATCATTTTCCGATCCTCGTCCTAATGTCCAAGAATACGCATTCACTAGAGGAATCTGCATCGCATCTTGAGATCCGTGAATTACGATGTGTGTTTTCTCTTCCCAAGTTGTGACAGGCTGAATCACAAGGTTATTAACCCTCAAATATGAATTTACAAAATTGATTTGCGTCTCTAGAAGTCCCTACTTTTGCTAATATACCGTTTTTTGATGGCGGCGAATAGTAAGTATCGCTATAGTCATTTGTGCCAAAACAAGTCAAAAGCCTCAAAATAGGGGGTGGTGCTTAAATACTACCGCGATCTTAGTGAGATCTTGGGTAGTGCTAAATGGTTAAGGATGGGCGGCGCGAAGCGCCGCCCATCCTTAACCCAATAAATCCTTTCCTTAGTTATAAAATACCCACTCAAATAGAGAGTTACAGCACAAGCGCCGCAACTCTCTATTTGAGTGGCTACAGATGTATAATGATCCTAGGGGGTGATGCAAATTAAGGGTAATTAACCTAAATTATTTGCTTAGGCTTAAAATTTTATGCTACTAGCTTTATTCAGACTAAAATTTCGATGCAAACTACCGTTTCCAAGAAACAAGAATCAAAAGAAGCCCATAGACTTAAAAATGCTTGGAAAAATCCTTGGATCGTTGTGATCTTAATTGTGGTTTTACTAGGTGGTGGCTTTACTGTTTTTAGAGCTTTGACCATCTCTAATCAAAGTACAACTTCAGCTAATGACAAAACTGAATTAGTAGAATCTAAATCTTTAGCTCTCAAAATTAAAGCTAGTGGTTCGGTTGTCCCAATTGAAACTGTTAACCTCAGTCCTAAGCAAGCAGGAAAGTTAGTTGAGTTACTAGTCGAGCAGGGGGCAAGGGTAGCTAAGGGGCAGGTAATTGCAAGGATGGATAATGCCAACTTAGTTCCCCAACTCTATCAGGCTCAAGCTAATGCTGCGGCGATTGAGGCGAATTTAGCGAAATTACGCAATGGTAATCGTCCTGAAGATGTGGCGGCGGCTCAGGCAAGAGTTGAGTCAGCGCGGGGACGATTGGAAGCTGCCCGATCGCGCTTAGCCTTAAATAGTATGCGTACTTCGCGTTATCGCAATTTACAAGCTGAGGGTGCGATTTCCCGCGATCGCCTTGATGAAGTTTTAACGGATGATCGTAGTACCCAAGCTGATTTGCTCACTGCCGAAGCCAATCTTGCTGAAGCTACCCGTCAGTTTGAGCAGTCTCGTAATGGTAGCCGTGCCGAAGATATTGCCCAAGCCGAAGCGCAACTTGCTCAAGCGATCGCAGGGATCAGAATTATTGAGGTGCAAATTGAGGATACAATCATCCGCGCTCCATTTGCAGGGATTATTACTCAAAAATATGCCAATGCGGGAGCCTTTGTTACTCCAACCACTACTGCTTCTTCTACCAATTCATCGACTTCTACTTCGATTGTGGCGATCGCTAATGGTTTAGAGATTATCGCCAAGGTTCCTGAAGTGGATATTTCGCAAATTAAAATTGGTCAAGAAGTGGAAATAGTTGCCGATGCCTTTCCATCGGAAGTTTTTAAAGGGAAAGTACGGTTGATTGCGCCTGAAGCGATTATTGAACAAAATGTAACTTCTTTCCAAGTGCGTGTCACTTTAGAAACTGGCAAAGATAAATTGCAATCGGGAATGAATACGGATTTACGCTTTATTGGTCAAAGAATCGATAATGCGCTAGTTGTGCCAACAGTAGCGATCGTCACTCAAGAAGGTAAAACGGGCTTACTCATTGCTGATGAAAAAGGGAAACCGAAATTCCAACCTGTGACCGTTGGCACAACCGTAGATAATCAAACTCAAATTTTAAGTGGTGCGAAAGCAGGCGATCGCGTATTTGTGAAATCACCAGAAACAAAGGCTAAGCCTTAGTCAAATATAGGTATTTCCAGTTTGCCGCGAGCAAACTGGAAATACAAATTGCACCTTGCTTTGCAAGGTGCAATTTGCTATATCGAACTACACTAAGCACAAACGGAAACCATCGCGGAGTTTTTCATCATCGAGATGTCTGCCGATGAATACTAATTGATTCTTGCGGAGTTCATTGTCTTTCCAAGGGCGATCGCGAGTTGCGTCAAACTGCATATGCACCCCTTGAAATACCAGACGCTCTTCAGAACCAGCAAGATTAATAATTCCCTTAGAACGAAAAATATCTTGACCTTGGGTTCTCAATAGTTCACTAATCCATGCTTGGAATTTGTACGGATTTACTTCACCTGCTTCTAAAATGCTTACCGAGCCAACCTCTTCATCATGGATATGGTGATGATGCTCGTGGTGATCATGTTCATGCTCATGTTTGTGGTCATGTTCGTGTTCATGATTATGATCGTGGTCATGGTCATCTGCTAATTGAGCAGCAAGAAATTCGGGATTTTTTTCGAGAATTCGCTCAAGGTCAAAACCACCAACATTGAGAACTTTATTGATACTGCTCTCAATATCTTCAGTATTAGTTTGATTTAACTGAACGCGATCGACTCTAGCTAGAACGTTTAGATGTTTGATTTTTGCTTCTAGTTCCTCTAGCTCCTCAGGAGTGACAAGATCAGTCTTATTGAGCAAAATCACATCCGCAAAGCCAATTTGTTCGAGAACTTCGCGATCGCCCCAATGTTGTTGGACATGCTTAGCATCAACTACTGTGACAACCGCATCTAATGCCACTTGCCGATGAATATCCTCATCCATAAAAAAGGTCTGCACAACAGGGCCGGGATCGGCTAAACCTGTGGTCTCAATTAAAAGATGATCGAATTTGTTGCGGCGGCGCATCAGGTTGCCAATAATCCGAATCAGATCGCCGCGCACGGTGCAGCAAATACAACCATTGTTCATCTCAAAGATTTCTTCGTCAGCACCGATGACCAATTGTTGATCGATGCCTACCTCACCAAATTCATTAACGATGACCGCGACTTTTTTACCATGCTCAGCCGTCAGAATGTGATTGAGTAAAGTAGTTTTGCCTGCACCAAGAAAGCCAGTCAGGACGGTAGCGGGGACTTGTGCGGATGCGATGCTCATAGACTATGCCAATTGCCTGCAATACTGATAAAAAAATGGACTAAATCAAATTATAGCGTTCTTACTTTGTAGCGATTTTTAACCACCACCAACAATGGTGACGATTTCTAGGCGATCGCGGTTTTGGATAATTGTGTTTTCCCAGAGTTGACGATGTAAGATCTCGCCATTGTACTCCACCGCTACTAAGCGCGGATTTAGCCCTAAATATTTCAGCAATTCGATCATGGTGAGATTTGGCTCACATGTGCGATCATCACCATTTACTTGCAACGTAATCATAGATATAAGTTTAAATTTCAATTTTTCAGAGCGTTTACAGTGTTTTGCACGTTCTTAAGAGTGTGTTTGAGAAGTACCTATTTAGCATAAATTTCTGCTTTTACCCCCCTTAATCCCCCCTTACAAAGGGGGGAAACTCAAATCCTCCCCCTTACAAAGGGGGAGTTAGAGGGGGTAAAAACTTTTCAAACACGCTCTCAAACCTAAGTTAAGTTTTTAAAGTATTGCGTTGCAATACTTTAAAAATTGACTCAAGCCTAAACTGGCAGTAATTAGATTTCATCCTGTATGGTGAAGTTTTTTAGCGCAATGGGTTAAAAAACTTCACACAAGCGACTGGAGATGCTGTAATTACATCATCTTAGAGGTCTTAACACTTCAATACTAAAACGATACCTGTGTGTCTATGTCTCAATCTACATCAGCAAATATGCCAGACTTACCTGCGATCGCCACTAATACAGACATAGGGCTGAGTGAGGCTGAGGTCGCCGATAGAAAACGGCGTGGTGATATTAACGTCGTGGTCATGCGATCGAGCCGTACCTATAAGGACATCTTCCAAGAAAATGTTTTTACATTATTTAATGTTACCTTCGGAGTCGTTTTAGTCCTAATGACCGCGCTAGGACAGTTTACCGATGCGATCTTTTCAGGATTTTCGGTATTTATGAATATTCTGGTGGGGGTTGCCCAAGAAATTCAAGCCAAGCTGACGCTGGATAAACTCGCCTTGTTATCGGTGCAAAAGGTGAAGGTGCGGCGGGATGGCGAAACAAAGGAAGTCCCTGTTGGCGAGTTGGTGCGCGATGATTTGATTGAGTTAAGTCCAGGCGATCGCGCTCCTGTGGATGGGGCGGTACTGATTTCCCAAAATGTGGAAATGGATGAGTCATTACTCACAGGCGAATCTGATCCCGTTGCTAAACAAATTGGTGATATTGTTCTGTCTGGTTCTTTTTGTTTGGCAGGAAGTTGCGTATTTCGGGCGGAGAAGATTGGCAATGAAAGCTATGCAGTGAAGCTATCCCAGTCTTCAAGGGTCTATAAACGAGTATTTACCCCTTTACAGAAAAAGATTGATGTTTTAGTAGAAATCTTTATTCTTGTTCTAATTGTCGCTGCCTTTCTACACCTTGCCTCTAGCCTCAATTCGGGACGTTCGATTGTTGATACAGTTCGCTATTCCTCGGTTATTATTAATAGCTTTGTACCCGCGGGGCTAATTCTTTCGATTAGTGTTGCCTTTGCGATCGGCGCAGTGGAGATTAGTAAGCGACGCACCTTAATTCAAAAAATTAATGCCGTTGACTCGATGAATAGTGTGCGGATTCTCTGTACTGATAAAACGGGTACATTGACCCAAAACAAATTGGTGGTGAAGTCAATTGTGCCTTTAGGTGATACTGATGAAGATTCACTCAGAGAATTAATTGCGCTCTATACAAACTTAATGGGAACACAGAATAGTAGCGCTAAAGCGATGGCAGCATTTACGGATAAACCCCGATCACCATCACAGTTTGTGAGTGAAGTCCCTTTTAGTTCTAGTCGGAAATGGGGGGCGATCACTATTGATATCGGTACAACGATCATGGTTGGTGCGCCTGAAATTTTATTCACCAGTCCTGAGACTCAAGAACAAGCCAAGCAATATGGTAGACAGGGCTTGCGGGCGATCGCAGTAGTCAGCAGTGAAGATAGCATTGATGCGACTGATAAAAATCCTGCATTACCCAATAACAGACGCGATCGCGGTATCGTTCTGCTCGAAGACAGTCTGCGTCCCGATGTGATTGATACAATTGCCGAATTGCAAAACAAAAATATTCGGCTTAAAGTTATTTCAGGGGATAGCGTAGAAACGGTTGCCTCAATTGCGCGTCAAGCAGGAATTGCAGTTCCCGATGATGCTGTGTTTACGCAAAAGACCTTAGAGGAAATGGATGCGTCCACCTTTAGTCGTTCTGCCGCCTATGGCTCCGTATTTGGCAGAATTACCCCTGACATGAAACGTCGGCTCATTTCGGCAATGGTGAAGCGGGGTGGTTATGTGGGCATGGTTGGTGATGGGGTGAATGATGTACCTGCCTTTAAGGAAGCACAACTGGCAATCGCCATGAATGACGGTGCACAGATTAGCAAAGATGTCGCTGATATTGTCTTATTAGATAACAATCTCTCGGCCCTACCGCAAGCTTTCACCGCAGGCGATGAGATCAAACAAAAGATTCTCTCTTCTGCTTTGCTCTACCTCACCAAAAATATTATGGTGATTCTCACAATTTCCTTTGCGGGATTTGTGCAGCTTCCTTTTCCTGTAGAACCTCGCCATATGACAGTTTTGACGATGGCGGTAGTTGGTTTACCGACGATCTGGATTGCCTTTGGTTGGCTCAAACCTAGACGTTTAGAAAACTTCCTGCGGGATGTTCTTGGTTACAGTTCCATTGCAGGGATCTTTGGGGCGATCGCTATGACTACAGGTTATGTCTTTTCCTATTACATCAGTGGTTGGGCTTTACTGAGAACGCCCAATAGTACTACGATGATTGACTCAGATATATTTCAAGATATTGCCAAAGGTCAAGCCCAATGCGTTAGTACGATCATTGGCACAATTTTCTGTCTATTAGTATTTTGGACTTTAACTAATGTTTCGATATGGAAAGTCCAAACCTTTGCGAAAAATTCTACAGCCACAATTCTTGGTATTGTCTCGGTTGGTTTATCTATTCTATTGATGTTGCTATTTCCTACATTCTTTCAAGTGGAAGTTCCCGATCAATTTGGTTGGGCAATGATTATCTTTTTGCCAACTGCAAGTTATTACCTATTGAGAATGTTGCAATCAAGTAAGCTATTTCGTCATTTGCCACGCTATCTCAGCCAACCATAAATTTAGGTTTCACCTATCTGAATTCTCAGAAATCAACAACTTGGAAGAATGAACTAAAGAACCTATGAAACATAAAACCAGCAAACGCCCGATCGCGATTACTATGTTAGCAACTACAATGATTGGCTCTAGTCTCTTGCTAATTTGCGATCGTCTATTTAACTTCTATATTTATCGCTTAATAGAAGCAAGTTCCCCTTTATTAGATAGTAATTCAACCAATTTACAAGTTGTGTCGGGAATTGCCTTCTTAGGTTTTGGATTTGTACCACTATTGTTAGCGATCGGTTTATTTTATTTAAAGTCTTGGGCTAGGTTTCTCAGTATTTTTCTCTTTAGTGCGGTGATGTTTCCCTCGATCGCAGCATCTTTGCACTGGGTATCACCACCCTCAGCAACTAAGCTTTTAGCAATTCCCACAGTTTTTGATGATGCCCTCAGTGTTAATGTTGATGAACCAGTGTCTCGTCTGATGCTATTAAATCCATATATCGCGATTGGTAGTGCGATCGCCCTTGCGATCTTACTCACCCCTTCGATTGGTAAAGCTTTTCGGCATCGCCATATTCCTACCCATGAAGAAGATTAGATGGCGATCGCCATTCTCAATGGTTGGTGAAAGAGAAACCCAAAGAGCTTCTCTTTCACCAATTTATTTAGTGATTTCTTCGATATAGACACGATTACCACCAGATTTTTGGGCTTGCTCAAGCGATTGCTGCGATAGAGATACAAGTTCATTAAAACTCACCTCGTACTCATCACTAGAAGCCGTTGGGATCTTTTGATCTCCTAAATATTGCACTACGCCACCAATGCTGATGGTAAGAGGAAATAGCAATCCTGAAGAAACTGAGATGGGATGACTACGAATACTTGTCAATAAATCATTAGCAAGTTGCAAGCCATTGTTAGCCTCAAGGTGGGGGGTAACACACACAAACACATCCAAGCCATAACGATAAATCAAACTATGCGCCGCACAACTATGGCTTAGTCTCCCCGCGATCGCCTTAATTGTTTCGTCACCAACTTTGTCACCATAGGCTTGAGTAATTTGTTCAAAACCATCAATATCAATAATCAAAATACTCAGAAAGCCATAGCCTTTGTATTTGCCATAGCCTTTGAATTGGCGCATTATTTTAGGAATTATGTCCGCAAAAGTGCGCTCATTGAGAACATTCGTTAAGGGATCGGATAAGGCAAGCGTATCTAGCAAATCATTTTGAGCTAACAGCCTTTGATTAGTCCATGTCAAAGACTTGATCAGTGCATTGACACGCATTCCTGTGCGGATCCTTGCCTTGAACTCAGGATAATCAATCGGATTATCTAGAAATTCATCTACGCCTGTATCTAGACCTATTTGACGCTGTTGAGAGTTTAAGGCTTCAGTAATTAAGATGAAGTAGGTTGTCATGAGTTCAGGATGGGCAATATTTGCCTTGACTCGATGACACAATGCTAATCCTGAAACATCAGGGATATTCCAATCCGCAAGAACGATCGCAGGCTTTTTTTGTAAAATTATGTCCCAAGCTTTTTCACCACTTGTTTCTACAATGTACTGATATTTTTCTGATGTTAAAATTCTGGAGATCTCAGATAGGAGTTTAAGATCTCCACTAGTGACTAGAATTAACGAATTATGACGATAGTATTTTAATTTGCGAAAATCCAAGGTATTTGCCTCGACATATCTAAACTCTCAAAATTCACCTTGTCGGAACCAAATGTAATTTAAGTAGGCTTGTACCTACCTAATTACATTTGGAAATACTCGCAGCTTGTTTCAATAACCTCGCCAATTTCTAGGCTAGACATTGAAACGGGCTTTGCCCGCTTCAATAAACATACGAAACTTTTATGGCGAAAAATACTATGGATTATTTTTTGCCCCATCCAAATAATCCTCCCTTTTTTTCTGGTGGCTTTTCGGGAGTTTTTGCTGATGTAGCAATATTAACTTGATTGATGTACTTCAGTGCAGTTGGTTCTTTGGGATCGAGTTTAAGGGCTTTTTGGAAACTTGCTTTGGCGATCGCTGCTGCATTTTGATTCATCTGGACTAAACCTTTGAGGGCGTAAACCTTGGCATTGTTGGGATCAAGCTTTTCTGCTGCAATTAACTCTTTAAGCGCTTCAGTCCATTGTTTTTTGCTAATGAATAGCTCAGCCATATTGAGATTCCGCAATGCTGGCGATTGAGCAGGTTTAGGCGCAACACCACTTGCCTGTCCATTGCCATTTTGTCCCATGCTCTGATTTGGGCTGGGAGCAGCAGAGGCTGCACTACTACCCGTTGTAAAGCTAAGGCTAGATTGAGTCATCAAATATACGAGGTTTAGCTCACTGAGGGTTGCTGTATATTCCAAGATGGCATCGAGGTTTTCATATTGCTTTGGCGCAATTTGCTCTACAAACTGTGCATAGGTGATTTCGTGGGGTATGCGATACAGCTTTTGAGCAATTTCCGAACTAAGGGTGAGAGCGCTGTCTTTTTGTTTTTGGCTTTGAGCAAATATTCTCAAGGTGGCTAAATATTCACCGCGATCGCGATCGCTATTTAGTACTTGATAGGCAGGGCTAACCATCTTGGAGAAATACTTGGTAGCAGTTTCCTTTTCTTCTTCAGTGCGCCCAAATACATCAGGATGCAGAATTTTAGCAAGTTTGAGAAATTTTTTGCGGATATGTGCCGCATCGGTGGTTAACGGTAGACCGAGTATGGCGTAATGATCGCTAACACCGAAGCTGGCAAGTCCTTTGTCGATTTTAAAGTTTTCTGGCTTTCCCACAGGTTCCACCTCTTAAGTATCTGTTCGAGTTTACCGTCTTGAATCATCTCAGTTAAAGCCTTATCGATCGCTTTTTTTAGTGATACATCATCTTTATTGACGATTGCCACTAAGCGAATCGGGATTAAAGGCTCACCAACAATTATAAAGTTAGGATTGTTTCGTACCTGCCACACCGCGACAGGTTCATCAAGGATCATTGCATCAAGTTGGCGATCGCGTAATTGGATAATCATCCGATCAAGATCCCTTGATGAAAATAGACGAATAGCATTGCCCCTGTTTTTATTATAGGTTTCGGCGATCGCTGCACCACCACTATTTGCTACAACACCAACCCGTTTGCCGATCATGTCACGCAAAGACTTGATTTGTGTGCCATCTGCCCGAATCAGCAATCTCTGGGCGCTACGGTAATAGGGATTGGTTTCGATGAATTTCCCCTTAGTATCACCTGTTTCTAATGCTCCCTCTTCTCTCGCACTGAGCAGGAGATCAACCTGTCTTGATGATAAATTTTCGGGCTGGGTTGTCCAAGGAATATTAATCGGACGTGGCTCAATATTTAATCTTGCGGCAATTTCTTGAATAATCTCCAATTCAAAGCCATCATAAAACTGGGTTTTGGTATTCCAGAACATATAAGGACCGCCAATTGCAGCATCGATCCCGACGCGTAAATGTCCACGACGCATCACAATCCCTAAGCTGCTATCTTCGGCAAATGCGGGAGTGGAGAATGGGGCAATGTTGCTGACAAACCCAAGACTTACGCCTGCGTAGATTGCCAAACAAGTGAATTTTTGGATGTACTTCAACATTTAATATGCTTGCTTTTCTCGGCAATTCTAAGAATACAGTGCTTTGCACTGGCGTTGCACTGTAGGTTTATAGTGCTTTTGAAATGTAGGTATTCCTATTTTAAGTGGTTTACGCTGTGCGTGAGCCACAGTTTTTTAGGTTTTATATTTTATTGTGCCCAGCTACTTAAAGCACTATAAACGTTGCAAAATTCGATAGAAAGTAGTTTTCCCAGGATATTGATCAAATGCTCCTTCAAACGTTGTACCTGTTAACCAAGAAAATTCTGATTGAAAGGGGGAATTGGACAGGATTAAATTACAACCATCATTCATACAAATGCCAATATGCCACTGTCCATTGGTGTAGTCTGTACCATTCGCGATCGCAATATCTCCGCGTACAGTTTGCTTTTGGTCAATGCGTTTACCTTGACCTTTATCTAAGTCTGTAACTATAGAAGGAACATATAGAGTATTCTGCCCAACTTGATAGCCCAAGGCGCGATCAAGCACCATATTTACCATACGCGCACAGGCTAACTTGCCATTACTCGTATTAGGTTCATACAGACTACTTCTACCCAAAAGATCGCGGGATAAAGCCGTTTGAAAAATTTTTTCAGGAGTCTTTAAGTCATTTTTAGTATTGGTATTTCCAGAATTGTATCCAGAATTTGGGCGCTGATTTGCTTGGATTACCTTGCTCAGTTCTTGGTATTTAGGCTCACTAGCTGTTAAGTCAGTAGTACTCGCTTTATAAGCATCGTATTGAACCTTACCCCACTGCATCACTGGTTTGCCTACTACCGCTAAAATTGCGAGAATGCCCACAGTGATCAAAAATCCTCTGCTTACTTTGGGGCGAGTTCCCGATTTTGGTAGCTCATTCTCACTCATATTTCTAGCCTCTGTGACGATTTAAGACTGACTCAGTATGATTTCTAGAATTAGCTATGGGGAATTTTGTTGCCTAAACGTTTAATCTAAAGCCATAATCTCGTGCATGGATCAACCTTCACGGCTGCAAAAATCATGAAAATCAAAGCCACCATCCCTTCAATTAGGCTGTTTACTATAGCGAATAAGCGGCGATCGCGGACTTATTTGGGCAGAGCATCACTCATCTTGCTCTGCTCTTTGGTAAGCATAGGTACAGGTGAGTTGATACCCTTAGCCGCGATCGCGAAACCTTTATTGTTAGCCCAATCTAACAACAAAGGTTATGGCTTGGGTTTACCCAAAAGCGCAAGTACAGGAGGGGGGACAAGGCTTGTGAATCGAGATAGCCTAGAAATAGATGAAAACGCTTCTACTACGCAACCTCGCCGTGGGGTTATACCTTCGGTACGGAGCAGAGATAGATCCCCTGCATTACTAATGCGACAGCTACAGCCACAACCTCTCCTAACATTGATTACGCCTGAGGATGGGGGGCGGACAGCCAATGCTCAACCTACTTTGTATTGGTATTTGTATGATCAACCCAAACAAAGGTCTTCATCTACTAATGATCTTGAGCATCATGTCAACGAAACGGATGAGACGACTCACACAACAGAGTCTCAGGATTGTTTTGTCGGACAACTTCGCGTCATCTTGACGAAGGATCAAAAAGACACAACGATAATATTTCAAACCAAGTTAACAATGAAAAGTGGCTTGTCCAGCTTCAAATTGCCGATCGCAGCTTCTTTGCAACCATCTAAAAGCTACCGTTGGGAAATCACATTACCAGATCAACAAAATGAACTGGAAGAGGACGTAATTGTAAGTGGCTGGATTGTGTATTCCCCTCCTGAAAGTAGTCTGCAAAAGTCTTTGATGCGTGCTTTGACAACTCGCGATCGCGCCAAGATTTATGCTGAAGCGGGATATTGGTTTGAAGCGATCGATGACTATACTCGTTGGTTGAAGCTGAATCCTAACGATCTCAAAACCAGAAGTGCCAGAAATGAAATCTTGAAATCAGGATTTGCTACCAATAAAAACTTAGATATTGATGCTTTTATTGGGTTACTAAATACCGACGCACCAAAATCATCAGTTAAGTAATGTTTGTCTCTCTTTGCTCATCCATATTTTTACTCTGACTAATTTACTGTAAATATCAGCAAATAACAGAAAACAAGATGAAATTAAGCGATGGAACCCAAAATTTTTGGTCACAAATTAGAGGATATTCTCTTTCTTCTGCCTTGACTATTGCAGTTGCTTTTCACTTTTATGGATGGAGAATAGCTAGTATAATTGCCTTTTTTCTATTTGTTTGTTTCATTTGGTTACTATCAGATATTAAGGAAAAACTAATCAGATCACAATCGGATACATTTAATTATGAAACTGCTAGTATTGAAGAGTATCCGCTCTTAAATTTTAATTGGTTCCAAGATCAAACTAATCAATTAGAGCTTCTTGGCTTTGTACAGATTATGGATTATAAAATTCCACAAACATCAGGTTTTGCGAGGTGCTTTGCTCATCCATACAATTATTGTTATGCAGAAGTAAATGAAGTTTTTAAAGCGACAGGAGAATCATTTGCTAGAAACGTCTCAATTATGAGTAGCCTAGAGCAAGACTGGACATTAAGCAGTATTAATCAAGAGGTAAGTATTACAGCTAGTATTGCTTACGGTTTCTGGCGTAATCCTAGAAGTGTGCGTATTTATTATCCTACTCTTAGCCTAGAGGAGCTATTTCATAAGCATTTACAAATGAGGCAGCAAATGATTACTAATATCGGTGTATCTCTATTAACAGATGTTTCTTGGGATAATTATGTTGAGAAACAGCAGCAAGGAGCTATTTATCGTAAAAATGCTATGAAACAAAAATCATTACTGTTAGCAATGATAGATGTGACGAAATTCGAGTTAAATCCTAAATCAGAATGGTTGGAAGATTACACTAAATTTATCAAATAAAACGAGAAATAACGTGTAATTAAGTTACACATTAAGCATAAAAATATGGATAATAAAAAAATTTTATTTGTGAGCTATACCGCAGTTTTAGGTGGGGGAGAGCTTTGTTTAATCGATTTTGCTAATGCTTATCGTGAAACTAGTCAAGTAGTGCTGCTCACTGATGGAATTTTAAAGACACGATTGGAAGATTTAGGAGTAAAGGTTGAAGTTTTGCAAGCATCGCGATCTCTTGCTGATGTCAAGCTATCAAGTGGGCTAGGCTCATCTCTAAAATCCATAGGTGATCTTTGGAGATTAGGTAAACAAATTGCGGACAAAAGTAAAGACTTCGATTTAATCCATGCCAATAATCAAAAGGGATTTGTGGTGGCAGCGATCTCCAGATTATTGGGTGGTGCACCTGTAGTTTGGCACTTACATGATATTTTGACCGCCGATATTTTTAGTGCGACCAATCGTAGGATCGCAGTTACCTTAGCGAATTGGTTTGCTACGAGAGTAATTGTCAATTCTCAAGCGACAGCAGACGCATTTATCGCCGCAGGGGGCAATCGCCGACTATTACGCACTGTATATAACGGATTTGATAGCGAAAAGTTTGATCAAGTTAATGATAATCAAGCAACTTTGCGAGAGGAATTAGGCATTCCCCGCGATCGCCCTTTAGTGGGAATGTTCAGTCGGCTGTCTTACTGGAAAGGGCAACATATTTTATTAGAAGCTGCTAGTCAACTCCCTGATGTCCATGTGTTGCTAGTCGGTGATGCACTCTTTGGGGAGGCGGAGTATACGGAAAAGCTGAAAAATATTGCGTCACAGGAAAGTCTCCAAGGTCGTGTGCATTGGCTCGGCTTTCGGCAAGATATTCCCGCCTTAATGAAAGCTTGTGATGCGATCGCCCATTGTTCAACTGCTCCTGAACCCTTTGGGCGCGTAATTGTTGAGGCGCAATTATCGAAAAGACCTGCGATCGCAACTCTTGGCGGCGGTACTAGCGAAATTATTACCAATGGGGTGACAGGTTTATTAATTCCTCCTAACGATCCGCAATTACTGGCGGCTGCCATGCAACAAATTTTTAGCGATCGCGAAGCAACCCAAAAGATGGTCGAAGCTGCCTATAACCAAGCAAAACTGAAGTTCTCAATTCCCTCTGTCTGTGCCGAATTTGAAATGGCGATCGCCTAATTCTTGTGGATTGTTCATTAATGTTTAGAAGGAGAAGATAGTTCAAGAATGATCGATAACATTTGTAAATTCTTAGCAGAAAGCTTTTCCAGTGACTTTGCCAGTTGGATCTTAGGCGAATCCATAACCCTTACCAAACTCGAACCATCAGAACTCTCAACCGAGCCAATTCGTGCCGACTCAGTTATATTTCTAGAATCCTCAGAAATTATCTTGCACATCGAGTTTCAGTCCGATCCCAATAAAAATATCCCCTTTCGGATGGCAGACTATCGACTACGCCTATATCGCAAATTTCCTGAAAAGCAAACCCATCAAGTCGTTATCTATCTAAGCCCCAGTCAATCACCACTAGTCCATGAAACCACATTCACCCTCAGAGAGCTAAACCATCGCTTCAACGTCATCCGACTATGGGAACAACCCACAGAAATATTTCAGCAATACCAAGGACTATTACCCTTTGCTACCCTATCTCAGACTAACAACCCTGAAGCAACCTTAAGACGGGTTGCCAAACAAATTGAAAATATTGCCGATAAGCAGGTACAGAGCAACGTAGCTGCCTCAACCGCTATAATATCTGGCATAGCCCTAAGCAAAGAAATCATCAAAAGATTACTCAGGAGCGACATCATGAAAGAATCAGTAATTTATCAAGAGATCTTACGAGAAGGATTAGCTGAAGGATTAGCTGAAGGTAAGGCAAAAGGCTTGGCAGAAGGCTTGGCAAAAGGTGAGGCTAAGGGGCTGGAGAAAGGTGAGGCTAAGGGGCTGGAGAAAGCAACTAATCAAATAGCTCTCAATATGTTGCGTTCCAACATTTCCACAGATTTAATTGCTCAGGTTACAGGTTTAACTCTTAAACAAATCGAAAAATTGCAAAAACTCGCCGCAAAGCAATCTCAATCACCCAAATCGTCACAGACAAAGCGCTCATCAAAGTCTTAGCCTCTACTAGAAAAGCGATCGCTAATAAATAAAAAACAATTAAGGGTGTGTGACTAAGCCACACACCCTTAATTATTCTCTGCTGTGAGGACAGATAATCGTAAAAGTCATCAAATAACAATATGCAACCTAAATCGCTTATCTATTGGTGTATTTGAGGTTGTAAGGTTTATAAAAGTATTTTTTTTAAGAGTAGTCGAGGCGTTAAATGCTAACAGACAGCGATCGCGTTCAGGTTCTAAGTGAAGCTTTGCCCTACATGCAGCAATTTGCGGGGCGTACCATTGTCGTCAAGTACGGTGGCGCGGCAATGAAAGAAGAAAATCTTCGGCAGGACGTGATCCGCGATGTCGTCACGATGTCATTTATGGGATTGCGCCCAGTCTTAGTGCATGGTGGCGGGCCCGAAATCAATACATGGCTTACCAAACTGAACATCGAGCCACAATTTATCAATGGATTGCGCGTTACCGATGCCGCCACCATGGAAGTTGTGGAAATGGTGCTGGTTGGTCGCGTCAACAAGCAGATCGTAGAAATGATTAATCTTGCAGGTGGCTCTGGGGTCGGTCTATGCGGTAAGGATGGCAATCTGATCCGTGCGCGTCCCCAAGGCAATGATGCGATCGGCTTTGTGGGTGAAGTCAGTGGCATTAATATCGGTCTGCTCTCAACCCTACTCGAAGCAGGGCATATTCCCGTTGTATCTAGTGTCGCGACCGATGAAACAGGTCAATCCTACAACATCAATGCGGATACCGTCGCGGGTGAACTTGCCGCCGCCTTGGGAGCCGAAAAATTGATTCTCCTTACCGACATTGCAGGTATTCTCCATAATTACAAAGATCCCAGTACTCTCTATCGCAGTTTGACGATCAGCAAAGCTAGAGAACTGATGAATGAAAATGTCGTCAGTGGTGGCATGATTCCTAAAGTTCAGTGCTGTGTGCGATCGCTAGCTCAAGGGGTAAAAGCCGCCCATATTGTCGATGGGCGCGTACCACATTCACTACTTCTAGAAATCTTTACCAATAGCGGGGTTGGTTCTATGATCGTAGCCTCTGAAACTGCACTGTAAAAAGGGAATAAGGTTTGTGTTCCGAGCCTCGGTGAAAATATAAATCTATAGCTATTATCCCAAGAAGATAATGGTGGCGCTTCGCGCCACCATTATCTATAAACGCGATATCGAAAATTTTCTGATGTTATGAGGTGAAACAAGGGGCTTAAGCCCCTTGTTCTGCTTAAATTATGAATGGAAAAGCTGCTGCATGAACCTATGGCTGACCAGTCTGACAATTCAGAAAATCAACCAACTAAGGAGAATCAACCGAAGGATAAGAATGAATCCGCAAATTCTGTTGGTTCAAAGTCTAAATCAGTCAAAAAATTCAAAATCCCTAAAATTGGCTTACCAAAGCTGGCAATGCCAAAAGTTGGTTTCCCAAAATTCAGATTTGATCAACTTGTTGCCAAGAAACGTAATTTTTTGTGGTTATGGTTGCTAATTATTTTAGCTAGCTATACCTGTATGGGCTATTTTCTATCAATATTGATGACAATCCCATCGCGAAAAAATCTAGCGATCGCAGGTTTTACAATAGTTGCTTTATTACCAACGATTACCGCCTTTGCTGACTATGCTCTAATGAAATGGGGATATTTCTTAAGTGGTTTATTGATTGTGGGGGGATTATGGTTTTTAGTTAGACTTAAATTCTATTTTATGGTTTTAGCCTTCATGTCATGGATTGGCATTACGGCGATCGCCTTCGTTGGCGAATCTCTTCTCAAGAAAAACCACAAGTTTATCGTCGCAATTATCATCCTGACAATTCCTTGTTTGATGGGTTTAGGAATTGGATGGCAAATCTGGAAATGGGCAACTCAATGGAGCTAAGGGGAAGTTACAACGCTTTGCGCTCAAACCCAAACCTAGAAAAATTTTGAAAGCATTGCAAAGCAATGCTTTCAAAATTTTTCTAGTGGTTCGTTTTGCCGCCAATCATCTCTTGGTTTAATTAAGTTTCTATTATTTTTTGAAGATCTTAAATTTATTGGAGAGACAATAGACATATCTTCCGCAACGGAAAAATGCTATGAAAAAATTTGAATGGAGCGACTCATTGAGTACAGGTGTACCAATGATTGATTCTCAACATAAGGAATTGATTGCTGCCACAAACGAGATTGGCGAAGCGATCGAACGGGGAAATGGGGCAAACGCAATTAAGAAATTATTAGTGTTTCTTAAGTTTTATGCTGAGTGGCACTTCGGCAACGAAGAAACCTGTGCGGCGAAACATAGCTGCCCAATGGCAGGAGTTAATCAAGAAGCTCATAAAAAATTTATTGAGACCTTTGGCAAGCTCCACGATCAATATCGTCAAAGTGATGCTAGTGAGGAGATTGCTCTCAAAATTTATAATGAATTGAGCGAATGGCTAGTCGGTCATATTCTGAAAATTGATACCCAAATCGGTGCTTGTATCAAAGAAAGCTTGGCAAAACAAGCCTAAAAATCCCCCAAACTTATACCTAGAAAATAGGCGGGCAAAGCCCGCTTATTTTTTAGATTACTCTTCTTCCGTTGCTTCTTCAGCCAATGGATAGACAAAACCATCATTATTGCCTGATAGGATTGACTTACCTAAGGAGATTGCTCTTTGAGCATGAACTGCGGCTTTGCGCTTCCATACAGCTTTGCGACTATCGCGCTTAGATTTAGAAGTGCGTTTCTTGGGTACTGCCATGATCTGATCCCTGTACTAATGTGATAATTTTCTGATATTGAGTTAGAAAATTTTTGACAACCTTTCCATTATACAGTAGTTTGCAAACCAAAAGGATGTGTAGACTAAAGCAAAGCTATGCCCGAAGCCAGACTTTCCTTCGCCGAGTATTATCACGAACGTACTAAGTATGCACCTGAGACCCTTGCTAGTAAGAGTCAGGGATTAGATTGGAGTACACAACCATCACCGTATAAGGACTATAAAATTGGCACAGTTTACGATCTTAAGCCCTATCTGACTGAGGAGATTCAATCCGATCGCGATGGATTGTTGGCAAGTCGTTGGCGTAGACTTTCACGGTTACTATTTTGCAGCTATGGCTTAACAGCAAGAGTTCCGACTGTTACAGGGGAGGCTTTTTATTTGCGGGCAGCTCCATCGGCGGGGGGCTTATATCCTGCGGAGGTATATATCGTTTCGGCAGGTACGCCTTTATTGTCAGCAGGGATTTATAACTATCAAGTCCGCACCCATAGCTTGATTCATTTCTGGCAAGACAATAATGTTTGGAATGGTTTGCAGCAGGCTTGTTTTGATCATCCTGCTTTGCAAAATACCCGTATGGCGATCGCGATTACTTCTATATTCCAGAGATCTGCTTGGCGCTATCAAGATCGCGCCTATCGCCGAATTTTTCTAGATACAGGGCATTTATTAGGGAATATCGATCTAGCCAGTGCGATCGAAGATTATCAAGCTTCTCTCATTGGTGGCTTTGCGGATGCTGCTGTGAATGAACTTCTCTTTTTAGATCAGGAAGTAGAAGGGGCGATCGCCATCGTGCCAATTCTCGATCTCCAAGACGAAGAGAGCATTGGTAGGGGACAAGAATCTCGCGCACCGATGCAGCGATCGGGCAGCCTGTCCAAAGGTCTCATCACTGCTTTGCCATCGGTAACTGTTACTAATTATCCTAAACTCCCAGACGGTCAATTATTAGAACATTTGCATCAAGTTACTCAAATCACAGAAAAACTAAGTACAACAAAACTTACCGAGAATTTAGAAACTAATCAATCCGACGTAGAGAGCAAATCGATCCAAGATTTAGATAAGTATAATTTTCCCTTCTGCACAAAAGTTAGCACTGTAACCGAAAGTATTCATTGGGGTGATGATTTAGAACTTCTCGAAAATACAATTTTACAAAGGCGATCGACTCGTGAATATACTGGTGCAAAATTAGAGTTAGCCGAACTTAAGGCAATTTTAGACTTTACCTATCAGCCTCAGCATTATAGTGATCAAGGTATTGATGGTAGTCCCGATTATTTTGATCTCAGCCTCATTGAAACTTTTGTTGCTGTTACAGGTGTCGTTGGCTTAGAAGAAGGATGTTATTACTATGCGCCCAAATCTCAAGAATTACGCCAAATTCGCTTTAAAAATTTCCGTGATGAGCTACATTATCTTTGTCTCGGTCAAGAACTAGGTCGTGATGCAGGAGCTGTGATTTTCCATACCGCCGATCTCCAAACAGCCGTAGCTAAATATGGCGATCGCGTATATCGCTATTTACATATGGATGCAGGACATCTTGGACAAAGGCTAAATCTTGCTGCGATCGCACTAGGTGTAGGAGTTAGTGGTATTGCTGGGTTCTTTGATGACCTAGTCAACGAAGTTTTAGGAATTCCCAGTGATGAAGCAGTTATTTACATCACTACTCTAGGTAGACCCCTTTAATTAAATAAAGTTATGCTAAGTAGCTAGGCATAATTAAAAAATGGAACCAAAAGCTGTGGCGTACGCTGCGCGTGCGCCACAGCTTTTAGGGTTTTATATTTAATTGCGCCTAGCTACTTATTTAGTGTAAAGAACTAACCATATTACTGACTATATCTAGATATATTGGCAGCCAAAAGCTTTACTTTTATAGATATCAAACGGTTATACTAACTTTAGATAAAATCATTGAGTATTTCTTAAGAAAGGATAGACAACTTTGTTTAAAAAATTTGCAAATCAAGCATTACAAAATCGGTCTTTCAACGTAATCTTACTTACTGCAACTATTATCCCACCATCAGGTGTACCACTTTTAGCAAGAACTGATCCTAAAGATCGTCTCCAAGACTATGAAAAAGGACTTCAGTTCTATCTAAAATTTGTTGGTAGTGGTATTGATGCGATTATATTCGCCGAAAATTCTAACTCGGATATATCTACCTTACAAAAAATTGTTAATCAATCAGGATTACAAGATAAGGTGGAATTTCTTGTTTTTGATGGACTAGATTATCCTGCTAGCTATGGTCGTGCTTATGGGGAATTTAAATTAGTTGATTATGCAATGAATCATTCCCAGATAATTAAAACCCATAAAGATAATTTGCTGGTGTGGAAAATAACTGGACGCTACATTATCAGAAATATGTCTAAGATTATTAAGCGCAAGCCTTCTAATATAGATATTTATGTTAACTCTCGCAAATTCCCAATCCCTTGGGCAGATATGTATTTACTAGTTTGGACAATGAAAGGTTACGAAAAGTTTTTGAGTAAGATTCTCAGTAATATGATTGCTGAACCCAGTTTAAAAGTCCAACCTGAACAAGTTTTTATTAATTTGTTGGACCAACCTTTAGGCGATCTTCAGGTAAAGAGAAGATTTAACGTTACACCTTTAATTGATGGAGCAAGAGGTTCTGACAATCAAAATTATTCTAAGGGAGGGAATTTAAGAAAATATTATATTCGGAAGTTTATGAATATAATATTTCCGTGGCTATGGATTTGATTGATATAAATCTCTATTTTGCAATTGCCTCTTCATAAGCTGAAATTGTACCTAGAGTCATAGATTCTATAGTAAATTTGTTTGCAGAATATTTAAGGGCATTTTCAACCATCTGTAATCGCAAATTGGTGTTTTCATATAACTGTAAGAGCCTAGATGAAAGTGCCTCTAAATCATCAAAAGGAATGATAAATCCATTTTGACCATCTTCAATTTGATCATAAGCTCCAGCAGCAGGAGTCCGTATTGGCACTATGCCACAAGTCATTGATTCTACAATTACTAAAGCAAATCCTTCAGCTTGACTTGGTAGAACAATAACATCTGATGCCCAGTAAACATTTCGAGGCTCATTGACATAACCTAAAAATAAAAATGTCTGGCAATTTTCTTCATTCTCAAAGGCATATTTTTCTATTTCTTCTCTCTGATCTCCAGATCCTGCAAATATATATTTGAAATGGTATTTTGGGTTGCTTCTTTTGATGTGGTTAGCTGCATCAATTAAGATTTTATGACCTTTATTCCATTGCAATCTACCCACTAAAGTAACGACAAAATCCTGTTCAGTAATTTGGAGCTTAGCTCTTGCTTCTTGTCTTTCGCGATCACTAGGGGGATAAAAATATTTGTTATCAATTCCATTAAATATCTTCTTTATTTTATTGTCAGGGATACCAATATCTTGTATTAGCCACTGCTCAATAGCTGAAGAAATAGCAATAAAAATCTTAGGGGATAGTACTTTTAGATATGTTTGGAAAAGAAAATGTTTGAATTTAAGATACTTGTTCTCTCTGATTTCTTCTAGCCGAATATAATTAAGTAGATGTGATGTTGCAACGCATTTTATCCCTGTAAAGATTTTGAGTGCAAATGTCAAAAATAGCATAGAATACCCATGAGCATGGAAAACTTGAATTCTATGATAATTAATTGCATTCAATATTTTGAAAAAACTTGTCAAAGATAGAAATATTGAATTAAAACTATCAAATACAATCCATTCTTCTGATAATTCTTTTAAGGCTTGTAACCTTTTTAAAGAATTATCATCAAACCCTACTTTCCCTGTTATTAAGACCACCTTCCATCCAGCATTCCTCAATCCTCTGATTAAAGTTTCACAGTGTGAAGTAATTCCATCATTACAGTCAACTCGATTAAGAAAAAATGCTACAGTTTTATGCGATTCCATCTCTATTATTTACCTTGGCAATATCTTAGTTGAGATTAAATGTAGGATAGGTTAGCAATAGCGTAATCCATCATCTTTACCCAATTGATACGTTACTGCACTAACGCATCCTACAAATAATTATGCCTAGCTACTTAAGTAGTTCAGCGTCGTTAAACAAAAATCTGATGGTAACTGTTCTAAATATTTTGGGATAAGATGTGTTTTGTTGCTTTAGCCATCCCAATTCCCTTGATAAAAACCAATTATGAATTTTAGAGAGCATTTGCAACCGTCACATTCTACCGAAGGATCTCCAACTTTAAACATAAAAGAAGCATGGTTTGTGATCTTTCTATTTTCTTTTGTGACGATTATGTTACTTATCGTCGGATCGGTTGGATCTAAGGTTCTAGGAATTGTTTTCCCCCTTGGATCTTTTGTGGTTGGATGGTTTTTATATTTTCGACATCCTACCATCTACATTGGTTTTGTATGGTGGCTTTTCTTTTTAGTGTCCTTTGTGAGACGTTTTGCTGATTTTCGAGCAGGTGCTTTTACCGACTCGAGCCCTATTCTTCTTGCTCCATATATGGCAATTTTAGTATGTGCACATACGTTGTACTTTAACTTGCCTAAAGCGAAGGAACAAGGAACTGCGCCATTTATTCTTGCTTTAGCGAGTACGGGCTATGGATATTGTGTCGGCATCTTAAATGGAGCATTGCCAGTTAAAGCTACAGTTGCCATATTAGGATGGATCTCGCCAATTTTGTTTGGATATCATCTTTACGTCAACTGGCGCAGATATCCTGAATATAGAGCAGTAATCCAAAAAGCTTTTTTATGGGGGGGATTAGTGATGGGAATATATGGTGTTTATCAGTATATGGTTGCTCCGCAATGGGATCGTTTATGGCTGATTGGCTCAGGTTTGACCTCTAGTGCGGGTAGACCAGAACCCTTTGGCATGAGGGTTTGGAGCACCTTAAATTCTCCAGGTCCTTTTGGGGATGTGATGGCAACAACATTGTTGATTTTATTTAGTTCTACGAGTCCCTTGATTTTACCTGCGGCGATCGCAGGAGGACTTGCTTTTTTGTTAAGTTCAGTACGAGTTGCTTGGATTGGATGGTTAGTCGGAATGCTGTTTATAAGCACGTCTCTACGACCAAAACAGCAACTACGCCTAATTACTCTGTTTGCAGTGTTAGCACTATTCATTGTTCCCTTAAGCACAATGGAACCATTTTCTACAACAATTTCTAAACGGCTAGAAACCTTATCTGATATCCAAAATGATACCAGCGCCCAAGATCGGCAGGGGGTTTACAAAAGATTTTTCCAATCTGGTATGTATAACTATATTGGTGATGGTATTGGGCTTAACGAAATTGTAGATAGTGGTCCCCTATCTTTAGTCTTAGATTTAGGTTGGTTAGGGACTATTCCTTATCTGGGCAGTCTCCTCCTATTGACAACAACGCTGATGGGAAACCTCAAAAAACAAGCAGATTTATTTGTCAAGCTTGCTGGAGCAGTTCTGATCAAATCTACGGTTTTTTTCTTAGCTACAAGGGTAACGTCTGGTATACATGGAATGTTTATTTGGAGCTTTTTGGGAATTGGCTTGGCTGGACAAAATTATTTCAAGTATCAGAGGACTTTACAAATGGAAAATATTGTTGAAAAAGATGTAGAAAAAACTTTGGATGTCGAAGCATCTTAGGCAATACTATAATCCTAGTCATGACAGGTCTAAAATAACCAAGACTTGACGTAGAAAAATCCATGCAAGCTTATGAGACTTTGTTATGAGACTTTGTATTGTCACACATAATATTATTAAGGGTGATGGACAGGGGAGAGCTAATTATGAGATTGTTTTAGAAGCAATTCGACGTGGATATCATGTCACTTTAGTTGCCATAAATGTGTCCCCTGAATTACAGCAAAATAGCCAAGTTAAATGGATTCCCATTACTGTCAAGGGCTTTCCAACAGCACTGTTGAGTAATTTGTTTTTTACTTGGCAAAGTCGTCACTGGCTACAACAGCATCATCATGAGTTTGATTTGTTACAGGTTTATGGTTGTGTGACTGACTATCCTGCTGACATCAATACATTTCAGTTTGTCCATAGTGGCTGGTTGCGATCGCCTGCCCATACTTGGAGATTACAAAAAAATCTGTATGGTGCATATCAGTGGTTATTTACAGCACTAAATGCTCATTGGGAAAAGAAGGCTTGTCAAATATCAAAAATTTTAGTAGCTGTATCTGAGGGGATTAAGCAGGAATTAATTGACATTGGCGTAGATCAAAAAAAAATTCGTGTAATTCTAAATGGTGTCGATGTTGAGGAGTTTGTTCCTGAGGTAAGAGAAAGGAGTCAGTTTAGCTTGCCTGAGCAAGTTACCTTAGCGCTATTTGCTGGTGATATTAGAACCAATCGCAAAAATCTGGATACAGTTTTGCATGGGTTGGTTCATGTACCTGATTTGCATCTCGCGGTGGTGGGTAATGTTACCAAAAGTCCCTATCCTCAACTTGCTAGTCAATTGGGACTGAGTGAACGGGTGCATTTCTTAGGATATCGACGGGATATTGCGGAAATTATGAAGGCGGTTGATTTTTTTGTGTTCCCGTCACGCTATGAGCCTTTTGGGATGGTTGTTAGTGAAGCAATGGCAACGGGATTACCTGTAATTACTACAGCGATATCAGGAGTTGCAGAAATCGTTACCCCTGAATCTGGAGTTGTTCTCAATGATTCTGAGGATGTTATTGCTTTAACAGATGCTATGGCTAAGCTTGCTAGCGATCGCGATCTAAGATTGCAAATGGGGCAAGTGGCGAGGGCGATCGCAGAGCAACATACTTGGAAAAGCAAAGCCAAGATTTATGTTGATCTCTTTGAAGAATTACATCAAGGAAAAGCTTAATCGCAAATTAATTGTTAAATTAATCGTTAAATTAATTGTAAATGAAGATAACTGTAGTTGTTCCAACTTATCGCCGTTCTAAGGATTTAGCACGTTGCTTAGATGCCTTAAAATTGCAAATTCGTCCAGTGGATGAGCTATGGATTATTGTGCGTGATACCGATGAAGAGACTCGGACATTTTTACAAGATTTTGATGTAGAATCTCTTCCTTTACAGATTGCGACGGTGACTGCGGTGGGGGTAGTTGCGGCAATGAATATCGGTCTAGAATCTGCCTCTGGCGATATTATTGCTTTTACCGATGATGATGCTGCACCGCATTCTGATTGGTTAGAACGGATCGAAGCTTATTTTCTGTCAGATCCGAATGTTGCTGGGGTGGGTGGTCGTGATTGGGTTTATCATGGCACAGAATTGGAGGATGGAGCAGAGCCTATAGTCGGTAAATTGCAATGGTTTGGACGTTTGATTGGAAATCATCATATTGGTATTGGTCAAGAGAGAGAAGTAGATGTTCTCAAGGGTGTGAATATGAGTTTTCGACGTACATCAATTCAAAACTTACGATTTGATCAAAGGATGCGTGGTACGGGCGCTCAAGTTCATTTTGAGGTGATGTTCTGTCTACAACTTAAGCAACTTGGCTGGAAATTAATTTATGATTCCCAGATTGGCGTAGATCATTTTCGAGGCGATCGCTTTGATGAAGATCAACGGGACAAATTTAATCAAATCGCCATGTTAAATGCTGTCCATAATGAGACCCTAGCTTTATTAGAATATTTACCTACATTTAGGCGGTTTGCATTTTTAGGATGGGCGATCGCGATCGGTACAAGAGATGCGAGAGGATTATTACAATGGTTACGGTTCTTGCCAAAGGAAGGGAACTTATCTAGTCAAAAATTATGGGCTTCTTGGCGCGGACGTTGGGAAGGATGGCAAACTTGGCGCAATTCCTAACAAAAGTGAATTTCTACTTAGCAGAAAATCACTTTTACTAAATTGAGTAACGCGCAAAAAGATGTCAGCCGCTCTAAAAAGGAAAGGATTTAAAGAAGTAAGGATGGGCGCGCCGCCCATCCTTACATTTAGCTATGTGCTCGTGTTGCTAATAAATCTGCATAGGGAGTTTCATGGAGATGGGCTTTGCCAACGGAGCCAAACAGGTTGAGCTTGTCGATGATTACTTCCTGCATGGCTGCGATCGCTTCCCCTGCGATTTCTAATAAATCCTTAGGACTATCACCGCAAATTTCTAACTTGAGCGACTGCATATAGGCTTGGCGTACTTCCGTATTGACATTAAATTTACATACTCCCAATTGAATCGATCGCTCAATCATCTCCTTGGGTAAACCCGAAGCACCATGTAAAACTAAGGGAATATCCACAAGACTACGAATCTTTTCCAGACGAGCAAAATCTAGACGGGGTGGGCTTTTATATTCACCATGAACATTGCCAATGGTGACAGCTAAAGCATCAACCTTAGTTTGCTGCACAAATTCTAACGCTTGAAGCGGATCGGTCATCTTTGCTTCTTTCTCAGCGATGGTGAGTCCATCTTCAGTGCCACTAATTCTGCCAATTTCCGCTTCAACGATCGCATGGAACTTATGAGAGATTGTAGTCATGTCCCTAGTGAATCTCAAGTTTTCTTTGTAGGGCATGGGTGAACCATCCGCCATGATTGATCGTACGCCAGCATCGAGGGCTAAGCGAATGTCCGCCGCCGAAGTACTATGATCGAGATGGATTGAGATGGGGACATTTGCTGACTTTGCTGCCTCAATGCACATTCTCACTAAGGGAAGTTTGCCATACTTGAGCGCACTAGGATGTAATTGCAACATGGCAGGACTGCGACTAATTTCCGCAGCATTGACCACAGCTTTTACGCCTTCTAAGTTATAGACATTAAATGCGCCGATCGCATAGGCATTACGACGCGCAGTTTCTAGAAGTTCCCTAGTTGAACTCAACATGATGGCTTGTGATTAAATTGTGATTAAAAATGAACACAAGATAATCATATAGCGTTTAGGGATTCTATTAAGTAGCTCAGCATAGTTATAACCGAATCACTGTTTTTCACTCTATGCGTGCGAAACAGTGATTCGGGTTTTAGGTTTACTTATGCCTAACTCCTTAGAAAGAACGAAAGTATGGATAACCTTTAGGCGTACCAAGTTCTTTTTCTAACTCAAAGTTAATTATTCCCCAACGAGGTTCTTCTTCTTCAGGAGGGCTAAATTCTACGGTTAATCCATACAAACGTTGCACATGGGAACTGATTGCACTGGTTTCAAGGTAAGGACTAACGAGATCTATATAACGGTGAGCGATCATGACTTTGATAGCACGATAACCTTGGGTATATAGCCGATCTATATTTTCATGGATCTCAAAACGGATGCCATCGGGATGCGTATGTTGGCGATACCATTCGTCATTCCATAGTCGCCATTGGCGATCGGATTGTAAATGTACTAAGTCTTTGCCATTGGGACTAACTTCAAAAGCTCCATGACGAGGGCAGAGATAGGTGTCAGTCAAAATTAGTGCAGGAATAACTTGCCGACAATGGGGACATTTAATCTCAGAACCAAAGATTGGATACTGTTGTGCCGAGTTAACTATCCTCATGGTTAATAACAGTTTAGGAGTTTTTTGTTTTCGATCTTAACATGGCATCTCTATGAGCTGATGAATCATTCAAGGTGAAAGGCATTACGATGCCTTACCTTATAACTAACGTAGCGATCGCAAGTACTAACCGCAGCAATAAAAAGTAAATTTTGGTTCAGACAACACACTCTAAAAATTGCCTAACCGATACAATTTTGAAGGAAAT
Source organism: Pseudanabaena sp. Chao 1811 (assembly GCF_027942295.1). Taxonomy (NCBI): domain Bacteria; kingdom Bacillati; phylum Cyanobacteriota; class Cyanophyceae; order Pseudanabaenales; family Pseudanabaenaceae; genus Pseudanabaena; species Pseudanabaena sp. Chao 1811. The sequence goes on from NZ_CP101416.1 coordinate 4,243,954, forward strand.
ATCTAAAAATTCTCAATAGTAAGGTTAGGATGGCAAAAGCCAACCCCAAAGCTCCGTGGGTAACAACCACAAACCGTGCTAATCACGCAGAAAAATATCTGCGCTGGTTCGTCGATTTTTGTCCATCGGCGATCGCGATGTTTGACTGCAATCTCAACTATGTCCTCGTCAGTCAACCTTGGGTAAAAATGCTGGGGATACCGCGCCTCAAGCTAATTGGTACAAATATTTATGAATCTTTGCCCGTTGCGTTAAGTCATCGACAAGGTTTAGAACGCTGTCTGATCGGTGGACAGATGCACTATTCGGCTGAAGTTAGGATTGGGGTTCGTGGTGAGTCAGCCAATAACTTTCAGCTAGCAGTACAACCTTGGTATACCGATGATGGTTCTGCTGGCGGCATTATTATTGCTAGTTATGCGATTGATCGCCAGTCAGAAGTTCTTGAACAACGATTACAAGAAGAAATTTTAGAGCGGCAATATTTTGAAGATGCCTTTACTAAAATTGGGACAGCCCTTGAAAGTACTAACGATGCGATTTGCATCACGGATAGGACAGGACAGCCCATTTATATCAATTCCGCTTTTAGTGATTTGTTTGCCTATAGTTTGTCGGCATTGCAGAAACCAAATCAGTTTGCTGAGCTATTTACCGAAATCCAATTATTTCAAGCCATTCATGCAGCCGTGAACTATGGTGGTACTTGGTCAGGGGAATTGGAACTACGCGATCGCGATCAAAAGCATATTCCCATTAGCTTAAGGGTCAATCCTGTCAAAAGTCCTAATGGCTCAGTAATTGGCATGACCTATGTTTGCACCAATATTAGCGATCGCAAAGCTGCGGAAGCGGAGATTAACAAAAGCTTTGCTGCCTTAGGAGCTACCCTTGAGGCAACTGCCGATAGCATCTTAGTACTTGATGCGATCGGCAATATCATTATTTGCAATCAAAAATTTGTTGATATGTGGCGCATCCCCAGTCACATTTTTACATCCGATGATGCCCATATTCTGCAATATGTCACCGAACGAATTAAATCTTCCCAATATCTCCATAATTTTGGTAAGCACTTGAGTAGTGAACAAAATAGTTTTGAAATTGTCGAGCTAGAGGATGGTAGAACCTTAGAATGTTATTCACAACCCCAAAACATTCTAAATAGTTGTGCGGGTAGAGTTTGGAGTCTGCGCGATATCACGGAACGTCTAGCAGCAGAAGCGATAGTAAAAGCATCTGAGGAGAAATATCGCCTTCAAGCAGAAAAGTTAGAATCTGCTCTCCAGAATCTCAAGAATACGCAAGCTCAACTAATCCAAGCTGAGAAAATGTCAGGATTAGGACAACTAGTGGCAGGAATTGCCCATGAAATCAATAATCCTGTCAATTTCATTTATGGCAATCTCACCTATGCCGATAACTACACTCAGGATCTGCTGAGCTTGATTGAAACATATCGCAATCAATATCCTCATCCTAATCAGGTAATTCAAGACAAGTTAGAAGAGATTGATATTGATTTTCTAGTTACTGACTTTGTGAAGTTGATTAGTTCGATTAAAGTCGGTGCAGAGAGGATTCAGCAGATTGTTAAATCCTTAAATAAGTTCTCTCGTAGTGATGAATCTGGCTGTAAGTATGTCGATATTCACGAGGGAATTGATAGCACTTTGATGATTTTACAAAGTCGGCTCAAGGCAAATTCGCATCGTCCTGAAATCGTCATTAAAAAGCATTATGGTAACTTGCCTGCTATTTGCTGCTATGCAGGACAGCTCAATCAAGTCTTTATGAATCTATTAACTAATGCGATCGATGCCCTTGAGGAAGACAATCAGGCAAATGGGAATTGGCAGGTTATGGATGATAAACCGCAATGGATTAGAAAAGATGGTAAGGTTTCCATAATTTCTATTACAACGGAAGTTCAAAATGTTAATCAGTCTTGCGATCGCCTAATTGTTAGAATTGCCGATAATGGTAAGGGTATTCCCCAAGAACTAAGCAATCGTTTATTTGATTTATTCTTTACAACCAAGCCTGTAGGTAAGGGCACAGGGCTAGGGCTATCCCTTGCCTATCAAATTGTCACGGAAAATCATGGCGGTAAGTTGTCCTTCAATTCGGAAATTGGTAAGGGGACAGAATTTGTCATTGAGATTCCTTTAAAACAACCAAAAGCCATATAGCAATCCTAAATGGGTTGTGGAAGCGCACCCAAAAGGGGTGCGCTTCCACAACCCCTAAAAATCTACAAATGATTTAGGACTGCTATAGAATAAATAACTGGCACTAGCCAGTTATTTATTCTATGTTTAAAAAATTATGCGATCGCAATGGGAATGTTTACTTCAAAATCTTGGCTGTTGGCAAGGTTCCTTTGCTCGACTATCACCACAGGGCGAAATATTAGAAGATATTCCCAGTGAAACTAGTTTAGAACTGAAAGAAGATCAGCAAACAATGCATCAAGTCGTGCGTCGCTTTTATGACGGGCAGCCACAGGACTTGGTGTTGGAATACCGCACCTTGAATAAAAGCATAATTCTATTTGAAAATGGAGCTTTCTCTCAGGGTGCAATTCAGTTTTCTCCAGTTGCAGAATTTGGGGCAGAGTTGGGGTTAATTTATGGAGATCGCCGTTTACGCATAATTCCTCTGTATGACAAAACTAGCAAACTACAACAGTTCACACTGATTCGTGAACATCTGCCCCATAGCAACACACCCGAACGTCCCCCTTTAACTCTTGATACGTTATTAGGCAAGTGGGAAGGTGAAGCGGTTACTCTTTCGCCCGATTGGTTAACACCAGAAGTAACACCAACGGTAACGGAATGGAGACGCGATGGCGATCGCGCTATCATGTCTTTGCAAATGCCCACAATATCGGATACACAGACAATTACTTCAATTGCTCACATCGATCCTCACAATCCACAGATTTTAAGATTTGAGCAAAACCCTGTATCTATACAGACCTTGTTTTTACCTGACGGTTCTTCTCTAACCTGTCCTGACACAATCATTCCCCGCCAGCCATTTCGCTTATCTATATCTTGGTTATTAGAACCAAACCTCCACCAAAGGATGATTCGAGCTTATAACCAGCAGGGTGGATGGGAAAATCTGACATTAGTGACTGAGCGCAAAGTGGGGTAGTCTGATAGTGATTTACTAAGCCAATCATTCACGATATCTAAATGAAATAATATGGCAGATACTACTCGCAAGCTTCTCACGAAGCGTATTGTCATTATCCTGATCTGTTTAGCGCTATTTGTTGGGGCATTTTCGGGGGCGCTATATTTCTATCAAAGCGATCGCACCCAGAAATCAGCAAACTTGCTCTTTGGTGATGATAAAGAACCAAATCGGATGGAAGTTGCTGTCACTTTATTAGGAGTTGATCCGATCAAAGGTGAACTAAATTTTCGTTTTGCATCCATACCAGAAGGTACATATGCTGCTAAGGAAGGTCGCCTTGCTAAGGAGTTGAAATTTTTTACAGGCATTGAATCGGGAAAGGCTGAAGCCACCCTAGAGAAGAATCGGATTCCTGACCCAGTAACGGGTTCAATATCCATAGCCAAGGGTAAGGTGAGCGATTATCCTTTTGATGAACATAGTTCGGATTTCTATGTGTTCTTCTCTAATCCCAAGGATGAGAAAGAAGAGGTTCCGATGGCACTACATTTCTATGGTGCGATCGCAGGCTATAACGTTGATGCCGATTATATTCCTAAAACTGAATTTGAATCTTCAGATAGCTATATTGGATTGCGTGTCAATGTATCGCGATCGGTCATCACTAAGTCTTTCTCCATTTTCTTAATGTTTGCCATGTGGTTGATTGGTTTAGTAGTCTTTATCATGACGATGGTAGTAGCTTTGCAACCTCGTCCCATTGAATTTGGGATGTTTACCCTCATTGCAGGTATGTTATTTGCTTTGCCTGCGGTACGAAACCTCCAGCCTAATGTTCCTCCCCTTGGTGGTTTAAGCGATTTTCTATCATTTTTCTGGGCAGAGTCATTAGTCGCAGTTTCACTGCCAATTCTATTCTTCACTTGGCTAACACGCTATAAAAAGCCTAGCTAGTCCTAACCTAACGAACCCCAAAAACAATATTAAAAACTTTGCAAAGCAAAGTTTTTAATATTGTTTTTGGTTTGGTTTTGAGCTCAAAGCGCCGCATATTAAATAAGGCTTGCCAAGCAAGCCTTATATTATTTACACACACCCATTCGCAATTCATTTATGTCTTTACCGCCAGTTATTGAGCAGATGCTCTCACCTGAGTTTTACGATCACCCCGTCACAGAGCCAATCCAGCTTTTGCAAACCCATATTTCCTTTGTATTACTCACAGGCAGCTATGCCTATAAGGTCAAGAAACCGATGAATTTTGGGTTCTTAGATTTTTCTACCTTAGAGAAGCGCAAATATTTCTGTGAGGAAGAACTGCGGCTCAATCGTCGTCTTGCGCCTGAGCTATATCTCTCTGTTCTACCGATTGTCGAAACCGATGGCAAATATCGCTTTGATCACACTGGTAAGGGAACACCTGTGGAATATGCGATCGCCATGCCAGAGTTCTCACAAGAGGATTTATTGATTGAGATGTTTGCCTCGGGGCGTTTGACGGCTGACCATGTAAAACAAATTGGTGAGCAGCTAGCATCATTTCATCAACAGGCGTTGACTAATGACCATATCAATACTTTTGGGACAGCCGAAGCAGTTCGCGCTGTGGCAAATGACAACTATGCTTCTACGGAGAAATATGTTGGTCTGGCTCAAACTGAAGAGCAACTAGCTCAAACCCGTGCCTATACTGAAAAATTCTTTGCTGAAAATGTTGCCTTGTTTAGCGATCGCATTGCTAAGGGCAAAGTGCGCGAATGTCATGGCGATGTCCATTTAAAAAATATCTGTCTCTATCAGGACAAAATCCAGATTTTTGATTGTATCGAGTTTAATGAGCCGTTCCGTAATAGTGATGTACTCTACGATGCGGCTTTTCTATTAATGGATTTACAATTTCGCAGCAGAAGGGATCTCGCCAATATTTTTCTAAACACCTATTTGGAACGAACAGGGGATTATGAAGGAGCAGTACTGCTACCTCTGCATTGCAGTATGCGAGCCTATATTCGCGCCAAAGTGACATCCTTTCTCCTTGATGATCCGAATATTCCTGCGGATGTAAAAGCGAATGCTCAAGCGGAAGCTGCGGCATATTACAAACTTGCTTGGGAATATACGCAACCTAAACAGGGCAAGGTGATCATCATGTCGGGTGTGTCTGGCTCTGGCAAAAGCACAACCGCTAGAGCGATCGCCTCTGAGCAAGATGCTATTTATTTGCGATCGGATGCCATTCGGAAGCAAATTGCAGGAATTGGCTTAATGGAGCGTGGTAGTGATGACATTTACACTCCAGAAATGACTGCAAAAACCTATGGCAGGTTAGCAGAGTTAGGTGCATTGTTAGCGAGCAAAGGCTTTACGGTAATTCTCGATGCTAAATACGATCGCATTAGTTTACGCAGTCAAGCGATCGCTGCTGCCCAATCTCAAAACATCCTTGTCGAGATCATTTACTGCACTGCGCCTGTGGAGATTTTGCAGCAACGTTTACGCGATCGGGCTGCGGCAAATAATGACATCGCTGATGCCACGGTCGAGCTATTAGCCAGTCAGCAAGCCGCCTTTGAAGATTTCACAGATGAGGAATTGGTCTTAGTGAAGAAAGCATAGCTATTTAGCAATTCACAACTTGTTTTTTAGATTCAGAAAATGGTATTGCCATTTTCTGAATTGAGATTATGCTTTACCCATTGTAAATCCTGAATAGGGCATGATTTCAGTTAGTCAATTCATACTTATTTTCCCATGACGATCGTTGCGATTGATTTTGGGACTAGTAATACAGCGATCGCAGTGCTTCATCCAGAAAGCGATCGCGAACTTGCTCTGCCCCAAACTGTATATTTTGAGGATATTTCTCACGGCTTTGAGACACCTGATGGCAAGGCTTGGTTAGTGCCAAGCTTGGTTTATGTGAGTGGCAAGCAGGAATTTCTCTACGGTAAACAAGCTGAGCAAAAATCAAGACTTAAATCGCAGGATCATTTCAAGCGCTTATTTCAGGGATTTAAACGTGATATTGTCGCAAATTTTCGATCGCCTGACCGTGAGATTGATGGTGAAAGCTATAGTGCAGAAGCGATCGCCGAAGTCTTTCTCTCTGAACTATGGCATCGGCTTAGATTGCAGAATATTTTACCAACCCAACTAATCTTTACGGTTCCTGTTGGTACATTTGAGGCTTATCTCAATTGGTTTCTCAACTTTGCCGAAAAGTTACAATTCCCCAACATTCAAATTATTGATGAATCCACGGCAGCGGCTCTAGGCTATGCGATTACCCGACCAAACGCGCTGGTATTAGTAATTGATTTTGGCGGCGGGACATTGGATTTAAGTCTCGTTCGTACTGCTCCAATTTTAGAGAATGCTCAAGTCACTAAGGCGGAAGCGATCGCCAAATCCGATGCCTACATTGGTGGGATTGATATTGATCGCTGGATTGCCGAACATTTTTTGCGCCAATTGGGAACTACGCGATCGCAAATTAGTGAAGCTGCGTGGCTCAGTATCTTAGAAATTTCTGAACAGATCAAAATCAAACTATCCCTTGTGCAGGAAGTAAGTGCAACTTGGCTTGATCCCCAGATGATTACCCATGATCTGAAGCTAAATCAAGCGGAATTGACGGAAATTCTCGAACAAAATCAATTACTTGAACAATTGCGAGAAGCCATCGATGAGGTTTTAACCATTGCTCTCAATAAAGGCACTAGCAAGGCGGCGATCGAGCAGGTTCTCTTAGTTGGAGGAAGTTGTCAAATTATCGCAGTTCAGCAACTTGTCATTTCCTATTTTGGAAAATCTAAAGTCAAGCTCGGTAAACCCTTTGAAGCCGTTGCTCATGGAGCCTTAGTCTTGGGGCAAGCGATCGCGATCGAAGATCATCTGCGCCATAGTTATGCCATTCGCCTGTGGGAACCCTACCTTAATCAATATTCCTTTTACACCTTGTTTGAGAAAGGCACAAAATATCCTTGTCAGCGCGATGAACCCCTAATTCTGCAAGCGGCGATCGCAGGTCAAGCTGAAATTTGGCTTGATATTGGTGAAGTTGCTGATATTTCACAAGCGGAAGTGACCTATGACGGTTCAGGACGGATGACCAGTAGCCAATTGCTAAAACAGTCAGATTTTCGCTCCCTTGCTGCTTCTTATCAAAATACTAACAATGAGCCTCAGCAAGTTTGTATTGCTCGGCTCGATCCCTTAGGACAGTTAGGAAGTGATCGCATTACTGTGAATTTTGAGATTGATGAGCGGCGGCTATTAACAGCCACGATTATTGATTTACTTACCAATCAAATACTCATCGATCATCAAGCGATCGCCAAATTAGAATAGTTAAGTGATACACAGTAAACTCAAGAATCAATTTTTGTGGCATAGCAAAGCCATGCTACAAAAATCTAAATCTCAGAATCCTAATCAATAAGTACAGAGCATGGGATAACTTCTTGATTACTATTGAGGAAATACCCAAATTGGTTCTTAATTTAAGGTTATAGATAGTTTTAATTGCCTGAAATTTTGTAGAATCGAAGTAGGATATTCTAAATATTCTGATTCTAGCTTTCAGACGATAGCAGGCAGCCCTTGTGACACACACTAGATCTAAACATTCCCGCCTGATGATTGCTGTTTTACCTGACGAATCCTCAGCCTTTGAAGCATATCGTCTACTTCAATGTCATGGCATCTCTCCCGAACATCTGGCACTGGTTGGCAAAGGCTACAGCAGCCCCGACAGTGTTGGACTATTTAATCCCACTCGCACAACATGGCGCTATGCTAAGCGTGGCATGTTTTGGGTGGGTGCATTTAGCATGGTCATGGGGATGACTCTGCATGTGATTTTTAACTTACAATTGCCTAATCTGGATTGGCATCAAACTTTACTAACTATCACCTCAACTGCGGGAATTATTGGCATAGCCGTTGGAGGAATAATTGGAACTTTGTATGGCTGGTTTGTGAAAAGCAGCCTCTCGATTTCCTGTCGTAATTGTTTAGATCGTGGACAGTATTTATTGATGCTAGAAGGTTCAGAGACTCTGACCCGTCGAGGAAGAGAAATTCTAGACAGTTATACAGTCAAGCCTTATTAATCAACATAAGGAACGAATTTTTTTGGCGCGACTGAGTCATGCTAAGTAGCTAGGCATAATGTTAAAAAGGAAAAGATGGGCGGCGCATAGCGCCGCCCATCTTTTCCTTTTATGAACAGGTGGACAAACATGGGAAAATAATCCTAGAATATTTCATCTCTATCCTACTTATTATTTAGAAGTGCCTTACTTTGGAGAAGGCATACTTCTAGGTCAATCTATGTCATCTATGTCAGACGCTGTAACTATTTTGATTGTGGATGATTCTGAAAGCGATCGCGAGATCTGTCGTCTATATATCCAAAAAAGTGCTGACCGTAAATATCGCATTCTCGAAGCCGATAACGTTGACCAAGCCATAGAGCTATGGCGATCGCAACAGCCCGATGTGACTCTAGTTGATTTTAACTTGCGTAATAGTGATGGGCTCAAGGTTTTAGAAGTAATCCGCGCCAATATTCTTTCTGAACAGACAATTCATAGGGCAAGGATGCTCGATCTGAAATTACCAGTCATTATGCTAACTGGGCATGGTGATGAAAGGATAGCTGTAAATGCGATGAAGATGGGGGTGTTTGATTATCTGATTAAAAGTGAAATCACAGAATTTTCATTATGTCAGAGTATTCAGAGTTTACTTGATCATATTGCCTTGAGATCACAATTAGAGCGATCTCAAAGACGTGAAGATATCGTTACCCAAATTTCTTTAAACATTCGCCAGTTTTTAAATCTCGAAGATATCTGTCAAGCAGTAGCTCAGGAGATACGCCAATTTCTGAAAGTTGATCGCGCACTCATTTATAAATTTAGTCCAGATATGAGCCGCAGAATTATTGTGGAAGCCCTCGCCGAGCCTTGGTCATCTTGCTTTAATGCAGTATCAGAAGATAACTGTATAAATCCCTCTGAAGACTATGTAAGGGCTTATCAAAACGGGAAAGTTCTCGTTAATTCTGATATATACCAAACTGGCTTGGCGGAATGTCATGTGCAGATGTTAGAGAGATTTCAGGTGCGGGCAAATATTGTTGTGCCAATCCTCTTGTCTGAATCTGTACATCAGAATTCTCTCAAGAATACTCAAAATTCCAGTGATTCATCTCTATGGGGATTGCTAATTGTCCATCAATGTTCTCTTCCGCGTGTTTGGGAAGATGATGAAATTCAACTGCTTCAGCAGATATCTGTGCAATTAGCGATCGCCATCCAACAGGCAGAAATCTATCAGAATCTCCAAGATCTTAACTATTCTCTAGAACGCCAAGTTAAAGAGCGCACATCTGAACTTCAGGCTAGTGAACAGAAATCCCGTTTTCTGTTAACTGCGTTACCAGACATTATCAATTTAGTTGATGTCAATGGCATTTATCTAGAATCAAAACAGAATACTGCTGTTTATAACCTATTTCCTCCCAACATCGATCCTATTGGTAAACATATTCTAGAACTATTGCCAGCAGAAATTGCAGCCAGACAGTTTCAGGCTGTTCAACAGGCAATTGCTACCAAAGAGATCCAAACCTTTGAGCAGAGCTTTGAGGTTGAGCATTGTCTCATCTATGAAGAAGTCCGAGTGGTTCCTGTGCAAGAAGATGCGGTGATGATGGTGATCCGTGATATCAGCGATCGCAAACATGCTGAACAAGAATTGCAACGTCAATATCAACGGACACAGTTACTAGCAGAAGTCACCCTCAAAATTCGACAATCTCTAAAAATAGATGATATTTTACAAACGACAGCTACAGAAATCAAAAAAATTCTGCAAGTAGATCGTGTCCTAATCTTAAAACTTGATGATGATGGTTCTGCGGATGTTTTACAAGAAGCTGTAAATGATAATTTTCAGTCCCTCAGAGGATGGCATATAGATAAGCCTTGTTTCCACGAAGAATATTTGCCACAGTATTACTTAGGTAAAGCGATTAAAATCGACAATGTTGATGCTGGCGATATTCCTAGTGATTATGCTGATTTTTTTCGGCAACTGGATATTAAATCAATTGTGATTGTGCCGATCCTTCAGTCAGAAAATTTATGGGGATTATTAGCTGTCCATCAATGTACTCATACCTGCCAATGGACTGATTTTGAAATTGATCTCCTACAACAACTAGCCAACCAGTTAGCGATCGCCATAATGCAAAGCCAACTGGTAGAAGCATTGCGTAAAAGTGAAGAACAACGCAGGCTTGCGACGGATCTAAATCAGGTAGGCTGCTGGGACTTTGATATTAGTACAGGTAAATCAAAATGGAATGATAACCACTTTAGGTTAATGGGATTAGACCCAAATGAGGTGGAGGCAAGCTATTCCACATGGCGTGCTCGCGTACATCCTGATGATTTAGAGTTTGTTGAATCCACTTTAATGGATGCGCTAGAAAATCAAACCATCCTAGATCTAGAATATCGCGTTGTTTATCCCCAAGGAGATATCCATTGGTTACTAAGTAAAGGTAAAGGAGTTTATGATCAAGCTGGTAATGCGACTCGGATGGTAGGGGTGGTGCTGGACATTAGCGATCGCAAAAAGATGGAAATCGAACTATCCCAAGCAAAGGAGTTAGCAGAAGCGGCAAACAATGCCAAGAGTGACTTTCTTGCTAATATGAGCCATGAAATTCGCACACCGATGAATGGCGTAATTGGAATGGCACAATTATTAGCTACTACACCTTTAAGGAATGATCAAAAGAATTTTGTCCAAGTTATTCTAGATAGTAGCGATGCTCTGTTAACGATCATTAACGATATTTTAGACCTATCCAAAATTGAGTCGGGAAACTTGCAACTAGAAGCGAAAGCCTTCAATTGTATCGATGTTCTAACTTCTGCCTGCAACCTTCTTAGTAAACAGGCGCTAGATAAAAATATTAATTTGCAATATCAAATTAGTTACGATATTCCATCTATAACGATCGGTGATAGCTCGCGGTTACGACAGATATTTATTAATTTAATTAGTAATGCGATTAAATTCACACAACAAGGTCAGATTACGATCGCAGTTAATGGCAAATTTATCACATCCAACACCTATGCATGGAAATTTGCGATTACAGATACAGGCATTGGCATTTCTAGCGATCAGATTAGCAAGCTATTTAACCCATTTACACAAGCTGATGCTTCGATCAATCGCCGCTTTGGTGGCACTGGCTTAGGCTTAGCGATTTGTAAACGGTTGATCGAGTTAATGGGCGGGACGATCTGGGTGGAAAGTCTAGGACATGTGGGTGGCAATCCTCCCCCTGACTGGAGTATAGAATCTTCTAATCACAAAACACAGGGTTCTATATTTCACTTCACAATCACTTTGCCAGTGATCGTAGACAATCAATTGCCTATATTAGAAACTCTATCTCCTCTAGCTTTAGAATTTGATTCTCAACAATTACCAATCAAAATTTTAATAGTTGAAGATAATATTCTCAATCAAAAAATAGCCAAGCTCATGTTAAAAAAACTAGGCTACGAAGCTGATGTTGCTGAACATGGTCAAGAATGTATCACAGCGTTTCTATCTAGTCAGAATGCTGCTCCATTATACGATCTGATCTTTATGGATCTGCAAATGCCTGTCATGGACGGTATTACGGCAACTAAAATTATTCGTAAAAATTTTTCATCTCAAGATAAGCCTTGGATCATTGCTTTGACTGCTGATGCTTTATACAGCGAAAGGGAAGCTTGTATGGAGGCAGGGATGAATGACTTCATCAGTAAACCTATCATCATCAAAGAAGTAGCAAGAGCGTTGTCCACATATATACAAAATATATACCAAAAGTAACGCATGGATTGAACCTACCCTAAGGAATCAAGATTAGTGAGAATTGATTGGAGATGCGATCGCAGATCTTCTTTTGATAGATCCAGATGCTCAAGTAGATAATTAATCTTTGTGCGGATACCTAGTAATATTTTATCTTGAATATTCTTAGAGCCAATCAAATTTTCATCTCTTAATAATTTGACTTCAGATTTAGATTTGATTTTAGTTAACTCTTGAGCCGCAGAATTTACTGGATTTATCTCTTGAATTGTTTGCTGCATATTCTCAATTACGCCATACATCTCCATAGGATCAAAGATGCGTAATAGGCTAGTTTGGGTGACAATTCCTAATTCCTTTCCCCAATTCCATGATACAACCATCCGTCCCACCATTCGTCTCTTCATCTCTTGGTGTGCTGTCCACAAAGAATCTTCAGGACTTAACAGAAATAGAGGCGTACTCATCACCTCTTGAGCCTTTGTTGTTGCTAGGTCAATTTGAAAAGCATGGAACTGTACGATATCTCGCTCCGTAACAATGCCTACAGGTCTTTGGTTATCATCATCATCGGGTTGGGTAATGACCACACAGCTAACACGGTATTCTGCCATTAATTGCGCCAATTGTAAGATGGTCGCTTCTAACGGAGCGTGAATCACCTCTGTGGTCATCACATCAGCAACACGTCGAAATCTCAATAGATTTGCAGGACGTAAAATATGGCGAATACTCTCATGGGAAATTACACCAATGAGTTCTTCATTCTCATCGACTAATGGTAAATGGCGAATCTGGTAGCGTCGAAAGAGAAATAAAGCCGCAAATATGTCTTCAATAGATCGCTGAGGCATGGTAATAATCGGCGATGTCATGAAGTCTGCTACCTTTGCCTTACTAAAATCAATCTCTTGGGCGGTGATTCTAACGACATCTCGTGCTGTCAAAATCCCCACTAAATCTTGATTCTGCTTGACTAAAACACAACTGTTTCTCACTCCCAGTTGTGGTGATTGATTAGCGGAAAAGGTCACATCAGTATCAGATGTAATATCTAACTCATCAATTGAACAGCTAGGATAATGAGCTTGGCTAATCATCGCGATCGCTTCCAATAGAGATGTTTCTGGTGTAACGATCAAGGGGGAGTACTCGATAACACTTTTTAAATCAGGAATCCAATCAAGAGGATTGTCAAATTGCATAGTCAAATTAATTGCGATGAAATAGATAGAAATAAGAGAAATTGATCAAAATAAGTGCTAACGAGTGCCCCTACGACAAATGTTACATGTCAAAGCGTAAAACTTAAAAATAATATTGATTTTGACTATATTTAGGTATACTATATGACAGATGTTACATTTGGGATAACCAAATCATTTATTCATATGATTTATAGGTTTATAATGGTCAATTTAAGTATGCAGATTTAAATATAACTATTTTTAATGCCCCCATCGTGATAGAAAACGTTGCTAATGTTAGGATGTGCAACGAGCTTACGTTAATCATCCGATAGTTTAGAGTATTAGCCTATGTAATTAAAGAAAGTAACTCAAACAAGCATTCCACTTAATTATTAGTAGAGGTATTACTTGAGTCTGTAACTTCCGAAATTCTAGGATTTTTTCCATAGAGGCGATCCAGTACCCGCTTTACGGAAATGCGTTTCCATTGTTGTCCACGTTTGGTGCTGTATCCCTGTTGGTTGAGCCAGTCAGCAATTTTTTGGAGTGATTTACCTGATTTGTGGTGACGACGAATTAGTTCCACAACTTGAACTTCTTCGGGATCTTCCACTAACTCTCCATCTAGAGATCGCTGTCCGAAGGCTGGTGAGCCGTAGCCTGCATATCCCCCTGATGCAGCTTTTGCTCGCCTACCCCGTTCTAGTCTTTCCCAAACAGACAGATTTTCTGAACTGTTTTCCACCATGGCTATCACATCTAAGTAACCAATAAATTTATTTTACTTTGAAATTAATGATATTAATGTTTTTTTTATAAAAAACAATTATTTGATCGAGCTACATAACTCAATATCTGAATATTGCCCCCCACAATACTTGCTTAAGGCTTTATTCTCATTATTGCCCCCACGGCTATGTTGATTTGCAATTCTTCAAATGAGTTATCTCATTTGAAAGCTACTGTAGACTATCCTATCACTTAACTATCTAAATAACATGAGTACAGCCACATTTATTCAAGACCAAACTGAATTTGAAACTCTCCGACAAAATACACCTTTGCTAGTTGTGGACTGCACTGCTACTTGGTGTGGACCTTGTAAAGTAATTGCACCATTCATTGATCAGTTGGCAGCAAATTATGGCGATCGCGCTAAGGTGATGAAAATCGATATTGATACAAATAAACCTTTAGCCAAGCAATTTGGACTAAAGAGTATTCCTGCTGTGTTATTTTTTAAAGAGGGGGAATTGGTAGAAACGATGATTGGTGTTAAAACCTACGAAGATTTTAGTGCCGCTATTGATAAATATCTCTAAAAACACTTATTGAAAGGGGGATTTTAGCCTCTATACAAGCAAGGAGCTTATGCTCCTTGTCTTGAATGATTTTACCCTGCAACTTGTTTTAAATACTGCATCAACTAGCTCCATGACTACTACTCTCTTAATTGTTGATGATTCTGAAGCGACTCGGCGTAAATATTGGTCTTATTTAACCAGCGTTCGTCCTTACAAATATTTAACATTGGAAGCGGACACTTTAGAAAAAGCTAAAGCGCTATATCAGGATAAGCAACCTGACATGGTGTTGTTGGGTTGGAAATTAGTTGATGGAGATGGAGCAGAATTTATCAATTGGATAGAGCAGCAAGAACAAACGAGACTATTACCCATATTGTTGATTGCCAACCAAAATGATGAGAGCATGGCTGTTCAGATTACCCAACAAGGTATTCAAGACTATCTGATTAAAGAATATGTCACTCCAGAAAGATTAGGGCGATCGCTGGATCATCTGTTGGAGAGGGTGAAGTTGATGAATGCAGTTGCCGATGCTGTCAAACTCCGCAAACGTGCTGAAGAACATAAGTTAGAGCATGAAGCAAAGTTTTTGAGTTTAGTCCAATGCTTAGATGATTTAATTTGGACAAGTGATCTTAAAGGTAATTTTATCTATCTATCCCCCCAATTCCATGAGCTATTTGGATGGGAAACTAACGATTGGCTAGGTAAATCAATCGTCAATCTTGTCCATAATGGCGATCGCCATCGTTTTACAGAACATATTGAGAATATTCTGACTTTTGATCGTCATGCTGAAATGCCAGTAGAATTTCGCCATCTGCAAAAGGATGGGAGCTATGTGTGGGTATCTGGCCATATGACAGCGATGAGGAACGCCCAAGGAGATGTGATCGCGGTGCAAGGAATTTGTAGAGATATAAGCGATCGCATTGCCCTTGCCTATGCTATTAGAGAACGCAGACTCATAGAAACAAGGCTCCATGAGTCAAATGAGGCTCTAGCAAACGTCAATCAAGAATTAATTCGAGCGGCTCAACAGAAAAAAGAATTTCTCTCTGATATCAGTCACAAATTGCGTACTTCTCTCAATATAATTTTGGGATCGATAGAATGTTTGCAAGATGGTGTATATGGTAATCTCAACGAAAAACAAAGAGATGTTTTGCAAACCATTGAAAGCAGTGAAAATCACTTACTAGAATTAATCAATCAAGTTGTTGAATTTTCTAAATCTGAATAAAAAATCTAACTAAGTAGATAGGCATCATTAAAAAACAGACCCAAAGCCTGTAGCACATGCTGAGCGTATGCCACAGGCTTGTTTTTTTATATTTAATTGCACCTAGCTACTTATTCTCAATTACTTAACCTACTTAATCTCAGTTTGACGAAAGTGTAAAATGGTAAAAATCGTACAGTAATTCTTACCATTTTGCGTTAATTACACTATGTAAACCACAGCGCAAATAGCCATATCGAATTCACATTCACTTAAATCATACATATCCTAAGTAATTTCTAATAAAATTGTGATATGTTTAGGGGGTATTGCAGTTTGTTTGATAATTATTTGATAGTTATTAGTGATCAAGATAATGTACTACCAGTACTGGTAGTACACATCCTAGTTCTGCTTTTACCGAAAGGCCTTGTAATCTTGGATTTAATGAATGTTAAATAAGTATTGGCAGCTACTAAGAAAGAAAGCTTACTTGTAGGATTACATTAATGCGATTTATTAATCCATAAAAATTATGGGTTATGTAAATCCTAAATTTAATTTTTTCAACATAATTGCTTTTACTCCTAGCATCAAAAATAACTATAAAAAGGCTCAGTTATGAACAATTTGCCTATCGTTTGCATAGTTGAAGATAATCCTGATGATGAGCGTCTAACTATTCGTGCGTTGCGAAAGGGACAAGTTGCTAATGAGATTATCGTTGCTCATAATGGAGAAGAAGCCTTAAATTTAATCTTAAATGCTGATCCTTTACCTTGTGTAGTGCTTCTTGACCTCAAGCTTCCTAAAGTTGATGGGTTAGAAGTTCTGCGGCAAATCCGAGCCAACACACATACAAGTCTATTGCCAGTGGTGGTTTTAACTTCATCTAGTGAAGATCGCGATATAGTTGAAAGCTATAGTTTAGGCGCTAATAGCTATGTACGCAAACCTGTAGAATTTGATCGTTTCACTGAGGCAGTGCGTCAACTAGGATTGTATTGGGCTTTAGTTAATGAACCCCTACCCAAAGGTTTATAAGCTATGAGTGAAAATATCAATGTACTCATCATTGAAGATTGTGAAGACGATGCCATTTTAATTGTGCGATCGTTAAAGCAAGGGGGATTTGCGCCAAATTGGGAGCGTGTACAAACGGTTGAAGAACTGCAACAAGAGCTTGGTAGCCGATCTTGGGATGTGATTATTTCCGATTATAATTTGCCTAAATTAAATGCACCAACAGCGCTTGAATTTGTTAAACAGAGTCAGCTCGATATTCCTTTTATCGTAGTCTCTGGCACGATTGGGGAAACCTTGGCGGTGGACTTGATGCGGGCTGGGGCGAATGACTATTTGATGAAGGGAAGTCTAACTCGTTTGGCTGAGGCGGTAAGGCGTGAAATCCGTGAATTTAAAATGCGGATTGATCGTCAGCAAGCGGCGACCGAATTGGAATTAACGAAGAAACGCCTGCAATTAGCTCTTGAAGGTTCAGCGATCGGTTTATGGGATTGGTCTATAAAAACTGGAGAATTAACGATCAATGAAAGATGGGCAGAAATGCTTGGTTATACAATTGTAGAACTTGAACCAATTAGCTTTGATACTTGGCATACTCATACGCATCCCGATGATGTTCAAAAGACCCTACAATTAGTCGAAAAGCACTTTCAGCACGAAATTCCTGCCTATGAAGATGAACTTAGAATGCGGCACAAACAGGGGCATTGGGTATGGATTTTGTGCCGAGGAAAGGTAACAGAGTGGGATGATCAGGGCAAGCCCTTGAGAATGACTGGCACACATTTAGATATTAGCGATCGCAAGCAGGCTGAGTTGCGACTGTCACTTCAAAGCTCAATTTTAGAAAGAATTGCTAAAGCAGAACCTTTGCCAAAGATATTAGAAGCCCTTGTCTGTACGATAGAAGATCAATTTGAAGGAACTAGATGTTCCATTTTATTATGTAATAGTGAAGGGAAGTTGCATTCTGGGTCGTCCCCACATCTTCCAGAATCTTACAATCATGCTATTGAAGGTTTAGCGATCGGTGAGGGGGCTGGTTCCTGTGGTACTGCGGCATTCCGACGAGAGAGAGTCATTGTTACAGATATTGCTACTGATCCCCTTTGGCAAGACTATAAAGAACTTGCGCTTGCTCATAATTTGCGAGCCTGTTGGTCTACCCCTGTACTTACTAGTGATGGTGAAGTATTAGCAACTTTTGCAGTTTATCATCAATCCATTCATGTACCCTGTCCACAAGAGTTAGAAATTATTGCTTTAGCTACAGATATTGCCAAAATTGCGATCGAACGGGATCAGGCAGCCCAAGCTTTAGCCAATTTAAACCATAATCTAGAAATGCGGGTAGAGCAGCGTACTAATGCCTTACGCCAAAGTGAAGCAAAACTCATTGAAGCACAGCAGATTGCACGGCTGGGTAGTTGGGAATTAGATGTGCAAACGCGAGAAATTACTTGGTCAAGCGAAATTTTTAATATTTTCGGCATTGATCCCAATCAGAATGTACCCAGTTATGAACAATTACTGCAATATTTCCCACCAGACGAACGTGAGCGTTTTCATAACCTCATTGAGCGAGCGATTCAATCTTCAGAATCCTATGCCACAGACTTCAAAATTATTCGTGCGGATGGTTCATCGGGTTATATTTTTATCAAAGCAGAATTGCTGTGTAGCATAGTTGGACATGCCACGCGATTGTTCGGTATTGCGATGGATATTAGCGATCGCAAAGCTATGCAAGAAGCTTTGCAACTCAGTGAAGAGAGGGCAAGAGCGACATTGTTAGCCTTGCCTGATCTCGTTTTTCGGGTAAATAGTAAGGGGGAATATGTTGATTTTTTAGCATCGCCTAATGTCGGGAATATCGTTGATCCGCAACAAGTGCTGGGCAAACGCTTAGAAGATTGTTTACCAGCAGAACTGTGGCAAAAGGAATATCAGGCTATTCAGCAAGCGCTTAATACCCAATCTTTACAGACCTACGAGCAACAAACTTGGATCGTTGATCGGGTGCGTTATGAAGAAGTGCGGGTTGCGCCTTGTGGTAATGATGAAGTGGTCTTTTTTATCCGTGATATTAGCGATCGCAAACAGGCTGAAGCCCAACTACAAAGAACTAATGAGGAACTAATTAGAGCGACAAGACTAAAGGATGAGTTCCTCGCCAATATGAGCCATGAACTCCGCACGCCACTCAATGCGATTTTAGGAATGACAGAAGCTCTACAAGAGAAGGTATTTGGAGTAATTAATGAGCGCCAAATCACTGCCTTACAGACGATTGAACGCAGTGGTACTCATCTGCTTGCCTTGATTAATGACATTCTTGATGTAGCTAAAATTGAATCAGGGCAACTGGAACTAGACTATACTCTTACTTCTATTGAACAGCTCTGTCAATCAAGTGTTTCCCTGATCAAACAGCTAGCCCATCAAAAACGGATTGAACTTAAAGTTAATATCCCCAAAAATCTTCCTGACATGATGTTAGATGAACGGCGCATTCGCCAAGTTCTAATTAATCTGCTCAATAATGCGGTCAAATTTACTCCTGAAGGTGGCTGTATTAGCTTAGAAGTCACTTGTCAGCATTTTTTTACAGATATTCCATTTACTAAAGCTTTTCCTGAAATGCTACTCACGCCCTATATTGACGAGATCCAATCGCCAAATTATTTACAGATTGCCATCATCGATACAGGCATTGGTATTTCTCCAGAAAATATTAAGCGACTATTTAAACCCTTTGTTCAAATTGATAGTGCCCTCAATCGTCAATATATGGGTACGGGTTTAGGCTTAGCGATCGTCAAACAAATCGTCGAGCTTCATGGCGGTAAAGTTGGTGTAACTAGCAGAATCGGTCATGGTAGTTGTTTTATGATTGCCTTACCTTTGTCGAATCTCTACGATAGTTCATTAAATGCCAACCCTCTGATAGATAGATCCTCTAATCGAGAAAATATGGAAACAGGAAGTGCTAATGTACCGAAAGAGGTGAATTCTCCCTTGATTTTGTTAGCTGAAGATAATGAAGCGAATATTGGGACTATTTCCTGCTATCTAGAGGCAAAGGGCTATCAGTTGATCTTTGCCCATAATGGTCAGGAAGCAGTTAATATTACTAAATCACATGTTCCTAACTTAATTTTGATGGACATTCAAATGCCAGTTGTTGATGGGATGGAAGTCATCAGGATCATTCGCAGTGATCATGCCTTTGACCACATTCCGATCATTGCTTTGACTGCTCTTGTCATGACAGGCGATCGGGAGAAATGTCTAGCCGCAGGTGCAAATGAATATTTGGCAAAGCCCGTTAAACTAAAACAGCTTGTGGAAGTAATCCAAAAACTTTTACAGAACGTTGAACTGTAAGTCCCTATTAAGTTTTCTTTAGACAAAATCTATGAACCAGACAATTCCCAATATTCTCGTTGTTGATGATGAACCCAACAACTTTGATGTAATTGAAACTTTTTTATCAGAACAAGACTACCAATTGTACTACGCCTCCAACGGGGATTCAGCACTTGGCATCTTAGAAACTGTTCAGCCTGATTTAATCTTGCTGGATGTGATGATGCCAGGAATTGATGGTATTGAAGTATGTCGTCGTATTAAAGCAATGCCACAATGGGAAAATGTACCAATTATTATGGTGACTGCCCTGACTAGCAAGGAAGACTTAGCTCGATGTCTAAATGCAGGAGCAGATGACTTTATTGGTAAACCTGTAAATAGTAGTGAACTTAGAGCTAGGGTGCATTCGATGATGCGCATCAAGCAGCAATATGACAATATTAAAAGCTTATCTAATTTGCAAACACAAACGATTGATTTATTGCAAAATAGTTTGCAGGAATTAAGTGGTAATTTAGCTTCTAGTTTACCCCATGAACTCAATACCCCACTAAATGGAATTGTTGGTTCAATTGGAATATTACTGGAAGATTATGAAATTATGCCTCCAGAGGAAATTAAGGAATTTTTATTGCTTGCGCAAGAATCGGCAACAAGGCTGGAGAGATTAACACGTAAATTTTTAACCTATGTCTATCTAGAGCTATCTCCTTACAAATCACCCAGTTCGCGATCGCCTAATCTTGAGAAGCAGTCTGATCACCAATTTATTGTTAGTGTTGCTCAGGCTCAGGCAAACAAAGATGCGCGTAAAGATGATTTGTTGTGCGATCTCGATGAAGTAGTTGTGGCAGTTAACAACCCAGATCTCAAAATTATTATCTCGGAAATTCTAGAAAATGCTTTTAAATTTTCACAGGCAGGTAGTCAAGTAAGACTATCTGGCAAAGTTGTGAATAATCGATTTCTTTTAGCGATCACTGATCAGGGTTGGGGAATGACTGAGGATCAGATCTCAAAAGTTGGTGCATTTATGCAGTTTGAGCGGAAATTACACGAGCAACAGGGGGCGGGCTTAGGACTAAAGATTGTAACGAAACTTGTGGAAAATTATGGTGGAACGTTCTCAATTAACAGCATTTATAAGCAAGAAACTACCGTTAACATTGAATTACCATTAGCAGCATAACTAAAGATACGTGAGTTCGATAACGCTATTTGCGCGGCGCAAATAGCGAAAAATGGTAAAAATCGCTAAGCGATTTTTACCATTTTTTGCCTTCGTCGAACTGATGTTAAAGATAGGTAGGTATTGCTTCACACCACCTGTCCTACAGTGATTTTCAATAAAAACCCCTAACAAATTATTTGAAAGTTTTGCAAGGCAAAACTTTCAAATAATTTGTTAGGGGTCTAATTTAAGTGCTTTGCACTTGAATTTTTTATGCGGCGAGTAATGGATCGAGCTTGCCCTGACGATCTAGATTATGGATAGCATCACAACCTCCAATATGTTGATCGTTGATAAAGATCTGCGGTACAGATCTTTTACCATCAGAACCTCTAGCAACCATTTGCGATCGCGCCGCTTCATCCCCATCAATTACATATTCGATGTACTCTACACCTTTTTGATCGAGCAGATGTTTTGCTCTGATACAGAAAGGACACATGCGCCATGTATAGATTTCAACTTTTGCCATAACTATTTCCTTAAAAAACTACAAACGGTTCATGAACTAATAAATTTTTTGAGAGGCTATTGACCTAACTTCCACTACTTTAACGTCAGTTTGACTAAGGCAGAAAATGGTAAAAAAATCGCTAAGCGATTTTTTTACCATTTTCTGCCATTTGCGCCGCTTTTTCTAAGCTTTGGCAGCAGGTAATGACACTTTAACGTGTAGCTCCTTCAGTTGTGAGTCATCGACACTGGATGGTGCATCGGTCAATAGGTCACGAGCCTGTTGTGTTTTGGGGAAAGCGATTACATCACGGATTGAGTCTGCCCCAGAGATTAACATCACTAGGCGATCGAGACCAAAGGCAAGTCCACCATGAGGAGGCGTGCCATATTCAAAGGCTTCCAATAGGAATCCAAACTTCTCTTTTGCTTGTTCATCAGTTAACCCGATCGCGGCAAATACTTTTTCTTGGACTTCGCGCTTGTGAATCCGAATACTACCACCGCCAATTTCTGTACCATTGAGTACGAGGTCATAGGCTTGGGCGATCGTATTAACATCAATGGGTTGACCATCGGCAATATCTTCAGGGCGAGGTGAGGTGAAGGGGTGGTGTAATGCCTCTAGACGCTTCTCATCAGCATTCCATTCAAACATAGGAAAGTCAGTGATCCAGACAAAGTTCAACTTGTCATGATCGATTAGTCCTAGCTCATGACCGAGGGCTAATCGCAAACGATAGAGAGACTCATTGACGATCGCTTTTTCACCAGCACCAAATAATAGGATTGTGCCTGCGGTTGCACCTGTACGTTCTAGCAGTTCTTGCTTGACTTCCTCGGTGAGGCTATCCTTGAGTGCTCCGATGGTGTCGATTACGCCACCCTCACGCACACGGATAAAGGCTAAACCTTTCGCACCGTACTGAGCAACCAAGTTCGATAAATCTCCACCTGGTTTAATGCGCGTATTAGAAATCGCCTCATCACCACCAATCACAGGTAGCACTTTGATAATGCCGCCATTAGCAACGGTGTTGGCAAATACTTTAAATCCAGAGTTAGCAAATAAATCGGTGACGTTTACCAATTCCATTCCAAAGCGAGTATCAGGGCGATCGCAACCATAGCGATTCATTGACTCAGCATAGGTGAGGCGAGGGAAATCACCTAGTTCAACACCTTTGACGGTTTTGAAAATGTAGCGAATTAAATTCTCATTTAGCTCGATGATTTCTTCTTGGGACATGAAACTCATTTCCATGTCTAGCTGTGTAAATTCAGGTTGGCGATCGGCGCGAAGGTCTTCATCACGGAAACATCGGGCAATTTGATAATAGCGATCGCATCCGCCTACCATGAGCAATTGCTTAAACAACTGCGGTGACTGCGGCAGTGCATACCATTGACCCGCATTAACACGGCTGGGGACAAGGTAATCCCTTGCGCCTTCAGGAGTCGAACGGCAAAGGATCGGTGTTTCTACTTCCATAAAGCCATATTCATCTTCAAGGAAGCGGCGAATGGATTTCACTACCTCAAAGCGAAGTTTGAGATTACTAGATAGACGCTCAGCCCGCATATCAAGATAGCGATATTTAAAGCGTAATTCGTCCTTAATTGTGTCTGCTTCAGAAATCAAGAAAGGTAATGGTTTGCTAACAGCATTGAGCAACTCAATGGATTCAGCATAGATTTCCACTTCACCTGTGGCAAGTTTGGGGTTGAGAGACTCTTCAGGACGTTTAGAAACTTTGCCAACAATTCTGACAACATATTCATTGCGCAATTCACCCGCAAGTTCATAGGAGACGGGAGTACGTTGAGGGTCACTAACGATTTGCAGGATTCCTGTGCGATCGCGCAAATCTAAAAAGATCACACCACCATGATCCCGTCTGCGATCGATCCAACCGCACAAGCTAACTGTTTGTCCGATATGTTCGGCATTGAGGTGACCGCAATAGTTGCTACGCATCATGATGTTATTGGCGAAACTTTAGAGAAAAAAGTAAAAACTGGAATTTTGACCATTTACTATCATAACTTGTAAAGGAGTCAAAACCCAAAAAACTAAAGGTAGAGCTTCCTACTGCCTTTAGTTTTTAATAAATTTTTGGAGAAACTTTTCCCAGTCATGCTCTTGAAATTGACCAGTTTGGGGATAACGTTCTTGCGGAGACTGCCAATACAGGTATTCGCATTGAGATTTTGTAAATACACTCAGTGAGTCCACTAGCCATCCTTCAATACAGATGCCTGTCAATAAGGCAAAGGAAAAATCAGTGTTATAGATTAGTGCATGACTAAAATTTGCCCCAGTTAGGTTAGCTTTCTTAAAAGAAGTTCCAATTCCTCCTTTAATAGCTTCCATTAACCATGTAAATAGTCTAGAAGTAACAATTCCCGAAATAATCGCGGGAATTAGAAAAAGAATTGATCCACCGCCCGAAAAACTGATACCTATAAGCCCTAATGTTAACAAAAGCATTATGGTTGTGAGGCTGGCGATCACAGTGTTAGCCAAAAAGTTAGATGTCTTGGGAAAACCATCCATAATCAGGCTTTGAAAGAAATATAACAAAAATAGAAAAATACTAGATAAAACACTCACAATTCTTCGATAAATTTCTCCAAACCAACTAAATAGAAGATTATCAATTGTTATGATGAGAAAGCTGAGGATGAAGATTATGATGATCATCCCAATCATGCCCATAATGATAGAAAGAATGGCATTACGAATTTGTTGAGGAGTTTGTCCTGTAGTTGATCGCTCAAAGTTAGCTCCGATTAAAGTTGCTCTTGTAAAATCACATCCCCGTAAATCTGCGCCACTAAAATCTGCTCCTGTCAAATCTTGTCCAACAAAAGATTGATCCTGCAAACTTTGGTCTTTGTAATCGTAGGTTTGACTGTTCATAATAGAAAATTATGGGGATCAGTTGTTGATTTGTCTGCTCATTTATAAACCGTTATATGAAGTTGTACAGCGTATATAGGGCTTTTCAAGCAAGCGAAGAGGGTTATGTCCCCGCCTTCGGCGGGGACATAACCCTGTACTTCACTAGATCGGTATACGCTATATTCACAATTTTTGATGTGAAGGTTAACATGACTATAAACTTTGTGGCAATCTCATGACAGCAGTACCAACGGTTCGCACTCACCGATTGACAAAACAGTTTGACAATCACATTGCCGTAAATCATATCGATTTGCAGATCGATCGCGGTGAAGTTTATGGTCTTATTGGTCCTAATGGTGCGGGGAAAACCACCTTGATTAGGATGCTGGCAGCTTCTGAAGAACCAACCGCAGGTGAGATTTATATTAATGGGGCAAGGTTTTTGCGTGGGCAAAACAATCCTGAACTGAAGCGACAACTGGGATATTTGCCCGATGACTTTCCCCTTTACGATGACCTTACAGTTTGGGATTATCTCGATTATTTTGCCCGTTTATATTTTTTGAGAGATCCCCAGCGATCGCAAAGATTGCATGAAGTGATCGAACTAGTAGAATTGGAAAATAAAAGAAATGAAATAATTGCTACCCTCTCGCGAGGGATGAAACAGCGTCTCAGCCTTGCAAGGAGTATTATTCACAATCCCACCTTACTATTGCTAGATGAACCCGTATCAGGACTCGATCCCCTTGCGCGGGTGCAGGTTCGTAATATTATCAAATCCTTACAGCAGCAAGGGATGACGATTCTCATTTCATCGCATATTTTGAGCGATCTAGCGGAAATCTGCACATCGATTGGAATTATGGAGTTAGGCAGATTAGTTGAGAGTTCTCGCCTACAAGAGCTTTACGATCGCAATAATCAGGATCAACAGCAGTTACTCATTTCTACCCTCGGTAATCTCGAAGACTTGCAAACAGTATTAAAGCGATCGCCATCAGTGCAGGAAGTAGAAGTACTCACAGGGCTTCCCAGCGTGCGTGTACAGTTCTCTGGCAGTATTGAAGACTGTGCTGCTTTACTTAAGGCTCTCATCGAAGCAGGCATTCCCATTTCCAGTTTCCACCGCACGCAAGAAACCTTAGAAAATATTTTCCTGAAGCTGGGCTATAAACAAACAAGTTAACAGTTAACACGAGTTCGATAACACCATTTGCGCGGCGCTTCGCGCCGCGCAAATGGTGGAACATGGTAAAAATCGCTTAGCGATTTTTACCATGTTCCACCTTCGTCGAACTGACATTAACTGTTAATGGGGAGCAGCAAAGCCGTTCCCCATTAATCGGTTTGCTTGTTTCTTAGCTTACCTGAGACAAACTAACACTCTTCGCGATCGCCATTTCAGCATCAGCAGCAGTCAAAGGTCTAGAGAATAGATAACCTTGTCCAAACTCACAACCCAGTCCCTTTAAAATATCAGCCTGCTGCTGAGTTTCCACTCCTTCCGCAACCACACTCATATTTAACGTATGGGCAAGCATCGTAATCGTCCGTACAATTTCGATATTCTCACCGCCATCTGTCATTTGATTTACAAAAGCCCGATCAATTTTGAGAATGTTAATGGGAAAGCGATGTAAATAGCTTAGAGAAGAATACCCCTGTCCAAAATCATCAATACTAAGCTGAATATTTCTGGCTCTCAGTTGGGAAAGCTTATTAATTGTCTCCTCACTCTGATCCATTAAAGTGCTTTCCGTAATTTCTAAACGGATAGAATTTCCATCAATCCCAGTTTTAGAGAGAATTAGATCTAATTTATCTAATAAATCTGATTCGCGAATTTGATGGCTAGCTAAATTGATACTCATCTTCAAACTGGCAGCTTCAGGGAATTTATGGAGCCAATCTTGTAGTTGTTGACATGCTTCCTGTATTACCCAATCACCAACCGCTATGATCAATCCCGTATCTTCAGCAAGGGGAATGAATTCTATCGGCGAAATAAAGCCTCGTTTGGGATTTTTCCAACGGATTAACGCCTCAAATCCAGTCAATCGCTCATTTTTTAATGAGACAATGGGTTGATAGTAAAGCTCAAACTCTTGATGATCTAAGGCATAATGTAATTCGCTCTCTAGTTGTGTCAAGCGGAGGGTTTGTTCATACATCTCTTGATCAAAGAGTGTATATCTTCCCTTGCCCAGATCTTTGGCGCGATACATGGCGATATCTGCATCTCTAAGCAAATCCACGCAACTATTGTAATCTTGGGTATTGATCACAATGCCAATACTGGCACTCGGATAAATTGCTTCTCCATTAATCATGACGGGAGAGAGAAACCTGTTGAGAATGCGATCAGCAATAATCAACGCTTCACTAACATCTTGAATATCATCAATGAGAATTGTGAATTCATCTCCACCAATTCGCGCAACGGTATCAATAGACCTTAAGCAGCTTTGTAAAAGCTTGGCAATCTCCTGCAAAAATAGATCGCCAACATTATGTCCTAGACTATCGTTAATCATTTTGAAACGGTCTAAGTCAATGAAAAAGATCGCGAATAGATAACTGGGATGACGTTTGCTGTATTTGATCGCATGTTCTACGCGATCCATAAATAGGTTGCGATTGGGAAGCCCCGTAAGTGCATCATGGGAAGCGTCATGGGCTAGTAACTCGATCGAATCCGATAGAGCTGCATTGAGTTCCCGTAGTCTTGCAACGTAGACATAACTCTGCATTACGAGCATAGAAACGGTATAAGTTAATACACATGGTGTAAAAGGTATCCACCAACCTGCAAGGAATAATAAATAGGTTCCTCCAATCAAAACAACTGCAAAGAATAGTACTGAGCCAACTAGTAGCCAGAAACGCCTAGTCGCGCATATTGCCACGATCGCTGATCCAATAATTGACCAACTTGCAATCCATAGCTCTTCCCAAACATCTGTCCAGACTTTAATGAGGGGACGATCTTCTAAAACTGACCCCACAACCATTTTGATAATATTTGCTTGAAACTCCACGCCTGAAATTTGAGTTGGTGAGGCAATGAAATTACTGCTATAGGGGGTATAGAAAATGTCATTCAAGCTAGGGGTTTGAGCACCAATTAAGACAATGCGATCGCGCATTAAATTAGCAGGAATTCGATTTTCTAAAACATCCTCAAGGGAAACTTGACGAAATTTAAGTGAAGATCCATGATAATTCATGAGGATCTGATAGCCTCCCGCATCAGTGCGGACATAACTACCATCACTACTTTCTAAAGGCTTAAAAATAGTTTTCCCAAGTTGTAAATATCCCCCCGTTGAAGACTGCGGTTCAATACCTTTTTCCTTTAAATAGGCTAGAGCAACCGCTAAACCCAAACTGGGTATCCCCTCATTACCTGTGGGCATCGGATAGAGTAAAGCCCGACGCAACCTCCCATCAGGATCGACAATTACATCATTTGCTGCGACCTGTCCCAAAGCTTTTAACGTAGGAGGTGGGGCAATCACGGTATTAAAGCGATCGCCAATGCTCTTTTCAATACCAATTAGATTTGGTGTAGTTTTAAAAACCTGTTCTAACTCTGCGTATCCCTCTCCTACAGGAATATCTCGATATAAATCTAGTCCAATAACTTTAGGCTGTTGGACACGAATTTTTTTTAAAATCTTTGCTAGCACAAGGTCAGAAACTGGCCATTTGCCCAGATACCGAATATCTGACTCCTGCACGCCAACAATAATAATTCTTTCATCTACTGGCTCAACAGGTCGAAGCTGGATAAACAAGTCAAAAGCCGCCCATTCACTAGGCTGTAACCAGCCCAACCAACGCAGTCCAAATATTAATAGATATACACTACCACTCGACAGCAAAAATCCTCCCCATTGTTGGATTTTCCGTGGTAACTTCGCCCATCTGGACTTCAAGGTCTTAATAGCAATCATTTAGAGAAGTTTAATTTCACTTGCTGTCGTTAAGCCAGACTGTTTTGATGTAAGTCTTTGAATACCTTAACTTTACATTAAGCTCAAAGCAATAAGACTATGATTCTAAAATTGAGGTGATTTTATCCTACCAAATTCCCGCTTTAATGTATGCAAGCGCTTTGTCGTAAGATCATCGCAAACTGCGTCAAAGATATGACAAAAAAAGAGAGGGACAGTTTGTCCCTCTCTTTTTTTGTGATTTGAATTTGCCCAAAGCTTTATGCCTACAACATGCTTAATGATCAATAAGAAACTCTAATATTGTTTAATTTGCAGCTTTAGCAACTAATAGCTGTAAAGATAGAGTTTTAGATTGCTAATATAAGCGGGAGCCGCCGCCCTGAGTACGCTGAGGTTGTGGTCTGTCAGTTGGTGTGTACTCTACTTGATTATTTGCCAATACTTGCGCTGGTTGACCAACAGCGAAAATCATCCCCCCGATGAAGGCAATAGAAGCTGGCAGAATATTTTTGTAAGACGATGACAACATAGAAATTCTGGCTCTTAAGCTACTATCAAATCTTACCCGATTTTGGCAAAAGTTATTACTTTATATAACTTTCTGATAACTTTTTCTACAGCAAAATAGCTTATATAGTGTTACAAAATCTAATTATTTGGGGATGATGTAATTCCCTATACATAATCATCTTCAATACAATCAAAATTGATAAAAAATACATATTCAGTAAATTATCAAAATTTATCAGTTGTATCTAATGGCAATAAAGACTTCTTTAAAAATATTTTTGAATAGTGTTATTAATCACATTTTACAGGTTATAAATGATACAAAATGTTGTTTCTATTTCTGAAATAGCAAGTTCTATCTCAATCCTAAACCATTCTTATATTTCCAGATTCGCGAAAGAGCGATCCTTGGAGAATCTTCAAATCATTTAAGTCTATGGGTGCAATTCAATGTAAAACCCCAAAAACCTATAGCGAACGCTGAGCGTTCGCTATAGGTTTTGTTTAAGTATGCTCAACCATTTACAAGGTAAATGTAAATTTTTTTGCTAACATTCCAGGCACAAGAATGCCTCCCAATGATCGCTTTTCGTAAGTACCAGTATTAGGAATAAATTCTCGAAAATCAGTCAAATCTTCGAGATTATCTCCAAAAAAGTCATAAATACTATCATCAAATCGCAAATTTTCAATTGGGGAGATAAATTCGCCATCTTCTACCCAAAAACAAGCGTAACGAGTCATACCTGTGATTCTGCCGCCTGTGCGATCGCTCCAGTTTAAATAATGGAGGTTTGATAGATAAAGTCCCGTATCTAATTGTTGGAGAATATTGGCTTCAGCAAGATTTCCTGCATCAACTTCAGGCGATCTCATCGACTCACCACCGCTTGCACCATTGGCTTCTTTGCCATATTCCATAGCACTTCGCGAACTAACCAAACTATTAACTAGCTTGCCATTGCTAATAATGGGCAAATATTCAGGTGCAACTTCTCCTAAATTATTAAATCGAGGAACATTGCCATAGCTGAAATTTTCACTAAGGGATAGCAATGGTGAGAGTGTCCGTTCTTGATTTTTTAATTTTAAAAGAGCGCTACTACCCTGTTGAAAACTAGCTTCTCCCACACTCCAAGCCAAAAAATTCAATAGCTCTGAAGATGCAGCAGGGGCAAAGTAGGTACGATATTGTCCACGAGCTACAGTTTTACTAGGTCTTTGTAAGGCGACTGATTGTTGTTGCGATCGCGCAATCTGTGATTGATAACCTTCGGTATGCCAATCTTTACCTGCATAGATACCCTTGACCGCTTTTTCTCCTGAATTGGTCTGAACAAACATTGAATAATCGACGAAAAAGGAATCCGTGGCAAACCAATGTCTCTGACCTGCGGAATTAGCACTAGCACGGATGATTGAGCCTGAAGCATAGAATCCAGTAAAGTCGATCTTATTTATGGGAGCGAGAATTGTAGCGATCGCATCTTCGGGTGGCAACAAATTACCTTGATAGACTTCACGACTCGAACCCTGATTTTCAGGTATGACTAGATAGGGATTCTCAGGGATTTGAGCAACTTCTTGACGTAAATAGTTGAGACTTTCAGTGGCATAGGTAAAGTCAATTGCGCGATCGCCTGTAAATGGGAACTCAGCATAGGCTTCCCGTTGATTGTCAATCAAGGAAATTGTCACGTTCCCATCAGCAACAACTCCTGATTGGCGAACCTTAGCATTATTAAACCTTGTGAACTGGCTACGCTCACTATCTAAATTAATAGTTAGATGCTCACCTACATGGAGACTATCAATCAGGCGATCGGCAAGTTGATAAAATGCGTGCTCCAGATTTTGTTCTTCCAAGTGTCTGATCATCAAAGTTTTATCTTTAAGGGAGGTTTGCTGATGTCAAAGATAACATTCCCAACAGCATTAAAAGCAGTAGGAATCAGCAATTTTCATACCTATTTTTAATCCAAGGTGTCGGAATTGAACCGACATGTCAACGATTATGAGTCGTTTGCTTTACCAGTCAGCCAACCTTGGTAATATTGTGATTATAACCGTAAGTATTATATGCTATCAAATAAGCTACCTTGCAGGTTGCCTAATAGCAATTATTAGCTAAACAGTTTGTAATGGCAACAACTCGCCCCGAAAAGCCTGAAAAGCGTCTCCGCAAGAAAAAAAAGCCACCTAAGAAATTTAGACTTAGTTATAGTCTGCTGCTGCTATTAGCCATGGTAGTTGTCGGATCTATAGCTGGACTAGTGGCATATAGATTTGGCAAACAAGCCTTAGAGGGAGTTAATCCATCTCCTGCGGGGATTAAGCTCCCCAAAGTTAGTCCTTCTCCAAAGCCTAAAGATTCACCCAAATCACCATCCAGCCAAGATGGCAAGACTTCTTTTTTTTTAGATGAAAATGAAGTTATCGCTGATATGAAATCTCGATCGCAGCAGGAATTGGGTGGACTGACTCGCCCAACTTATGTGGCAAAAGCAAATATTAGCGATCGCAAAAAAATCTATACCAGAGTTGATCGTGCATATAACGCAATTCGCGAACCCCTAGCAATTTCCGCAAATGCTGATGAGCGAATTGCCGAAAGAATTGCACTATTACGCAAAACGGTCTATAGCCGTACCCGTTCTTATGAATATGAAAGCGAGCTGGCTTTAAATCAGCCCATCGCAAATAATGCCAGCACTAGTATGCCCTTAATATCTACGCCAGTAGAAATAGATTCCATTCGCAGTCGATGGGAAGATCGTTATACCCCATCAGGCAGTTCCAGTAAAAACGATATACAAATATCACCTAAGCCCACAAGTAGATTTTTTATTCCTGAGCAACAGCCATATAGTGCTGAGGTTCATAGACGTTAGCTAAAGGCGGTGCTAAGCACCGCCTTTAAGTTTTTTAGATTGCGGCTAGTAGTGCTTCGCCCATTGCCACACATCCCAATCTTTCGCAACCATCAGCCATGATGTCGCCTGTACGTTTACCCGCATCAAGGACTTTATTTACTGCCGCCTCGATCGCATCGGCTGCTGCACCTTCATTAAAGGCATAGCGCAACATCATCGCGGCACTCAAAACCTGTGCCAAGGGATTTGCTAAATCTTTACCTGCAATGTCAGGTGCAGAACCATGCACAGGTTCAAATACCCCAGGTGTACCTGCAACTCCAAGGCTAGCCGATGGTAACATGCCGATACTACCAGTCAGCATTGCCGCCGCATCGGAGAGGATATCGCCAAAGAGGTTACTGGTGAGAATTACGTCAAATTGCTTAGGATTGCGGATAATCTGCATTGTTGCGTTATCAACATACATATGCGATAGCTTCACATCGGGATAATCTTTAGAAATTGCAGTTACACGTTCCCGCCATAGCTGCGACACATCTAATACGTTTGACTTATCAACAGAAACAACAGAACCACGACGTTTTTGAGCTGCTTCAAAGCCAACTTTGGCAATGCGATCGATTTCTGTCTCGGTATAGACCATCGTATTGAAGCCGCGACGCACACCATTTTCATCGGCAACAATCCCCTTTGGCTTACCAAAATAGATACCACCCGTGAGTTCGCGCACTACTAAAATATCTACGCCTTCGACCACTTCACGCTTTAAAGTAGAGGCATCAATTAGTTGGGGCAAAATCTGAGCAGGACGTAAATTGGCGAATAGTTCCATTCCACCCCGTAAGCCTAGTAATGCTTGTTCAGGTCGTAAATGCGATGGCATTGAGTCCCACTTATCACCACCTACGGCTGCGAGCAAAACTGCATCGCTATTTTTACATGATTGCAGGGTTTCATCGGGCAGTGGGTGTCCCGTGGCATCGATCGCTGCTCCACCGATTAAAGCCGTCTCAAAGGAAAAAGTCAGATCAAATTTTGGAGCGATCGCCTGAAGCACTGCCACTGCTACCTTCATAATTTCAGGACCAATTCCGTCCCCAGGCAAAAGCGTAATCTTATAGTTTTTAGACATTACAACATCAAAATATCAAGACAGATTTCTTAAAATACCATTTTCGGCTTCCCGATAAACGAAATCGTCAATGGCTCTGCCTCTTTACTTTCTAGCTATAATTCAACGTCAGTTCGACGAATCCGGAAAAGGGTAAAAATCGCTAAGCGATTTTTACCCTTTTCCGCCATTTGCGCGGCGCAAATGGCGTTATCGAACTCACGTTAATTCAATACACATAAACATAAAAAAGAGGGGGACGCAATGCGTCCCCCTCTTTTTTATATACTTTAGCTAATCCATTCAGGAATTGCTTCTTCCTTGGTGTTAGTACGACGCTCAAGGGTTTGGCGCTCGAACTTCATGTGGATAGCGCGATTTTGTTCGCCATCTGCCGCCACGGCAAAGATTGGATAATCTTGAATACCGTCTTGGAAAGAAGTGTGGAAGCGGAATGTACCGTCAGCATTGAGCTTGATTGGGCGACCACCAATGGTGACAGAGGCATCAGGCTCAGTTGCACCATAAACAATCAACTCAGCATCGGCAACTAACCAGAACTGGCGAGGACGGATGGGTGCTTCGCTAGAGAAGAAACTGTAGCTGGACTCCATACCAATGCCAGAGTAGTTGATACCACTCGCACTGAGCGCACCTGCTGCACCAGCAAATAGTCCTGCACCTGATGGGAAGATGTAGGAGCTGATGGATTCAGGAGCCATACCAATGCCAGACTCATGCTGCATCGAGCCATAGAGTGAACCAGAAATACGTTGAATTTCAGCTTCGCGAGCGATGTTGAAGATTTCGTCGTAGGAGGTATCGGCAGTAGTTGTGGTCTCTTCAGGAGCGGGTGCTGCTTTCTTCGCTGGAGGAACCAATGTGAAGAAGGTCTGACCTATGAGGGTTTGATCCCAAGGTACGGTAATAAAGTTATCTTCTACCCATTCCGATGGGAATACAGGAGGAACATGGACAACCTTAGAGCGAGTTAGGACTAACCAACGACCATCGGCACAACGGTAGCCAAGTTCGGCTACATAGTCGCGATCGCTAATCGGAATAGGCAAATACCATTCACGAGCAAGTTCGTCACTATTGTATTCCTGTAAGTTGTTAGGAGTTTGGTAGTCTAAGTTCACATCAGTGGCATCGTATAGACGTAGAGCCAACTGTTGACCACCTTGCTTTCTCAACTCTTCTTTATGAGCATTAGGTACATCCCAATATACATAAGCCCATTGAGGATCACGGGGCAATAATACGATACGGCTCTCACCGTAACCTGTGGGGAGATCGCCAATGCTCTTGTCAATAGCGGCAAGTGCCTCTAAGTTTTCCTCTGTTTCTTCACTACCCAAATTAAACTTTGATGCTTCCACGATTTCTTGTGTCTCCGAGTTACTGCTATCTGTGGTTGAGGCTGTGCCTTGAGCGGAAAGAATGGTTTGGATATCAGCTAGTAGCTGAGATTTTCGCATTCGACTATAGCGAGAAATTTCTAGCTCTGCTGCTACTTTGCGAAGTTGACGCAAGGTCATCTCTTCTAGGGGAGGACGTTCCCTCGCCATACAATTAACCTCCAACTGCTTGTAATAATGTCTAACTCATGATCTAAATGAGTCTTCAGACTGTAGCTACAACCATTTTGCCAAAATTTTCTGAATGGTCAATGGCTGGAAAGTATATCTTCTGCTGGTTTTAGCTAATTTATTGAGGCTTTCAAGTACAAATACTTAGCTAAAACCAAATACCTGTCATTGTTGTGGCGATTATGGCAGTTAATTTGACTGGGGATCATAATGTTATGGTTTCATAACATTATGATCCCCTCCTTTGGATACTGGGGGAGGTTGTCCCAAAAGCCATAAGATTAAATGGACAACAAAATGTGTAATTTCATAAACTTATTAATATGAAGGCAGAATACGGGTCTTTATTTGGTTCTTTAAATAAATCTTTAAAAGTTTACTTAAAGAGCTTTTGCCGCTCAGCGATCGCATTCGCGTTGGTAGCGTTAGTAGTAATTGGTGGTTTTGCGCCAGAAGCAAATGCAGGCTTGTTCTCTCGAGGCGATGTGTTAACTACTAAGGAAATTAAAACCCTCGTTAATGCAGGTTTGACTGGCGATTATGTCGCTGATACGACGGATACAATCAAAACCCTCCGTGAAGCAATTAATTTGCCTGACAATGCCGAGAATCGTGCGGTGGTAAAGACATCCGCTAGATATAAGATCAATGCCTATGTGTCGCGTTATCGGGCCGATCGCGAAAAGAATGGGTTTTATTCCTATACAACGATGTTGACTGCTTTAAATACCTTGGCAGGCTATTACAATGGCACAACTAAACGTGCTGTTCCTGCAAAAGTACGCGATCGACTACTTCAAGAGTTTGATCGTGCTGAAGCTGCTCTTGCTCAAGGGCGTTAGTTTTATACCATTTGGGAAACGATGCCTTGCGTCGTTTCTCAAAACTGATAGTGTAGGGGTGACAAACATTGGCGACAGGATTGGCAACAATATACGAGGCATTGCTCCAAGACGCACAAACCCGTGAGTTTGTCGAAGAATTGCACCAAACTGACGCAAAGGAGTTTTGGCATCGGGCGATCGCTGTACTTCAGCAATTTTCGATGCAGATGTCCCTTAAAGGTTTTTTGCTCACCCATCATCCTTATATTTTCCCCAATGCTGCTTTTCGGCAACCTGATCTACAAACTTGGGTTTTGACTACGAGCAAATCTTCGTTATTTCCTACAGGTTCTTTACCGATTGGCAATACACAGGTTATCGCCATCCCTAAATCCGATGTTCTAAATCAGGAATGGTTTTGCATTTTAGTCACTGAGACCTTTAGCATTTTGGTGTTATCTTCACCCAATAG
Organism: Pseudanabaena sp. Chao 1811; assembly: GCF_027942295.1. Taxonomy (NCBI): domain Bacteria; kingdom Bacillati; phylum Cyanobacteriota; class Cyanophyceae; order Pseudanabaenales; family Pseudanabaenaceae; genus Pseudanabaena; species Pseudanabaena sp. Chao 1811. Next base: position 4,280,055 of record NZ_CP101416.1, read on the forward strand.
CCATAGCTGCCTCTGGTCATTACATCCGCAGGCAATTCAGACCGCGATCGCGACTTTATCACCGCGTATCCGTCGGCATGAACAGCAGACTTTGTTCCAAACGAAATTGCAACAATTCCCGCTAACAATGCCTCCCTATCAAATCATGGCAAGGTTTGGCGCGATTTTGATGGCACAAAGTTCTATTCATCAAGAATTACCAATTCCTGAGATCCAAGAAGTCGATATTATTAAGGCAATTACCCATGAGGTAAGGACTCCACTTACAACGATCAGAATGTTAGTGCGATCGCTCAAACGGCGCAAAGATGTCTCTACCGAAGTCAAAACTCGCCTAGATCGAGTGGATGCTGAATGTACAGAACAGATTGAAAGATTTAATTTGATTTTCGAGGCGGCGCAGTTGGATAGCTATCCAATTATGTTGGAGGCAACGCAAATAGGAGAGATTCTTAGTGATGGTTTTATGCGTTGGCAAGAACATGCAGGACGTAGACAAATTTCCTTAGAAATGATTTTACCAACAGAGATTCCTGCAATTTGTAGTAATGGTTTACTTCTATCACAGGTCCTCAATGGTTTAGTTGATCGCTTAGTTCGCAGTTTTCCGCCCGATAGCCATATCCAACTAATTCTCACTAGTGCAGGGGAATATCTCAAATTACAATTCCAATCCCAAGTTCCTCAACAAGGTGGTGGTGATTTACCACTTCTCAAAGCGGTGGGACAATGGCTAATGCTCCAACCCGAAACGGGTACATTGAGCCTGAGTTTACCAACGACAAAAACCCTGCTCAAGGCTTTAGGTGGTAAGCTTACCGTCAGAATGCACTCCAGTACTGCTGCCTACGATGGCGAAATTCTGACAATCTTTTTGCCATTCTATTAGCTTCTCTTTGTGTATCTTAACGTGAGTTCGATAACGTGATTTGCGCGGCGCGAAGCGCCGCGCAAATCACGTTATCTTAGTATTTTTCTGCTATAACTCAAGGTTCCATTAACTGCGTCGATTGCGGCATTACAGCCAACAGCTAAAGGAACGTTTTCGCCATCATGTCCGAAGGGTAAATTCATGACAATCGGAATTCCTAAATCGGATAGGCGATCGCGCCATACTTCCTCCATTTTAAAACTCGGTGTTGACACTTCAGATTGACTAAAACGACCGATCGCAATACCTTTGAGTTTTTGTAAATGACCAGACCAACGCCAGTGGGTTAACATCCGATCAACACGATAGGGAGCCTCACCCACATCTTCGATCGCTAAAATTACATTGTCGAGATTAGGACAGATGGGAGTACCGATGAAGTTAGTCGCGAGGGTGAGATTGGCGGGAAGGAGAACACCTGTGGCTTTGCCATGACCCCATCCTTCTCCTGTTAGGGTGATTTCGTCAACTTTACCTTCTAGCCAATCAAACAATTGTTGTTGTGATCGTGCTGGTTCATTGCCCAAAGTCGTTAGGACAGGTGCATGTAAACCACTGATATTTTTATTTTTTGCAAATCCCCAAAGTAAAGCTGTGATATCAGAGAAACCAATTAACCATTTGGGGCGATCACTAAGCTGTTGCCAATCTAATTTTTCCAGCAGTCGCATGGAGCCGTAACCACCCCGCGCACAGGCGATCGCCACACATTCAGGATCGTTCCAAGCCTCAATCAATTGCTGATGACGTTGCTCATCGGTTCCTGCAAGATAGCCCCAAGGTTGGCTTAAATCCTCTGGAATTACCAATTCATAGCCGCGATCGCGCCAAACTTTAACACCTTGCTCAAAACGTTCCCATTCTCGCAATGCTCCACTAGGAGCAATGACACGCACCTTTTGAGAAGAATTGATACTTGGTGGGACTTGAGTTGGCTGCATAGATGCGTAATTATTGCTGAAATACAAAATGTTCTCAGTAGCTAAGTTAAAGACTATATTTTGCGCCGCCCGCTACGCGGGCGGCGCAAAATATAGTCTATTGCAATAAACGAATGATCGTATAGGCTAGGCGATCATAAAAGAAATAGTCATGAGCGCCAATATTTTTAAAGACCTTGCCACCAAATTGACGTTTAAATCGGGAAAACTTGTAATAGGCATGGGTTGGCTCATCACTGTAGCCATAAAAATCATAAATCCTGTGCCCAAGTTGTTTGGCTCGTTGAATTGCTGCCCAATGCAACGCGTACACTGGCATTACCTGCCTTGCGCTCTCACTACGTCCACCATAGAGATATGTACAGCGATCGCCCCAGTAGATTAATAAAATTGTGGCGAGTATTTTGCCATTGTATTTAGCAAAGCCAATTTCCGCCATTCCTTCACGAAATAGATTTTGGCAAAGTTTGATAAAAAATCCATAGGGTTCGCTTAAAAAGCCTTGTCGTTGTGCCGTTTCATAAAACAAATCATAAAAATGGGGAATCGCTGCATCTTCTCTAGTGAAAACTGTTTCAACTCCATGACGCTGACTGAGACCGATGTTATAGCGTCCTTTAGGAAGCATTTCTGCAAGTAGTACCGATTCACTTTTCTGGAGATCGATCCAGAGCGTTTCTGAGGGCATAAGATCCGCAGGAGATCGCACGAAATCCTGATTCATCCATTCAGGCTTTGCTGACAATAAAGGCTCGATGCGTAAAGCGATCGCGCCGCCCGAACTCATATCTTGAGATAATTTTTCTGCTTGATTTAATAACAGCCTTATTCCTTCTATTTCTAAATTTGGTGGTAATAGGGGAGCCGCAGGGGCAAAAACCAGATTTGCCGCACTACGTTGAGGATAGAAATAGAAAATACATCCCCCAATTAATTGTTCTAATTCATCAAAAAGCCCATAGCGAAAGGTTTGATAGCCATCAAGTTCACGAAAGTTTGCCCATACCCAAGACTGCATAAAGCAGCCGTGATGATATGTTTGTGTGAGCTTGTCCCAAGATATGCGATCGTCATCTAACAACTCCCTAAGAATCACTTTTTTGCTTTCCCCTCTTTAGGTGTTGATTTTTAGTTGTAAGAGTTTTCAAATGAGTGTACGCTCATTTGAAAACTCTTACAACTCATCATTTTTTATTGTCGTTAGCAAGATTAATTAACCAGACAATACCTGCAACTGTCATCATCAACCCAAAAAATCCTAAGCCACCACTGCCATCACTCGAACTATTGCTAACAAATCCAGAAGAGGAGGTTGAACCCTTAGCAAATACAGCATCAGGAGCCGCTAAATTAGCAACTAACAGGGTTAACGAGACGATCGCAATTACCTTAGCTGTGGTCAGATTAAAAGAAGGTCTAGATTCATAATCTGTGGAAATCGCTTGGGATTCCTGCCCATCAATAGACTTAGACTGCTGAAATTTGATGATTTTATTTTGCAATTCGCGCAAATCATCAGCAATTTCATGGGGTAATTCTTGCGATCTCTCTAGTAGCTTGGCGATTAAGCGAGAAAAATCGATTTGATTGAGTAATTGCTTAGCTCTACCTAGCCATTCCTGCGAAATTTCTGGCGTTTGCGAGTGATGCTGTGCAGGGATGACGAGACTATCAGGATTTGATTCTAATTGCATGAGCCAAGATTGCGCTAGAGATTCTAAGCTCATGGGATCATTCAGTTGAAAATTATGATTGTTAGTAGAGAGATCTGTTGGCGAATCTTGAAGATCTAGAAAATCAATTTGAAGATTTTCTGGAGACGCTATTGAGTTATTTGAGTTAGATATATGTGCATGATTGAGTAAATAGAAAAATAATTGCGATGAATCCTTTTGATGAATAGTTACGGAATGTCTTGCTTGGGCGATATCTGCGTCAAAAATAAACAATTGCGGCAAAGTGTCTAAGCTTAGCTCTCTCAAATTAGGTGGTAAATCAAGAGACTCGATCTCTGATCGTATGATGGATTGTTCGGAAGCGATTAAGAAGCCCCAACTACCATAGTCATGATTGATAAAAGACGGAATTTGCAACTGCATGGGTTTTACAGTGAAACCTGCGGCTTGCATATTTTGATAAATGCACCAGAATGCTAATGTACTGAGATCTGGTGAAACTGCATTTGCCGCAATAATTCCCAGAGGTACAAGTGTTTTTTTAAGAAGCTTAAACCATTCCAATGCATAAATTTGGGTTTCAGCAACTGAGGTGGGATAGGTAAAGTCGCAAATAATGACGTGATATGTATGATCCTGACAACTTTCTGTGCAAAAATCCTGTACTAATCGATTGAGAAATGCAAAAGCCTCGTGAATATAAATTGTAACTTTAGGGTTCACTAAACTCCCTTGATTAAAACTTGCAAAGTCCTGTTTACCCAAATCAATTACTTCTTGGGAATAGTCCACTAGATCAATTTGATTGACCTGTGGGAATCGTAAAATATCCCTCGCTGCAAGCCCATCCCCACCACCACAAATGAGAACTCTGAGTAATTGATTAGGAAAGCGCTTAGCTGCCAATGCGATCGCAGGAATCGTTAAATATTCGTGATAGATTGCTTCATCAGCACTATGAAACTGCAATTCCCCATTGATATAAAAAGCAGTTCCATCAGCATGTTGCTCGACAAATAAAGAAGTTGCCATGCTTTACCAATCTCCAGAAGTCATTAAGATGAAGCCAATAATTACCAATGCCCATGCACAAATCCATTCCCAAGTGCGATCATTGTTTTTCTGATTATGGCTCGGAGAATTTTGGGAGGCAAAGCTTTGGATAGTGATTGACTTCTCAGCGATCGCGAAGTCCTCAGGGTTAACTTTCTTGGTGGAATATACATGAAGTTCCCGATCTTGCCAAGCTTCGATCGCTAAATTCCAAAGTTGCTCCTCGTCCCAATAGTCCCATGTAGTCCGAGATTCGCTACCATCTTTACCTTTATAAGTTCCCTCGGTTTGGGATTCAAAATAATAGAGTCTGCCTAAAGCTCTTAACTTGAAATAAGGCTCATGGCGCTCATGCATAGCATCCCAAAGTGCAAAGCGCACATCATCACCCACATGTTCCCCCGATATGCGGTTAACTCCAATTTCTTCTGACAAATACCAATTAATCTGAGTTTCAGGGTTGTCAGGATCAACTTCTCGTAATAGATAATAACTAGACTGACCTGACTTTAGTAACCATTCCATTGTTTCATAACCATCAGCATCATCATAGGTGCTAAAGTCTTCAACTTCCCACTGTGTTCCCCCATAGGTAACGCGATCGCCTGCTCTAAGGCGCGTAAGGAAGCTAACATAGTCAGTCCCAAAAGAGGATTTCATGATATTCCTGCTATTAGTTCAGGGTTTATGAGCTAATTATAACTGAACTTACGTTGAACCCTCATCCCCCAACCCCTTCTCCCGCAGGAGAAGGGGAGCAAAACCCATATTGTTTTCTTGTTCCCTTCTCCTGCGGGAGAGGGGCTAGGGTGAGGGCTTTACAGACTTCCACGTAATACCAGTTATAAAAAAAAATAGAGTTGCAACGCCAAGCGCTGCAACTCTATTTGAATTTTGTAGTGCAGCTTTACCGCACCACGAAAAATAAGAAACTCTGACTAATTTAGAGTTTAAATTTTGTGGCGTGGCTTTACCGCAATACGAAAAATCAGAAATCCTGAGTAATTTAGAATTTAAATTTTATGGCGTGGCTTTGCCACGCCATAAAAAATGAGGAACCCTGACTAATTTAGAAAGGGAAGGTTAGGGTGTCTGGGAAAAAGCGGTTAGCTTCGATCAAGATACCAGCAGTGATGGTGAGCCATACAGCAGCTACAACAGGAGCAGAGGATAAAAAGCCGTTCAATGGAGTTCTCCTTATTAGATAGTTAGTTTTTATAATCCTCCAAAGTGTTAAAAGATTTAACTAAAACACTTTGGAGCAGTTGGTAAAGCGATCGCTAGATATCAAAACTAGCGAGGCGAAACTGTAACTTCATTTTCAGGAGCTACGAGTTCACCAGTGCCAAATTCCTTAAGAGCAAGAAGTGGCCATGCAAAGCCAGTTAGTGAGAACTTAACTGCAAGAGGAAGATCGATGAGGATTTCCTTTTGAGCTGCGGTTGCAGCATCTTTGCGAACTGCGATCAAGTAGCTACGACCAACCCAGCCGATCCAACCTGCAATGTATAGGAACAGCAAGGAAGGAATGGTGAATTCGCCTGCATGGCTCCAACGACCATCGCTGATCAGGTGAGGTAGACCATCGTCACCGCAAAGCAAGCCAGAGCTAGCATATTTAGCAAAGCGAGCCTTGGTTTGAGCAACTTTAGCATTGAGGTAATCTGCTTGAGGGCTACCAGCTTTGAAATTAGCTAGACGTGCAGTGTAACCATCAACTTCTGTTTGCAAGCGATCTTGGAAAGCAGCAGAAGAAGCACAAGGTGTCAAAACGGAGAAGTCTGCGTATGCAGCAGGGGCTGAGGAAAGGCTAACGCCAAACCACAAAGCAATAACTAGAATGAGAGCAAAAAGTCTTTTCATAGACTGACCTTAACTTACCTTTGTTTAAGATTAGGCAAAAATAACGAGATTTTCGTTTGGGAACTTGGTTTCAGATCGTATATCAGCGATCGCGCCTTGGTAAAGCAATCTTCACATCCTGTAAAGTAAATTATCAATTAAGATGATCTAGATGTCGCGAAGCGACATCTAGATCATCTTAATTTTGTTTAGAAATGCCAACTATTCTTGCGATCGAATCTAGCTGTGATGAAACGGCGGCGGCGGTAGTATGCGATCGCCAAATTCTTAGTAGCGTGGTTTCGTCGCAAATTCAAACCCATGCGCTCTATGGTGGCGTTGTGCCTGAGATTGCCGCACGTCAGCATGTAGAGACGATTAATCCTGCGATCGCTCAAGCATACCGCGAATCGGGTAAAACATGGTCAGAGATCGATGGAATTGCGGTCACGACAGCCCCCGGGTTAATTGGTTCATTGATGATTGGGGTGACAGCCGCCAAAACCTTGGCAATGCTCCATAAAAAGCCTTTAATAGCTGTGCATCACCTTGAAGGGCATATCTGCTCTGCCTTATTAGCTGATCCGACTTTAGAACCACCATTTTTGTGCTTATTGGTTTCTGGCGGACATAGCAGCATTATTCTCGTTAAGGGCTATACCGACTATCAGGTAATGGGCAAAACCCGTGATGATGCCGCAGGGGAAGCCTTTGATAAAGTGGCACGGTTACTTGGGTTAGGCTATCCAGGGGGACCAGTTATCGATAAAATCTCTAGCTCTGGCAATTCCAAAGCATACAAATTGCCGCAGGGGCGAATTCCCGATTTTCCCTATGATTCTAGTTTCAGTGGATTAAAAACGGCAGTATTGCGCCTGACCCAAAAGTTAAGCCCCAATGGAGAAGAATTGCCGATCGCGGATATTGCCGCTAGTTTTCAAGAAACTGTGGCAGCAGCTCTGGCAACTCGCACGATTAAATGCGCGATCGAGCATAATTTATCGACGATTGTGGCGGTTGGTGGTGTTGCCGCTAATAGTGCCTTGCGATCGCGTTTAGTCACCCTGTCCGCCGAAAATAATATTCGAGCAATCTTTCCTCCCTTAAGTTTATGCACTGATAATGCGGCGATGATTGGCTGTGCAGGAGCAATCCACCTATCGCGTGGTGAAACCTCATCAATGAGTATTGCCACGCGATCGCGCCTCAATCTCGAAGATTGCCAAAGTCTGTATATCTAGAAAAAGAGCCGCTTCGCGGCTCTTTTTCTAGATAGCTGATCGCACAATTAAGTTGTTGAGGGAATTGGAAATTTCTTCAGTGAGTTTACGAGTACATTCCTTGGCGGCAGTGCGGCTGGATTGGTATTCGGATAAACGGTCGGAGACTGACAGAGGCTCAGCGACAGAAATAATTACTTTGCGATCGCCAAAACTAGGAGTTTCTTTAAAAACTGAATCTGGATCGCGCTCGGTGACACGCTGCAACACGCTCCACATTAATTTTAAAACTTCCACATAGCGACTGGGGCTAGGATGTTGACGTACATAGTCGCTAGTCACACCAATAATACTTTCAGCGATTTTCATGTGCCAATTGCTGTAGTTCGCTTCGAGGGCAAGTTGATCGGCAAAGCTACGTTCTACTTGTGATAACTGGGCAATATCCTTGATGTCATTACGGAAAATGCGATCCCATCCCGCTTGTTCGAGGCGACGACAGCGATCGATCGCAGTGCCTTTAGATTTGATGCCAAAATTCATTTCGGCAACACGCAAAATGCGATCGGCTAAGTCCTGTACGCGAGTTGCTAAATCATCGGTATCCGTGATTGTTGTATCAGTATTGGCATAGCTGCCATAAAAATTTTTGTAATAATCGCTGACCCACTGTACTAAATAACTTCCTAAGTCATAGAGGCGTTGATAGCGCGTATTGGGAGTAATTTCAGGTTTGGTAATACCACATTCCTTTTCGATAGTGATAATCGTTTGATCGATCGCCACCCAAGCTTTAGCGGAATATTCGTATTGAATCCCCACGGGAATAATCAGCATTTCTTCGGTGCGCCCTTCTTTGAGCAAGTCCTCTGCAGACCAGAAGCCAATTTGAGCAATACCTGGTTCTAGTTCGGCAACCAGTTCACTTTTGCCATTAGTTCCCCCTTCAGGAGCCATAGAAAGCGGCTCTTTTCCATTGATGATTTGTTGACGAATCAGGTTTAAAGCAGCGCGATCGAGTTTGCCCCGAAAGATAGAAATCCCCCCTAGTGCTGGAAATAGCCAATTAATATATTCTCCCGCCCATAGAGAAATACCGCGATCATAGACAAAACTGCTATGGGGAGTCTTCGTTAACTTAATGCCCATTTCTCTCGCTTGTTCTGGCACAGCATAGGTTAACAAATACAACATTGCGAAGGGGTCATCCGTGGTGGGATGCCGAAAAGCTAATAAATATCGCGATTTGCCATCCTGAAATTTTTTAGTAGCTTCCACAAGGCGATCAATGTATCGGGTTTCAATCTGCTTAATTCCACATTGTCCCCTTAACCAAAAAGGCGTTACCATTCGTATGAGTTTCAGTAAAAGTTGGTTTGGTTTGGGCGGATAAACCTTAAGAGGTGGTTGGACGCGAGTCAGATCTACTGCCATGATTTCCGTTATTTGTATAGCAATACGAATTAAAACACGCCAAGCAAGAATTCACAATTTTGGGCTTAATTGAGCCAGCGCTACGCAATAGCTCAATTAAGCCCAAAATTGTATGTGGCAGTGCCACATACACTCAAAACCTAGTAAAGGCGTTAGCATTGCGTAAGTCCTATAAATATTGAACTAAATAGGGATTATGTGAGTCTTGTAGAGTATGGTACAATCGCGCCCAATTTCCCAAAACTTAATTTTTTATTTCGCTACCTTCGGCTGGCAAGCAATATGAGACTCCACACACACACACCTCTTTGTAGTTTTGCCATTGGTCTAGTATCTCTGATGAGTATTAGTACCAATTTCAGTGCCTCTGCAAACGCTCAGTCTTTCCCAAATGATTCATTACCACCAGCAACATTAAGTACTAGTAGTACTCAGTACCTCGTATATTTGCCGAATGTGGCAAATATTAAACAAGCCAAAATATTAGCGCCTGATGCCTTTGTCAGTCGTCTGGATACAGGTGAGCAGGTGGTGCAATTAGGACGCTTTACTAATCTTAATCTTGCCCAGCGACGGGCTGCTCAATTTACCCAAGCAGGGCTAAATCCGCAAATTAAAACTGTTCAAGGTAAGTTTGCCTCTATGCCAGCACCTGCGACAATTCCGAATTCAATGCCCCCCAACTCTGCACCAATACCCGTGGACACAATTCCGAATTCGACCCCAAGGATAGATTCGTTGCCCGGTGTGCCGAGCGCAGATTTTCCCAACTCAAATAATCCTCCATCAAACTCAATTGAGATTGTGCGATCGCCTCAGTCCATACCTCAGCAAAGCCAACCCATACCTATTCAATCAGCTTCTCAGCCTTTACCTCCAGCTAGCCAGCCCGTCGCAAATACTGCACAGCTACGCTATTTTGTAATTGTTCCTACAGGTTCTGTTTCAGAATTACAAAGGGTACAAACAGTTGCCCCTACTGCTCAATTGCGATCGTCCTATCGTGGTACTTATATCGAAGTTCAGGGCTATCCCGATCGCCCCAGCGCTGAGACGCTTAACTTGACTATGCGCCGTCAAGGTTTTGATAGCCGTGTTGTTTATTTCTAATTGGTTTATTTCTAAGAAAGCAGCGCAAAGCGCTGCTTTCTTTTAATAGGTGCGTCCGCGCCAACTTTTGGGTTTTGTGAGTGAAGAAATCCAGATCCGAATTACAGCAAAGGGATCGGCGAGGGGGGAAAGCCAAAACCAGAAGCCAACTTCGGTATAACTGGTACGGATACCAAATACCAGTAGGCATCGGATCAATACTAAAAAGGCATTGAGCCAAAATAAAGTATTGATGAATAATGATGGTGCTGGTTGCCAAATAGATAGGGCAATTAATAACGGCATAGGGAGCCCTTGAACCGCAGTGAGTAAGAGACAGTCCACAAAGGTTTGACTGGGTGTTGAGGCATCCTTGAGATCTAGCGATCGCCCCCATTCATTCCATGTTTCCTGCATTGAGGTATACATCCGTACCTGCATCAGAGCCGCCCCATCGAGAAATCCCACCTTTGCGCCCTTTTGAGCAGCAGCTCTAGCAAGGGTGACATCATCGCAAAATGAAGACTTGGCAAGCTCATAGCCATTGAGTTCGACTAGTTTGGCACGTTTCGATAAAAAGCATTGACCATTTGCCATTACCCGCTCTTCGGTAAATTGATTGCGATCGCCTGTTGCCCCAAATCTATAAATTAGAGTAATTAACAACGCAGGTTGTAGCCATTGTTCGCCTGCGGTCTTGAGAATAAATTTGGGCGACAGGGACACAATATCAAAATTTTCAGCAGTGGCTTTCTGCACAAAACTAGCGACTAGCCCCTTTTGTGGGAAAGTATCGGCATCAATACCAAGAATCCATTCACTAGTCGGATCACTATTTAAAAATCCTGTATGTAAAGCCCAAGGACGACCAACCCATCCCTCTGGCAAAGGATCATCGGTAATCAGCTTTAAAGGAATCGGAAAATCTTTTTGCAATTTCTGCACATATTCAGGTGTGCCATCTTGTGATCGGCTATCGACGACGATAATTTCCTTAGCAGCCTTATCACGCAATCCTTCTAAACAAGTCGGCAAACGCTCAATTTCGTTAAGCGTCGGTATCACAATCGAAACATTCGGATTTTGTTTGGCTAATGCTTCGTCAGTTGCTTCGAGGGGCAATAGCGGCGGCGTGCGATCGCGGGCAGTGCTAAGCCTTTTTAGGAGTACAAGAGTTGCGGGGACTTGCAACAACAAAAGAAATATGGAGAAGCCTGTCAAGAAAAGCGGATTATTCAACTTCGATAAATTTGATAAAAATAATTAGGAATCAGGAAAAAACTTACTTCTCCTTTGGGCTACCTAATACATACAAGTTATCAGTTACATCATTATTGACTAAATGATCCCCCTCAATCCCCCTTGTAAAGGGGGAAGAAGATAATTCTCCCCCCTTTACAAGGGGGGCTGGGGGGGATCTACAATCTGAAATGTAGACATAGAGACTTGTGTACCATAGCTTAATGGGAGAGGAGACTAGAACTGAAGGATATCTAGAACTGAAGGATATATTAGTCTTCTAGCAAACTTCTCAGCATCCATGCAGTTTTTTCATGGACTTGCAAGCGTTGAGTTAAAAGATCCGCCGTTGGTTCATCATTAGCTTTTTCCGCGATCGGGAAAATAGAACGCGCAGTCCTGACTACTGCCTCTTGCCCTTCTACGAGCAACTTGATCATTTCCGTTGCCTTAGGTACTCCCTCAGTTTCAGGAATCGAGGTGAGCTTAGCGTAGGCGGAATATGTGCCAGGGGCAGGAATTCCGAGAGAGCGAATCCGTTCGGCAATCAGGTCAACAGCGAGGGCAAGTTCGGTATATTGCGCTTCAAACATGAGGTGCAAGGTATTGAACATTGGTCCTGTGACATTCCAGTGGAAGTTATGGGTTTTCAGGTAAAGGGTATAGGTATCAGCGAGTAAACGCGAAAGTCCATCTGCGATCGCTGTCCGATCATCTTCAGAAATACCAATATTAATAGTGCTAGATAGCTCTTTATCGGCAGATTTTTCCTTATTTTTGCCCATGTTAATATATTTCCCTTAATAGTACTGATTGCATTATAGCTATTCCCAAAATCGCAAAAAAGCACCCATTGGGTGCTTCTCTAGACCTTAATGATGGGCGGCGCTAAGCGCCGCCCATCATAATTAATACTCAATGGTCATGCTTTCGTAGGTTACGCCGCGAGTTTTTTGAATGCGCTCGGTGGGTTTGGCTTTAATTTTATTTATAAATTGAGCTTCAGACATTTCAGCACTCACCGCATTATTCTCGACATCAAGATCCAGTTGAGCGAGATTACGATCTAATTCAGCGAGGCGATCGATTATCTGTTGCTGGCGATCGCAGACTCTGACTAGCTCCTCCTGCAAACGCTCTTTCTCATTAGCAAGTTGATGCATCTGGATATATATAGCTGAAGGTGTTTTTCGCAGAGGCATAGAACGCAACTTGGGCTGGATCGGTCTGCGGGATGCACGGGAAATAGGCATAGGTTTAACCCTGATAGAAGCTTATTTGGAGCTGTGGCTAGCAAAAAATGCTGACCAAGCTATTTAGGATTAGGCTCAAAGAATACTTTATATAAAATAAATCCGACTAGCGCCAGAATGCCGATAGAAATTGCGGCTGTCACTAGTTTAAACACAAAATTCAGAATTGTAAATGCGACTAGTCCGATCACAACAATTGCGGCAATTTTAGTTGCCCCAGTCAAGCTATTTACCCAATCAATGAGGCTGCTTAAACTAGTTTTCGCGGCATCCACACCTTGGCTAACTGCCACAAATTCTGGCTCAGCCCGCTTATCAGGTTCGTGGGTTTGCTTATTTGCTTGTTGCTTGCCCATCACTTCGCGCTCTAGCTCACGAAAGCGCTCTTCTAGGTTATCGGTTTGACTCATAGCAGCAAAGAATAAAAAACTATGGCTTATTCTACTGCAAACATTGAAGAATAAAAGGAGGCGCTTTGCGCCTCCTTTTATTCTTCAATACATTCCCCTCTAAGTGTGTGAGATATAATTTTACTAGTTCATCATATTTGTAAGAGTTGTATATGCTAGACAAGCGCGATTACACGCTGATTATCGATAAAAGCGGCAGTATGTCTAATACCGATAGAGGCACAAACAAAAGTCGATGGGAAATTGTTAAGGAATCTACGCTTGCCCTTGCCCGTAAATGTGATCAACTAGATCCTGATGGTATTACGGTGTATTTGTTCTCAGGAAAATTTAAGCGCTTTGATAATGTCTCTGCGGCTAAGGTTGAGCAAATCTTCCAAGAGAATGATCCAATGGGTGGGACAAATTTGACCGCAGTTTTGCAGGATGCGATTAATAGCTTCTTTCAACGCAAAAAGGCTGGGCAAATCAAGACAGGGGAAACAATTTTAGTAATTACCGATGGTGAACCCGATGATCGTCGTTCAGTGTTTGAAGTAATTATCGAAGCGACACGCCGTCTGAATAATGATGCTGAACTAGCGCTTTCCTTTATTCAAGTTGGAACTGATGCGAGTGCGACCGATTTTCTGAAAGCTCTAGACGATAAATTGCAAAGCATTGGTGCAAACTTCGATATTGTTGATACGATTACGCTGGCTGATATGGAAAATATGACCCTTGCGGAAGTTTTGTTAAGTGCAATTAATGATTGAGGAAATAAATGGAATCTCTTGAGTCCATTCTTACGGATCTTCAGAATAAATACACAGATCCTGATGTTAATAAGCAACCTAAGTCTCAGCTTAAATCAGAGCGATCACAACAAGATTTACCTAGCCTAGATATTGAGGTCAAACCATTAGCTAATCCTAATTCTCTAGATCTCCTATTAGAGGATTTACGCAATGGTGTTACTAAGGCTGTAGAAGCAGAAATTAATGTCCAGCCAATCCCATCTAGCAGTAGTGCCGTTAATCATGATTTGCAGCAGGTAGAGGATCGCCAAAAAGCTAAAGACCGTCAAATTTATGAGCAAAAGGCAAGGGAATGGTTAAAAACTCTTGATCCTCTCTCTGGTGAGGGGTTATGGTTCGAGGAATTTGCCAAGAACTATCCGTCTAAGCTAGAAGCGGCGATCGCCTTAATAGAATCCAAGTAAGCTGAGAGTAGTTATTTCGCAATTAGTCTCAGCTTTATTAGTTTTAGGACTTATGTAAGTCAAACGAATTTACTGGGTTTGGAGTAAATTTGGTGCGGGCAAAGCCCGCACCAAATTTACTCATTGTGTAAGCTTTAAGTCTATTAAACATTTAACCAATCCTATGCAAATCTATCGCCTACCTGTTTTAAGTGACAACTACGTTTTTGTGTTACATGATCCTGTTAGCAAGACTGCCGCAGTCGTTGATCCTGCTGTTGCTGAGCCAGTCCTAGCCAAATTAGAAGAATTAGATGCAACTTTGGTAGCGATTTTTAATACGCACCATCATGGTGATCATGTGGGTGGCAACTCAGCATTAATCAAAAAATTTCCTAATGCAGTGGTCTATGGTGGCGAAAAAGATCGCGATCGCATTCCCCATCAGCAAGTATTTCTCAAGGGCGGCGATCATGTAACTTTTGGCGATCGCGAAGCAGAGGTATTTTTTGTCCCCGGCCATACCTATGCCCATATTGCCTATTACTTCCCCGCAGTGGGCGATGAAGGCGGAGAGTTATTCTGTGGTGATACGGTGTTTGCGGGCGGCTGTGGTCGATTGTTTGAAGGTACTCCTGCCCAAATGCTTGCCTCCATTGACCAACTGCGGCAACTACCCGACGATACTCGTGTTTGGTGCGCCCATGAATATACTTTAGGCAATCTCAAATTTGCGCTGACCGTTGATAGTGAAAATCCTGACTTGCAGGAACGGATGGTTACGGCTAGTGCAATGCGTCAAAGGGGAGAGGCGACTGTACCTAGTACCATTGGTTTAGAAAAGCGGACTAATCCATTTCTGAGATGGGATGTCCCTGCAATTCAGAGATCGGCAGGTATAGATATTCCCGATCGCGTATTTGCCAGAATTCGCGGACAAAAAGATAATTTTGCAGGTTAGAAAATAAAAAAGCTCCTCTTGAAGGAGCTTTTTTATTTCTAGTTACTGGGGTGCAAGGATTCGAACCTCGGAATGGCTGGACCAAAACCAGCTGCCTTACCGCTTGGCGACACCCCAATTTGTCAGCGCGTTTTCCAAATCTCTTTGATTGCGCGGTACTTACTATAGCAAATGGGTATAGTGTTTTGTCAACCTATTTGGCTAAATTTTTTTGTGGCCTGGAAAATTCACCCTAGATAATGCGATATTGCGTTAATTGTCGAGTAGAACAGAGTCCTTTGACAAAGCAATTTGTAGCTTACAGAAACCTTCAATGTGGCTACATACTTCTTGGAGTTGATGCTCTGCCCATGCCTGTCCATTGCTCAATGGGGTATCAAAACCATTGGAAAATACATGGACAAGGGGATCGCCCGCATCGGGTAAAACTAGTACCCAATCGCGATCGCTATAAAAAATTTTTACCCCATCAATTAACTCCATTCGTTCGCGCCCATAGGACTCAACTAAATGGCGCATGAGTGTACCTTTGATGCTCCAAGGACAGCGCACTGTCTGCTGGCGAAAGTGGCATCGGGGAAGATGGGTGCGTACCTGCGATAGCGATCGCTTTTGGAGCGTGATCCATTCCATGATTTTGGCAATGCTAAACATCGCATCAAATCCAGGGTGAAGCTGCGGGAAAATAAAGCCCATTTCGGCAGAACCACCTAAAACTACACCCTCAGTACTGTGACAAGTTGCCATCAAAGCTGTCGGATTTGCCCTAGTACGGATGACCTTGCCACCATGTTTCTCGGCGATCAGTTCCACCATGCCTGATGCTGATACGGGGACAACGACAGTTCCCCCGTTCTTAGCCATTAGCGCCATTTCCACCATTAATCCCGTCAGCAGTTCGTCCCGAATAGGTTTGCCTAATTCATCGATCAAGATAAATTTTTCGCCATTGGCAAAAACCTGTACCCCAAAGTTGGCTCGGACTGCTTTCACCACGTCAGTTAATTGCGTCAACATTTTTTCACGATCAACTGGGGCAGGGGCAATTTCGTTAAGACTGGCATTGAGAACGACAACATCGGTACTAAATTTGCCTAATATTCTTGGCAAAACAGCTCCCGACACTGCGTAGACATAATCAATAACAATTTTTTTGCAATCGCTATAACGAATTGCTTCGACATCAATATTTTTTGCAAAGCCGCTATTGTAATAATCTAAGACACGGGTGGGATAGCTGATTTCGCCGATTTCTTCGATTCTGGCTCTGCGAAAATCTTCTTTAAAAAATGTCCCTTCAATCTTTTTCTCACTTGCCTTGTTGATATTGATCCCATTAGCATCGAGAAACTCGATCATCACGCAATCATTGCGATCGGGATGGACACGCACATGGATACCACCAACTACGCCAAGACTAGGCGCTATAAATCGTGAGATCGGGATTGCGGTTGCTTCTAAGTTCTCGACATTGATTCCCACTGACATTAATCCTGAAATTAGCGATCGCGTCAGCATTCGGCAAATCGTGCGCTGATCCCGTGAGACCATCACATGGGAATTGGGGCGGAGGGTTGCGCCATAGGCGGCTCCTAGTTTCACCGCAAATTCGGGCGTAATATCAACATTGGCTAAGCCCGATACGCTATGTTGCCCAAATAAATTGCGTGAAGCCATTGCGCCCCAGATCAAATTAGTGGTCAGGGTCGCGCCTGCCTCCACATGCTTACTGGGCCAAATTCGCACATTAGGGAAAACTCTTGCCTCTTCACCAATGACTGAATTTGAGCCAACGACTGCACCCTCCATCACATGCACACGGCGACTGATGCGGGCATTACGGGAAATGGTGCAAGCCCAGAGATGACATTCCTCGCTGATCATGGCGCTATTGCCAATGATCGGGCGTTGCAAATCGCAATCAGAACCAATGGTGACGCGATCGCCGATGACCGTACCTGCGGAAATCTTCGTGCGATCGCCGATCGAGCAATTGCTACCAATCAGGACAGGCGGCTCAATCTGCACCGTGGGCGAAATCACCGTATGCTTGCCAATCCATAGCCCTGTGCGTAGCTGCACATAGTCCAAGTCCAGATGGACGCGCCCCCTAATCGCATCGTACTGAGCCTGCCGATAAGCTTCTAGGGAACCAATATCACACCAGTACCCATTGGCTATATAGCCAAACATTGGCACACCCTTAGCGAGCAAAAGTGGAAAGAGATCATTAGAAAAATCACTTGGCTCGTTAGATGGCAAAAAGCTCAGGACTTCAGGTTCCAGAATGTAAATACCCGTATTGACCGTATCCGAAAAAATCTCGCTCGTTGATGGCTTTTCTAAAAATCTTTGAATGCGATCTTCTTCATCGGTAATCACCACACCAAAAGCCATGGGATCGCTGACTCGTCTTAAGATTAGGGTTGCTTGTGATTTTTTAGCACGATGAAATTTGATAGCGGCAGTCAGATCAAAATCAGTAATACTATCGCCACTAATCACCATAAAGGTGCTATCTAAGAGGCTTTCCACATTTTTGACGCAACCAGCTGTCCCTAATGGTTGATCTTCCTCAACCACGTACATCATATTCACGCCAAAATCTGAGCCATCGCCAAAATGTTCGCGAATGACATCGGGCAGATAATGCAAGGTGGCGATTACCTCACGGATGCCGTGACGCTTTAATAAGTTAAGAATATGTTCGGTAATTGGACGATTTAGCACCGATACCATCGGTTTTGGTAAATCACAAGTAAGAGGACGTAACCGCGTTCCCGATCCGCCTGCCATCAATACCGCTCGCATAGATCCTCCGAACGACAATACGTAATAGGATTAGGCTCTAGTATCGTTTAAATTTGCGATAAAGCAATGAAAATAAACCTTAATCCTGTAGCTGATCTCCAAACCAAAATTATTGTGGCGCTAGATTTTCCTTCGGCGCGTGAAGCTATAGATTTATGCGATCGCCTGCCTCAAGTAGGTTTCTGGAAAGTAGGACTAGAGCTATTTATCGCTGATGGTAGTACGGTTTTACGGGAACTAAAAGCACGTAATAAAAAGATTTTTCTCGATCTAAAGCTCCACGATATCCCCAATACTGTCGCCTCAGCTACTCGCGTTGCCACAAAATATGGTGCTGATTTCCTCACAATTCACGCATCTGGGGGTAAAGCGATGATGCAAGCGGCACAAGCTGAAGTAGCGGGATCATCAACACAACTCTTGGCAGTGTCGTTATTAACCAGTATTTCCGCGGAGGCTCTAAAGTCGGATTTACAAGTCCCCCTCGAAGTCCCTGACTATGTTTCTAAATTAGTGTTACTAGCTCAAGCAAGTGGTCTCAGCGGTGCAGTTTGTTCACCCCATGAGGTTGCCAAGTTGCGATCGCTCCTGAAGTCAACGGGTGGTGATGAATTTTGTTTTGTGACTCCGGGGGTACGTCCCGCAGGATCAGCCGTTGGGGATCAAAGCCGAGTGATGACACCCAAAGAAGCAATCGCCGCAGGTGCAAACTACTTAGTAATTGGGAGACCTATTACTGCTGCTCCTGATCCCGTCGTGGCTTGGGAACAAATCTGTCAAGATTGCGTCTAACCGAGCAAGAGATTTGAGTTTTCATTTTGCCATAGGTAAAATGAAAACTACTACAGTTATGAATTGCTTGATATTGGGGAATATTTAGAGAAAGGTCAAGCTAACTTCTTAGGGATATGCTTCTTGGCTGCATATCTCACCAAAAATTCAAGTCAGAACAAGCTAAATAAATCATGAAAAGATTAAATTCATTAATTCTTGCGACTTGTGTACTTCTTGGCTCAGCTTTTGCATGGAAAGCAGTACCAGCGATCGCTGAATCTTGGAGCAAGGCAGATACTAAGGGGATTGTTAAATCTGAAGGGGATATTGCACCAGAAAAGTTAATCCAAAAGTTAAACTTGTCTGCGGCTCAAAAGCAAAAGATTGCGAGAATTTTTGGAGAGACTAATCCTAAAATCTTCCAAATCCTTAATCTTGAGCAACGCAAAAAACTAGAGGCAGGCATCAAGTCAAAGCAAAATGTTGGAGCTATTATTAAGTCTCTAAATTTGTCCGCGGAGCAACAGAAAAAGATTGGGGCGATCGTGGTTGAGCGCCGCAAGCAGATCCTTTTAGTTTTGACTCCTGAACAGAAGAAAAAATTGGAAACCTTAGCTCCCAGTAAATAGAGCAAAAGCTTCGCTTTGCGAGGCTTTTGCTATTGTTAGAGTGTTAGGGAGTCTTCATTTGTTGAGTTTGTGATATTCAGCTTCGGTAATTAAATCTAAGTTTGTTTCCACCCGATCTAAGAAGACTTTACCTTCAAGATGATCATATTCATGCTGAAAGATACGGGCAACAAAATCAGTGAGCTTTGTAACTTGGCGATCGCCTTGACGATCTAGATATTCCACTTCAATTTCTCGATAGCGTGGTACAAGTCCACGAATCATCGGCACTGAGAGGCAACCTTCCCATCCTTTCTCGGTTTCTAATGAATAGGAAATAATCTTAGGGTTAATCATGGCAGTTGGTTCCATTTGGGGCGCATTGGGATAACGCTCATTGGGATGGGAAGCAATAATGATTAACTGAAGCGATCGCCCAACTTGCGGAGCTGCTAAACCCACGCCCTTGCTCTCTTTGAGAGTGACTAGCATCTCATCAATTAGTTGCTGAATTTCGCGATCGCGCACATTAGCGATCGGTTGAGCAGTCTCGCGTAATGCAGGATCACCAAGCTGATGGATCGTCAACTTTTTGGTAAAGATTTTGTCAAGGGACGGAATTAACATAATTTAGTCTGAATTAATGGATCTTGAGACAGCCAGAACCTATTCGTAAAAATCAGGAAGACTCGTTATTCATCCATCTCTTTACAAAGCTTTAGGATTGGCTTCGTAGGCAAGAATATCGATTAAAGCATCAGCTTCAGCGACGGCTAGACGCGCTTTTTGATAATCATCTTCAAACTTGATATTGGAGTTTGTATATCCCTGCATCAGCATAATCGCAAAGTATTCACGCTTGGTTAATCCTTCAACCAAACTGTCAGTATCGCGGTTATAACTTACAGGAAAGGCGCTATCAGTACGTCTAGTCGTCATAGATTGTTTTCCTAACAAAATATCAAGGCATATTTTAGCACCAACAATAAGTAGCTAAGCATAAGTCAACTGAAAACCTAGAAGCTTGTGCCGCTCACGTAGCGGGCAGCACAAGCTCTGGTGTCGAGTTTTAACTATGCTGAAATATTTATCAGGTCAGCATTTTATAGCTATAACCTAGCTATAAAGATAAGTAGTGGCGCGATGCGCCGCTACTTATCTTTATAGCTCTCTTTAGACGGTAGTTAGCCCCTGTGCTGCAATCCATGATGTCGTCCAAGCATTCTGAAAATTAAAACCACCTGTCACACCATCAATATCTAATATTTCTCCCGCAAAAAATAAGCCAGAGCAAATTTTGCTTTCCATTGTTTGAAAATTCACATCCTGTAACCGAATTCCGCCACAGGTGACAAATTCTTCCTTAAATACACCTTTACCTGCGATCGCATATTCACTCGCACTTAACACATTCACAATTTGCTGAAGCGCTTTATTAGAAATATCTGCCCAACGTTTTTCTAGTTCCACTTCCGCTTTATCAAGAAAATATTCCCAGAGTCGTAGGGAAATTTCAAAGGGACAGTAATTAGAAATAAATTTCTTGGGTTGATCGGCTTTCGCCGTGAGGAGGATTTGTTTAATCGCTTCTACTTTTAAAGATGGAATCCAATTGACGGCTAATTTTGCTTGATAGTTACATTCATGGAGTTCTCGCGCCGCCCATGCAGATAGCTTCAAGACTGCGGGACCACTCAGCCCCCAATGGGTGATTAATAAAGCTCCTGATTGTTCTAAGGGATTACGGCTTGATTTTTTCTTTTCAGGACTAGCAGCACTAATTAATTTAACGGTAGCAGGATTGACGCTGACTCCTGCAAGTTCATGCAGTTTAGAATCTTTGATATTAAAGGTGAATAGGGAAGGAACAGGCGGCTCAAGGTCATGACCTAGCGATCGCGCAATCGCATAGCCCGATGGACTGCTACCTGTGGCAAGCAATAGGCGATCGCAGATTATATTCTCGCCATTTTTAAGAATTACATCAAATTTGCGATCGCCTAGATGTTCAATTTTTTGGACTACAACATTAGTACGAAGATTAACACCAGCCTTTTTTGCGGCAAACATCAAGGCTTCCACAATCGTTTCTGAATTATCGGTAATGGGAAACATCCTGCCATCGGCTTCCGTTTTAAGCTTCACTCCTTCATGATTAAACCAGCGCACAACATCTAAGGGTTGAAATTTGGAGAAGGCTCCCCGTAAGGCTTTACCACCTCTAGGATAGTTTTGGACTAATTGCGAAGGTTCAAAACAATGATGGGTTACATTACAACGTCCTCCCCCTGAAATCCTGACTTTTGCCAAAGGTTGTCGCCCTGCCTCCAAGAGGGTAACGCGAGTATGGTCAGCCTGCGCCGCATGGATTGCGCCAAAAAATCCTGCTGCTCCACCACCGATTACTACAACTTCTGTACTTGCCATATTGTTTTTTGTCTCTAAATCAAATGATTTAAAAATCTTGCTTTGCAAGACTTTTAGGTAGTTCTAAATAGGTAAGGATGGGCGGCGCAAAGCGCCGCCCATCCTTACCTATTTAGCTTTTAAGTCATTTGATCGTTGGGGTTCCTATTTGGGGGCGGCAAGATTGAAATAGCTGAATTACTTCTGGGGGAACTTGCTTAGTTTCTCTAGCAGCAGTATCGATTTTGAGAAATTCGGCAAAGGTATATTGCGATCGCAATTTATCTAAACTACAAGTACAGAACTCTTTGCTATTAGTAAATCCACAACCTTTCATAAAGGTTCGAGTTACTTCCTGTGGATACTCATTTTTCTCTTGCTTAGCAGGTTTATTCTCCTCTGCATAGGTTGCAGAAATTCCACTACTAATTAGGAGGAAAGTACTTAGTGAGAGAAACAGACGATGACGCATAGTTAAGTATTGGTAGCTTAATCCGTAAGCTATTATATAGTGTTTCCAAATAAATAAAGGCGGCGCTTCGCGCCGCCTTTTAGCCTATTGATGAAAGCGCGGCTTCGCCGCGCTTTCAAAAAATTCTCTGGGTTTCAAGTCAGCGCAAAGCGCCGTATTGTAATTTCTATCATCAGGATGACTGCATAGATCGCAATTTCGTGACAACATCTATATAGCCATCCTGTTTTGCCTGAGCGTTTGAATGAAATCTCCTGACCGTTTACTAATTGTTGATGATGTGCCAGACAATCTGTTTCTTGTTCGCACAATTCTCGAAGAAGAGGGATACGAGATCATCGCAGCATCTAATGGTCATGAGGCATTAAAAATTATTGAATCTGAGCCAATTGACTTGGTATTGCTAGATGTGATGATGCCCCTCATGGATGGTTATGAGGTGACTCGTCGCATCAGAGCGATGAAGGACTTACCATTCATTCCCATTTTATTGATTACGGCTTATGATCGCGCTAATGCTGTTAAGGGCTTAGACCTCGGCGCAGATGAATTTATTCGAAAACCAATTGAGGCGGATGAACTCTTGGCAAGGGTGCGATCACTATTGCGGTTAAAACATAGTATTGCAGAGCGCGATCGCATTGATCGCCAGCGACAGGATTTTGTATCGCGCTTAACCCATGACTTACGGACTCCACTGGTGGCGGCGGATCGGATGTTGGGACTATTGCAAGATGGCGTATTAGGGGAGATTTCGCCGCAAATAGGGGAAGCATTGACAATCATGGGGCGCAGCAATCGCAATTTGCTGGAAATGGTGAATAAGCTCCTTGATGTCTATCGCTACGAGTCAGGCAGTAAGACTATTAATTTACAGCCATTAAACTTACAGGAATTGCTCGAACAAGTGGTAGAGGAACTCAAGCCGATCGCCATTTCTAAAAATCTAGAACTCACTGCCGACCTAGATCAAACAGCTACAGTCAAAGGCGATCGCCTCGAACTATTGCGAGTATTTAATAATTTAATTGGCAATGCCCTGAAATTTACCGAGGTGGGAAAAGTTCATGTTAGCCTAAAGCTAGCTCAAAATGAGGCGCATCAATCTGAGGCAATTATTGCGATCGCTGACACTGGTGCAGGTATTCCGATTAATGAGCAACCATTCTTGTTCCAAAGATTTCGCCAAGGCAACCATCAAAAACAAGGTAGCGGCTTAGGTCTATATCTATCGCACTATATTATTAGCGCCCATGATGGCAAAATTCTGGTCAAATCTCCTAATCTTGACACTCAGCAAGGTTCTACTTTCTTTGTGCATTTACCCATCATTTAAAAATTAAAATTTCAAAATCAAAAATTTTGGCAAAGCCGAAATTCTTTGGTTTTATATTTACCGATCAATCATGAGTACCCATCAAATTCAGTACGACACTCTCCTTAGCCATTACAGCAATCCTCTCGAATCAATTACGCTTTTACGGCAATATCGCCCATATTTTGAGCTAATTCCTAGTCTGCGTCGTCCCATTGATAGTTTAATTTCAATTCCATTTCCAGTAGTCCAAATTACTAGTCCCAACTTGACCCAAAATCATGTTCGCTTAGAATGTGACCTCGCTTTGATTATGTGTGATCCTGACTGGAAAGTAAAAACTGGTCAAGAAATTTTTGTGTTTATCCATCGTCCTAACGAAGATTACTCATCACTTCTGAAACGTTGGCGGCAAGTGGAAGTCATGCTGGGGGAAGAATATTACTGGCTTTTGCCTTGGAAACATCGCAGTATTATTAGCGATCGCGGGGAATCTCACTATCCATTGTTTGTGACCCTCGACTATTCCCCAAGTCGAATTAGTAAAGGTTTAGAAGGTGCATCTCTACCTCATGTAAAGGTATCCACTCCAGTTATCGAATTACCACCTGATACTGAAGAAAATCAAGAAGATCCTATTTGTGATCCAACCGAATAAAAAATCAAATTAAAAGGAGGAGTGCAAAGCACTCCTCCTTTTGGCTATTTCAAGTTAATTGCAGGGGTTTTACAAACATCGATGGGATCTAACTCTGCACTCTTGCCATCATCATACTCAGCTCTCACGTCAAATACACATCCTGCGTCAGCACCTTTAAAATCTGAACGCTTCCACTCAAAATCAGCTTTTTCGCGATCGGCAAGGGGTGCATCAAGCTCATTAGGTCCCCAATCTTGTTTGCTTGGTGCAGACATGTAAATTGCTTTTAAGACTTTGCCACTGTTGTTAACAACGGCAATCCGCACCGTATCAGGAGCTTTTTCAGTTTTAGAATCTGCATCTTTGGGACTAGCTGATGCGGAGGGACTAGCCGTAGGAGATGCAGATGCAGTGCTGGATGGGGAAGCAGAGGGAGATGCAGATGGTTTAGCACTGGCACTGCTAGGAGTAGCTGATGCCGATGGAGAAGTAGTAGTAGATGTGGTGGTAGTTGTAGGAGTACAAGAAACGGCAGCAACAGAGATACTTGCAGCGATCGCTAGGTTATATAGTGAGAATTTTTTCATGAATATCATCAAAGCTTAAACAGATAAACTATGTTAACAGCCGTAGAGCTAATTATGAATAAGAATTAATGTTTATCCATAGATCTATGATCTTTTCGGCTAAAAGATTATTTAACGTCAGTTTGAGTTAAGCTGGCAAATTTTAAAAGCCCAAAAGTAAAAGCCTTGCATAGCAAGGCTTTTACTTTTGGGCTATAGCTGAGAGGGTTTGAGTAGCAAACCCTCTCAGCTATAGCTGCGGTCACTTATGTTAAGACAAAAGCAAAACCCAAGAAGAGAAAGGCGGCGCAAAGCGCCGCCTTTCTCTTCTTGGGTTTTATGTCCTGATATACTTGGCGACAGCTATAGTTTCAAATTATCCCGAACTCGCGTTATTTATAGAAAAATACTATAGCTAGTTTTGAGCGGAATCGCCATAAACTGCAAACCAAATCGTCGTAGGATGTTAGGACTAATAGTGCTTTGCACTACTTAATTTATTCAAGTTTATTCAAGTACTAGAACAAATTCATGGCTCCTCAATTGCGCGTATATGTTCCTCCCCATCCCATCATCCGCCACTGGCTCACCATTGCGCGGGAGAAACATACACCTGTTCCACTATTTCGCACAGCAATGAGCGAGCTTGGGAAATGGCTGACTTATGAGGCAATTCGTGAATTTTTGCCAGTGCAGGAAGTCGATATTGAAACGCCCATAGGAGCCGCATCAGGGCAGCTAATCGATGCTTCTATCCCTTTAGCGCTTGTGCCAATTTTACGGGCGGGATTGGCAATGCTAGAAGGAAGTCAAACCCTCTTGCCAACTGCCAATGTTTTCCATTTGGGATTAGTGCGTAACGAGGAAACCCTTGAGGCTAGCTGCTATCTCAATCGTTTGCCAGAAAGATTTGAACCACAAACTCGTATTTTCATTGTTGAACCGATGATGGCAACGGGTGGATCGATTATCGCCACTTTGAAATTACTCACAGAGAGAGGAGCCGATCCTGCTTTCATTCGGATTATTAATGTCCTCTGTGCGCCACCAGCTTTGCAACTAATCAATCAACAGTTCCCGTCAGTGCAAATCTACTCGGCCTGTATTGATGAAGTTGTCAATGAGCAAGGATGGATTGTTCCCGGACTAGGCGATGCTGGCGATCGCTCTTTTGGTACATAGTTTAAAGCATCCCTAAAGGGGATGCTTTAAACCTGAAATATCCATTGACGGTTTCTGCCATGTTCTTTGGCTTGATATAGAGCTTGATCTGCTCTATCAATTAGTTCTTGGGGTAATTCGGCAGCTTGGGGAATAGTACAGGCAATTCCAAAACTAAGGGTGACATAATCAGCTACCTTACTATTGCCATGATGAATATTTAAAGTAGTTAGCTCTTGACGGATATCTTCAACAATTTGCGAAGCACCTGCCTCATTGGTATTGGGAAGGATAATCACAAATTCCTCGCCGCCGTAGCGTGCCACCATATCCGCAGGACGCTTAACCTGACACCGCAGCAACCCAGCTACCTGAAAAAGACAGCGATCGCCTGCGGGATGTCCATAGGTGTCATTGTAATTTTTAAAATAGTCAATATCGCAGAGAATCAAGGAAATGGGATTTTGCTCTCTCAACATTCTCTGCCATTCTTTATGGAAATATTGATCAAAGCCTCGACGATTAACTATATGGGTTAGAGGATCGGTAATCGCAATTTTCTCTAACTCCTGATTTGCTTTTTGCAATTGTTGGTACAGATGGGATTGCTGAAGAGCGATCGCAACTTGATTGGCTAACTGTTGAATTAATTCAATTTCCGACTGTTCCCATTGCCGAGTTGAAAAACATTGATGAAAAACGAGTAACCCCCATAGCTCATCTTGGCTACTCAATTGGTTCTCAGAATGTCCATGAAAATTTGTCACAATGGGAACGACTAGTTTAGACTTCACGCCCAACCATTTCAAAGTATTAACTAAGCAAGCTGACATATGGTCTGTCTCAATATCCACGACGCTGCGAATGCGTCCTTGGAGATATAGATCATGGTGCGATCGCGGAAAAATATCTTCAGGTAATGTATATTGCTGGAGGTTTACCACATTGGGGGCATCGGACTCACTCACAATTGTTCCTGCGGTATCTGGCTCTGCCTTGTAGATGAGTGCGCGATCGCTTTGTAATATTTGTCTTGCTTCAGTTACAGTAGTCAACAAAATTTCATCGAGATCAAGGGATTGCCGAATATGTTGAATTACCCCTGCTAATAGCTTCTCTCGTTCTATTTGTTTTTTTAGATTTAACTCCGCCTGTTGTCTACCTACAATCTGGGCTTGGAGAAGCTGATTTTGCTCAATGAGTTTCTGCTTTTGTTGTTGGATCAGTAATTGATTCCTAACCCGCATCAGGACTTCTTGCTCTTGAAAGGGTTTAGTAATATAGTCAACGCCCCCTACTTCAAAAGCTTGAACTTTATTACCTAAACGATCAAGAGCGCTGATAAACACCACTGGAATATCACAGCTTTTGGGAGAAGTTTTTAACTGTTTACATACCTGATAGCCATTTAAATCAGGCATATTAATGTCTAACAAAATGAGATCTGGAGGCATTACTTCCACAAACTTTAGCGCCATTTTGCCACTGGTTGTTTTACGAACTAAATATCCCTCAGTTGTTAGCATACTTGCCAACAACTGCAAGTTTTCGAGCGTATCATCAACGATCAAAATATTAGCAGCAGTGGTTTGAGCTAGCTGTGGAGACATTTGTTTATCATCATACTCTTTAAGTTTGTGTAAGTTCCAAAATAGATTCAAATTGAAGATTGTTAACCATCATAGTGATGGATTGAGCAATTGATTTATGGTCAGGTGGTATATGAGAAATAAGTTCATATAAGGTTTCCTCATCGAGTAATAATGCTGCTTGATGTAAAGATTTAAGAAATTCTTCTCCTAAATCCTCTAATTCGTTTTTTTGTAATGGTTTAACTAAATTGCTTGGTTGAGAAGTTCCATATTGATTCAGTGGTAAGGTTTCTGCATAGATATATTCCAATCCTAAAAAATCAGCGATCTTTTCAAAAACCGTTGCCTCCGTAAAGGGCTTTGCGACAAAGTCATCACAACCAGCGTTAAGGCTAGCTAGACGATCTGCTTCAAAAGCACTGGCAGTTAAAGCAATGATTTTAGTGTTCTGCCCCGCAGGCATCGCGCGAATTTGCCGAGTAGCCTCATATCCATCCATTATAGGCATACATATATCCATCCAAATCAGATGCGGTAAACATTCTTGATAAATAGCGATCGCCTCTTGTCCATTTTCCGCCGCATAGACATCTAAACCAATGGACTCTAGTAAATTAACTAGCAGTTGGCGGATTTCTAGGACATCTTCAACTATGAGAATACGGTAGTTGGGTTGTCCTGATTTGAGAGAAATTACCAGTTGAGGTTCTTTGAGATTGGTAACAACATTTGCTTCAACCTCTACAAGCTGAACCTGACATAAAAATATTGATCCTTTCCCAAATTTACTGCGAACAGTGACATCTCCTGCCATCAGCCTTGCAAACTGACGACTAATCGATAGTCCTAAGCCTGAACCTTGTAAAAACCGACCTTGTACGGTTTGTTTAAAGGTATCAAAAATTATTTTTAAATCATCATCAGAAATTCCGCTACCAGTATCTTCCACTTCAAAACTAAGTTTCCATACTTGAGGATTAATAGCTATGTCATCAAGGTTCGGTAAGATTGGCTCTGCGGATACTTGCATTAGTACATATCCTGCTAACGTAAACTTAATCGCGTTACCAACGATATTAAGTAGAATTTGGCGTAGTTTTGCCGCATCACCGTAAACATATTGAGGTACTTTAGGGGCTATATCGAGATATAGATCAATACCTTTATTGCTAGCCTTTACGGCAAACATATCGCGAATTGAATATAGTAAACGATACAAGTCGAAGGAGCTTTCCGTAAGATCAACCTGTCCTGATTCAATTTTGGATATTTCTAAAACATCATTAATCAATGACAGAAGATGTTCACCACTACGGCTAATGATATCGAGATGCTCTTTATGGGTTTTGACTAGAGAATGATCCCGAGAAATCAGATGGGTAAAGCCCAGAATCGCTGTTAGAGGAGTCCGTAACTCATGACTCATTTTGGCAATAAATTCACTCTTGGCACGATTCGCGATTTCTGCTTCGGTGACAGTTTTTTCTAGCTCTGCATTACGGTCGAGAACTAGTTGAGCGCTATCTAAAATTGCCTGCATTAGAATTCTCCGCATTTCTAATGCAGCTTCAATTTCTAATGGTTGCCAAGGTAGAGATTTGTAGCGTACAGTTTCAATCCATAGCTTGAATGATTGCCTTGGTGTATACCTACGTTCACCATTTTCGGTGATCGAGATCGGATTGCGTGATGCTCCAGCCCAATTCACAGTTTGGAACTGTTCAGGACGAAACCAAATAATATGATGGCACTTTTGTTTGATGACAATTGAAGCGATCGCAATACCACTAGCACTATCAATCATTTGCGAAGCCTGAGGATAGATATCTGGTAATGCGTTAGTAACGAAAATTTCTGGCGGTTGCGGATTTTGCTGAATAAACCAGTTAATTAGCGCTTTGACTTGATGTCGGGAGGGAGTTTTCCCAACTAAGGTCAGGCGATCGTCTAGTAAGATTGCGGCTCCTTGGGCGCAGACTAGATCTAGTAATTTATTTCTATTGTGTTCGAGGACTTGTTGTACAAAACCTAGCTCGCCTGAAAAAGCTTGACATAATTCTTCTTGAATTGATTTCACATGCACTTGATAGCGTGTAGTCTCGATTTCCTGTTGGCGCAATAGTTCAATTGAAGCAAATTGTCCGAAAAATTCACAGGCTTTACGAGTTTTATAATCTATATATTTAGGTGTGTAATTGTGACAAGCAATCAGTCCCCATAGCCGATGTTCGTTGCGGATAGAAATGGACATCGCTCCACTAACTTCCATATTTTCTAAATACTCAATATGTCCAGCCGCGACGCTGCGTAACCCCGCATAGGTTAGATCTAATGGCTCACCTGTAATTGGATGATTAGAGGGAATGATTGGCACGTTTTGATAGCTGACATCAGGAATAAATCTGACCCAATTTTGGGCAAAGATTTGACGAGCTTTTTGAGGAATATCCGATGCAGGGTAATGCAAGCCAAGATAGCTATCTAGCTGTGGTTCTTTGTCTTCAGCAATGACAATGCCGACTTGAGTAATGGGATCAAATTGATAGACCATTACACGGTCAAAACCATTGATTTCTCTGACTTTAGCTGCTAATAGTTGAGCAAATTCTGCAAGGGTATTGATCTGTCGCATCCGAGCCATAAATCCTTGCAACAGATGGTAAATTTCTATGGACTTGTGACTATGGGAACTATGACTGCGGCTCGCGTTGACATAAGGCTCTAGCTCTAAAATCAAAATGTTGGATTTGTTGCGATGTAAAATCCCATGAAATTTTTGAAAATGAAATGTTGATTTCTGCTCCGCATGATTGATCCGTACTTTTAACTCAAAGGGATTATTTACATCAAGGTTTTCTTGCTGACTATATTCAAAAATACGCTTTGTCTGAGTTTTAGAAAATAATGCGCTGAGATTTTTCCCTAGTAATGACTCAGGTGTAAAGCCAAAGTAGCTATCCACATTGGCACTTATTTGCAAGATTTTGAGATCTGGCTCTTGCAAGACAATCAATATGCCGTGGGGTTGAATATGCCCAGACAGATGAATTGGTTCGCGATCGCATTCAATTGGCTCTAATTCGGGGCGACTCATATCTTCATTTTCATCGCTACGGTTCAGATAGTTTTAAAATTTTTTGCCAATGTGATTCTGATACAGGTACAACTGAGAGCCGACTGATGCGAATGAGGTCAAAACCTTCAAAATCGGGGTCTTGTTTGATTTGGGCAAGGGTGACAGGCTGAGGTAGCGATCGCACTGCCTTGACATCAACGACAGCGCGTTTAGGATCATCTAACTT
Organism: Pseudanabaena sp. Chao 1811; assembly: GCF_027942295.1. Classification (NCBI taxonomy): domain Bacteria; kingdom Bacillati; phylum Cyanobacteriota; class Cyanophyceae; order Pseudanabaenales; family Pseudanabaenaceae; genus Pseudanabaena; species Pseudanabaena sp. Chao 1811. The sequence continues at coordinate 4,310,931 of NZ_CP101416.1, forward strand.
TGGATCAACATAGGGAAGACTTATCACTTCAGCAATGCCCATCGCACGGCGCTCATCGCCTGTGTGATAGATCAAGGCTAAATCCTTGGGTTGCATGGTGCGGATATGCTTGAGAGCTAGATTATTATTGACACCATCCCAAATGGTTTGGCGATCGCGTTCGAGATCGGCGTAGGAATAGACGTGGGGTTCACTTTTGAGAAGCCAATAAGCCATGATGTCAGTGTTTAAAACTCTATCGCCATTATAAAGCCCCAAAAGTACCGCAAAATTAAAAGAGAATCTTGGTGTGAGGCATCGCCATTCTCTTTTGCTAACATCAGTTCGGCGAAGGCGGAAAACGGAAAAAATCGCTTAGCGATTTTTTCCGTTTTCCGCCATTTGTGCGGCGCTTCGCGCCGCACAAATGGCGTTATCGAACTCACGTTTTGCTAGCCTTGTACGGTAAGCTGCGACATTAAAGTGTATTTAGTAAAACACAAGTAAAAGTTGTGTCGCTTATAATCAGGGATGCCCCATTTAAAATGTTTGATCTAAAACTTGGCATAAAATATTTGCTTAGCCCCTATGCACTGGTCTAAGTAACAAGTTATGCTTTAAGGTCTGCCTTCATGCAAAAACCTGAATGCAAGCTTAAATTTGTGGAATGAGCAAAATTCTATCAAGCAGATATTAGCAGTTATCCCACTGTTACTAAAAAGCTTTATTTAGAATTAACAATATAGCGTTTTTCAAGCAAGCGAGGTACAAGAGTTTGTTTTCCCGCCAAAGGCGGGAAAACAAACCTGTCCTTCACTAAACTAGTAAACGCTATATGCTGAGACAGTTATGAGGCAGCGATCGCTTTATAAATCTCAAAAATCTCATAATTTCAACCTATTTTTTTGATAGCAATAAATAATCCGATGGAAGTGAGCCGCGTGAATACAAGTCAGTCTAATCAGTCTGGTCAGTCTGGAACTGCTAATCTTATCCAAGGTCCATCTTGGCTAGTGGAAGAGCGTGATGCCTGTGGAGTGGGCTTTATTGCTGACAAGGAAGGGCGGGCTAGTCATAAAATTCTCAGCAATGCGCTCAAAGCTTTGACTTGTATGGAACATCGTGGCGGCTGTAGTGCAGACCAAGATTCGGGCGATGGTGCTGGTATCATGACCGCAATTCCTTGGGCTTTGTTACAAAAGGAAATTCCCGAAATCGATCCTGCCCATACCGCAGTGGGGATGTTTTTCTTCCCGCAGGAAGGCGATCGCACCGCCACTTGTCGTGAAATCACTGAAAGAATTGCAGAGGAAGAAGGACTAAAGCTCTTAAAATGGCGCGTTGTGCCTGTCAATCCAGAGGTATTAGGAATTCAGGCTCGTGAAAATCAGCCCCATATTGAGCAAGCTGCCTTTATTGCCGATGCCGATCATCAAAATACCGATCAACTCGAACGCGCCATTTATATCACCCGTCGTCGGATTAAGCTGGAAATTGAAAAGCTTTTCCCCACTGGTGGCAGTAACTTCTACATTGCGTCGCTATCAAATACCACAATTATCTACAAGGGCATGGTGCGATCGGCAATTCTAGATGCCTTTTATGCCGATCTCCAAAATCCTGATTATGTCTCAGCTTACGCTATCTATCACCGTCGCTTTAGCACCAATACTTTACCCAAATGGCCCCTTGCTCAGCCAATGCGGTTCCTCGGTCACAATGGCGAAATCAACACGATGCAGGGGAATACCAATTGGTTCTTAGCGCGTCAGGGTGATCTCTCCCATCCCAATTGGGTTGATGCTAAAGGCGATCGCATTAAGGATCTATTACCAGTTCTCAAGCCCAATGAGAGCGATTCCGCAACCTTGGATCACGTCTTTGAATTGCTGATTGAAACGGGTCACAGTCCCCTCGAAGCAATCATGATCCTTGTGCCAGAAGCCTATGAGAACCAACCAGATTTAAGCGATCGCCCCGAAATTGTCGATTTCTATGAATATTACAGTGGCTTGCAAGAGGCATGGGATGGTCCCGCCTTGCTCGCCTTTAGTGATGGCAAAATCGTTGGTGCGGCGCTGGATCGTAATGGTCTACGTCCTGCCCGTTATGTAATTACTAACGATGGCATGGTAATTGTTAGCTCCGAGGCAGGCACAGTTGACATTCCTGAAGCGGATATTGTCGAGAAGGGTCGCCTTGGTCCTGGACAAACGATCGCAGTTGATCTGCAAACCCATGAGATTTTACATAACTGGGATATTAAGCAACGGGTCGCAACTGTCCATCCCTACGGTGAATGGATTAAACAGTACCGCAAGAATCTGGAAGCCAAGCCCTTTGCAGAATCCCCTGCCCTTGATGAGCAAACTGTGCTAACTCACCAAACCGCCTTCGGTTACACCCTTGAAGATGTGGAAATGGTGATCGAAGCGATGGCTCAAGACGGTAAGGAGCCAGTTTTCTGTATGGGGGATGATGTGCCACTTGCCTTTCTATCCCAACGTCCTCACCTGCTCTATGACTACTTCAAGCAGCGCTTTGCACAGGTGACGAATCCACCGATCGATCCTCTGCGTGAAGGAACGGTCATGTCCTTGTCTATGTATTTGGGCGAAAGAGCGAATCTACTACTCGCCACGCCTGAAGCTGCCAACCAAATTAAGATCAGCAGTCCTGTCATTAATGAAACCGAGTTAGAGGAATTGCAGAACTTCGGTTTTGATAATGCCAAACTAGATATGCTCTTTCCTGTCGCTGCGGGTGCAAATGGACTCAAAGATGCGATCGCCAAGTTGACGAATAGTGCCGTTGCCGCAGTGCGTAGTGGCGCAAAGCTACTGATTTTAAGCGATCGCAACTTGAGCGCGGAAAACGCCTATATTCCACCATTGCTAGCTGTGGGAGCCGTGCATCATCGCCTTTGCGCTGAAGGCATTCGCATGAAGGCTTCGATTGTGGTGGATACAGCTCAATGCTGGAGTACACACCACTTTGCTTGTCTGATTGGGTACGGAGCCAGTGCGATCTGTCCTTACATGGCGTTGGAAACTACGCGCCAATGGTGGGGCAAAGCTAAGACTCAAACCCAGATGCAAACTGGCAAAATCAAGTCTTTGACAATTACCCAAGTCCAAGACAGCTACCGCAAGGCAGTCGAAGGTGGCTTGTTAAAGATTCTCTCGAAAATGGGAATTTCGCTGCTGTCTAGCTATAGTGGTGCACAAATTTTTGAAGCGATCGGTATTAGCGCAGAAGTGATCGAGACTTCCTTTAAGGGAACGGTTTCCCGCGTCGGTGGTGTCAATTTTGCAGATATCGCTTCAGAATTGCTCAACTTCCATTCTCAAGCCTTCCCTGAATTGAAACAGAAGAAGCTAGAGAACTATGGCTTTGTGCAGTATCGCCCCACGGGTGAATACCACATGAATAGCCCTGAAATGGCTAAGGCATTACATAAAGCGGTGGCTGGTAATGGTTATGACCATTATGAGGTTTATCGAACTCAGCTACAAAATCGCACTCCTACGGCATTGCGTGACCTACTCGAATTTAAGAGCGATCGCCCTAGCATTCCCCTCGAAGAAGTAGAAGATGTTTCTGAAATCCTGAAACGCTTCTGTACGGGAGCCATGTCCCTTGGAGCCTTGAGCCGAGAAGCCCACGAAGTATTAGCGATCGCCATGAATCGTGTCGGCGGCAAATCGAATTGTGGTGAAGGCGGCGAAGATCCGATCCGTTATCTCCCAATCAACGATGTGGATGCCAATGGTATTTCGGCAACATTCCCCCACCTCAAGGGCTTGAAGAATGGCGATACGGCAAACTCAGCAATCAAACAAATTGCATCGGGACGTTTTGGTGTCACTCCTTCATACTTAGTTAGTTCCAATCAATTAGAAATCAAGATGGCGCAAGGTGCAAAACCGGGAGAAGGTGGGCAGCTTCCCGGACCTAAGGTCAGTAGCTATATTGCGATGTTGCGAAACTCTAAGTCAGGAGTCTCCCTGATCTCACCTCCTCCCCACCATGACATCTATTCCATCGAAGATCTTGCACAGCTAATTTACGATCTACATCAGATCAATCCCACTGCTAAGGTTTCCGTAAAGCTAGTATCGGAGATTGGCATCGGCACGATCGCTGCAGGTGTGGCTAAAGCTAATGCGGACATCATCCAAATCTCTGGCTACGATGGTGGTACAGGCGCATCACCCTTGAGCTCGATTAAGCACGCTGGCTCGCCTTGGGAACTAGGCTTAGCGGAAGTACATACATCGCTAATGGTGAACAAATTGCGCGATCGCGTATTGTTACGTGTAGATGGTGGCTTTAAAACTGGTTGGGATGTAGCGATCGCTGCGCTCCTTGGTGGTGAAGAATACGGATTTGGTACGGCGGCGATGATTGCCGAGGGTTGCATCATGGCTCGCGTTTGCCACACAAACAAATGTCCCGTTGGCGTAACTTCCCAATTGGAACAGTTCCGTAAGCGCTTCCCCGGTACTCCTGAACATGTTGTCAATTTCCTCTATTTCGTTGCTGAAGAAGTGCGCCAAATCCTTGCTAAACTTGGTTATAAATCCCTCAAAGAGATCATCGGACGTTCTGATCTCCTCGCTAAGCGACAGGACTTGAAACTGGCAAAACTCGATCTCAACCAAGTTGATCTCGGCTGTTTGATTAATCTGCCTGATACAAAGAGCGATCGCAGTTGGTTAGAGCATTCTCCCACTTCCCATAGCAACGGTGCGGTGCTTGATGACGAAATCCTAGCGGATCTCGAAGTACAGCAAGCGATCGCTAATCAAACTGACCTCAACAAAACCTACAAGATTGTCAATACCGATCGCTCCGTCGGTGCAAGGGTATCAGGAGCGATCGCCAAGAAATACGGTAATTCTGGTCTGGCAAGTCACCTCAATCTCGAATTTGTTGGTGCAGCAGGTCAGAGCTTTGGTGCATTCAACATCAATGGCGTAAATCTTTCAGTCATCGGTGAAGCCAACGACTACATCGGTAAAGGCATCAACGGCGGTACGATTAGCATCAAGCCTAGCCCTGAAAGCACCTTCAATCCTGCCGATAATTCCATCGTCGGGAATACCTGTCTCTATGGCGCAACAGGTGGCTATCTATTCGTAAATGGACGTGCTGGCGAACGCTTTGGTGTCCGTAACTCTGGAGCAAAGGCAGTTGTAGAAGGCACAGGCGATCACTGTTGCGAATATATGACTGGCGGCGTAATCGTGGTTCTCGGAACTACAGGACGTAACGTTGGAGCAGGTATGACAGGTGGTATTGCCTACTTCCTCGATATCGACGGTAAGTTCAAAGAGCGCCTCAGCCAAGAAGTTCTCAAAGTCCAAAGAGTTAGCACCGCCGCAGGTGAAAATCAACTTAAGGAATTGATTCAATCAAGCTATGAGCATACGGGTAGTTCTAGAGCTAAGGAAATTCTCGATAACTGGTCAACCTATTTGCCTAAGTTCTGGCAAGTTATCCCTCCTTCAGAACAAAATAGCCCAGAGGCAACGGATGTAGTTCCTGTAGCAGCAACGGTCTAATTTATTTCAATAACAAAACCCAGAAGGGAATTGCGGCGCGAAGCACCGCAATTCCCTTCTGGGTTTAACTACTTGTTGGCGCATATCCCTGAGATAAATTATGGAAAATCTCCAAGCGCGATTAATTCAATATTTGGAAAAAATTGTCATCGAGCGAAATCCCTACTACGCCTCGGCTGGGCATTTATTCGCACGAGAATATATCCGATCGCATTTTGCTAAATTCGGTGAAGTAATCACCCATGAGTTTGAAGTCAATGGCAATAAACATCAAAATTTGATTTTACAAATTGCGCCTAAAGATGGCAAACAGCGATCGCCTTTGATTATTGGCGCACATTACGATACGGTTGCTGCTTGTGTGGGCGCAGATGACAATGGCTCAGGGGTGGCAGTACTTCTAGAACTGGCGGAATCTCTATCTAAAAATCCAATTAAATATCCCGTTCAGTTAATAGCCTTTGATATGGAGGAATATGGCTTGTCGGGAAGTCGCGCCTATGCAGCAAAACTTAAGAGTGACAAGCAAAAACTCCGCCTGATGATTTCCTTAGAGATGCTAGGCTATTGCGATCGCCAGCCCAATTCACAACATTATCCCGCAGGTTTAGATAAGTTCTATCCCAATACTGGCGACTTCATTGGCTTAATTGGCAGCATTCCTACAATTCCCGATCTGATCCATTTTCAACATCATATGAAACCAGTCGTTCCCTGTGAATGGCTCCCCGCAGGTTGGCGTGGTTTAGCAATACCTGACACTCGCCGTAGTGATCATGCGCCGTTTTGGGATGCTGGTTACAAAGCGCTGATGATTACTGATACTGCCGATATGCGAAATCCTTACTATCACAAAAGTAGCGATCGCCTAGAGACTCTCGATTTAGAATTTCTCACTAATGTTTGCCAAGGCTTAATCACAGGAATAGTGAATCTATGTTAAAACCCAAGAAGAGAATTGCGGTGCGAAGCGCCGCAATTCTCTTCTTGGGTTTTATGTCCCATGCGGGAGTTGATATATAATCAAGTTAGCTATTTACAAATCTTAAAGATTATTTATGAGTGAAGTTAACAACCCTCTTTTAATTGGCAAAGGGCTACCACCATTTCCAGATATCAAGCCTGAACATGTCATTCCTGCAATTACCCAATTGCTTGCAGAAACTAGCGCAGGACTAACCCATCTCGAAGCTAATGTTGAGCCTACGTGGTCAGGACTAGTCGAGCCGCTAGAACGTCTTACTGAGCGAATTGGCTGGGCATGGGGTGCGATCGAGCATTTACTTAGTGTTAAAAACAGTGCCGAATTGCGCGAGGCTCACAAAGTTGTGCAACCCAAGGTTATTGAATTCTTTAACCGCTTTAGCCAGAGCCAGCCAGTCTATAAAGCTTATAAAGCAATCTATGGCTCATCGGCATGGGATAGCCTTGAACCTGCCCAAAAACGCATCGTCGAAGCTGCCATCCGTGATGCCGAACTTTCGGGCGTTGGTTTAGAAGGTGAAGCCAAAGAGAAGTTCAATGCGATCCAAATGGAACTCGCCGAACTCTCTACCAACTTCTCAAATCATGTTCTAGATGCCACCAAAGCCTTTAGCATGACTCTAACCTTGCCCGAAGAGATTGACGGGTTACCTCCTAGTCTATTGGCTCAAGCTGCTCAGGCGGCAAGACTTGATGGTGACGACAAAGCCACCCCTGAAAATGGACCTTGGTGCATTACCCTCGACTATCCTAGCTATGTTCCCTTTATGCAGCATAGTCGTCGTCGTGATTTACGTGAGAAACTCTATCGCGCTTTTGTCAGCCGTGCCGCCAGTGGTGAGTTTGATAATTCGCCATTGATTGATCGCATTCTCGAATTGCGTCAACAAAAGGCAAACTTGCTCGGCTATCCCACCTATGCGGAATTAAGTCTCGCTCGGAAGATGGCTCCCAATGTTGATGCTGTTGAGAAATTGCTAGAAGAATTGCGCCAGTCAAGTTACACTGCCGCCGTTGCAGAATTTGCCGAATTAAAGGAATTTGCTAAATCTCAAGGTGAAATGGAAGAACTGAAGCATTGGGATACTGCTTACTGGGCAGAACGTCAACGCGAAACCAAGTTCAACTTTACTGTTGAAGAATTGCGTCCCTATTTCCCCTTGCCAAAAGTCCTCGAAGGTCTCTTTGCCCTTGTCAATCGCTTATTTGGAGTAACTGTCGTTCCTGCGGATGGCAAGGCTCCCATTTGGCATGAAAGCGTCCGCTTCTTTGAAATTCAAGATGAGCAGAATCAAGCGATCGCCTATTTCTACCTTGACCCCTACAGTCGTCCTGCCGAAAAGCGTGGTGGTGCATGGATGAATGACTGCATCGGACGTGCCAAGGTAATCGAAGATGGCAAACCAATCACCCGTTTACCCGTTGCCTACCTCATTTGCAACCAGTCTCCCCCCGTTGATGGCAAACCTAGCCTGATGACCTTTGGTGAAGTGGAAACTCTCTTCCATGAGTTTGGACATGGCTTGCAGCATATGCTCACTAAGGTTGACTATTCGGGTGCTTCGGGTATCAACAATGTCGAATGGGATGCAGTAGAATTGCCCAGTCAATTCATGGAAAACTGGTGCTACGATCGCGCTACCTTGTTTGGCATGGCAAAGCATTATGAAACAGGCGAAACTCTGCCTGAATCCTATTACCAAAAACTCGTTGATTCCAAAAACTACATGAGTGGTTCAGGAATGTTGCGCCAGTTGCATTTCAGCCTCGTGGATATAGAACTTCATCATCGCTATCAAGTCGGTGGTGGCGAAACTCCCCTTCAAGTGCGATCGCGCCTTGCGGAAACCACAATGATCATCCCACCCCTGCCTGAAGATAACTTCCTCTGCTCCTTTGGGCATATTTTCGCAGGTGGCTATGCCGCAGGTTACTACAGCTACAAGTGGGCGGAAGTCCTCAGTGCCGATGCCTTTGCCGCCTTTGAGGAAGCTGGTCTAGAAAATGAAGATGCGATCGCTTCGACTGGCAGACTCTATCGCGATACAGTTTTGGCTCTTGGTGGTAGTAAACATCCGATGGAAGTCTTCAAAACCTTCCGAGGACGCGAACCCAGCACAGCTCCTTTATTGCGTCATAGTGGTTTAGCCAAGGTCTAATTTACAATAAAGGCGTTGCATTGCAACGCCTTTATTGTAAATCGATATTATGCTTACAGTTATTTTATTAATCTGTTCTAATGTGTTCATGACCCTTGCATGGTATGGGCATCTAAAATTTTTTCAAAATCAATCTCTGTTATTTGTAATTTTGGCGAGTTGGGGAATTGCCTTTTTTGAATATTGTTTTCAAGTTCCTGCAAATCGATTTGGCTATGGAGAATTCACCGCTACACAATTAAAACTGATCCAAGAAGCAATCTCAATTCTTACCTTCATTGCTTTTGCCATAATTGTTTTGGGTGAGAGTATGAAATGGAATTATGTTGTTGCATTTGGGCTAATGATGTTGGCGGTATGGTTTGCAGTTGCGATTAAGTAAATATGTTTAGATGCAGTGCTTTGTAGTCAATATACTCAAATCAGATCAGACTCCTGAAATTCTGCATAAATTGCACAACGGTTAGCTGCCGCAAATTCTGCACTATCGGCAAGAGCTTCTGCTAGGTATACTTTTAATTCATCAGCAATTTTTTGCCATTCTTGATTATCAGAGTTTTCAATAGCTGAACTCAAAATTTTGCTTAGTTCGCGTAAACTATTTAGCTTTTGTCGCCTAGATTCAGTCAGATCCTCTGAGTTCAGATCTAAGTAATCAATCGTGATTTTTCCTTTGGGATTTCCATCGATCGCATAGGCGTACTCAGCTCGAAAACCAATGAATTCTTGGGGATCTTCTTTGCCACAATCAATAAACAGAGGATTTTCTTTGGTAATACGTTGGTTGTGGTTTGTTGCCCGTTTAGTTGGGTCTTGTAGAGGAAATAGATTTTTCTTATGCCTTGAGTTACAGGAGGGGCATGAGAGATAGAGGTTTTCCCATTGATAGGCTAACCAGTAGTACGCTGGATATTTTAATGGTTCACCTTTCGCTTGTTGATATGCTCCTTTAGGTCGAAAATGCTCGACATCGCCATTTTTACCAATAATCCTTTCGCAGAAACAACACTTCTGATGCTGAGCCTTGATTAGGGCTTCTTTAACACTTTCATGGGCATAGATGGAACTAGCAAAATCAAATTTCTCTTGGTTGGTTTCATAGGCGGATGGATTGAGAGAATATGCATCACAATGGGATTTACATTTTTGCTTGCCGTCTGTGGTTAATTTTTTGGGTGCTATTTTAGGTTTGTGAATCCGAATCACTCAACTGCCTCCGTCACAGGTTTGTCTAATAATTTGGCGGCACGGCGAATGATGTCCATAGCTTTGATATCTTCGGAACTTTCTGCGGTTGGCAAAGTACCAATTTTTGCTTCTAATTCTTTTAGTTCGGCTCGATCGCTTGCAGTTAGTTTTGTTTTAGTGAGGATTTCTTTGCGACGTTGTAGTAAAGGTTCAATTTTCGCAGGTCGTGCCGATGGCATCTCAAAAACACTGGTCAGAACTTGATCAACGCGCCAATTTTCAATAATTTCAGGGTTATTGATAATCTTAACGCGATCGCCTTCTCTCTTTAACAAGACAATATTGGCATCCTGTGCGGCTTGTACTACGAGTGGACTATGGGCTGTAACAATAAATTGCGTATTTGGAAATCTCTCTGTCAGAAATTCCATTATTGTCCTTTGCCATTGTGGGTGCATATGCAAGTCGATCTCATCAACTAGTACAATCGCTGGCTCAGCAAGCGGATCTTCGCTATCGGGATAACGTTTAAATAGTCTCACTGCTAAATCGACCATCCAAGCGATCGTAGTTCGATATCCCAAGCCTAGGCTAGATAGTCTTATCCAACCAAAAGGTGTCAAAAACTGAGCTACTGGACGCTCATGATACTCGTCTAGGTCGATACGAATATCTTTTACGTCTGGCAAAATTTGTTTTAAAATTTCGATAATCTGTTTAAGTTCTTTTTTTAGGCGAGTGCGGGTTTTCCCAGTAGATGATTTAACTGCATAATCAGTTTGCAATAGCCATTCTTCTGCATTAATAAGTGATGTATCATCAGAAAAAAGGCTAGCTGAATGATAAGAGGTATTGCTATCACTTAGAGAAGTACTTCCTGTTTTTCTTGTTGCGCCATATCCATAGAAAATCGCCCCTTTTAATTCATTGCTAGATTTCTCAAGCTCAGAATCTATCACAATTGATACATAATCTTTTTGAATATCTAGATTCTTACCTGTCTTAAAAGAATTAAGTGTGATATTACTAGCAAAACTAACAGAAATTGCAGGAATTGTTTCACCTGTATGTGCCGCAATTCCTATTTCCTCCCAGATTTCTTCAAAATCATAAAAATTCCAAAGCATAGGCTGAAATTCTTTTACTTCTTCAAATTTTTCTACTCCATCTACTACAATTGGATACTCATACATTTCCAGTCTCATTTCCATGCCAGCTAAGCAACGTAGAAGTGTAGTTTTCCCAACACCATTATTTCCTAAAATAACTGTCCACTGTGCGGGATGACCATCTTTATTCGATAGATTGAGTGTTTGCCGTTCCTTAAAGCAAAGAAGATCTTCTACTTCCATTGAAAGTAAATATACTGGAGGATCTTCATTTTTTGAAGCTGTAGGTTTACGTTTGGTTGTGGCTTTCTTTGGCTGATTGGTCATGACTTTTGCGTAAAAAGCCCTATGCGTGAGCTAACTATCTAGTATTGGTATACTAACAGATTCTCGATCTAGTAGAAAATTTGCGATTTGCTAAATCTTAATAGGTTGACCAATAAATTAACGCATCAAATAAGGCGATCGCTTATCTTGATCTTTATTTGTTTGTTTGCAGATATTCGTTTCTGAGTAATAGACTAGCTCTATCTCTTCTTGAGAGAGAATAAATTCTAAATATAACTCTCCTAACCAATCGCGCATTTTACTTAATCTAAAAAATAGTCGAAACTGAGATTCTGTTAACATTTTTTGAACCCTCTCTAACTGCACTGAGGTCATAGGTTTATCCCTCCCTTAAACCGACTCCTATATTGTGCATCTAGTTCCCAATTTGCCCTGTGATATGAAAAGCCCTAAGTTCGCGATCCTTATCGCAGTAAATAGGCGATCTCTATCACCAATATGTATTACCGAAATCACAAAAAAAGAGCGCAAGACGCTCTTTTTTTGATTTTTTTTGAAAGGTTTAGAGCAGTATCCTATTTAGCATAAATTTCTGCTTTTACCCCCCTTAATCCCCCCTTTGTAAGGGGGGAAACTCAAAGTCCTCCCCCATTGCAAGGGGGAGTTAGAGGGGGTAAAAACTTCTCAAACACGCTCTTAACCTTCGATAAAAATATAGGAAGCTATTGCCACATCCAGAGAGGCATTCCGCTTGTTTCGGCTTCAAATTGCAGACGACTGAACGCCATTTCTGAGCCACTGGGTAAAAACTTACTCGCAAAGGTTTTGGGAGGCTTGATCGTAAATACTTTGGTGTTTTTAGGATCGAGTCCTGCTAGCTCCGATGCCCAGATTCTGGCATCTTCTTCAGTGCCGAGGCGATCGACTAAACCAAGCTCAAGAGCTTGCTCACCCGTAAATACCCGTCCATCGGCAAACGATCGCACAGTGGCAGGGCTAAGCTTGCGACCTTCAGCAACGGTTTCGACAAATTGATGATAGCTAGAGTCAATCAGTGATTGGAGAATGGCTCTTTCTTCGGTAGTGATTTCGCGATCGAAGGAAAGAATATCTTTGTAAGTACCTGATTTAATGACTTTGAAGGAAACACCAATTTTATCGAGCAATTTTTCGATATTGTTACCACGCAAAATTACACCAATGCTGCCTGTAATTGTCCCAGGGTTAGAAACAATGTAATCTGCACCTACGCCAATATAAACGCCGCCACTAGCGGAAATATTGCCAAAACTCGCGACGACTTTAGTTTTTGACTTTTCTCTAAGGCGCTTGAGGGCTGCATAGATTTCTTGAGAGTCGCCAACGGTTCCCCCTGGGCTATCGATGCGAAGTAGGAGGGCAGGAAATTTTTGTTCTTCAACAAATTCGAGGGCTTCGAGGACGCGAGTTCTGGTACTTGCCCCGATCGCCCCTGTAATTTCAATGCGTGCGATTTTTTTACGAAATTTGCGTTTTAGAAAGCCGAACATTCAGTTATAGGTCTTAGATTTACTGTTTGAGTGAATGAGCGACGCAAAGCGTTACCCTTCCACACTATATTAGCGATTTAGCGCAAATGGTTGTCCATCCTTGATTTCGGAAAATAAATGTAGCTTAAAACACAAAATATTGCGGTTTTCATTTTGCCGTAGGCAAAATGAAAACCGCAAACCCTGACTGTGATTCTTTTTTGTTTTACAAATGAGTGCATACTCATTTGTAAAACGCTATATGAAAATTAAAGCTTTAGCGATCGCCTGTTTTGGGATTTTGAGAATTGCGAAAACCTTTGATGAAAAGCGGTATCCTGAGTATGTTCAGCTAAACATTTCGTAATATATAAACCGCAAATGCACGAGACCGACATTCGTAGCAGCCTTCAGTCAGGAGGCGATCGCCGTAGACTCAAGACGATCATTGTCTTAATCATTGTTTATGGATTGACATTTGGTTTACATTTTGCCCCTTGGGGTCGCTGGGTGCTACTGGGATTATTTGGTATCCATGCTTTGCGGTTAATCTTTGCGCCGCACCTGCCTGCGCCCCTATCTGAACAATCTCAATTAACGGAGCCAACTCAAGAATTACCATTTTTCTCTCTCTTAGCTTCTGCCAAAAATGAAGAGGCAGTCATTGGGAACTTGGTCAAAAACCTCTGTCAAATTGATTATCCTAGCGATCGCTTTGAAGTGTGGATCGTTGATGACAATAGTAGCGATCGCACTTCTGATGTATTGAATCTGCTCAAACAAAAATACCCACAGCTAAAAACCCTGCGTCGTGGCGATGAGGCTCAAGGCGGAAAGTCAGGAGCTTTAAACCAAGTTTTGGCTTTAACTAAGGGCGATATTATTGGCGTATTTGATGCCGATGCTCAAGTTCCTCCCGATGTGTTGCGATCGCTAGTACCTGTATTCCAGCAAGCTAAAATCGGGGCAGTGCAATTACGCAAGGCGATCGCGAATGCAACCGATAACTGGTGGACATCAGGACAATCGGCAGAAATGGCATTGGATCTGTGCTTACAAGACTTGCGCGTGCGCGTTGGTGGTGTCGGTGAATTGCGCGGTAATGGTCAATTTGTGCGTCGGACAGCCCTCAACGATTGTGGTGGATGGAATGAGCAAACAATTACCGATGATCTTGACCTCACCATTCGTCTGCATTTGACCCAATGGGATATTGCTTGTCTCAACTTCCCTGCGGTACAAGAGGAAGGCGTATTAACATTCAAGCAACTCTGGCATCAGCGCAACCGTTGGGCAGAAGGGGGATTTCAACGCTATCTCGACTATGGCAGTTTGTTACTAAGCGGCAGAATGGGTTTCCTCAAAACCTTTGATGCGTCTCTGTTTTATATCAATCAATACTTACTCACAGTCGCCTTTATTCCTGACACGATCGCCGCGATCGCCCTCAAACATAATCCGATGTTACCCCCCATTGCAGGATTCTCGCTTGCCCTTACTGCTGTGACCATGGCAACAGGATTACGCCGCTCTTATCAAGTTTCATGGACTCAAGCGATCGGGCAGACTATCTCTGGGATGATCTATATGTTGCATTGGATTCCTGTGATTGCCAGTGTCACCTTACGGATGTGTATCCAGCCTAAGCGCTTGAAATGGGTGAAGACTCAACATCAAGGTGCTGGCGATAATTTGCTGGAAGAGATAGAACTGCAAGAGGTAAACAATAATGCGTGATTGGATCGTTATCGGTGGTGGAATTACAGGTTTAGCTCTGAGTTATGAACTGCAAAAAGTGGGATGCTCGGTATTACTGATTGAGCAGCATCAGCACTTGCAAGGCTCAAGTAGCCTTGGCTATGGTGGTATTTCCTATTGGGGTGCGACAACTGCGCTTACCCGTACCCTCAGTGTCGAAGGCATTGCCCGTCAAAGGAATCTATCCAATGAATTGGGAATGGATACAGAATTCCGTGAACTCGATCTCCTGTTAACCCTCGAACCCGAAGCCGATCCAAGAGAAATTCTCGCTCAATACTCCCGTTGTGCGATCCCCCCGACCTTACTCAATCCTCAGGAGGCTCAGGAGCGCGAACCTTTACTCAACCCCCAAGGAATTGGTGGGGCATTACTTTTCCCCCATGCCCATCTCAATCTGGATTGTTTTGTGCAGGCTTCTACCCAAGTTTTCCAAAGATTGGGTGGAGAAATTGTCTATGCCAAAGTTGAGAAACTCTTAATTTCGGGCGATCGCGTTACGGGTGTAGCCACAGCACAGGGTAATTTCGATGCTGCTCAAATTTGTGTTTGTGCAGGGGGTATATCTCGCGCTTTACTCAAAGCATCAGGTATTAATGCCAGAATCTACTTCACCCATGCAGAAGCGATCGATACAGAACCTGTGGAACTAGAATTGCGGACAATGGTGATGCCTGCGGATACTAAACGCTATGCATTAGAAGCGACTACGACCGATGCCGAAAAAGATAAAGTTTGGGATCTAGTAGGGCAGGAGCTTTTGCCACCTTCTATCGATGCTGGGGCGATTCAATTTCGCGATCGCCGTATTAGATTTGGACAACTAAGCCGTATTTTGACTGATCCCTACGCTGCGATCGATTCTGTTGAAGGTGAAGCCAATATTCGTGCGTCCATAAGTAAGATCTTGCCAAAGGTGAGTGAACTTAAGGGCAAATGGAGACATTGTTTAGTTGCCTTTAGCAATGACAGCTTACCCCTCATTGGCGCAGTCAAGGAATATGAAAATGTCCATTTGTTCTCAGGCTTCACTAGTCCTACTGTCTATGCTCTACCCTTAGCTCGCAGATTTGCGTCTCATGTTACAGGCACACCAGATGATATTATTCCTCTATTATCTCCACAGCGATTTATAAATTAACGTGAGTTCGATAACGCTATTTGCGCGGCGCA
Source organism: Pseudanabaena sp. Chao 1811 (assembly GCF_027942295.1). NCBI lineage: Bacteria > Bacillati > Cyanobacteriota > Cyanophyceae > Pseudanabaenales > Pseudanabaenaceae > Pseudanabaena > Pseudanabaena sp. Chao 1811. Next base: position 4,326,644 of record NZ_CP101416.1, read on the forward strand.
AATGGCGGAAAATGGTAAAAATCGCTAAGCGATTTTTACCATTTTCCGCCTTCGTCGAACTGACGTTAAATTAAATTTTTATAGGATAGAACTTACGCAAAAGAAAGAAACTAACTTTTTTCGTGATTACTTACATCTTCATCAAGATCGATAATCTGTCCATTAAAAAACTCTGCCATATTTCTTACAATCTTCTCCTCTTCAGATAAGCCAACATATCCTTTAGATTGAACAGAAACATTTGGAGTTGATTGGTTTATAGATTCATTCTCAGACTGATTGACTAATGGAACTGGCGGCGCAATGGTGGTAGGTTTAGGAACTGATACATGGGGAATCGGTACGGGTGGATGATTATTTTGTATAGGTGGTGGTGCGATCGCAGGTGAATGGGGTAAAGGAGCGTGAACCTGTACCTCTGTTTGCTCTGGTTGAGAAGAAGGTGCAACAAACTTAAACATTACCTTAATCGGACGTTGTAGCAACTTAGAACAGGCACTTTCTAGTTCAGGACGCTTTTGGACAGCGATATTTTTAGTGGTTTCATCCCGCTTGCCACCTAAGCCGATTTTGACACTATTAGCATCAATTTCTAAAAAACGAGCTTCCATCTGCACAAAAATTGCTCTAGTTGGCGATGGCAACATTGGTAAAATACCTTGCCATAACTGATCGAGGTCATATCCCACCGAGGCAAAACTCTCAAAATCATCATCATACCCAGAAGCAATAGGAGTTTCAATAATGGGCGCAGCAACAGATTTAGTTAATACTTCAGGGCTAGGTTCGGCAATTGGTTGAGAAATAGGTTGATGGGAAATCTGCTCTTGGACAATCGGTAAATCTTGTTTGGGAGGTGCTGATACCTGTGGAATAGGATTATGTTTCGGAGCTTGAGTCGTCGGTTGAGGTGTTGTGGGAACATTCCGTGATGGGATAAATGCTTGAGGTTGCGATTGCGCGATCGCACCTTGGGCAGAAGGTAGTAATCCCATCAAGGTGACTTCCAACCATAAGCGGGGTTGAGTGGAATTACGAATCTGTAACTCTGCCGATCGCAAATGTTGTTGACCAAGCAAAATATTGGGTACTGGCAAGGTTTGAGATAGCTGCACTAGTCTTTGCCAACCTGAATTAGTCATGGCAACTAAATCACTGCGATCGCTAGCTGTTTTGGCAATTAATAAATCCCGATAGACATTCGCCAAATTCTGCAACACAATCAAGGGTTCGCGTCCGCGATCCATAATCCGCCGCACATAGTCAATTAATTGTGTGGAATGATCCGTGGCGATCGCTTCAATTAATGACAACAAGTCCTGTTCTGGGACAGAACCAACCAAATCCCAAACCGCCTCAACCGTAATCTCTCCATCTAATAGACTCAACTGGTCAAGCAGAGATTCCGCATCCCGTAGTCCTCCCTGTGCGATTTGGGCAACGAGAGTGAGAGCTTCAATATGAATATTAATGTTTTCATTGGCGGCGATCTTCCCTAAGTGTTTGACCATCGAATCAAGGGGAATCCGCCGAAAGTCAAAACGCTGACAACGCGAAATAATTGTTGGTAATACGCGCTGCGGGTCGGTTGTAGCAAGTATAAAGGTAACGCGATCGGGTGGTTCTTCTAAGGTTTTGAGCAGTGCGTTAAACGCTGCTGTACTCAACATATGACATTCGTCAATGATATAAACCTTAAACCGAGCCTTAACTGGCGCAAACTGGGCGCGTTCGATTAATTCGCGAATATTATCAACCCCTGTATTACTTGCTGCGTCGATTTCAGTAATATCTAGGGCGTTTCCATTGGCGATGCTATGGCATAGCTCACACTTGCCGCAGGGGTGAGGAGTAGGACTGTCAGAGCTTAGGCAATTGAGCGACTTTGCCATGATCCGCGCACTCGATGTTTTACCAGTCCCCCTTGCGCCTGTAAATAGGTATGCGGGTGCGATGCGCTTAGTGTTTAAGGCATTAGTGAGGGTATGCGCGATCGCTTCTTGACCAACAAGGTCAGCGAAAATCTGCGGTCGATATTTGTGATGTAGAGGCTCATAGCCCATAGGAACACGATGATGCTCAGGCACTGCTGGTCAAATATATCATTCACCAGTATAGCGATTACCCCAAATCTCGAATGATCTGTTGCTAATTTTTGGGGTGAGATTGAGGAAGTATGGCATGGTGTGGCGATGGTTGATGGTGTGCGCGAGTGATTGGTTTTTTTTGGAAATAGTATGCGTTTAGGGGCTGTAGGTGTTGGCTAATATATCTTTAAGATGCGATCGCGTTGTCTTTTCGGTTCGCGCAGGTCTGGCAATGGGTTGATAAATATGAGTTTGTTCTGCTGCTTTAGGGAAATATATCTGTTTTCAAATTTGCAAATCTGCTATGATTTGTATGCTTCGCGCAAATGTACCTTGAAAACTAAATACAATCAGCCAAGTAAGTATGGGCAACTTCAAAACCTCCAAACCCCTTTTAGGGATTGAAACGATATGATTACACTCATCACCTGTTAGCGGTATAACTTCAAAACCTCCAAACCCCTTTTAGGGATTGAAACATGCGACTTCAGCCCTATCTGCAATATCTGCACTCAGACTTCAAAACCTCCAAACCCCTTTTAGGGATTGAAACGTAGAGCGTGTAATTAAAGAAGCTAGTCAAGCTGGACTTCAAAACCTCCAAACCCCTTTTAGGGATTGAAACAATAGCGTTTTGAGGGATGGAAGTATCGATAAAAACTTCAAAACCTCCAAACCCCTTTTAGGGATTGAAACGCTGATTAATCAGATAAATGGGGCGATCTCGAAAACTTCAAAACCTCCAAACCCCTTTTAGGGATTGAAACGTAGAGCGTGTAATTAAAGAAGCTAGTCAAGCTGGACTTCAAAACCTCCAAACCCCTTTTAGGGATTGAAACAATAGCGTTTTGAGGGATGGAAGTATCGATAAAAACTTCAAAACCTCCAAACCCCTTTTAGGGATTGAAACGCTGATTAATCAGATAAATGGGGCGATCTCGAAAACTTCAAAACCTCCAAACCCCTTTTAGGGATTGAAACTGTTTTGGCGATCGCCTATGCCACCCCTTCAGCCACGGCGACTTCAAAACCTCCAAACCCCTTTTAGGGATTGAAACCTCAACATCTTTAAATCGATCAATCCGATAGGCAACTAACTTCAAAACCTCCAAACCCCTTTTAGGGATTGAAACAATTTAGGAGAACGAGTTAGCAAGGCTTTCAAGCGACTTCAAAACCTCCAAACCCCTTTTAGGGATTGAAACTTGTTACCATACAGTTCCACATCGTTAGCCTTGCTTGTGTGGACTTCAAAACCTCCAAACCCCTTTTAGGGATTGAAACAGGCATTACACACACCAATGAGCTAGGTTAGAGGGACTTCAAAACCTCCAAACCCCTTTTAGGGATTGAAACTTCCTGATAATCTGGTAAAGATTGCGGCTTCCGAACTTCAAAACCTCCAAACCCCTTTTAGGGATTGAAACGAAGCTTCCTACAGGTCGATTGGTCTTGACGATCGACTTCAAAACCTCCAAACCCCTTTTAGGGATTGAAACGAAGCAGCAACCCCACAGGTTGAAGCAGCAACCACTTCAAAACCTCCAAACCCCTTTTAGGGATTGAAACTAGGCATTGTTTCCCCTTCATTTATTATTTAGCTCACTTCAAAACCTCCAAACCCCTTTTAGGGATTGAAACTATCCTATTCCTACTTAAATTTATTCCTTGCTAATTTCAAACTTCAAAACCTCCAAACCCCTTTTAGGGATTGAAACGCCTCTAAAGCATCCCGTTTCGCTTTGAGAGTATACTTCAAAACCTCCAAACCCCTTTTAGGGATTGAAACGTTTGTGCGGATTTTAATGAGGCGCAAAAGGCTACTTCAAAACCTCCAAACCCTTTTTAAGGACTGAAACGCCGATCGCGATCGTACCTATCAAGAAATCGAAGCACTTCAAAACCTCCAAACCCCTCTTAGGGATTGAAACATCGCTCAATTTCACCGTAAACGATCCAGATTTAAACTTCAAAACCTCCAAAACCCCTTTTAGAGATTGAGACTTTTCTTCTGGTACTCTGTATCCGCAGCTTGTTGTACTTCAAAACCTCCAAACCCCTTTTAGGGATTGAAACTGAAGAATGAGGGGTGAATAGCCTTCGATGATTAGACTTCAAAACCTCCAAACCCCTTTTAGGGATTAAAACGATTGTGGAAGAGTATCCTGAAGGGAGAATTCTTCCACAATCTATTCTAGTATTTGCTATCCACAGCAGACATAGACTTCCAAGCAAATGCGATTGCTAAAAGGTGAATCTGTAGATTATGTTGAGAAGGATAAAAGTCGTAGACTTATACATTCAGGAAACGGACTAACGCTTCAGCCTTATCCCATGCCGCACCACTTTGGAGGATTTGTGAAGCAAGTTGGACACCTTCTGCCCAAGTATTAGCCGCACCACCAATGCGGAGGGCTAAACCACTATTGAGAGCCACACAATCAGCTTGAGCGCGATCGCCTTTTCCTTGCAACACTAAACGTAAAATATCCGCATTTTCTTGGACATTACCACCCTTGAGACTAGCTAATGGCGCAGGAGTTAATCCTAACTCTTGAGGGTTAATCGCCTCCTCCGTCACCTGACCATTACTCAAAAATGAAATATCCGTAAGATCGCCTAACCCTGCTTCATCCAGACCTTCACGACTATGTAAAACCACAGCCTGTTGGCGATCGAGTAATCGTAAAGCTTCAGCTACAGTATGCGTTAAGTTCTTATTGTAAACCCCCAAAACCTGAGCAGTGGGATGCAGTGGATTCACTAAAGGCCCAATCAAATTGAAAACAGTACGCACTCCCAAATTCCTCCGAATTGCACCCACTGACTTCATCGCTGGATGCCAATTTGGAGCAAATAGAAATGTAATTCCTACTGCCGAAAGAGCTTCATAGATTTTTTCGATGGGCGAGGCAAGATGAACCCCAATAGCTTCTAAAACATCTGCGGAACCTGAACGGCTAGAAACAGCACGATTACCATGCTTTGCCACAGGTATACCTGCCGCCGCCACCACAAAAGCAACTGACGTAGAAATATTAAAAGTAGAAGCCCCATCACCACCAGTACCACAGGTATCGATCAAAGGCTTTGAGCGATCGACAATATGACCAAACTGATCATGGGATTTTTTCCCTTCACTTTGAGATTGCAGCACATTTGCCATCGCCGCTAATTCGGAAGCATCCACTCCTTTTAGTTGCAAAGCTATCAAAATTGCTCCCGATAGCTCTGGGGCGATCGCTCCTTCTAGCCAACCCTCCATTAGATATGTGGCTTGTTCACTAGATAGGGATTGTCTATCAATAAGCTGCTTGAGCAGTTGAGACCAATTTTGTTCCATAATACTTAATTTCTACGGCTATGACCTAGTTAAGGATAAGAATACACTGATTTGTGATGTAAGTAGCTCCAGATTATTGTGTCGTCTGCATAGCGGACAGCACAACAAGTTTCTTAGCTATACTGCTTTATTGTTTTTGTCAAATAGAACCAAAATAGTTTTCACAATTAGCTTGAGGTCATACCAAATACTCCAATTTTTACGATATTCAATATCGTAATTAACGACTTCAGCAAAGCTTCTGACACTAGAGCGTCCATTAACTTGCCATACACCCGTAATCCCCGGTCTAACATCTAAGCGATTCCATTCCGTATAGCGTTCATCCTGATATTCCACTTCTAATTCATAGGAGTTGATCTCGTTAAAAGTGGGTGGACGTGTACCAACTAAGCTCATATCCCCAATCAGAACATTCCAAAATTGAGGAAATTCATCTAGACTCGTTCTGCGTAAAAACTTGCCAATTCTTGTTACACGGGGATCATCCGCATTTTTAAAGAATTTATCACTCGCACTGTTACTAGCCTGTTCATTCCCCGAAGAATTAGCTGATTGACTACTAGCACTAACTTGATTCGTAACTTTCATCTTTAATTGCTCGGCATTTTGCACCATCGAACGGAATTTCCAAATCTTAAAAGGTTTACTTAGTAGTCCACAACGAACTTGGGCAAACAAAACATTGCCCTTACTTTCTAAGATGATAGCGATCGCGATCGGGATAAATAAAATAGCAGTAAAACCGAGTCCAATTAGCGCTCCAATGATATCAATCAGCCTTTTTAAGGGGTCACGTACCGAAGGATGTACAGGGACACCGGGATCGATATCGATGGATGGGAAGCAGAATTTTAATATTGGATAAAAAATTCTGAGTACAGGTATTTTTTTGAGTAAAGTTTGTAGGCGGAATAATAACAAACTAAACGGAGTAATATTATTAACGCGATTTCTCTGGATTGAATGGGAAAACCGAAAAGTATTAGTATATGGTTCAATTACAAACAAATTGCTAAGAGAAGAGAGAGAGATTAAAGAACTCACAGCTTCACTAACGCTCCAAAGTACTAATTTCGTTTGATTAGCTTTGGCGATCCTGAGACAGTTGGTTAATGCTCCTAAGCCCGCACCATCCATAAAAGTAGTATGGCTCATATCAATAACAATCTTTGTATAAAACTCATCAGGATTACAAATGGTTTGAAAGTCACTTAAGAATTCCCTAGCAGTAGAAAACTCCAATCTTTCGGGACTATATATAAATGCAACTTCATCAAAAGTCACAATGGATGCTTGTTTATAATCCCTATGACCATAAGATCCACTTTCGCTATCACCACTAACAGGTATGTAAACTGATTGAGGATGACGGTCTGAGATCGCTTTACTTCTGACTAAAAGTAGATCAAGCACTCGGAACTTCATGAGTAGCCATGCAGGCAAGCTCAGTCTTTGCAAACGAGTTTTAGATTCTATATAAGCTAGCTTACTTTGACAGAGCCACTTCGCTAGTAATAGATAAGGAAGCGCGAAACCTGAACCCGTAGAAATTACTAGCTCTGGCTTCTCTCTGGGAATCACTTTAAACGCTAGTACTAAGTTGCGAATCATATTTGGAAGATTATCCTTAACAGGAATGTGTCCCCAGTATCGATGACTATCTTCTATTTGCTTCTCAGTAGTAACACTACGGATAGAGACCCAAGCGCGATCGTGAAAATTCTCCCAAAATGATTTCATGCTATACATATAGCGAAAATAACCACCTAATGAGGTGATAAGCATTAATTTTTGGGATGGATATCTATCTTTCAGATATTCACATACCTGAGTTTCATCAATTTTAGGAACAACCTCTGAAGTTTGCTGTAACTTGATAAATTTAACTAAGTCGCCTGGAGATCGGGCGATCGCAACTCCACGACGTTCAAAGTCTTCAGCAACTTCCATTTGATGGTTATCGACATTTTCGCGAAATCTCTGTAAACGTGGTACTAGAACATATGGTGTGTCTTGATCTTCTAGCAATTCGGCAATGCTTTCGTCACAATGACTAATGACTAAACTAGCTTTGTCAATCAAATTTGAAAAATCTTGATCGGATATCCAACGATAAGCTTTTGCCCCATCGGGCAAATAAGTAGAAGAACCATATTGAACTAATACTTCTTCATTAATTAGTTGGTACTTTATCAGTATTTCTATCCATTGCATTAAAGCATTAAACTGATATTGTTCTGTGCCAACTGTGATTAAAAGCATGTTTCAAACCTTATTACATCTCAAACAAGCAACTTGCAGTCTCTTTAGCTAATATTTAAGTTATTGTGTAGGCGATCGCCCAAACTTATTATTTATAAACTAAATGGAAGCTTAGTAAATCATAATATTCATCAGCTCTTTAGCTTCATAGGCAGGAATGATTTTACAAAAATGATGAGTTTATAAAAAGCTTACATTTTGATTGTAGATTTTACAACTATCTATTAACTTATCACTTATTTCTAATTACATGGAATGATTTATAAAAACTGTAATTTTAGATATTATGTGGGAGATACTTAAACAAAAACAAACAAAAATTTGTTTTAAACTTGTTTTTAACTAAGCTGCAAGACAAATATATTGCAATCCTAAACGGTTTATGAAAATCTGCACCGAAGCTGAAGGGGTTTATGGAAGAGTGAGCCTTAGGGTTAACCATTTAGGCTTACTGTAGGAATGTATTGGGTATTAAGTTATTAGGGAGTTGCAAAAGTCTAAGCCTCTTAATTCAATGTTATAGCGATAATTCCCATTTTTTGTTGTTTATAGATCTCATAAATCATTGTCAATCGCTATGTAGAAATCCTAAATGGTTTATGGAAGCGCACTCCAAAGTGGGTGCGCTTCCATAAACCCAAAAATCTATAAATGATTTAGGATTGCTATATACCAGCTATTACAATAGCAAATGAAGTGATTTTTAAGATCTTAAAATATATGCCAAAAGCTATTTGGAATGGTGCTGTCCTTGCGGAGAGCGATCGCTGCGAAGTGGTGGAGGGAAATCAGTACTTTCCTGCGGATTCACTAAATATGGAATATTTCAAGCCCAGCAACACCCATACAACTTGTGGTTGGAAAGGTGTGGCAAGCTATTACAGCATCGAAGTTAATGGCGAAACCAACAAGGATGCTGCTTGGTATTATCCTGACCCAAAGGATGCGGCTAAACAGATTAAAGGGCATATAGCTTTTTGGCGAGGTGTAAAAGTTCAGGCATAAAAAGCATAAAAGCAAACTACGCTTAATGTAGTTTGCTTTTATACGTTAATAGCTTTGATATGGGCTTGACGTGAAATAGGCGAATTAACTCGATGCAAGGCACTGCGCGGTAATACTCGTAAAACTTCTTCACTGGTGGTAATTCCAGCATTGAGTTTATCGATCGCAGCCTTTCGGAAAGAATTAAAATCAATTTCATTAAGATAACGATTCATTTGGGTAATTGTACCTTCATAAATCATGTGGCGAAAGGCATCATCAATATCGATGAGTTCCACCACTGCTTCCCGCCCAATGTAACCTGTGAAAAAGCATTTTTTACAGCCCTTGCCTTTACGCCACTGTGTGGGATTAAGATCTTCGCGTTCCAGCCTTAGGGCTTGCAATTCCGAGGTTTGTGGATGATGGGTAACTGAGCAGTAGGGGCAGTTTTTACGGACAAGACGTTGAGCGACTACACCTAGTAGGGCATCACTAATTAATCCAGGATCAGGTCCTAAATCCTTAAGGCGGGGGATCGCACTAGCCGCATCATTGGTGTGCATGGTCGAGAGAACTAAGTGACCTGTTAGAGCAGCTCGGACAACGGTTTCCGCTGTTTCAGGATCGCGGACTTCACCGACCATGACAATATCGGGATCTTGTCTGAGGATTGCGCGTAGTCCTGCGGCAAAGGTCATGCCTGCGGGTTCACAAACCTGTGTTTGCGTAATATTCGGCAAAATATATTCAACGGGATCTTCCACGGTGATCACATTGACGTGTTCTTGGGCGATCGCTTGCAAGCTGGTATACAGAGTACTGGTTTTGCCCGATCCCGTTGGTCCCGTCATGATGATGAGTCCTTGAGGTTGCCGTAACCAACTGTCATAAATTTTCAGAGTGCGATCGCTAAAGCCTAAAGATTCCAAATGATTAGAAAAAGGGTTATCACGAGGTAATAGGCGAATTACCGCTTTTTCACCACAGACGCAGGGCAAGGTACTCACCCGCATATCGAGATTGAGATTGAGATTTTCATCGCTGGTATATTCTTTGCCAATGCGTCCATCTTGCGGGCGACGACTATCGGCAATATCCATATTGGACATTACCTTGAGGGCGACAATAATTTTACGGCTGATTTCAAGGGGCAAGGTTTTGATATCGCGCAAAATGCCGTCAATACGATAACGTACCCGTAAGCCTGTGGGGGTTGGCTCTAGGTGGATGTCACTGGCGCGATGTTGTAAGGCGATCGAAATTAGGGCATTAATGCGTCGAGTCTGATCGACCGCTTGGGATAGGTATAAATCGGTAACTTCACCAATATCAACTTGTTCGGTTTCACCTGTGAGGGGATTGATCGGTTGTGCTGAGTGAATCTGATTAGGATTAGGAATATTTTGGCGACGAAACCATGTGCGATAACTGTCGGCTGAAATCCTGAGGACTTTAATTTCCGTTAACGTGCGATCGCTAATTAGCTTGATCTGTTCGTGACTGATATTGTTGGGGCTACCGATATAAAAACAATTGCGCCATAGCAATAATGGGATTACAGGCGGCAAAATGCTGCGATCTTCAAATTCGCGAAAAAATCGATGATTTAAATCTTGATCTAACCAATCTAGATGGACGTTGCCATGAATATCAATTAGAAATTGCAAAGCCTCTTCACAGGAGGTAATGTTGCCATGACGCAACCTTTTCCAAACTGATTCCCCTACGGATTGCCCCACTAATTGCCCTATTATCTGACTCATTCCCGTTAGCCCATCGTAGAACTTGCCAATATACTATCAGCAAATCAAAGCAGTGCTTTGCCATCTCTCTAAACAGCAAAAGGACAAAGCACTGCTTTGTCCTTTTGCTGTTTACTTCATCTCGTTATATTTTTTGTTGAACTGTTTCTTAGCCTGTTCATAAACCTCAAGTGTAATCTGCTGAAAGTTGTTATCTTGAGCGTATTTTTCAATCTTTTTAAAAGCAAAAGGTCTCACAAAAAATGGGATATCCTTGAGTTTCGCTTCAGCTTCGGCAGTCCATGTAATCTTTTCACTCATTGATTTTTATTTATATTTCAGTTAGATTTTTGGGTGGAGTACTTAATACTTTACAAATTTTAAAGCGTTGTCTGGCTTAATGTAGTGTCTTCCCGCCGAAGGCGGGAAGACACTACATTAAGCTTCGACCTCATGCCAAGTTTCTAAAAGCTCTAACGCTTCATTACACCAATCAATCCAGCCTTGCTCAAAGTTAATGCCTCGGCGCAAGGTCAAATAGGCGAAACGATATTCTCTCTGGCAGTCTTGGGGTGAGCTAAAAAAATTACGCTCGATCGCTTGATAAATTTCCAATTGTTGTTGATGCAGTTGGCGATGATCTTTGATTTTTTGGATGGTTGCTTCTTCAGGAATTAAATAACCTGCATAGATCTTAAGCAAAAACTCATCTTTGCTCGGTGCAATATCGCTAGCTTGGAGAAGCCATGTTTTCAAGTGGGACAAGCCTAAACTTGTCACTGAAAAAACTTTTTTATCGGGTCTGCCCTCTTGGGCGATCTCTTCGGCTGCAATCCAGCTTTGTTGTTCTAGTTTGGTTAGCTCTCGATAAATCTGTTGGTGGGTAGCTTGCCAAAAAAATCCTACCGAGCCATCAAATTGTTTAGCGAGGTCATAACCACTTTTTGGTTCTTGAATTAGTGAGACTAACAGAGCGTAAGCAAGAGACATACTTTTGTAACTATCAAGAAGATTTTGAGTAAGTAGCTAGACCTGCGGCGCAGGTCTAGCTACTTAGTAATTTTTTCTTGGTTTTATGTAATTAGGGTTGACATATGCACTTAGTTGAGTATACATTATTTCGTATATTCAACTAAGTGCATATTAACTTGTTTGAATAGAGCCTAGCTTTTATCCAAACAACTCACCACGTTACAGGAGACTAAAATCATGAATGCTTCTCAGGACGGACTTCACGTTATTTTTGGTACAGGGGCATTGGGCATGGCGATCGCCAAACAACTACTTGCCCAAGGTAAAAGGGTGCGAATGGTCAACCGTAGTAATCGAGTCAAGCTGCCTCAAGAAGTGGAATTGATAGTGGGCAATGCCGCTGATCCACATTTCTCTGAAACTGTTTGTCAAGGTGCATCGGTGATCTATCACTGTGCAGGGACAAAGTACAACTTCAAAATTTGGCAACAGGAATTTCCTCCTTTGCAACAGGGCATTCTCGCAGGGGCGATCGCTAGTGGTGCGAAGTTAATCTATGGCGATAGTCTTTATGGCTATGGCAAAGTCAATGCACCTATGCGCGAAGATATGCCCTATGCCGCGCAAACCAACAAAGGCAAAATGCGGGCAGCCCTTGCCGAAACCGTCATGGATGCCCATCGCACAGGCAAAGCACAAGTAGCGATCGCAAGAGGCTCTGATTTTTATGGTGAAGGTGTTCTTGGTTCCGTCTTTGGCGATCGCGTATTTATTCCTGCCATTCAAGGCAAGACTGCGGAGGCGATCGGTAACTTAGATTTGCCCCACAGCTATACCTACATCGGTGATTTTGCCAAGGCGATGATTATTCTTGGTGAACGGGAAGAAGCGATCGGTCAGGTCTGGCATGTTCCCAATGCGCCCACGATCACCACAAGAGCAATGCTGAATATTCTCTTTGAGGAATTAGGATTACCCGCCAAGATGAATGGCATGGGCAAAATGATGCTGCGGATTGGTGGAGTCTTCATTCCTGAAGCCGCCGAAACCATCGAAATGTTCTATCAATTTGAGAATCCATTTATCGTGGATAGCTCTAAATTCGTCAAAGCCTTTGGTGATATCGCTACTCCCCATCGCGAAGCCATTCGCAATACAATTGCATGGTATCAGCAATATTTACAAACACAAGCTGAACTAGAGCAAGTAAAAAGCGAAGTTCGCAAGTCTGTTCAGAAAGTTGCTGCAACCTAGAGCAAATTCCAGCCAGTTCTCATCACAAATCTATGACTATCATCGATCCTAGCCAAGTTCCTAGTCGCACAGGTTCTAACTATCCAGATTGTTTTAAGCCAGTAGTAGCGGGACGTGAAAAGAAACGCCTCGGCGATGCCGCAGGAATCAAAAACTTCGGAGTGAACTTGACCACCCTTGCACCGCAATCTCTTTCTGCACTCCGCCATTGGCATACCAAACAAGATGAATTTATCTATGTCCTATCGGGAGAATTGACCCTGATTACCGATGCAGGCGAATCGATTTTAAAGTCAGGTCAAGCAGCAGGATTCCCTGCGGGTGAGGCGAATGGGCATTGTCTCTATAACCATACTAACGAGATCGCAACCTATCTCGAAATCGGCGATCGCACTCCCAATGACTCAGGAAATTATCCCGATGACGATCTTGTTGCTATTGCGACTGAACAAGGCTGGCAATTTACCCATAAAGATGGAACATCTTACTGAGCATCAATATGCTCCCGTTCCCAATCTAGCAGGTGTCTAAAATATTCCGACTAAACCAAAAGTAAAAATTATGTCACAGGTATTTTCTGGACGGTTTACAGCTCAAACTAATGAGCCATTCGTAGTTTTTTTGATTGGGATGAGAGTAAATAAATTCTGGTCTTTATCAAAATGGATACCAGTCGCAACAGCCATGACTCCAATGCTCCAAACCTTATATAAAAATCCTGAAAAAGGATTTTTAGGAGGAGAAACTTTCTATCGATTTTCACCCACAACTACACTTTTATTGTCTTACTGGCGCTCCTTTGAAGATCTAGAAAGCTTTGCCAGAAATCCATCTGAACCGCACCTTGAAGCATGGAAAAAGTTCAATCAAGCTGTCGGTAATGACGGTAGTGTCGGTATATGGCATGAAACCTATTTGGTAGATGCAGGAAAATATGAAGCAGTTTATAACAATATGCCCAAATTTGGATTGGCGGCGGCTACTGAGCATGTCCCTGCTATAGGCAGAAAAGAAACTGCCCGTCGGCGTTTAGGTGGTGACAATGACCCCGCAGTTCCATCACCTCAAAACTAAAATTTACGATCCTAATCTTTTACGGCAATAATCATGACTACAACTGTTCAAAGACAATCATCTTGGGCAAAGGCGATCGCTAAACCAGCGACCGAGTTTCCTCTCACCCAACTCTCAATTGTTTCTGGCAAAATACCTGACAATCTTAAAGGTTCTCTCTATCGTAATGGTCCTGCTCGACTAGAACGTGGCGGAATGCAAGTAGGACATTGGTTTGATGGTGATGGCGCAATTCTTGCCGTGCATTTTGCAGAAGGGCAAGCCCGTGCCACCTATCGCTATGTGCAAACGGAAGGATATCTCGAAGAAGAAAAAGCCGACAAACTGATTTATGGTAATTATGGAATGACGGCTACAGGCTCATGGTGGCAGCGTTTCGGGAAAACATCAAAGAATGTGGCTAATACTTCTGTTATCGCTTTACCTGACAAACTCCTTGCTCTATGGGAAGGTGGCTTACCCCATGCGCTCGATTTGGAAACTTTAGAAACCTATGGCTTAGAAAATCTGGAAGGATTGGATCATAAGCGCTCCTATTCAGCACACCCTAAGCGAGATTCCCAGACTGGCGAGATCTTTAACTTTGGCGTTTCCTACGGCAAAAATGCGACGTTAAATCTTTATCGCAGCGATCGCAATGGCAAGCTTATCAAAAAGAATCAAGCAGCATTGCAAGGTTTGCCAATGATTCATGACTTTGTATTAGCAGGCGATTACCTGATTTTCTGTGTACCGCCATTGCGGATGAATCCCTTTCCTATCTTGCTGAATCTCCAAAGTTATAGCGATTCTCTAGCATGGAAGCCTCAAGAGGTTACAGAAATCTTGGTATTTGATCGCCATAATCTCGAACTGGTTAGTCGCAATATTGCTGAGCCTTGGTTTCAGTGGCATTTTGGTAATGGCTATAGCGATCGAGATGACAATCTAGTATTTGATCTCATCCGTTATTCTGACTTTGCCACCAATCAATTTTTAAAGGAAGTTGCTACGGGTAAAATCAAAACGCCAGCCAAGGGAACTCTCTGGCAAATACGCCTCAATCCTCAAACAGGTTCATTGATCGAATCCGCAGAATTAATAGAACGCAGTTGCGAATTTCCTATTGTTGCCCCTGATCAAGTTGGTAAAAATTCTCGCTATACCTATCTATCTGTCCGCCATTCTGAAGATCAACAAACAGAATTATTTGATGCGATCGCCCGTTACGATTACCAAACCAATACTGTAACTGAAGCTGATCTAGGTACAAATCGCTATCCAATGGAGCCATTGTTTGCCCCTGATCCCACCAATCCTGACAAAGGTTATATCATTACCGTCGTCTTTGATGGTGATCGCGAATGTTCTGAAGTGTGGATTTTTGATAGCGATCGCTTAGATGCTGAACCTGTTTGTCGCCTTGCCCTACCAAGCATCGTACCAATGGGATTTCACGGCACTTGGCGATCGTAAAATAAAGGGAGTACGACGTACTCCCTTTATTACTCCATAATTTAAGATATGAAAATTTTGCAGGCTGATGCCAACTATACTTTTCGTTCTTATTTTGAGCTATCCAATGATACGGATGAGATTTTGGCTGAGTTTGATTACAAACTTGTCAAAAAACGTTTGCAACTGCCAAGAACTAGTCGCCAATTATCAGGACTGTCAGAACTCAAACAGAACCTTGAAAATGTACTTCCCTATGTGCCATTAACTAGCGAAACTGCAAGGCGAGAAATTTTGGTAGCTCCTGTGTTAAGTAAAGTTGCCATGATTTGTCAGCAGATCCTGAGAATTGAATATCCTGTGAGGGTTAGTAATCTTCTGCAAGGGAATCTGGATTACTTAATTCGATCTATCCATAGTCTCATTGTTGTTGAAGCAAAACGGGATGATTTGACTCGTGGTTTTACTCAGTTAGCAGTTGAAGCGATCGCCTTATCGATGTTAGATGATGCGCCAGATCGACTCTATGGTGCGGTTACTATTGGTAATTTATGGATATTTGGGATTTTAGATGTTACTTCTCGAACTATATTTCAAGATATTGGTTCCTATACCTTGCCTGATGATTTAGAAGATTTAATTAGCATTTTGGTAGGAATTCTAGAATGAGCAAGGATCTTAAGCCCCCTTGGTTGTCTTATGGCAATGTCTATCACTAGAGATTTTTTGAAAGTATTGCAAAGCAACACTTTCAAAAAATCTCTTAGTTTGGTTTTGGGCGCAAAGCGCTGTAACAGTTAAGGCGATCGCTATAATTGGTATAAGATCATCCATTGATGTTAGATTAACTTTCTATTTGAAGATCTGACCAAGTTTTCGATATTACTAAAGATGCCACCAAGGTTACAGGTTAAAACTGAAGATTGCTCACCCCTAGGACTATATGTTCTCCAATATTTAGAAGAACAAGACATTAGCATGAACCATCTTGCAGAATTGGCTGGTGTACCCCAACCAAGGCTTCGTGGTGCTTGTTTTAAAGGAACATGCCCCACACCTGAAACCCTAAGAAAGTTGGCAAAAATTATGGGCAAGCATCATTTAGAGCTGTATACATTGGCATATCAGGGCAGGATTGAACAGGTTCCTGAAGATGTTGATGATAATTTGTTAGATATCTTAATTAGGCAAATGCTAGAAACCGCTCGTGAGTTAAATTTAGCTATGCCCAAAATTCAACCATCAAAAGCAAAAATCCGTAAGGCTTTAATAGAATTGGGGTTTAGGGAAAAGCGCGAAGAGATATCTTAAATCTTGAAGATGCAAGGCACAGTAAAGATTAAGCAGTAAAGATTTAAGGTTGATCTTTTCCGATCGTCGCTGCTAGTTTCTGAAACCGACGCGGATCTCCCTCCTCTAAGTTCTCCGCTCTCTCTTGACGCTTAATTTCATAGAGTTTGTTAAGAATATCCTGCCAATCATCGGGAGTTAAAGGAGATTTCTTAGCTTCAGATTCTTCTAAATTGATAGATGTATGTGACTCTGGTTGAATATTGTGCTGAATATTTTTTAAGGCAAGCCACACACGAGCACGCACTGCTAAGGTTGGCTCATTATTTGCCATTTGCTCAAGTTGCGATTGAATCTCCGATCGCCAATGCGGATAGGTATCAGCGATCGTTATTGCCAAAGCCTGTAAACCCACAACCGCCGCATAGCGTACTACCCATTCGTCATCCTGATGCGCGACAAATAGTAATGCTTCCAACGCTTCCTCTTGAGCAATTTCACGAAGTTCATCAGGAAACCAATGCCACTTCATTAAACCCAAACCCTTAACCGCCGCACGACGCACACTAAACGCAAAGTCCGCAGTTGCCACACCCAGCAAAGTTACCAATCCTCGCGGATCACCAATCCCTGCTAAAGCACGAATTGCCCACGATCGCGCTGTGTAGTTGTGCATATCCAGAAGTTCCAATAATGCAGGAACTGCTGGATCGCCTAGCAAAATCAGTCCATCCACAGCAGCAACAGCAGCTCCGGGGTTATTGTAGCTAAGTGCCTCAATCAAGGTAGGAATAGCTCCTTCTAACCGAGCATTCGCTAGATTTTGGACTGCTTCAAGTAGTCGTCTAGAAGAATCTGCTTCTTCTACGGCCTGAATGAGTTGAGAAAGAGACATATATCAGTAAAGTAGAGAAGGCAAGCAAAGTAAAGGATAGCTTTGTAGTTTCTCTACTTTACAATAAATCATCCATCAGTGCCATGACCCTAACTGCACCTGCGGTCAGATCAGGAGGTGTAGCAAGTGGTATTTGTTTTTCTAATACACCTTTAAGAGAAATTAATTTGAGGCTATTTTCTGCCATTGTGTTGCTAATTGCTTCCGCCGCTCCCAAATAACCGATTGCACCTAAATCGGAAAGAACAGTTCGCCGCAATTGTAAATCATTGTTGCTTAAGGCATTAATCAGAATATTGCCGTACTGAGCTGCGGTTTCAGGATCGGACGAAAGCTGATACATGGCACGAGCCGCCGCATACTTCACTCTAGGAATGGGATGTTCCAAAAATGGCAAGATCTGCGGAATTGTTTCCACTGCCCCCAAAGTTCCTAAAGCTTCGAGAATTGCGTCAAAAGGTTGCTCACTTTCTAAACCCGATATTTCTGATGTTATCGGTGTACTGAGCATTTCCAATAATTTGGGAACACAGGCTATATCACCAAGCATTTCTAGAGATTGAGCTGCCGCCTCACGTACATAAAAATCCTTACAGTCTAATGAGCGAATTAATGCCGAGACAGCACTGCGATCGCCAAGCTTTCCTAAAGCTCTAGCAGCATTACGTCGCAATGGATAACCACCTGCATCAGTGCGATCGGCTTCATCATCTAGAGCATTAATTAAAAGAGCGATCGCTCTAGAATCCTTTACTCGAAATCGTCCGAGCCACCATGCCGCATAGATCCGTAATCCTAAATCTTCGCATTGTAAATTAATAAGTGCCTGTTCTAAGGTCAACTGATTATCGTCTGGAAGTTCGGATTCACTCATCGTTTTGTCACTAAGAAATTTTTAAGATTCCATTTTGCTGTGGTCAAAATGGAAATTCACATAAAGCATTTTACAATCAAACAAACCCTCATTTTATAGCCTTTCTCTTTTGGAAAGTATTGTCTTGCAATACTTTCCAACTAAAAAAGACACCCCCTAAGGAGTGCCTTTTTTTAATCCGAAGAATCTAATTAAAGATCAAACTAGATCAATGCGTTGATAGCATAATCGAGGTAGGAGTTTGCTTCGGAAGCAGCGTCACCGCTCAAACCGTGGTTAGCCTTGATGTACTTCAAAGCTTCAACGTACCAGCTAGGAGACAATTCAAAAGTACGGTTGATTTCAGCCAAGCCACTGATGAGGTAGTCATCAAGAGGACCTGTACCACCAACAACCAACGCATAGGTTACGATGCGGAGGTAGTAGCCGATGTCTCTGGCGCACTTGTCCTTGCCAGTTTGGCTAGAAGCATAGTTAGAACCAGGAGTATTGGTGGTGTAAGGGAACTTTTGGTAAACAGCATTAGCTGCACCTGCTACCAATGAATCAGCCTTTTCGGTCAAAGCTCTAGCTGCTGCTAGACCAGAACCTGCTTGGCGGAAACGACCAAAAGCAACTTGCAATTCACTAGCGCTGAGGAAACGACCTTGAGAATCAGCTGTAGCTAGAGCTTCGGTTAAAGGGGTTTTTGACATGACTTACAATATCTCCAAATAAATTTTTTAAACAATCAAAAGATGCAAACTAAGCAACTGCTGCTGCTGCTCTGTCGAAATAGCTGCCGAGTTCAGCAATCAGGCTGCTGCAATCACCACGGGTAATGCCATTAGGATCGTTAGCGATTGCGATCGCTGCTTCTTTCATCTTTTGAACGCCAACTGCAACGGATGCACCAGGAGTACCAAGAGCCAAGTAGGTTTCTCTCAAACCGTTCAAGCAACGATCATCCAAGATGCTGGAATCGCCAGCGAATACTGCGTAAGTTACATAGCGCAAAATGATTTCCATGTCGCGCAAGCAAGCAGCCATACGACGGTTGGTGTAAGCATTTCCACCAGGAGCGATCAATGCAGGTTGCTCAGCGAACAAAGCACGAGCAGCATTAGCAACGATTGTAGAAGAGCTACCGGTGATGCGGTTTACAACGTCAATACGCTTGCTGCCATCAGCAACGAGTGCATTCAAAGCATCTAGCTGAGAAGAGGTGAGGTATGCGCCACGTGAATCAGCTTGGGATACTACCTTGGCAAATGCATCTAATGTCATGTTACGTTTATCTCCAAATATGTTTAAGTGTCTTTATAAAGACTGAGATAGGCAGAGCCAATCAATTTTTTCTAAATCTAAGCAAATTCTAAAATCTAATTAATTTTTTAATTTAACTAAAAAGTCAGAATGAGCTAGAAAAAGTTTTTATTTTTAATTTAATATAGTCGTCTATCTCAACTTCACTCGCTCAAGATTTAACTTTCGCTCGTTTTGTTAGTTTTGATTTCCAACTTCTATGTTTATACTATGTCGTTGGATCGTTTTTTATTACAGATTGTCACGATTTATAACGGCTTGTTTCGGGCTTATAAATTTTAGTATCGAAAATTACAACTTCTTTAAAAAGAAAAAATTCCAAAAGTGTTGATTGACAAGGGCTTTGAGCTGTTTGGGAGTGTTAAGAAGGTTAAATATGATTTTTTTCTTGTGCATCGCATAAGCCAAATGGGTAGCCATATTGCTGCTTTTCTGTTCAGTTGGAACCATAAATACTGCTTTTCAAATAAAAGAAAGGAGACGCATCGCGTCTCCTTTCTTTTATTTGACTCCTTGTAACTCTGAGCCTAGGGGAAATCCTAGTGCCTCTCGCTGTGCGTAATAAAGCTTCGCCACCTGTCGAGCTAGGTTACGGATACGTCCGATATAGCGGGTACGCTCGGTTACAGAGATTACCCCTCGCGCATCCAACAGGTTAAAGGAATGGGAGCATTTCAATACGTAATCAAAAGCGGGTAATACTAGCTCGGATTCTAGTAAATGTCCTGCTTCTTTTTCGTATTGGAGGAATAGCTGAAACAATAGGTCAGAATCTTGGGGTTTACCGCCAAAATTGCCAAAGTTGTAGCCGCTATGCTCGACTTCACCTTGGTGATGTACTTGACCATATTTGATGTCACCTAATTCTGGGTGCGATCGCCACACAATGTCATACACCGAGTCCACACCTTGGAGATACATCACTAAGCGCTCTAAACCATAGGTGATTTCCGCAGAAACGGGGCGACAGTCTAGACCTCCAACCTGTTGGAAGTATGTGAACTGAGTAACTTCCATGCCATCTAGCCAGACTTCCCAACCCACACCCCATGCACCAAGGGTGGGTGATTCCCAGTCATCTTCGACGAATCGCACATCGTGATCGGCGGGATCGATACCAAGATATTTCAAACTATTTAGATATTGCTCTAGCACATCATCGGGAGATGGCTTGAGAATTACTTGAAATTGATAATAATGTTGCAAACGGTTAGGATTTTCGCCATAACGCCCATCGGTAGGACGGCGGCATGGTTCGACATAGGCAACGTTCCAAGGCTCAGGACCAATCGCTCTTAGGAAAGTATGCGGACTCATCGTTCCCGCACCCTTTTCAATGTCATAGGGTTGAGCAATCAAACATCCGCGATCGCTCCAATACTTTTGCAACGCCAAAATAACCGACTGAAAATCCATGCTTTACGGGGCAATAACACTCTAATTGTCTTAATCCTACCAGCGATCGCATCGACATGTTTGATAGAGGAATAGTCCTACATACTGTTCTTCTAAGTAGCTGGGTGCAATTAAATATAAAACCCCAAAACCCGTAGCGCACGCGCAGCGTGCGCTACGGGTTTTGGCTCTATTTTGTAATTATGCCTAGCTACTTATCAAGTTAACCAAGAACTTGTTAACACTTGCTTTGTCGTTGTCAAAGCATAAATATCGATCATCCCCGGATATCTGGATGCTCCTCGCGTTTTTAAGCTGGACATGCCCAAGGCGATTTTGACATTGCCATTTTCACCAACTTTGGCACAACGACTGAAACGACTATGGGCATTGACAAAAATCGTACTGCTATTAATGCGACTAACAAAGCGATCGCGTTCAGATAAGGAGTCAGTTAGTAACACATCAGCATGACCACTACTATATTGATTGATCCATGCGATCGCCTCTTCCGTATCCTGCACCACTTTAATGGCGATGGTTTCATCTAAATAAGATTGTCCCCAAACATCTTCAAGCTCAATTGCCTTATCTATCAGCGCTTGACTCGGTTTATCTGTTTCATCGCTATGGCTCTCTTCAAGGAACTGCCGAAAATAATTAGTTGCTCCTGCACAGCCCCTTACCACCAAACCTTGCTTCTTTAAACGAACAATCCACTCGCCTAAACCACGATCTAGCCATGACTGATGCACAACTACTTTCTCGATCGCATTGACAGCATCAGGCTCACCTTTACGACTATTTAAAATAATTTCCTTAGCAAAGTCGAGGTTGCCTGATGCCGATAAATATAGATAACAGTTACCCATCGCGATCGGTAAAGCGGAAACTGTAGCTTGCTTGCTCACCTGTTGTACAAAACTGGGGCGACCATAGGGAATTACTAACCGCAAATATTTTTCTTGGACAATTAGCTCCTTCATGGCAACCCCTTTAGGTACAGAGGTCATACATGCTTCAGGGAAACCCCTAGAGATGAAGACATCTTTAGCGATTGACGCGATCGCCTCTTGGGTATATGTACCTTCATTGCCACCCTTGAGGATGATCGTATTCCCCACCTTGAGACACATGCCTGCCGCAATCAAGCTCAACTGTGGAAAGCCCTCATACACAAAAGCCACCACTCCCAAAGGAACCCTTTGATAGCCATTAATGCCCACATGCAATGTTAGAGGATCAGGTAACCCAGAAAGTTGTCTTAGGCATTCGAGCGCATGATTAAGTCGTTCGGGTGTTAGTTTGAGCCACTCTAGTACTAACTCAGGTACAGCCATATCGCGACTCGCTTCCAAATCCAAGGTATTTGCTTCGAGGATCTCATTTTTGTGTTTCTTAATTGCTTCAGCAAGCTCTAGCAATAAACTATCGCGTTCCCTTGTAGGAATTTGCGCGAGTTGTAGTGCTGCGGCGTGGGATTTATAAATGAAGCCTGTAAGGTCTTCTGGTGACATATGGGTAATAATTACTTGCTAAAAGCCTGAGGATATTGCTTTATAAGAAAATTCAATGAATTTCACAGGAGCAAGCTGCTCAGAAAGTTTCTAAAAATCGTGATAACGCAACACGAGCAATCGCCATATTAACAAACCTAAAAGAGTAAACAACAAAATCGCTAGAGG
This sequence comes from Pseudanabaena sp. Chao 1811, assembly GCF_027942295.1. Lineage (NCBI taxonomy): Bacteria > Bacillati > Cyanobacteriota > Cyanophyceae > Pseudanabaenales > Pseudanabaenaceae > Pseudanabaena > Pseudanabaena sp. Chao 1811. The sequence continues at coordinate 4,349,246 of NZ_CP101416.1, forward strand.
AATAGCAAAAGCGGATTTGAGATTTAGTGCCCACATAACTACCAATGCAAAAAACAGCAAAGAAATTATGTACATCAAGGCTGTTTCTAACAAGGGATATTGTCGATATTCACGACTCGCTCGCCATTTGCCAATCCATTGCCATGTATGACGTTGAGAATCAATGCCACCTACCTGCAATAGACTGTAACCATCATTTTCTAGCTCAAATAACAAAGAGCAGCGATCGCAGCCAAAAGCATCTGTCAGCGCGATCGGTTTTAATTTGCCGCGTTTGCGTGGGCAAGGACAGGGGTAGATTTGCTCTAGATCAATTTTTTGAGGCTTATGAATATGCACTAGACAGACATGCTCAACAAAAATGTTAACAGTAGGCTCAGCGCAAGAGACTAATCTAAAGATTGTATATCAATAAAATAAAGAAGGTAAAGTCAACACTTTCATTACAATCTCTGGCATCACAGTCTATAGCTGTATAGCAATTAATCGCTATTACAGTACTTTGATATTCAACAAGCATTGATATTTCGCTAGAAAGTCTTTACTTATCGACACTTTTCGCCAAAACGCCAAAATTATAGGTGATTAATTTAGGTCAATCCGAATGTCAAAAATATTCTTAAAAAATTTGTGCTGCAATTTACCGAGATTGATGTATCATTCTATTCGGTGTGAAAAACACTTAGCCCAAGCGGATGTGGCGGAATTGGTAGACGCGCTAGATTTAGGTTCTAGTATCTCTGATGTGAGAGTTCGAGTCTCTCCATCCGCATTTCTTAAAAAAGAGTTAGTGCAATGCATTGACTCTTTTTTGTGATTTATAACAAGTCTCAAGCAAAAAATGGTTTCTCTAAATAAAGCATAAGAATAAGATATAAAAATTGTGCTAACTTCATTTCTACAAACTTGGAGATTTATTCAGTGTCATCCATTAGGCTCACAAAACTTTTTCCATGCACTCAAATTATGGATTAGGTGGCAAATAGGTGCACGAATTTTAAAAATGCCTGTTGTTGTTCCTTTTGTTGGCGAATCTCAGTTAGTTGTCGAGATTGGGATGACTGGAGCAACAGGTAATATCTATACTGGCTTGCACGAATTTGCCGACATGGCTTTTTGCTTGCACTTGCTACGCATAGGAGACTTATTTGTTGATGTGGGAGCAAATATTGGCTCATATACAGTACTTGCATCAAAAGCGGTTGGAGCAAATAGTTTAGCGATCGAGCCAGTACCAGAAACTTTTAATCGACTACAAAGAAATATACGAATTAACGATATATCTTCTTTAGTAGATAGTCGTTGTTGCGCCGCAGGAAAAAATAGTGGATTACTAAAATTTACTTCAGATCTTGATACAACAAATAAAGCTGTTGATGCCAACTACATAGGTAAATCAATTGAAGTGCCTGTTGAACCACTTGATCAAATCATTGACCAACTACAACCTACTCTCATCAAAATTGATGTTGAGGGATTTGAATCAGAAGTAATTGCAGGAGCATCTAAAATTCTAGCTTGCAATTCTTTACTGGCTATTTTATTAGAAACAGTTGATTCTGAGATCAATAAGACTTTAAAGGATTTTGGATTTGAACCTGCTAGTTACAATCCATTTCAAAGGAAGTTAGAGATATCAGTTAACAATCATTTAAATAATAACTATTTGTGGATTCGGAACCCATCGCAAGTTTTAGATCGCTGTAAATCTGCTTCCAAATTTCAAGCATTAGGTATTTTCTTTTAATGTTTTGAGGATCATACATATTAATGTTTAAACTCGCATACTTTGTATCTCACCCAATTCAATATCAGGCTCCTTTGCTGCGGATGATTGCCGCCGATCCAGATATCGATCTTAAGGTGTTTTTTTATAGTGATTTTTCTTTAAAGCCCTATCAAGATAGTGGATTTGGGAAAGTAATCGAGTGGGATGTACCATTAACGGAGGGTTATGATTACCAGTTTTTAGATTGTTGGGGTAGTAAGCAATGGAAAAATATGTTCCAACAGCCTATTGCCAAAAACATACCTAAGCTATTAGAGATCGGTAATTTTGATGCAGTATGGGTACATGGATGGGCATGGTTTTGTAGTTTGCAGGTAATCTTTGCGGCAGAGAAGTTAAATATTCCTGTTTTGTTAAGAGGTGAGTCTAATGGATTGCAAGCAACAAACCACTTTATTAAACAAACCACAAAAAAAATATTTTTAGGGTTTTTATTTAAAAAAATATCTGCTTTCCTTTATGTAGGAAATTTAAACTATCAGTTTTATATAAATCATAAAGTTAATACAGATCGCCTATTCCCCGTACCATATGCAGTTGATAATAATTTCTTTCAGGCTCAAGTAAAGTTAGCTAGAACAAATCGAGAAAATCTCAAGCGATCGCTGGATTTGGAACCTAATAGACCAATAATTTTATATGCAGCTAAGTTAATTGATGTTAAACGCCCCCAAGATCTATTGTCAGCCTATCGATTACTTTCCCCAGATGGTATCCAAGAGCCAGATCCTTATTTACTATTTGTTGGCGATGGAGCTTTAAAAGTATCCCTTGAAAATACAGCTAAAGAAATAGGTTGGCAATCAATTAGATTTTTGGGTTTTAAAAATCAATCAGAAATGCCTACTATGTATGATTTATGTGATATTTTCGTCTTACCTTCTAGTTTTGAACCTTGGGGACTGGCAATTAATGAAGTGATGAATGCAGGTAAAGCAGTTGTAGTAAGCGATCAAGTTGGTTGCGCTCCTGATCTCGTTTTAGATGGGCAGAATGGCGCTATTTTTCCAGTAGGGGATGTAGTAGCTTTAGCAGAATCAATGAAATGGGCGATCGCTAATTCTATAGTTGCAGGTGATAGAAGCCAAAAAATAATTAACAATTGGAGTTTTCAGGAAGATGTTTTAGGACTAAAAGAAGCGTTAATTAGCACAGTTAATTTTTGAATAAAAAACATCTACTAATTATGTCAACTAAATACCGCAATCAAATTTACAACAAATATTTTTCAAGCCAAGGTGAGTATATTTCAAACCTAGATTTTGGCTCGCCAAGAAGAAATTATTACAACAATTATTTTTTAACCAAGTTTTTGCCACAAGACAAAAGTACCAAAGTGTTAGATATTGGCTGTGGCTGTGGTTCTTTACTAGTGGCTTTAAAAAGTTTAGGATATTCAGAAATTATGGGGGTTGATAGATGTCCAGAGTTAGATACTATTCTGAAGGGATCAGAACTGTCGAAATATATAGTTACTGGTGATATTTGTGATTTTCTGAAAAATTCTTATGCTAAACAAACAAAGTGGGATGTTGTCCTAGCTATAGATATATTAGAGCATTTCACAAAAGACGAATTGATGGATGTACTAAATTTAATTAAAAATGTTCTAAGTGATAAGGGCATCTTAATTATCAAAGTACCTAATGCCCAAAGTCCTTTATTAGCTGGGACTACAGTCTTTGGTGATTTCAGTCATGAAATTTCTTTTACTCCAACTAGTATGGATCAAGTATTAAAGGCTTGTGGATTTAGTGATGTTAGATATTATGAAGCATCTCCAGTACCTTATACACCTATGAGTATATTGCGTTTCTGTCTATGGAATATTATCCGTTTGCTATATGTTTTTTTGTATGCAGTAGAAACTGGCTCTCTATCTTTATCTAACGTTTGGAGTCGTAGTTTTTTTGCTGTTGCGAATAAAATTGATAATTAATTATAAAACTCAATAATGAAAGTATTAGTTGTAGGTCAATTGAATAGAATAGGAGCAACTGAAGAAGTTTACGGAAGAGGTTTTTCGGATGTTGGGTGTGAAGTTGAATATTTTAATTGGCAAGATGCTGAACCTAGTTTGCGATCGCGTTCTCTATCCGATAGATTGGCATGGCGGTTCACATGGCAACTTATGGCGCAATCTGCTAATCAAAAATTACTGAAAATTGCAGGACAGTTTAAGCCAGATTTGGTATTTGTTGTTTCTCCCAACTTAGTTCAACCAGAAAGTATTAAATCCTTGCAAAAGTATGGATTAGTATTTGTCTTTTTCACAGATAATCCTTTGGATAGCCATCATACCCATAGTAATTCATGGGTAAGACGAGGACTACCTTTGTGGGATGCAGTATTTATCTGGAGTAAAGAGCTAGTTAATCAGTTGCAAAATAAGGGATTAGAAAAAGTTTTCTTTCATCCTTTTTGTAGTGATGCAAATTATCATTTTCCCAAAAAACAACTTAATCCCATTTATGATGTTGCTTTTATTGGTAATTGGGATGCTAGTAGAAAAAGAGAAAAATATCTTATGGCAATTTCTAATCATCGTTTAGGTATTTGGGGATCTGATTATTGGCTAACTCGTTGTAAAGAAGATTCACTTAATGGCTTTGTGAAGGGAATGTGTGATTATACAAACATACCCGATGTTTTAGGCTCTGCAAAAATGGGGTTAAATATATTACGTCCTCAAAATGAGATGGGACATAATATTAGAACATTTGAAATTCCTGCTTCAGGTACGATGATGTTGAGTGAGCGTAGTCAAGATTTGTTGGGTTTATTTGAGGAGGATAAAGAGGCAGTTTATTTTTCTAGTCCAGAGGAATTAAATCAAAAGATTAGCTATTTACTTCAGAATGATCATTTAATTACCTCTATTGCAGAATCGGGTTATAAAAAGGCAATACAGCATACCATCAAAGATAGAATCTTAGACATTTTATCCGTAGTAAATCAAGATAGTAATTTAAAATATTAGTTTGGATAGAGCGGTTGATTTAAAATAGATTATTTTTAGTTTTTAGGAATAAATTAAAACAGTGATGAAATCATTATTAGTTAAACTCATCGGATTTCCTGCAACTCTGATTCATGGCGACACTCTGGTGTTAGATCGTTGGATTTGGTTGAAAGAACGTCTTCCAAAAACAAATAATTCTGAGAAGTTTTTAGACATAGGTTGTGGAACGGGTGCTTTTACAACCTATGCTTCTTTAAGGGGCTACAATGCGCTTGGATTAAGTTGGGATGAAAGAAATCAGAATGTAGCAAAGGAACGTGCTTCACTATGTAAAGCTAATTCAGCAACGTTTGAAGTACAGGATGTCAGAAAACTTGATGAACGACAAGACCTAATAAATCAATTTGATGTTGCTATTTGTTTTGAGAATATTGAGCATATTATTGATGACCAAAAATTGATGTGTGATATAGCTAAGTGCTTAAAAAGAGGGGGAAAGCTTTTACTAACAACACCAAACTGGGATTATAAGCCAATTTCGGAAGGGGATAGTGGTCCTTTTTTACTTATTGAAAATGGAGGACATGTTAGAAAAGGATATACGAAAGAAAAGTTATCTGAATTATGCTATATAGCAGGCTTAGTACCTGACTCGTTCTCTTTCTGTAGTGGTTTGGTTAGCCAAAAGACAACTTTTATGTTACGTCTACTATCAAAAGTAAACCATATATTTGCTTGGGGTATAACCTTACCATTGAGAATTATCCCTCCAATATTAGACCCAGTTTTATCTAAAATTGTTGATTATCCTAGCTATTCCATTTGTCTTGAAGCTCATAAGAAATAAAAAATCATGAATAAGTTAATACCTAGACTTGAATTTCTTGCACAATCTCTTTTCTGGAGTCAAAACTTTTGTCCGCACTGTGGTTCACAAGATTTACAAGAAGTTGCAAAGAAGTACAAAAGTATCGGGATTGAACATTGCAATGATTGTGGCTTATTTTTCACCAGCCCTATCTATAAATCTTCATTTTTTTCTGATTTTTACGATAAGCTCTATCAAGCTGAAGGCTCAACTACAGATATGCCTAATGCTGAACAGTTAAGTGATCTGATAAGCAAGAAATTTGAAGGTTCTGACAAATATTTTAGTGATAGAATTAAGGCGATTTCTGATTTTTTAGAGGGTCGAAATTTACTTGAAATTGGATCTTCTTGGGGATATTTTATTTACCAAGCTAAATTACAAGGATTTAATGTTACTGGTATAGAGATAAGTGATACTCGTCGTCAGTTCGGCAGAGAAAATTTGGGAGTAGATATTTTAAAGAATATTTCTAATCTTGGCTCAAAAAAATTCGATCTGATTTATACGGCTCACACATTAGAACATTTTACAGATCTATCTACCATATTTACCGAGCTTTACGAACACCTAGAAATTGATGGCAAACTTATTATAGAAGTTCCTAACTTTGACTTTCTTGCTTACGGAAATTCATTATTATCTATAATTGGTGCAGTACATCCTGTTGGTTTTTCTAGTAAATTCTTTGAGGATAATCTACCCAAATATGGCTTCAAATCCCTAAAATTTTATGATAGTTGGGATAAATTTCCGAACGATTCTAATTCTAAAAGTTCAGGTGATATATTGCTTTTACTAGCTGAGAAATAACTAATGAAAGTTAATATTGCAGTGTCAGGAAGATTTCATGCTTTTAACTTGGCGCAACAATTGCAAAAGCGAGGCTATCTTAATCACCTTTTTACTACTTACCCATCTTTTAAAGTTTCAGAATTTGACATAGATACTCAGTCTGTAAAATCTCTTTTGTATTTAGAAGTCTTATCAAGAGGATGGAATAAACTACCAAGTTGGCTAAAAGGTGATCGCAACTTACAGCTATTTTGGTTAGAGTGGTTTGATCGTGATGTAACTAAAAATCTAAACGAAGATTTTGATATATTTGTGGGCTGGTCAGGTGCTTGTCTTGGGTCATTTCGCCGCGCCAAAGAACTAGGTGCTTTAACCATTGTTGAGCGTGGGAGTAGTCATATGAAGTATCAGACTGAAATTCTCCAAGAAGAGTATGCGCGCTGGGGATTAAAATTTACAGCTACGCATCAAGGCGTTTATGAACGTGAATTAAAAGCTTATGAAGAATGCGATCGCATTGCCATTCCTAGTTTATTTGTCAAACAAACTTTCTTAGAAAAGGGTATACCCGAATCAAAATTAATTCATGTTCCCTATGGTGTTTCCTTGTCTGAATTTTATCCTGTCCCTAAAGAAGATAAAATTTTTCGAGTTATCCATTGTGGTGCAATTAGTTTAAGAAAGGGTGTGCCATATCTCTTGCAAGCATTCTATGAGCTAAATTTAACTGATGCAGAGTTATGGCTAGTGGGAAGCGTAGATCCAGAAATAATGCCATTTCTCACCAAATATCAAAGCGATCGCATTATTCTTAAAGGCAAACATCCACAAAATACATTACGTTGGTTTTATTCCCAATGTTCTGTTTTTTGCATTGCTTCCATTGAAGAGGGGCTTGCCATGGTACAGCCGCAAGCAATGGCTTGTGGTCTTCCTGTAATTCATACAACAAATACAGGTGGTGAAGATATTGTTAGAGATGGTATAGATGGTTTTGTTTTACCAATTCGGGACATAGAAGCTTTAAAATCAAAGATTTTATATTTTTATGAAAATCCAGAAAGTCGAAATGAAATGAGTAAAAATGCTTTGCTTCAAGCACAAACCTCTCTTTCATGGGATGACTACGGAAAGAAAATGATCAACGCCTATTCAAATTTATTGTAAAAAATGTAGAGAAAGGTCAGATGTTAAACAATGCTATTAGATACTTAAAACGTCTTAGAGCCATGCAACGAATTAACATATCGTTGAGTAGAGGCGCTATAGCAAGTTATACACGTTCTATAGATTTAACTGACCCTCAGTCTTGGGAATTCTCAGCATTTAGCCAAAATGGTGAGGACGGAATTATAGATGTATTACTTTCTCAATGTAAAAGCCGAAATCGCTATTTCATTGAAATTGGTTCTTCTGATGGCATTGAGAATAATACCTCTTATTTAGGAGTTGTAAAAAAATATAGGGGCATTATGATTGAAGGCAATCATAATGCTTCTAATGAATGCGACCTTAATGTTGCATATCTATGTTCAAAAGATTTTATAAACTGTGTTCCAATGTTTGTTAATCAAGAAAACGTGGAAAAAATTAAAAAATTATCTCTCTACCTTGATCCTGATGTATTTTCTTTAGACATCGATGGTATGGATTACTATGTAGCTAAAGCGATTATGGAAATTGGCTTTAGACCTAAAATTTTTGTTGTGGAATATAATTCTGCTTTTGGTCCAGAAAATCCCTTAACGGTGGAGTATCAAAACAACTTTATTGCTAGACCAGAACATAAGAGTTTATATTACGGTGTGTCATTGTCGGGATGGAAAAAATTCTTCAAAAACCTTGGATATCATTTTATTACAGTAGATACAAATGGTGTTAATGCTTTTTTTGTCGATTCCAATAAATTTGAGCAGAAGTTTTTAAAGGATATTCATGGTTTAAATTTCGCAGAAAATGGACTTCAGAGTTTGAGATTTAGAGATGAATGGAAGGCTCAATTCGACTTAATCAAGCATCTAAAATTTGTTGAGATATAGCAGCTTGTTAACCTATCATTCAATGTAACTTACAAGGAAAATATACAATTTTTAAAGCACTTTGAATAAAATTAAAACATCATGCTAGATACTCCTTTAGTCACAACCGCACGCTCTATTAAATCATTTTTAGTAAAAATAAAAGCCAATGCCTTACTTTCTGTTGGTCAGTCTATTTATCACTCCATATTTCTAAAAGATAACGGTAAAAATTTCATTCGCAAACGAATAAATGATGAGGTTTATAAATTTGTACCCAGCCTAGCGGTATTTGCGGACATCTATGAGCCACACATTTTATTGTGGCTAAAAAAATGGTTGCATCAAGGGGATGTTTTTTGGGATGTCGGAGCCAATATTGGTTTAACTTCATTACCAGCAGCTCAAATAATTGGTAAAAGCGGTAAGATAATCGCCATCGAGCCTAGTCCAGCTAATGCTGCTTTACTAAAACGGCACATCACATTAAATGGACATGAAAGCATTGTGACCCTCATAGAAGCAGCCGTATGTGATCAAGATGGTGGATCAATTACTTTTAGTCTGATTGAAGATGGGCTATCCCCTTGCAATTCTTTAATGTTTTCAGGTTCTGTAAATGGAGACGCTCCCAAAGTCAGTAGAGATGTTACAGTACCTGCCATCAGTTTGGATGGATTATTGTCTAAACAGGGGCGATCGCCTAATTTGGTCAAAATAGATGTTGAGGGAGCAGAACTGAAAGTGATTAAGGGTGCAACAAAACTTCTGAGTAGTCAGACTGCCCCCATCTTGCTACTAGCCGTTCATCCCTTTTGGTTGGAAACTCCAGAAGATTGTCAAGAGATAGTTAGTATTTTAAAGGATTGGGGGTATCAAATATTTAATCGTGATGGAGAGAATGTGGAAACAGTGGAGTATGACGAATATTTATGCTTACCTCCTAAATCATGAGCGCGATCAAAAAGCTGATAAAAGGGGGTGCATGGCTCACACTTGCTAATGTTATCTCAAAGTTAGCAAGTGTATTAGTCATTCCAGTTTTGGCAAGGCTTTTGGGAGCGCAAGGCTTAGGTATTTACAATATTGTCTTTTCTTTGGCTCAATCGGCTCAAGGGTTTAGCAGTCTGGGCGTAGATATTTCTATGCAAAGAAATGGCGCTCAGTATAAAACGGTTGGGATAGAGTCGGTTGGGCGACTATTTGGGGTTGGTTTGATCATGAATTGCTCAGTTAGTGCCATTACAGGCTTGGGTATATGGCTATTTCGTGAACCACTAGCAACGCATTGGCTATCACAACCATCTGTTACTACTTGGCTAGGATTGGCAGCGATCTTAATTACCTTGCAGCCATTAGGTAATGTTCCATTACTCTTTCTATCGAGCTTACAAGATTTCCGAGCCTATGCCTTACGCTCATCACTTGGGATTGTTTCTAGCAGCATCCTCACGGTTTTACTGGCTTGGCAGATGGGGCTAAGTGGTGCTTTTCTAGGAATGATTTTGGCAGCGATCACTCAGATTATCTGGAGTTATTTAATTGTTAAACCTGTACTTAAATCTAAGGAAATTCGCCTTCGATGCGATAAATTCTGGAAAGAAGTTCGGTCTATACTTCAATTTGGATTTCCTTATTATCTAGGTAATACTTTGCTAGGGAGCTTGGTTGGCTTGCCTTTAATGGGTTTAGTCAGTCAATATGGAGGATTAGAACAATTAGGTTATTTGCGGGTTGCTCAAAGTATATCTGCCCTTATTGGTTTTATTCCTAGTGCGATCGCCCCTGCCGCCATTTCCTATCTATCCGCTAGTGCCGCAGATGATAAGCAGTCTTACCAATATCTTAAATCGGTGCATCTAAGAGGTGTGTGGATTTTGCTTCTTATTCCGACAGGTTTAGTTAGCCTGATCTTACCCCAGCTAATTCATTTACTGTTTGGCGCTAATTATGAACAGGCAATAATTCTATCTTGGATTTCTCTATGGACATCAGCGATTGCTGGTATTTCATCACTACTAGTGCAGTATTTAGTAGTATCTGGAAAAACACTTAAAGTTTCTTATGCTAGTTTAGTGGGAGTTATTTGTTGGATTTTATTTGCTTTTTTATTAGTACCTCGTTATAGCAGTTTAGGCTTTTTAATATCACAATTTATTGGTCAGCTTGCAGGTTTTTTGTATATAATCAAACCAAGTTTAGGTGATTTGGCTAAAACCGATATTTTATTGCTAATAAAACTAATGGTTATTAGTGAAATATTTTTTGTGTATAGCTTATTTGTTTCTGTCTTTCCAACAACCTATCTTAATAATTATTGGTTAGTCATAATCACAATGCCAATGATCTGTATATCAACTTTCAACAGTGTCTTATACACGGCAGAAAAACTTAGAATAAAAAAAATATTACCTTTAAAAAGATAAATAGAAATGATTGATCATACCCCTATTATTTTTAGTCCAAATACATATCATAATCAGATCAACATTAAACGTCAAATTTTAGACCAAATAATTTATCCACTTTCAACTAAATTCACAACTTACTTTAATTTATTCAAATATCCAGAGCTTTCTAACTTTTCTTTTGACACTGATCAATTATTGTTTGGTGAAAGAGGTTCTGGGTTTCTATCACTAGCAAAAAAATTAAAGCGTCTTGTGCCTTTGAAAGAATCTAAAGTATTTATTCAAGGTTGTGGATTAGGTCAAGAAGCCTTAGCATGGTCTAGTCTAGGAGCTAGTTCTGTATTAGGTATGGACTTATTTAGCTTTGAGAAAGGTTGGAGCCAAATCTCTCAGAGTTCTCAAAGCACATCAATAAAATTTCTAGATGGTGATTTTTGTCACACTCAGCTAGATACTCAGATTTTCGATGTGATTTCTTCCTTTGCTGTTTGGGAACACATCAAGGACTTTGAAAGTATGCTTAAAGAAACTAAACGCTTGATAAAGCCCGATGGTATAGTCCTGTCAGGGTTTGGTCCGCTATGGCATACATTTAGTGGCGATCATTTTTCAGCCGTAGGTGGACTAGAGAATGGATTTAATCATCTTTTACTAAGTCAATCAGACTATTTTAATTGGATTAATTCTTTTGAAAAACAAAGTTCTTGGGCAACTACAGAGGAGAGTTATTTTGAGATCCGTAAGCATATTAGTGAAGGTCTTTTTAGCTATTTAAGACCTAGGGAATATATCCAAAAAGTTGAAAAATACTTCACTAGGGTACATACAATCACAATTATCTCTCCTGAGGCACTAGCTTTTCGATCTGCTTATCCATCTAAATGGCAAAACCTGTTGAGTTTGGATCAAATGCAAGAAGAAGATTTATTAATTAAAAGTTTAGTGCTATTTTTATCTCCATTTCATTAGAAACTATGAACTCTCTAACAAGCAAACAAAGTACTTGGAATTGGCAGAATACACAAGAAATTTTATGCCCCATTTGTGGCTTTGATCGTTATATATCTATCTACTCACGTCTAGATTACCTAGATATCGTTTCCTGTCAGTCCTGTTCATTTCGCTTTGTACAGCCTCAACCTACCCACGAAGAACTACTTCGTTTTTACCAAGAGGGGTATTTTTCTGGCAATCATGATTTTCATCAAGATACAAACTATTTTGAATCCAGAGAAAAAGCAATCGAAAGTGAACAAGTTACTGGGTGGCAATTCATCAAACAACATACAGATGTATTCAATAAAAGATTCCTAGATTTAGGATGTGCTGATGGTGCATTACTAGTATTAGCAAGACAGTATGGTGCTAGAAAAGTTGCTGGAGTAGAATTTAGTTCTGATGCTGCTGATTATGGTCGCCTTCATTATGGTTTAGAGATCTTAGAATCTTCAGCGGATAAACTATTATTTTCTGATCAAAGTTTTGATATCATTACTGCTTTTGATTTAATTGAACATGTCCAAAATCCATCTCAATTATTTGACGAAGTTAGTCGAGTCCTTTGTAGTGGAGGTATATTCTTAGGTGGTTGCCCAGATATGGAATGTTTTGATGATTGGGGGGCAGAATGGATCGGGGTACAGAGAAATATGGAACATCTCAGTTACTTTGACAGCAAGACTCTTTCGAGATTAGCTAATAAATCTGGATTAAAAGTTATTCTATTTGAATATCAAGGCTTTCCTCTAAATAACAAACAGTACAAGAATTATCAAGCATTAAAGCCTTTGTCACTAGTCTCAAAATTGTTACAGCCTGATGTATGGAGTTACAACGTATTACAAAAACTTAGAGTTCAGCTTAAACGTCCTAAGCATTTTCATGAATTAATGTTCGTTTTACAAAAGGTGGAGTTATGACTAAAAAAAAGATTGGGATGATAGTTTACTCAAATCCTGATTATTATCCGCCCACTGTTAACGCAGTTTATTTGTTGTCAGAACATTTTGACATTGTTTTAATTGGTCGTAATCAAGAAACTCCCCATTGGCAATATCCATCTAATGTTTCGGTTCATCGTCTAGGTGAATATACATCTGTAAAAGAGAGAGTCCAGAGATCTGCCAAAGAAAAGCTCTGGGAATATACTGATTTTGTCATTCAATCACGCCGTCTTTTAAAAGATGTTTCTCTAATTTATGCTTATGACACTTTTGCATACATAGCATCCTATCTATCCGCTATCCATATATTCAAAAAAATTCCGCTGATTTACCACAGCCATGAGATCTCTGATAAATTATCTCCTCTATCTTCTCTGTCAGGATTTCTTCAAAGAATCGAAAGAAAATTAATACACCACGCCACAATAGTTGTTTTCCCAGATAAAGACAGAGCTATTTTTTTTCAAACTATAACAAATTTAAAAAAAACTCCACTTATTGTGCCTAATTTCCCCTTAAAATCTGTTTTCCAACTCCAGTTAGACTGGTATTCTGTAATTCCTAATCGTTGGCAATCCATTATTATCTTTTATAGAGGTACAATTTCTAACTCAAGCTCTATGCTGGAGATTATAACTTCTACCACTCTGATAAACAAAGATAGTCATATAAAGTTCGTTGGATTCATGAATAAGGAGGCTGCTAAAGAAATTGATGATTTAATTAATACTCTTCAAATATCTAAAAATTTTTCTTATTTAGGTACAATTCCTTACAATGATTTGCAAATGCATACATTATCTTCGACTATCGGATTTGCTCTATATAAGAATACTTCCTTTGATCGAGTAGCTTGTGTAACTGCTTGCAACAAAATATATGAGTATGCTGCCTGTGGTTTACCAGTTATTGTCAGCGACTTCCCCAACTATCGCGAATTTCTATGCAATGAATCTTGGGTGCGTTTTGCTAATCCTGAAGATCCTCATGCGATCGCTGATGCAATCAAAGATATTTTATGCGATTTTGAGGATTATCAAAAAACGTGTTCAGCAGCTAGACAAGCATTTGAGGAAAGATTTAATTATGAAATAGTTTTTTTCCCATTACTGACAGAAATCAAATGCTTAGTAAATGACAATCAATAAATCAAAATAAATTTATGAGGTGTAATAAATGTATAAATATAATCACAAACATATTGATTTACTTGAACCTCAAAAGCATCAAGATTATTTTAGAAAAGTGAAGTTTTTATTGTTGTCTTTTTTAATAATATATAGCGTTTATATGCTTAACAAGCCTCCAGAATCTAGCTCTCTTGCAAAAGTGATTTCAGTCTTGGGAATAATTTGGGTTGGAACAATACCGTGTTTCCAGTATCTTGGATATCGCAATCGTCCTTCCATACCATTTTTACCTCTAGTAGGATACTTTTATGATACCACTTTCAGCTTCCCAATGTTTTTCGATGATAAAAAAATTCACTGTATCTGGTCTTTAACAGATAATGATTTAACCAAAGAAGATAATTTTTATTAATAAAATTAATATTTATTACTGGAATCTTTTTTATATATTCATTAGCTGTCTATTTATTTATTTATTATCAATTATATAGTTTGATTTCTCCACTTGTTTATTGATTATCCTTATGGTTTTTTATAAAATTTTATCTCATATTGAAAAATATATCAGAAAGATATTAGCATTGAAGAAATAGACTATCTAAATACTAATTAAAGATTGGAATGAAGGGAAAAAATATTTTTCTAGAAATCATTAGTGATAGGACAAGTATTTTCCTACTTATCTTGTCTACTTTTTTGTGTTTGTTTACAATTCAAACTGGCATCAATTTTTTGGCTTTATCTTTATTCGTTTCTGGAATTTGTGGAATATTTCTAATTGTCAGCACTTTTTTAGTAGAGATTAAAATATTGCGAATTTTAGCTTCATCTACTCTTAATGGCTATGCAATAGGGGCTTTAAATACTTACATATTTGCAAATGAATACTGGCAAAAAAGCTTAAGTGAATATACATTAGAAGATATAGGTAATGCAGTTGTAGCTTTAAATATTTACTGTACAGTTCTTATTATACTATCTAACATATCTAAATTAGATACTCTAGTTATCAAAAGCCTACAATTTAAAATAAGATCTGCACATAAGTCAACTTATATCTATTTAACTTATCTTGGTCTATTTATATCTACTATACAGATTTATCTGATCGTGTCAGGGCAAGCTATATTTAATGCGGCATCATCAATCACTAAGTCTACGGAAAACAATTCAAACTTGACTAATTTTGATATCTATCTTTCAGTTGGATATTTTTTATGCAATTTAGCGCCTTTTTTGATCGGAATTTTGATGGGTTGGTCATCATCAAAGCAAAATATTTATGCTGTCAAAAATTATCCATTATATTTTATGTGTTTTAGTTGTTTTTTGTGGCTGCTAATTGCAGGCAGAAGAGATATATTGTTTGGTGCTATAAGTGTTTTTATAGGTTTTATTATAAGTAATTGTAATTATAAAAGTATAATATCACGTCAATTCCTTTCTATAAAAAAAGTTTGTGTGATTAGCTTAGTCATATTATTAGTTTGGTTTGGGTTTAATTTCTTTGCATATCTACGTTTTTATTCTTATACTTATTACAAAACAGTTGATACTACCTTGATATCTTACTTGCTAGATGCTTTTTCTTCTTATTTAGATATATTGACAGATCCTTCTAAACAAGAAAAATTGAAAATATTTAATGAACTAGTTGAGCAGAATCTCTCTACAAGAACCTTTGTATTTGGTTTCCTAGTTACATCAGTTCATGTTGTAACTAGGATAGGAGCTTTAATGGGGCAAGATTTTATCTCAAACTTATTAGTGTCTTCACCTAGTAATTTTTTTATTGATAAAACAACAGTTATCGCAGGTGAAAACCTTTATAATTATTTCTACAACTTATCTTTACCAGATATTGCTAATTCATATATCACATCAGCATTTTTAGATTTTTCATGGATAGGATTACTCATATACCCTTTGGTAATTTATCTAATTTATAATTTTTTGACAAAGATAACAATAGATAGTAATTTAATTTTATTGTATATAACTCTGATATCTTCCCTACTTCAGAATTCACTTAATGGTGCTGAATCTACTACTATTACTTTTTTTGTAAATTGCAGACAATTTCTACTTTTCTATTTAATTACTTATTTATCTAAAGTTCTATTTTTTAAAACAAAATAAGATGCTTGATTTATTAGTTGAGTGGATTATACAATCCTATCAAAAACTTGTTGTTCTGAACCTTTCTAATCATTTAATTGTCGATCAATAACCAAACAAGAATATCAAAACATTAGTAATTAAATCCACATCAAAATGTTTCTATCTATCATTATTTTGACTTACAATGAAACAGTGAATTTACCTGCTTGTCTCACAAGCTTACAAGCTCTTAATGCAGAAATATTTATTGTTGATTCTGGTAGTTCAGATAATACTGTTGAAATTGCAAAACAAGCTGGTTGTCAGGTTTTCATTCATCCTTGGGAAAATTATGCAAAACAATTAAATTGGGCACTAGAAAATTTGCCAATTTCTACACCTTGGGTTATGCGCCTTGATGCCGATGAATGCCTTACCTCTAAACTAGTTAATGAATTAAAATATGTTTTGCCGAAAACACCTGATCAAATTACTGGATATCAGGTAAAACGGCGTGTATTTTTTATGGGACGCTGGATTCGCTATGGGGGCTATTATCCTACGTGGTTACTGAGAGTTTGGCGTAACGGTTTAGGGACTTGTGAACAGCGCTGGATGGATGAGCATATTCTGCTTACTGAAGGTAAAGTTGCTAATCTCAAATATGACATCATTGATGACAACCAAAAAGGATTGACTTTTTGGACAGACAAACATAACCGCTATGCAGACCGCGAGGTTAAAGACTTGCTAAGTATGCCAGATGATCAAGATGACCTAATAAGTAGCACTCAATCTTCTCAAGCTGGAAAACGAAGATGGTTAAAGAAAAACTTTTATGCGCGATCGCCTCTTTTCTTGCGTGCTTTTCTATATTTCCTAACGCGCTATATTATCGGATTAGGATTTCTAGATGGTATCCAAGGTCTGATTTTTCATTTCCTTCAGGGCTTTTGGTATCGCTTTTTAGTCGATGCCAAAATATATGAGATTACCCGAAAGCGAAATTAATTCTATAGAAATTTTTTTGAATAAATTGGAATATATATAGGCTCGACCCAGCGATTATCGGATTTAGTTATAAAATTATTTAAAATCAATAGGGCGATTGAGAACGATTTCAATGTTTTAGGGGCAGATCTCAGGAAAATTGGCACTGGTCAGTAAAGGAGTGAGGGTTAAAATAAAGAGGTAGAGTCGGAAGAAAGCATGGAATGTCCCCACTGCCAAAGCGAAAAAGTGGTCAAGAATGGCAAAGATTACCACCAAGACGGCAAAGCGATCCAAAATTACTTATGCAAAGGATGTGGCAAGCGATTCAACGAACGGACAGGAACAGCGATGTCAAGGCTAAGAACCCCAGCAAGTATCGTGTCCTATGCCCTGAAAATGAGGACAGAGGGGATGGGAATCAGAGCAAGTGGGAGAGTGCTAGAAAAATCACACACTAGCATCATGAGATGGGAGCAAAAACTGGCAAATCATGCAGAACAATGGAGTCCAGAAGCCCCAGCAGGAGGAGAAGTGACTATTGAAGGAGATGAAATTTATACTCGCGTAGGCGAGAACCTTCCCCCCCAGTGAATCAAAAGGGTGGACAGTGATATTTATCGAACGTAACAGTCGCTCTTGGATTGAAGCAAAGGCAGGACAGAAAAATACCGAGCTATTTGCAAAAGCAACAAAAACAGCATGGACATGGGGAAAGGCAAGTCAATACATCCGATGGTTTAGCGATGGGGAAAGGAGATATGCCCAACAACTGTGGCAAATGGCAAGTGTATACCTCAAATCCACCGAAGTAAGTCGTGAGTATGGACATCGGAAAGTATGGCGATATGGATTAGAAGTGGCGATCAAAATCAAAGGCTCACAGGGAAATCGTCGGGTCGAATGGGTAAAACCTGAGCATCCCTATACAGCGATTAGCGACAAGAGTGAAGTTCATGCTAATCACAATGAAGCAAACAACAGTGCCTTGAGAAGTAGATGTAGCGCTTATCGCCGCAGACAAAACCTGTATTCAAAGAATACTGAAGGATTACAACGCACAGTCACTGTGCAAAGATTAGTGCACAACTGGGTAAGACCTCATGCGGGCTTAGGCAAGAATAAGACTCCAGCTATGGCGGAGAGTGTAAAGTGAAATGTGTAAAGTCTGGGATATATACAGAGAGATGATCTAGACACACAATTACCAACACTAAAGCTGATGAATATACGCAAAGAATTGCTCGACGAATTGCTGCAAGAATGTAAAACACCACCTGACCTATTCGGAGAAGGAGGAATCCTGAAGCAACTGACGACCGCATTAGTGGAGAGAGCATTGGAAGCAGAACTATCCATGCATCTGGGCTACGGAAAACATGAACCAAGACCAGAAGGACAAACTAACAGTCGCAACGGTTATAGCCAGAAAAAAGTGCAAGGTGACTTTGGCGTAGCCGAAATCGCAGTCCCCCGAGATCGGCAAGGGGAGTTTGAACCGCAGATGGTGAAGAAAGGACAAAGTCGCTTGTCAGGACTAGATGAAAAGATCATTGCTCTCTACGCACGAGGTATGAGTGTCAGGGATATTCAAGCCCAGTTGCAAGAAATGTATGGTGTTGAAGTATCACCAACACTTATTTCCAATGTTACAGATGCAGTAATTGACGAGGTGAAGCAATGGCAAAACCGTCCCCTTGAAGCAGTCTATCCAATCGTCTTTCTGGACTGTCTAGTCATCAAAGTCCGAGACAATGGCAGAGTGATTAACAAATCCTTGTACTTTGCCTTGGGCGTGAATATGGACGGGTACAAGGAATTACTGGGTATGTGGATTTCTCCGAATGAAGGTGCGAAATTCTGGTTGTCAGTACTCACCGAAATTCACAACTGTGGGGTCAAAGATATTTTGATTGCCTGTGTCGATGGCTTGACTGGTTTCCCTAATGCGATTGAGACGGTATTTCCTAAAACTCAGGTGCAGTTATGCATTGTCCACATGGTCAGAAACTCGGTCGCTTTTGTACCTTGGCAACAACGCAAGCAAGTTTGTGCTGACCTCAAGGCTATTTATAGCGCGGCGACGGAATCGGAGGCTGAGTTTAATCTCGAACTCTTTGCTGAAAAGTGGGACAAGCAATATCCATCAATCTCCAAGTCTTGGCGCAGTCATTGGGCAAACATTATCCCCTTCTTTGCTTTCCCGACCGAGATTCGCAGGGCGATTTATACCACCAATGCGATTGAGTCGATGAACAGTAGTTTGCGGAAGGTGATTAAATCCCAACAGATTTTTCCCTCTGATGATGCTGCTTTCAAGCTCGTTTATTTAGCAATGCGGAATATCTCGAAGAAGTGGACGATGCCGATTCGTGATTGGAAACCTGCTCTTAATCGCTTTGCCATCCTCTTCGAGGATCGTCTCCACGTCTAGCTTCTAGACTTTACACATTTTACTTGACAGTCTCCTATGGCGATTGGTCTATATCATCGACCGCTTTCCATGTTGGAGTTGCTCTCATTACGAGGCTTTACTTCTCTCACGGGTTAACTGACCAGTGCCATTTAAGCCAGTTTCCCGCATGACATTATAACGAGCAACCCGATACATCTTTTCGAGAGATTCATTATCTAACCCAAGTTGCTACCTATTCATTTAAGACTAAAGTTAAAATAAAAAATGCTAGATTTTTATATAAAAATAGCGTCATTTTGGACTTAGCGAGGCTGTTTTTAACTTGTTTTGAGCCGATTTTTAATAGGTAGCAACTTGGGTTATCTAAATATCGAGACAGACTGGGACTATCTTCTAGATAGAGTCTTATATCATCGCGTTCTCTACCAATGGCATTTTGCCAACTGCGCGATCGCTTATGACTTTGATAATCCCATTTTAGTAGATGATGCAAGATAAGCCGCAAACTACTCAATAGGTGATCACGTTCCCGTTTGGATAAATCCCTTACCTCTTCCACCAAATTTTCAATATCCAATCGTGTAAAGTTTCCCGATGCAAGTAAATCAGCCATAGTTTTTGCCCATTGGCTATAGTCTTGTTCGTATAGTTTCTTCATATTAATTTCCTTGAAACAAGGAAAACAATACGCTTATATTTAAACTTAGATAAAATATAAACTTAGGTAAACCACAAACAACTAAGGATCAACCCAGCGATCGTCGGATTTGATGAGGGCAATTAATTGTTCTACCCCTTCGGCTTCAGGTACGCGCTTAATTTCTTCTTTGCCGCGATAGAGTGAGATTGTGCCGGGAGTTTTGCCGACATAGCCGTAGTCTGCGTCTGCCATTTCTCCAGGTCCGTTGACGATGCAACCCATGACAGCAATATCGAGACCGACGAGGTGATTAGTTGCTTCACGGACTTTATGGAGGACTTCTTCGAGGTTAAATAGGGTGCGTCCGCAGGATGGACAGGCGACATACTCCACCATTGTTTTGCGGAGTCCGAGGGATTGGAGAATGCTGTAGCAAACGGGGATTTCCTTTTCGGGAGCTTCGGTGAGGGATACGCGTATGGTGTCACCGATGCCTTGAGCAAGTAATGTGGCAATGCCTGCGGTAGACTTGATCCGTCCATATTCACCATCGCCTGCTTCGGTTACGCCGAGGTGCAAGGGGTAATCCATGCCCAATTGATCCATGCGTTTGACCATCAATTGATAGGCTGCGATCATCACAGGGACGCGGGAAGCCTTCATGGAGATGACAATATTTCTAAAGTCGAGGTCTTCACAGATGCGGATAAACTCGATCGCTGATTCGACCATGCCCTGAGGAGTGTCACCGTAGGTAAAGAGCATCCGTTCGGCGAGGGAACCGTGATTTACGCCGATTCGCATCGCTTTGCCCTGTTCTTTGAGGGATAGAACTAGGGGCTTAAGGGTGTCACGGACTTTTTCGGCGATTTCGTCAAATTCTGATTGGGTGTATTCAGTGCGATCAGCTTTAGGCTTTTCGAATACATAGAGTCCGGGATTGATGCGAACTTTGTGAATATGCTTAGCGACTTCAAGGGCAATTTTCATGCCGTTGTGGTGGACATCGGCGACTAGAGGCACATCGAGATAAGTACGCTTGAGCTTTTGGCGGATTTCTGAGAGGGCGGCGGCATGAGCCATGCTGGGGACGGTGACGCGGACAATTTCACAACCAATTTCATGCAGGCGGCGAATTGCAGCGACGGAGCCATCGATATCGAGAGTATCTTCGTTAATCATCGACTGCACAACTACGGGCGCACCACCACCGATGGTGATATTGCCTACTTGCACGGGTCGGGTTTTGCGTCTGACGATTACACCGAGATTTTCACTGCCATCGATGATTGGCTCAACTTTGCCATTTTGGGTGCTGGGTCTATTCTCAGAAACAGTCGTCATAACACTTTTCGTTGCTTTCAACTATTTAGTGTATCTGAAGTGGCACATCGTGAAAATCATTTTTTCTGGTCAATATCCTATGGTTTACAAAAGATTGAACCTATACAGCGCTTTGCGCTGACTGGAACCCCAGAGAAATTTTTGAAAGCTGCGCTTTCAAAAATTTCTCTGGGGTT
Organism: Pseudanabaena sp. Chao 1811; assembly: GCF_027942295.1. NCBI lineage: Bacteria > Bacillati > Cyanobacteriota > Cyanophyceae > Pseudanabaenales > Pseudanabaenaceae > Pseudanabaena > Pseudanabaena sp. Chao 1811. The sequence goes on from NZ_CP101416.1 coordinate 4,370,828, forward strand.
CTTATTCGTAGTAGATAGACACATTTCTTAAAATTAGGGTGGCTTTTCATAATCGTTTCATTTTCTTGGCTTTCTATGCTATATTTCAAAAAGTGAAACGATTATGAAAATAATCATGAAGTCCCAAAGCATTAGCAAATCAAGGTTGAAGGCACTAACTAAATATTTAGTGAAATATGCTGCGTTGTCTAGCTGCGTATTGATGATTGGGCTGAGTGGATGCACGAACTCAGCAAGTCAGCGTGAAGCTGCCGACAACAATGCCATTCGCCAAAATCCTCAAGGCAAGAAGGTGATTTTGACCACTTTTACAGTGCTGGCAGATATGGCGCAAAACGTGGCGGGGGATAAAGCGATCGTCGAGTCAATCACTAAGGTGGGGGCAGAAATTCATGGATATGAACCAACACCGAGCGATTTGCAGCGTGGGCAAGGTGTGGATCTGATTTTAGATAATGGTCTAAATCTAGAGCGTTGGGCAGATCGTTTTTATAACAGTATTCCGAGAGCCGAGCGATTAACCTTATCGGAGGGTGTGCAACCAGTAAATATTGCCGAAGATGCTTATCAAGGTAAGCCGAATCCTCACGCTTGGATGTCGCCGCAGAATGCCTTGATCTATGTGGACAATATTCGTAAGGCATTGGTCAAGCTCGATCCTGTAAATGCTGCGACCTATGAGGTAAATGCTAAAGCCTATAGCCAAAAGATTAAAGATATTGATGCCAAACTCAAACAGGCGATCGCAGTAATTCCTCCTGATAAACGCTATATCGTCAGTTGTGAAGGAGCCTTTTCATATTTGGCGCGGGACTATGGTTTGAAGGAAATATATATCTGGCCAGTGAATGCGGAGCAGCAAGCCACACCGAAACAAGTCCAAAAAGTAATTGATGCCGTTAGAGCTAAGCAGATTCCGACGGTGTTTTGTGAGAGCACGGTGAGTAATGCGGCGCAGATGCAGGTGGTGAAGGAGACAGGAGCGAAGTATGGAGGAGTGTTTTATGTGGATTCGCTATCTCCTCCCGATGGCGTTACACCGACATATCTGAAGTTATTGGAATACAACGTCAATACTTTAATTAAGGGATTACAGAGTAATTAACCAAACGTAATTAATCAAGATAAGCAAATAGAAATTAAGGAGAAGAGAAAATTATGGATACGATTAGCATTGATATTGAGAATGTTACGGTTGCCTATCATGGGAAGGTTGCCTTGCATAGCGCTAATTTACAACTGAAAGCAGGCACAATTTGTGGTCTGGTAGGAATGAATGGTGCAGGTAAGTCAACTCTCTTTAAGTCGGTAATGGGTTTTGTCAAACCGATGAGCGGCAGAGTATTGATTAATGGCTTACCAATTCGGATTGTTCAAAAAAAGAGCTTAGTTGCCTATGTGCCACAAACAGAAGAGGTAGATTGGAACTTCCCTGTGAGTGTCCATGATGTGGTGATGATGGGACGTTATGGCTATATGAATTTTCTGCGGATGCCGAAAGCGCTCGATCGCCAAGTGGTACGTGAGAGCTTAGAGCGTGTGGAAATGTGGGAAATGCGCGATCGCCAAATTGGTGAGTTGTCGGGTGGTCAAAAGAAACGTGCCTTTTTTGCAAGGGCTTTGGCGCAACAGGGCAGGGTGTTGCTTCTTGATGAGCCATTTGCGGGTGTGGATGTGAAGACTGAGAAGATGATGATTAATCTGCTGATGGAATTGCGCGATGCAGGTTATACGGTGCTGGTTTCTACTCACGATCTGGAATCGATTAATACTTTTTGCGATCAAGTGGTGTTAATCAATCGCACGATTCTTGCCTATGGTCAGACTTCAGAGGTATTTACCGAAGAAAATATTTCACGGACTTTTGGTGGTTCTTTTAAGTTTGCGTAAGTTCATCCCTCACCCCTAGCCCCTCTCCCGCAGGAGAGGGGAATAAGAGATTTAGATTATCTCCAACAGGCGAAAGAAAATAGGAAATTAGCTCCCCTTCTCCTGCGGGAGAAGGGGTTGGGGGATGAGGGCTGGATCTTTGCTCATCAGATTTTAGGAATTTAAGAATGGATATTATTCATTGGTTTACAGCACCGTTACAATATGGGTTTATGGTGAAGGCGATTTGGGTGAGCGCCCTTGTGGGGATTGTTTGCTCAGCCTTGTCTTGCTTCATGATTTTGAAAGGATGGGCGTTGATGGGCGATGCAGTATCCCATGCGGTACTTCCGGGGGTGGTACTTGCCTATGTGATTAACATTCCCTTTGCGATCGGGGCTTTTGTGTTTGGCGTAGGTTCTGTAATTGCGATCGGCTTTATCAAAGCGAATACAAGAATTAAAGAAGATACAGTAATTGGCTTGGTCTTTACGGGGCTATTTGCCTTGGGAATAGTGCTAGTATCGAAGATCAAAAGTACTGTCGATTTAGGACATATTCTATTTGGGAATGTGTTGGGAATCGCTGATAGTGATATTGTCCAAACCGTGATTATCAGTGTGATTACATTGGTGACGCTCGCGATTTTGCGAAAGGATTTGATTCTCTTTTGCTTTGATGCGACCCATGCTCGTTCAATCGGTATGAATACCACATTTCTCTATTACGTGTTGCTGTCGTTGTTGTCGCTCACGGCGGTAGCAGGGTTACAAACTGTAGGAATTATCCTTGTCGTGGCGATGTTGATTACCCCTGGGGCAACTGCCTATTTGTTGAGCGATCGCTTTGACCATATGATGTTGATTGCGATGGCTTCGGGGATGTTTGCTAGTGTGATGGGGACTTACATCAGTTATCACATCGATGGCTCGACGGGTGGCTGTATTGTGGTTTTGCAAACCTTGTTATTTTTGGCGGCGATGATTTTTGCTCCAAAACATGGGATGCTAGCCCGATCGCGTCAACAAGTCATAGAATCCTAATCAATTCGCATCCCTTCTGTAACAGGATCAAAATTTGTTGGTAGTTTGGTACTAAGGCTATATTTTGCACCTGTAAACTTAGCTTCAGTAAATACGGCTTCAGATAGGTCAGCACTACTGAGATTTGCTTCACTGAAGTCTGCTTCGCGGAGTCTTGATTGGCTTAAGTTGGCATTCAATAAAATTGCTCCGTTTAAGGAAGCCTTAAGTAATATTGATTTGATTAGGGTTGCACCTGTCATTAACGAGCGACTTAGGTTTGCACCTGTGAGATTGGCGCGACTTAATTCAACTCGATTGAGAATGGCAGTTGATAGATCTGTTTGAAACAAAAGTGCAGAGCTAAGATCAGTTCCTGTCAGATCGGCTTTTCTGAGGCTAGATCGACTCAGATTAATTTCTTTTAAAACTAATCCACTGAGGTTTTCTCCATCTAGGTCAGAACCTTCAAAGTTGCGCTCTCCTTGATTGTACTGGGTTAATAATTGATCGGCACTGCTTACTTTTGCCATGTATCTACACTTGTTATGTACTTTTCTAGATTCTAGAATAACCTAAAGGTTAAGAGAGTGTTTGAGAAGTCTTGCTTCAGCCCCCCTAGCCCCCCAATTCTGGGGGGAACCAGATTAAAGTCCCCCAGAATTGGGGGATTTAGGGGGCGGCAATATTAGCTTTAGCCGAAAAATTTCTATCCATTAACCTCTCAAACACGCTCTAATCTTTATTTCCCTGCACTCAAAAGTGGAGCATACATCATCAGAGCATGATTTTCGGTGATCAATTCTTCATCAAGAAGTTGATTTGTATGGCGATCGCAAATTTTACGAAAAAGCTGATTTTGGCGCATATATCGTCCTGCGACGGGGCCACTAATAAGGTGATTCTTTTCCACGATTTCATATTTGTAATGACTTTCCATATCAGAATGGATTGCTCCATGTAGATGCTCATCGGTTAGCCATAGACAAAGCTGATACTGGTGCGGTGTTTTGTTCTCAATTTGCAGGTCGATGTAGTTGTAGGAGACGGTTGCACCACTGCCAAAGGGTAATGTGCGATTGACATCTGGAAATACGTCGTAGCTATGTCGCCAGCGTTCTTTGACCGATAGAGGAGAATGCAGTGTCATCCAATAGATGAGATTGGCGAGTTGACATAAGCCGCCGCCATAGCCAGTGCTGACTTTGCCATTGTCTAAAACCATGCCTAGTTGAAATCCTCTCTGTTTGGTGGGATTACCAACTAAATACCAAAAGGAAAAGACTTCATTGGGATGAATCACTAATCCATCAATCTGCGCGATCGCAAGGCGTAAGTTTTCGATTTTGTTATATTGCAGCCACATTTCTACGTCTTTGAGTTGGCGCAGTAAGATCGACTGATGGGTAAAGATTTGAACGGGTAGGCGATCGCGTTTAAGTTCGGTGGCAAATTTGCGATCGCTAAAAATCCACTCAAGGTGACGTTTGAGAATGTAGAAGTAGCGCCCTAACCATAATCTCAATTTGCTTCGTTTGATTGTCTGTTGAAGATTATGGTTTTGCATGGTTTTCTCAAGTATGAGATGGGGTCAGGCTTGCCAAATACTAAGAATTGCATCGGCAATTTTCTTGACGGGTTCGATGAGGCTAGCTGCTTTGCTAATTACGCCTGTAAAGGCATCTAATAAAATTGGAAGCATTCCCTTTTTTTGTGACGGATCTTTTGCCGACATGTTGCCAATTTGATTGAGATATTCCAGTGCCTTTTCCTTGTCGGATTCGCCTAGTTCTGAGGAGCTTTCGACGGTTTTTTGGAGTTGTTCGAGGAGGTCAGATAGTTGCGGTGCTTCGGGTTGGTTGGTTTCGCGGAGTTGTTGGATGGTGTTGGTGACAGTGCCGCTAATGTTGCCGATAACGCCTTGGTTGTTATCTCCAGTATTTAAAGCAACGTTGCTACTTGATGAAACATTAATTTGATTTGGTTTGTCAGTCATGGTGTCAATAAATGTAGAGTTTGGTGCGTTAAGTAATCTTTGCTTTCCAAGTTGACTAGATTGATGATAAAGCAAATTTTGTAAATCTTTAGATGTTGGGCGTTCTTCAAGTTTTGCAATTGCTACGGCTAATTGTTTTTCTAATTCAAATCTCTCTAACTTATTTTCTAAATCGATGCGATCGAGTTTTTGCTGAAGTTCCCATACTTTATTTCGTGAAGCTTCTAATTCTTGGTGCATTTCCTCATAGTCTTGGGTGAATTGAGCGTGCATTTCAGCTTTGGGAGCATTGGAAACTGTGTTAAGTCGAATCTGTTTATCTCCATCACCAAGATCTTCTATTGCTTTGATAGAAAGTTCCATTTCAGGATACTCATCCCTCAATTTTTTGAAGGCAAAATCGAAAGCTTGAGGATCGATGCCGTTACGGAAGAAGAAATCTAGGCTTTTGGTGGATTGAGTAACTAACTTTGCAAAATCGCCTTGTTCGAGAGAACCGCTTGCTGGATTACGTTCGCTCTTGGCAAAGTCCAAGAAAATATGACTACAAATAACATCTGTAAAAATTGTTTCGGGTGTAATCGCCCAATTTTCGATACAAGCACCACTCAGATCTGCATTTGTAAAGTCGGTTTTAATAGCTTGGACATCGCAAAGATCGGTATTTGTTAGGTTGGCTTGACTGAGATTACTTTGGTTGAGGTTTGCATCAGCTAGGTTTGCACCACTCAGATCTGCATTTGTAAAGTCGGTTTTAATAGCTTGGACATTACAAAGATCGGTATTCGTTAGGTTAGCTTGACTGAGATTAGTTTGGCTAAGGTTGGCAGCAGCTAGGTTTGCACCATAAAGATTAACTCCAATCAAGTTTAATCCTGATAAATCCATTGAAGAAAATTTTTCATTAGCTCCAATTCGGGAAACACACAGTTCTCTTATTGCTTGATTATCAAGATAGCCTGAGAACTTGCAGCACCTAAAGTGGGCATGAGTCCAATCGGTTTGATAGAGTTTCGCATCTGTAAAATCACAGTTGTTTAAGATCGCTGCCATGAATCTTGATTTAGTCAGCGTTGCATCTTCAAAAGAAGTTCCTGTTGCGTTGCGAATTTTTCTAGTCGCAGATGCATCCGCCGAAAACAAAACCACAAGAGTAACCGCACTTATAACCGCAAGCATACCCGCAAACTTAAGCGCAACTTCAAGCGCAACCGCAGCCACATGATCAACCGCAAACTCACGCTCAACCCCAGCGGCAAATGTAACTGCAAATATAACTGCAAATGCAACCGCAGCCACAACTGAAACTATAACCGCAACCTTAACCGCAAGCATATAAATCTCTATAAATATTTGTTTGATGCTTTTTCCTGCTGTCACACCAGAAAAGTCTGCACCTTCTAAATTTGCCCCACTAAAATCACATCCCCGTATATCTGCCTTCCGAAAATTTGCACCAGCAAGATCTTGCCTCTCAAACGAGCGATCGCGTAAATCCTGATTAGAAAAATCTTAAGTTTAGCCGAAAATGTTTTGTGAATGAAACTGGACAACAAAAAAAGCGCACAAAGTGCGCTTTTTTTGTTTAAGAAGTATTCTTTTAGAAATGGAAAGCTTCTCTTTTAAGTAACTGATTTAATTAACCGAGAACCTTGCGAGCAGTTGCTACAACGTTATCAACGGTGAAGCCGAACTTCTCGTAAACAACCGGGCCAGGAGCCGAAGCACCAAAGGTATCCATACCGATAACAGCGCCTTCAGAACCAACATACTTGTGCCAGCCAAAGGTGCTACCAGCTTCAACACTAACGCGCTTCTTGACAGAGGCAGGAAGGACGGATTCCTTGTACTCATCAGACTGCTCATTGTAGAGTTCTTGAGAAGGCATAGAAACCACACGTACAGCCTTACCTTCACCAGCGAGAACTGCCGCAGCCTTTGTTGCTAGCTCAAGTTCAGAACCAGTAGCGATGATGATCAATTCAGGATTAGGAGCATCAACTACGATGTAACCACCCTTCTTCGCGCCTTCGATGGAAGTACCAGCAAGGTTCTTCACATTTTGACGGGTGAAGGCTAAGAAGCTAGGACGCTTACGGTTAGCGATCGCCACTTGGTAAGCTGCCACAGTTTCATTGGCATCCGCAGGACGGATGGTCAAGGAGTTAGGAATTACGCGCAAGGACGCAATGGTTTCTACGGGTTGGTGAGTAGGACCATCTTCACCGAGCATTACGGAGTCATGGGTCAAGATGTACAATGCACCGATTTCTGCTAGTGCCGAGAGACGCATTGCGCCACGCATATAGTCAGCGAATACGAGGAAGGTTGCACCGTAGGGGATTGTACCGCCGTGAAGTGCCATACCATTCATGATTGCGCCCATACCATGTTCGCGCACACCAAAACGGAAGTTACGACCTTCGTAGGAACCAGGTTGGAAGTCAGGCAGACCCTTCACATAGGTCATGTTGGAGTGAGCCAAGTCAGCAGAACCACCCAAAAATTCAGGAAGTACAGGAGACAAAGCGTTCAAGCAAGCTTCAGAAAGAAGACGGGTTGAAGTTTCCTTTTGAGCAACGGGTTCAAGAGCCTTTTCCCAACCTTCAGGAAGTTCGCCAGCCATGATCCGCTTAAATTCAGCAGCTTCAGCAGGGTATGCTTTTTCGTAAGCAGCAAAGCGCTCATTCCACTCAGCTTCAGCCTTAGCGCCTTTTTCGATCGCTTGACGGAAACGGGTAAGCGCATCCGCAGGAACTTCAAAGGGGGCATATTCCCAGCCTAGGTTAGCGCGAGTTGCCGCAACTTCATCACCACCGAGAGCTGCACCGTGAACGCCAGCAGTACCAGCTTTCTTCGGAGAGCCATAACCAATGGTGGTGGTAACAACGATCAAGCTAGGCTTATCGGTAACAGACTTGGCTTCAGCAAGAGCCTTAGCGATCGCATCGAGGTCTTCGTTACCATCAGCAACGTAGGTAACATGCCAACCGTAAGCTTCGTAGCGTTTGCCCACATCTTCGGTAAAGGCGAGGTCAGTGCTGCCATCAATGGAAATACTGTTGCTGTCATACATCATGATCAGCTTGCCAAGCTTGAGGTGACCACCCAAGGAAGCCGCTTCAGAAGCAACGCCTTCCATGTTGCAACCGTCGCCAAGGATGACGTAGGTATAGTGATCAACGATGTTATGACCGGGCTTGTTGAAACGGGCTGCCAAATGTGCTTCAGCGATCGCCAAACCAACAGCGTTACCAACACCTTGACCGAGAGGACCTGTGGTAACTTCTACACCTGCGGTTTCAAAGTTTTCAGGGTGTCCGGGGGTGGAGCTGCCCCACTGACGGAATTGCTTAATATCTTCAATGCTGACACTGTCGTAGCCAGTTAGGTGTAGCAAGGAGTATTGCAACATGCAACCATGTCCTGCGGAGAGGACAAAGCGATCGCGATCGACCCACTTAGGATTTTTAGGATTAAACTTTAAAAACTGATCGAACAGCACAAAAGCCATTGGTGCTGCGCCCATCGGCAGACCGGGGTGACCAGATTTTGCTTTTTCGACCGCATCGATCGACAAAAAGCGGATGGAGTTAATGCAGAGTGTCTCAAGAGTTTGAGGTTTCGAGGGTGCAGCGACCATAGTTACAATTGCTTAGAAAAATTTGTACTCAATCAGGTACATTTTCCCTCAAAACTGTCCCATAACAATAACAAATTTTAATATTTGGTAGCGTCTTACTCAATTGATCTCTTCAAAGTTCGTTAAATACAGCTCGAAATTCTGCATCTAGTCCCTTCCAAGTCAAGAATTATTGGTGCGGCGCGAAGCGCCGCACCAATAATTTGTCTATAAAAGCTGAAACAAAAATATAAAAATTTAAGTCTGTACTTCTCACGGCGATCGCCATTGGGTTTATAGCAGTTTTTCAAATGAGCATATGCTTATTTGAAAATACAAAATCAATCTTATTAAGGTTTTTGAGCTTTCACGATGCTGGCACTATTCTTGCTGTCTCAAGTTGCTACACTTTATGCCCCAATACCTGCTGCGGTAACACAACATCAGCAATCAGTAGTTTTTCCTGAAACTCAAAATCGCATTACATCTGCTTCAACTCCGATGGCAGATACTCAAGTCTCAAAAGTTAGTAATTCCCAAAAAACAGCGATCGCTCAATGTGCGCCTGATGCTTTCCCGATCTTTTTTGAACAGTTTGTGCGCAACCCTGCGATACGTTATGACTATATTGGGGCGGAATTTCAAGTTCGCGATTATCAAGATCCACGCAGGCTATTGATGGAGATCGGCGACAAAAATTACATAGATTTTAGAATCGGGGTAATTGGTAATCAATATGTCTATATTGATCCTTCCATAAAATATCGTGGGGAGGTTGAGCTATTCAAGAATCGATTAAAATTAAACTACCAAAGACTCAATGCCAAAACATTTCGCGTCAATTACATTAGCGCCAAACTGGTTGATAACCGAAGAGATGGAACTCTAGTTAGAAAAGCGAGAGAACCAGAAGCTTATATCTTTGAACATCGCGATGGATGTTGGCATTTGACTCAATCTTTACGGCAGTATGGATATTGGAAAGAGTCACAAACGGACGAAGCTTTTACATATACGCCGAGAGCTTTTAGAACTAGCAGTTCTACCATGTATCCTCCTGTCTTAATTGGAAGTGATGATGCTACATACAGTCATGATCGCATTCTCAATGCCTACACAGATTTGATTTACTACAAAAAGCTGGATGCTCAATTTGGATATAGGATGCTGGAGCAACGCAATCGTTGGCGGGAATGGAACGTAATTCGGGAAGTGCTTGATCGTGAGTTTGGATTTTCAGCAAGTCTGCAATGCTCTGGTAAATACCTCTTGACCCAGAGATTACCAGAATATGACGATTCTTTAGGAGCATATACCAGTCGGTCACTTGATCATATTGCTACGGCAATTGTGGAATATCATGTTTCTCAATCCGCAATAAGCTTGAGTCCAGAAGCATTAAAAGATCGATGGCTAGAGATTCGCAAAAAGATATCTATCAATACAAATGTCGCATGTGTGATGGCTGGAGGTTAGATAACCCAGAGCTTTTCACTTTTTTTGTGGCGTGGCTTTGCAACGTCACAAAAAATGGGTTCTATATGAAATTACTGAAACCTTATCTGTAATAAATCATTCCCATTCATTAGGATAAAAACATGAAAACTTGGCAATCAATCACAGCAAGCATTATTACGAGTGTATTTGGGCTAATAGCAATGGCATGTTCAAGTACTGAACTCTCTAGTGTACAGGGGGCGACGCAGACTCAAGTTACCCTTGCAAGCTCGGTAAATAGCTCTCAATATTTACCACTCCGCAAAGGAATGACCTATAAGGAAACGCGGCGCATCATTCTCAAACAAGGGTGGAAGCCAAACCCTGATGTTAAAACTAATTTGAGAAACTCTGGGGTTAAAGCCATATTTGATCGCGGATATATAGAAATTAGCGATTGCTCTGGGACAGGAGAAGCTCCATGCCGATATGAGTTTGTCAATCAAAAGGGAGAACTACTATATGTTGTTACAGCAGGGCAGAACCGATTACTGAGAAATTGGTGGATTAATCAAGAGTCGCCAAAGCTAACAGAATCCGCGATCGCCAACTATCAGGGATTAATTCCTGACGGCTGGATCGTAGAGCAGCAGACTCTCGGTGATCTGAATGGTGATGGGCAGTCCGATATGATCTTAAAACTCATTCAATCGGGAACTAATGCCGATCGAATGAGATCGCTACAGGTTTTACTTTCAACTCCATCAGGTTGGCAAAAGCTTGCCTTTGCGACTAAGTTGTTGCTTTGTGCTAGCTGTGGCGGCGCGATGGGGACAGACAATGGCTCACATATCCGAGTTGAAATTAATGATGGCATTTTAGTCGTAAAGCAATTGCGTGGTAGTCGGGAAGCCATGCAGATCATTCATCGTTTTTGGATTGATCGTAATTCTCAAGAGTTGGTTTGTATTGGCGAAGATATCAATCCCTATGATCGAGCTAATGGCAATCAAGTTACTGATAGTCGGAATTTCTTAACTGGGAAGCGGCTTGTAGTGGAGTCGAGAGGGAAGCTGAGCAATAGCCAAGCCCCCCTACGCAGTTTTGAAACGAAGGTTTCCCGACAGCTACAAAGTATTGAGTCAATTGATATCGAAGAGGTCAGCAATAGCGCCATTCCTTTACCATCGGATTAATTAGATTCATTGCGCCTAAATTTTTTCTGTATTACTTCAATCTTCAACAATCTGTAGACAGGGCGAAATTAAAATTAACCCTGTGCAATTAATAAACCTGTGTCGAAATCCAAACAATTGTTACGGCATCTTAAAATCAGCAATCCCTAACAATTTAAGTATTACCATATACACAGATAGGAAAAAAATCCTAAATCAAGTTCTCTAGATATTCCTTGAAGGGTGATAGTTATGAACGGTTTGAAACAAAAACTCATGGATATGGTGGAATATGTAAGCGATGCGATCGCGAAGATTTTCACTCCTAGTAAAGATGATTTTCCTGCCACAGGCGCACAGCCGTACAATGGAGATCCCGCATCTGATCACAAATAGTCAAGATATGAGGTGCAAAGCACCTCTATTTTTTGGGGAATAAGCGACATAATAAGGACGATATGAATATTCATGTCGTCCTTAAATTTTTATAGATACAGATGCTGCTATGACGCAAAACTCAGTCACACTGCCACCCCAAGCATCATTTAGTCCTTGGCAATGGGCGAAGAAAAATCTATTTAGTAGTTGGTTTAATACTGTACTCACATTTATTTGTATTTGGTTTCTATATCAACTTGTGAGTAATTTTTGGATTTGGGCAACAACTAAGGCTCAATGGGCAGTTGTGGGTAGTAACTTACGGCTATTTTTAGTGGGGCTGTATCCTGTAAGTGAATTTTGGCGATTGTGGAGTATTTTAGCGATCGCAGGAAGCCTATCAGGAATATCATGGGGTGTATGGGGTAGATTTAGTCGAACTGTGGCGATCGCTATTGGCGCATTATCGATTGCCCTCGCGATTTTGCTACCTGTTGATATCATCGCAAAGGTTTTGACTTTAGCAATTAGTGGTGTAATTGCACTGGGGTTTGTGATTGGGCAGCAATGTAAAAGATTTGAGTCGAGTTCGCTATTCTTGGCGATCGCATGGTTTGCCTCTTTGCCAGTTTCTCTATGGCTAGTGGGTGGCAATCTGGGGCTAACTGCCGTTGATGTCAATGTTTGGAACGGACTAGTTTTAACTTTAATCGTAGCGATCGCAGGAATTGTCTTCTCTTTTCCGTTAGGAGTATTACTAGCATTGGGAAGACAAAGTACTCTACCTTTGATCAAAATATTTTGTGTCTTTTATATTGAACTAGTACGTGGACTCCCTCTCATCGGCATTCTGTTTATGGCACAGGTGATGCTGCCCTTGTTTTTACCCGCAGGTCTAGAAGTTGATCGGGTCTTAAGAGCGATCGCCGCCTTTGTCTTTTTCAGTGCTGCCTATCTTGCCGAAAATGTGCGTGGTGGCTTGCAGTCAATTCCTAAAGGTCAAGCCGAAGCCGCTAGAGCCTTGGGGCTAAGCATTCCCCTAACGATTGCTTTAATCATTTTGCCGCAAGCTCTTAAAGCGTCAATTCCTGCGATCGTTGGCCAGTTCATTGGCTTATTTAAAGATACTTCCCTCGTAGCGATCGTGGGACTAGTTGATCTCATGGGTGTTGCTAGAACTGTCCTGTCACAGCCAGAATTTATCGGTCGCTATGCTGAGGTTTATCTATTTGTGGCTTTGATTTATTGGGTGTTCTGTTTCTCGATGTCCCAAGCTAGCCAGAAGTTAGAAAGAAAACTGAATAAGTAAAAAGTGCCGCAAAGCGGCACTTTTTACTTATTCAGTTTTCAGAAGTGTTTCAATCCCAAAGCGATCAATGGGTCGAAATAGGAAAAAGCCCTGTCCATCCCCTTCTTCACTAAGTAAATCTTGCAGATAATTTAACTGATCGAGGCTCTCAATCCCCTCAGCTACGATATGGGCATTGACACTTTGAGCTAGCGCAATAATGGCTTGAATAATTTCCGTGCCATTGTTATCAGCATTGATATTATTTACAAAGGAACGATCTATTTTTAATCCATCAAAGGGGAACTTATGGAGATAGGCAAGGGAAGAATAACCTGTACCGAAGTCATCGATATAGATATTAATTCCCGCTTCCTGCATTTTCTTAAGAATGCTCACTGCAAAATTAGGATTCTCCATAATTGAACTTTCAGTTAGTTCTATTTTCAGATACTTCGGCTCTAGATCAGTTTGTTGGAGAACATTGAGGCACTTCTCAAGTACGTCATCTTGGGCAAGTTGCTTCGGCGAAAGGTTGACACTGATGGTGATATCTTTTGCTTTAGCAAAGCGTTGATGCCAAGATTTAAGCTGGTAACAAGCTTGGCGCATGATCCAATCACCAATGGGAATGATCAGCCCTGTTTCTTCAGCAAGGGGGATGAAGTAATTGGGAGAAATTAAGCCCCGTTTGGGATGTCGCCAGCGAATGAGAGCTTCCAATCCCACAATCTGCATATTGCGAAGGGAGACAATGGGTTGATAGTAGATTAGAAATTCTTGATGATCTTGATTGTGGGGATCTTGATTGTGGGGAGATTGGGCGATCGCTACAGCTTGGCGCAAATCCTTTTCGAGTTGGAGTCGCTCAAGCACACGCTCACGCATGGCAACCTCAAATACTTTGCTATAGGAATTGCCTAGTTTTTTGGCATAGTACATGGCTGTATCGGCATCTCTGAGGATGGTTTCAGGAGATACTAATTCAGGAGGGTTCTGATCGACTATTTGCTGGGTGAAATGATCAATGTGATGGAACTTGATCCCAATATTGGCAGCGATCGCAATTTCATTGCCTTGAACCAAAAATGTTTCTTGGAGCCTTTTTTGAATGCGATCGGCGGTATCTAGGACTGACTGCTCATTTGCTACATTTTCTAGTAAGATGACAAACTCTGCTCCCCCAAAACGAGCGATGGAAGCCGTAAGTGGTACACAACTTCGCAAACATTTTCCGACTTCGACTAGTAGCAAATTGCCGATGGGATGTCCAAAAATATCATTGATATTTTTAAACCGATCGAGATTAATCCAGAGAATAGCTATTAAACGACTGGAGTTATTAATGGATTGGGAAGATAAATCTTGGGGATAAAGCAAATCATTTAATCTATCTTCGATGAGTGCGCGATTAAATAGTCCTGTCAAACGGTCATGGGTGGCATCGTACAAGATTTGCGCATCAGCTATTCTCAGCGATCGCTGAATTTGCCAACGCTCTTGTAGGCTGATTGCCCCACCTGTAAACAGAAATAACAAAATTGGCATCGCGATCGCCATCCAATAGTTCAAGCTAAAGGCAAGAAACGCGATCGCAAACCATAGTCCAGCTATGCTAAAAGCACTAATGCAGCCTAACCCAAAGATGTGTCTTGGCAAGAGTAAACTGATCGATAGACTCACCAATAGAGCGATACTCCAGACATCTTGATCCTTGGCGATCGTCAGTGAATTCCGTTGCAGTAGGTTTTGGATTACCATTGCATGTAAATGCACTCCACTCGCTGGTGGATTGCGATCGAGGGGAGTTGATAAGCTATCGATTCCCGATGCAGTGACACCGACTAGGACAATTTTGTTGCGAAAGGAAGACGCAGGAATTTTGCCATCGATGACATCAACAAATGATAACTGCGGCATATTTTGACTGTGCTTTGTCCAGTTCATCCATAGAGGCTGACTCAAATCGGGTAATGGGGATATCGCCGCAGTAGTCAGGTCATAGGTCTGGAGCATGGCTACGCCTAAGGATGGAATATCTTGAACTTGTAAATCCACTTGACGGACAATGCCATCGGCATCTTCACGTTTGAGAATATGTCCAAACGCCACACCTGCATTACCCAGATCTTTAGTCGGTAAGAGGACTTGTCCAGACTTATCCCAAGCCATAGCTAGTACGACCCTTTGATGCTGCTCGATGGCTTCAGCTAATGGTTTATCGGCGGGACTCGACTCAGACCATAGAATATCAAAGCCAATCACATTTGCTTCGGTGCGGCTAAGTTTTTGCAAAAGCTCCCTATAAAGATCACGGTTCCAAGGAAATCTACCAATTTTACTGATACTCGCATCGTCAATGGCAACAATTACAACCCGAGCATCCCAAGGACGATCTCCCCGCCAGTTACTAAAACTGTTGTAAGCCCAGAATTCGATTGATTGGAGTATCCCAAAATGAACAATGGGAAGAATGATGACGATCGCAAATAGGGTGGGTAACGCCCGCCAGATTAGGTTAATTAAACGCGATCGCCTTCGACCGATATGGCGGTTTGCCCATAGTTGCGAAATAAACTCAGAGAATTGGAATCTCATAGACCTGTACTTTTCCCTGAGGGGTTTCCACCTTGACATTCACTTTGAGATTTGAAGGTGCTGGAAATTGGATAGAAAAATTACCATTGCGATCTAAAGGTTGATCGCGCCCATCTACTTTAACTGTATTGAAAGGATTAGTGTAACCTATGAATAAAATAGAACGTCCAGATCCTGAAGCCTGCCTGTTGATTACATAGCTGAAACTAGCATCATTCTTAATTGGTACAGCAGGAGATGGCGGTTCACCCATAACTGTCAAATTCTCAAATCCGCCATTTACCATTTCTGTCCGCTTTTGAGCAGTAGTTGCGACCCTGCCTTCGAGGGTAGTAACTATCATGTTACCGTTAGACCTAGCAATCACAATATACTGCGTTCCCCGCACTCCACTGATGCCCGCAGGGGTTTGAATATTAAGCTGAGAGCCACGGTTAGTAAATTTGCGAATTTGGAGTCTTGCCTTGCCACGGGGGACAATCAAATTCGTGATGCGACCATTATCGGCGGCAACTCGAAACGAATTAATCCGCAGAGTGGTATTTTCAGCGATATAGATCGAACCTACGGCTGTATCTACGCTTAAAACTGCGGAACTATTTGCGCCTGTAGAAATTTCGTCACTGGCTACCTGTAAGCGATCGCCAACTCGTGCCGCACGGTTAGTATAGTTGTACAAATTGCGATAGGTGACATTGCCTGAGACTTGTTCAACCTGTAGCCATTGATCTGTCCGTACTTGAATGCCGCCCTGAGCCTGAGCCTTTTTCACATCTGGAGATATTAAAGCAATCTCTGATAGATCAAGGAGCAGTCCAAAAATAGTAACGAAAGCAAGGTTGATCGCTCTAAACTTTTTGCGATTTTGAAACATTTCAATAATTGGCTGAAGGTCAGTCTTGGTGTTTTTCTATGGTAAACCCCAAGGGGTTATAAAAGTGTTAAGACGGGGATTGGGCAAAGCAATTACTCGACAGGATTGTAGGTGGAATCGGCAAGAAAATCACGTAAACGACGGGAAATTAATTCGCGACTGCCCATACGTCTCCCTAGTTCTTTTTCTAAGGCTCCCACAGGGGTTAAATTCTGCGGCGCACGAGGATCACGAGTAGGATGGGAGGCATATTGCGGAATTAAATAAGTACTTTGATCTGCGATCGCTTTGGCGCGTTCAAGGGGAATTGCCCCATCGAGATCGATGCGAATGATGCCATGTAAATCGTGATAGCCCAGTTTTTTATAATTCAAGTCTTTACTGCCCGATCGCAAATACCAACTCAGGTTGGAGCCATTGCTATTGGAAATCCGAAAGATCGGCGTGCGTTCTCCCACTTTAAGCGATCGCAAGACTTGAGCATTTTCGCCCTTGAGATATGCCTTCCCCATCGTTTTGACATAGCCAATGGTATCGAAGGGGGTTTGATAAACCCGATAGAGCAGTGGTCCATCACGGACGATTAAGGTATTGTCTTTGATTAGTTCTTTATTTACAGATAGAGCATTGGCAATTCGCAGCTCTTCATCGAGCATTTCTCCTTGAACCAATTGCGAAGGGGTGTCGGGTTGATTATTACTGCTAGTCAGACAGCGATCGTATCTTAAGTTGCCTCTACCACTCATCGGACAGGGGATTGATGTTGGAGGAGGTGTTAAGTTTCCCCCAAGGGCAATAATTCGCGTTACTTCTGTAGCTACACATTTGGCTCTACTGATGGTGCGATCTACTAGCACTGCACCGACGGAGATGGTAGCGAAGGCTCCATACAAGATCTCATCATCCCGCCGCCCAAGAAAGTTCGCATCAATTCGCAAGCGTCCATCGATAAATAGAATTTGATGGGGAAGCTCTGGGGCGATCTCGGGACGCATGGGTTGCCATTCACCATTGCCAACTTCAAATTCTGTATTTACCTTGTCATTAGTAGGAATCTCTTCGGGATTGATGCTGACAGGTGCATCATAGCCAATACTCCAAGGTTCTAGGCGAATGTTATATTCGCTCCAAAAGTTGTCTGCTATTGGCTCTATTGGTTTTATAAGGTTAGTAGTCATGCTGTTCTGGATTTTTGCGTAATTAATAGCACATAATGTCCATAATAAGTAAGCTCTAGAAACGCAGCTAAGAGATAGCTAGGACAAATCAAAAAACAAATAAGTGAAGGCGGCACTAAGTGCCGCCTTCACTTATTTGTTTTTTATCTCCTAAGCAAACCTTACATTGCTATAGAAGTGTTACTTTGCAGCATTTGTTTTATTTGAGTTTTACCTCAGAAGATTGGTGTAGGGGTAACTGCGTTGTGACGGCACTACCGTCGGAATTAAATAGGTCGCAGGAAATGGGTAGACGACTAATATTTTTATTACTGCCGATGACAACGATCGCTGAGCCTTTCACTAACTTTTGATTAGGATCAGGGTTAATTTCAAACTTTTGATCATGGCTGACCGCAATCACGTTTACGCCATAGTGACCACGCAGCTTGAGTTCTAGGATCGTTTTACCATCAAACTCTTCAGGAACCATTACTTCCACAATGCTATTGTCGGGATCTAGCTCAAAGCGTTCTAAAATGCCACGCTGAGTTAGCGATCGCGCCAAGGCACGCCCCATTTCTGCTTCAGGATAAACAACCAAATCTGCGCCAACCTTGGTGAGCAACGTGCCATGTATCTCCGAGGAAGCCTTTGCCACAACATGCTTAACCCCTGCTTCTTTGACATTCAAAGTAGTGACAATGCTCTCTTCTAAAAAGTTACCGATCGCTACAATTACGGTATCAATTTCGAGAATACCCGATTCTTTGAGGGCAAGGGGATTGGTGGAATCTAGTTGCAGGCAATGGGCGGCTAGATTGTTCGCTCTTACATAATTGACGCTTTCTTCATCTTTATCTGCTGCTAAGACTTCGTATCCCAGTCGATCAAGGGTGGAGCATACGGAGCGACCAAAACGTCCTAAGCCAATGACTGCAAATTGCTTGTTTTCATGGCGGAGACTACGAAAAAAGCTTAAAGAAGAGATATCCACAAAATTTCCCTGAAGTTCCTAAGTATTAACTGCTTTAGCATCTGTTCGATACAGTCATTTGCGTACTATAAAGCAGGGCGCAAATGACTGTATCAAACTCACATTGATTTAAGAGTTTATCAAAAGGTTCGAGTGGTAAGTGTAAAGCGCTTTCCATCTGAACCGTAAAATTTTGTCATCCAATGGCTGTAGCCACTTTTCTATAATTATCCAACGAGCATTGATTCTTGAGGATATTTAATCAAACTAGGTTTGGTATCGGTAAATATCGCTGCCATCAGTAGTAGTATTCCTACCCGTCCGATATACATAGTGGCAATGATCACTAACCGTCCTGCGGTGGATAATGAGCCTGTGATCCCTGTAGATAAACCTACTGTGCCGAAGGCTGAAGTTGCCTCAAATAGGATACTGATAAAACTCATATTGCGATCGGTGATGGATAACAAGCCCGTGGAGCAGATCACCGTAAATAGCGAACCCACTGCTACCCCTACAGCTTTTAAAATCAATCCATTGGGGACTTGGAGTTTATAGAGATTTACCTGATCGCGACCTTGTAAAGCCGCTCTTGTGCAGCTTGCTAGGATGCGAGCAGTAGTGGTCTTGATGCCCCCCCCTGTACTTCCAGGACTTGCACCAATGAACATCAAGGCGATCGAGATAAACATCGCAGTTATGGTCATTTTACCATTATCGATGGTGTTAAATCCTGCGGTACGGGTGCTGACGGACTGAAACCATGCCGCCACAATTTGATCAAATAGAGACAAATTGCCAAGGGTGTCATTGTTCTGGAATTCCGTGACCCAAATCGCGATCGTGCCAAATAATAAAAGAGCGATCGTCGTGCTAGTAGCTACGCAAAAGGTCAAACTTAAGGATATGTAATCACGACTGCGCGAAAATTTTGTTCTTAGCCATAGATAACCCTCCAAGATGACTTGATAGCCAATGCCACCAAAGATGATCAATAGCCCAATAATGATACTTATCATTGGGGTTTTGACATAACCCATTAAGTTATCGGTAAATAGGCTAAATCCAGCGTTATTAAAAGCATTAACGCTCAGAAAAATTGATTGCCAAAGACTTTCTGTAAAGCTCATCTGTTGACTAAAAATCGGGAGCATTGCAAACACTCCTGTTAGTTCAAAGAGAATAGTCACGGCAATAATCGACTTCACTAGTTGTAGACCGCCGCGAATGCCGCGAGTGTCTAGGGACTGCTGCAAGGTGATTTTGTCGCGAAGGCTAAATCTGCGACCAATGAGTAACATCAAAATCGAGGT
The DNA here is from genome assembly GCF_027942295.1 of Pseudanabaena sp. Chao 1811. NCBI lineage: Bacteria > Bacillati > Cyanobacteriota > Cyanophyceae > Pseudanabaenales > Pseudanabaenaceae > Pseudanabaena > Pseudanabaena sp. Chao 1811. Next base: position 4,390,533 of record NZ_CP101416.1, read on the forward strand.
GGCGGTCATATATCCTAATCCGCCTACTTGGACTAGTAAGGTTAGAAATAGCTGTCCCCAGAAGGAATAAAATTTGCCGACATCAACGACTGAAAGTCCTGTGACGCATACAGCCGAAGTTGCGGTAAATAAAGCGGTGATGGGATCTGTCCATGTGCCATTACTAGAGGATATGGGCAGCATTAATAAAAATGCACCTAGGGATATGACAGTAAAAAAGCCAAGACAAATTGTTCTAGCAGGGTTCACAGGTATCTCTACAAACTACGAAATCATAGGGAACCATAATTTTATAGCGATCGCCTATCAAGTTAATCAAAAATCACTACCTAGGATGCTGCGATTTAATTTTGTGGCATCGCCGCGCCACAAAATTAAACACAAAACTAAAATAGTTAGTCACTGAATAATCTCCGAAATCGCGGATCGATTTTGCCGCTCTTGGTGCGATTACACTTAGCGCAAAGAGTTTGAAGATTGCTGAAATCATTGGTTCCACCTTGGGCTAGGGGAATAATATGGTCAACTTGTAGGGTTTTGGCGGTAAGGTCAGTTTTATGGCAGCTTTGGCATTGATAAGTGTTGCGATCAAACACATATTTTCTGACTTCGGGCGGAATATAAATACGTTGTGTCTTGTCTGCCATAGGTGAAGTTTTTAGATCGAGATATTTTCATTATAAATCCAGAGTCTTTGCCTCACGCAATGCGTGAGGCAAAGACTCTGGATTTAACTACTTAGCAGTCCTCCCGTTTTATAATTTTAAAAAATTGCTCCAAGAGTGATTTCTTTAACAAAGAGGTGCTTTATGGCTGAACCTATGGCTTTAGGCGATCGCATTGAGTTTGGATTTTGGGAAGCTGGCTGCATGATTTGGGTTGGTGCAAGGGATTTTGTGAGCCAAGATTATGAGGGATTTTGCAACTTAATTTGGAATCATGACAACCTCAAATTGCAAGAAGCAATCTTTGAAAGGAAAGCTTTTTTGGCGATGGATCTCTATCAAGACGATGGCTACAATGTTCGCGTTGTGATGGGCGACCTTAACGAACAAGAACGGGATGAATGGGTTGCTAGAGTGCGTTGGCGGCTGGATTTGTCCTGCGGACAGATGGTAGTTTCTGGGGTGCTTGGGGATGATGATTTTGATGAGATCCCAGAAGCAAGCGCGATCGCTGATAATGATTGTTTACAATGCTATGTCTCAGTTCCACCCAGTGAGTATCAAGTGGAAGTCTATTCCTATCCTCCTAGTGATATCACCACCGCATGGGATCAAATTACAGGTTCCAATCTATTTCCTATAAGCGAAGGTATAGAGCCAGAAGCATTAAAGTCATATTTTGAGAGAACTCGTCCTAATACCCCCATTCCTGCATGGATTGGTTGTGAAATTGAAGAAGATCCTGAGCGCCGCAAAAAATATTATGAAGAGGCATATTCTTTGCATTATACCGACTTTGTAATTCGCCTGTCGCCAATTCTTGAAGACCTGCCTCTACCAATAATAGAAGAAGGTGGAGCGATAAAATGGGAGTTTCGTAAACCTGAGCGCTGTCCATTAGGTCTAGTTCGCTAATATGGCTATTGTCGCTTGAGAAGAGAATGGCGGCGCAAAGCGCCGCCATTCTCTTCTCATACATTGGGCGCTTTCAATAAAAAAGCGCCCAATGTTTTTTATTGGAAGCGGCCTGATCTCACTGCATTAGCCAGCTCGGTTAATGTCTCAACTGTCTGCTCAAAATTGATGCAGCCATCGGTAATGCTCTTGCCGTACTCTAATTTAGACAAGTCTTTGGGGAAAGGTTGCTTGCCACGATTGAGATGGCTTTCGAGCATAATGCCGACGATATTTTCGGAACCATTACGCACTTGATCGGCGATATCTTGCAACACAATCGGTTGATTTTTGTAATCTTGACCGCTATTGTCATGGCTGCAATCGACCATCATGTAGGGCAGTAGATTGCGATCGCGTAAACGATTGGCGATCGCTTCCACATGAGCCTTGTCATAGTTAGGACCTTGCTTACCACCGCGCAACACAATATGACCATCGGGATTGCCCGTCGTGGTGACAATACTCGATCTACCCTCATTGCTAACACCGAGAAAACGGTGGGGCTGACGTGCCGAAAGCATCGCATTAATGGCAACATCAATGCTGCCATCAGTCCCATTTTTGAAACCAACGGGCATCGATAGCCCCGATGACATTTCGCGATGGGTTTGGCTTTCGGTAGTACGCGCACCGATTGCTGTCCAAGAGATCAGATCGGCAAGGTATTGCGGCACAATCGGATCGAGCAATTCGGTGGCACTAGGCAAGCCCAATTTCGCTACGTCTAGTAGTAGCTGCCGCGCCATACGGAGACCATAATTAATGTCAAATGTCCCATTAAGATGTGGGTCATTGATTAAACCTTTCCAACCGATAGTGGTGCGAGGTTTTTCAAAATAGACACGCATCACGATTTCGAGGGCATCGCTGACCTCATCGCGGAATTTTGCTAATTTTTCGGCATATTCCTTAGCTGCCTTAACATCATGAATCGAGCAGGGACCAACCACCACTAACAAACGGCGATCGCTACCATTTAAAATATTACGAATTCTCGCTCTAGCATTACAAACTACCTTAGCGATCGCGGGGGTAATTGGCAATTCGGTTTTGATTTCCACAGGTGCTAGCAGTGGACAGGTTTCGACCACATGCAGATCACTAGTTTTAATTTGGTCTAAATTTTCATCTAATACTGATATTCCGTGAACAGACATTGGGGCGAGTTCAGTTGGTGACACTCTATTTAACTCCATATAAATATCTATTTATACTTTAGCCTTCCAAAGGGTATAACGTATCCTACGGATGGATTTTTGTTACATCAATCCAAATGTAGCGCAATGCCTACACTACATTTTCTCGGTATTTATTCGGTATTTAACAGCATAGTTAGTAACCAAACCGATAGTGTTGTGCTACCCACGTAGTGGGTAGCACAACACTTATATGAAGTACAGGTTGGTGCTGTTTAGGTTTTAGTTTTAAATTAACGTCATTTGTGCGGCGCGAAGCGCCGCACAAATGACGTTATCGAACTCACGTTAAATTAGGTTTGAGTTAAAGATTTTAAAAAATTACCTGCAAAATTATTTCTAACCTAAGTTCGCCTCGATAATTAGGCAATATTCTTAAGGCTAAGGAGCATACAGCGATGAAACTACCGTTGTATATCGTTCTGTTTTTGTTTGGTTTAGCGATCGCGCAAAGTGTCTACTTCTATCCATTACTGCCAGATGTTGTCGGTTCACACTTTGATGCAGCGGGTAAGGTCAATGGCACATCCTCAAAACTCGTTTACTTTATTGTCTATTTTGTATCCTTGGCACTTACTAGTTCTTTTACAGTATTACTGCCTTTAGTTTTTAAATATTTACCAACTTCCGTAATTAATTTGCCCCATCGCGAATATTGGCTATCAGGCGATCGCCGAGAAGAGTCTTTACAGTTTCTCAATGTGCATTTCTCTTGGCTTGGCGTTGCCACGATGTTGTTAATGGTGATCATCTTTCATTTGACCTTTATCGCCAATCTCAGTCCAATCAAAGAGCTGAACCTCCCTGCCCCTTTGGTTTTGTTAGCTGCCTTTGTCATATTTACGATCTGGTGGACTGTAGTACTCTTACGCCGCTTTCCTAAACCTTCATAACTAAGGTGTTTGGGTACAATTACAAAATAGCGCAAAGCCTATGGGACACATGCAACCTGCGCCATAGGCTTAATGTTACCTTTAAATAAAAATCTAGAGTCAATGGGCGGCGACATACTCCATTAATCTTTGCGATAGAATGAAGTAAATCGCGAATATCACCACGAACGGACAAAAATATGCCACGTTATACAGGAATTTCTAGCGAAGCATTTCGGCATCCCCTCGATCGCCAAGCCGAACAAGCACTCCGTAGTGTACCGGGGTTTGACCTAGTAGCGGGTAAATTTGTCGAGTTCATGTATGAGCGTCCACAGACGATTTACCACATTGGCAATAGTATTCAAGTTAGTCATCGGCAATATGCCACTATTCATCGCATTTTTAGAGAATGCGTCGCTGACCTCGATGTCCAACCAGAGCCAGTTCTCTTTGTTTCCCAAAATCCTGTGGCTAATAGTTATGCTCTCGGTAAAGATCATCCCTACATTGTGATTAATTCGGGACTGCTCGATCTATTAACTGAAGAAGAAATTCGGTCTGTGCTTGCCCATGAACTGGGACATATCAAATGTGGTCACACTACGCTTATTCAGATGGCAATGTGGGTGATGAGCATTGTTTCGACCCTGAGTGAGATGACTTTTGGCTTGGGTGGTTTGGTCAGCAGTGGTTTAATTTACGCTTTCTTTGAATGGCGACGTAAGGCAGAACTATCAAGCGATCGCGCTGCATTATTAGTTACTGATGAGTTAGATACAGTTCTCTCGACAATGATGAAGCTATCGGGTGGAAGTTCTGCTTTTGCCCATGAGTTGAGTTTGCCCGAATTTATCCGCCAATCCGATGCCTATCAAGAACTAGATAAAGACAATCTCAATCAGATCTATAAGTTCATGCTCTATAACGGTTTTGGGGCTGGCTCAATGCTTAGTCATCCATTCCCCGTCGAGAGGGTGCACTATATCCGTGAGTGGGCAGATTCGGAAGAGTATCGTAATCTGAAGTCTGGTAATTACAAGCGTGGTGATACGACTGGTGCGGTCGATGTTTCACAATCTCCAAAGGAAGATAAGAATGAAACTGAAGCTGAACGTCTAAAGCGCCAAATTGATGAACTCCAAGCTGAAATCAATCGCCTCAAGCGTTAGATATTGTCTAAATTGATCGCCTATTCCCTCAACACAAAACAGCGATCGCCAAACACTATTTCTGATTATAATGAACATAAAATTTGTGGGCAAAATGTATGATTTCTGCTACTTTATCGCCTAGCCTATCACCTACAGAATATCTAGAGTGGGAAGTAACACAAGAAGGTAGGTATGAGTATGAGTATGGAGAGGTTATTGAGGTAACAGGTGGAAAGCTTGAAAACAATGAAATTGCCCTTAATTTAATTGTATTGCTCCGAAGTCATTTACGTGGTAAAGGTTGTCGTATCCTTGGTGGTGATGCGAAACTCATGACCATTCCGAGCAATGTTTATTACTTTCCTGATGTGGTTGTTAGTTGCGATTCTCGCGATCGCAACGCTAGGGAATTTTTACAATATCCTTGTTTAATTGCTGAAGTCTTATCCCCTGCTACAGAAAGTCGCGATCGCGGGATTAAGTTACGCAACTATCTAAAGATCGATTCATTACAAGAATATATGCTCATCAATTCAGATTCTCCGAGTATTGAGTTCTATCGTCGTAGCGAGCGTACAGAGGTTTGGGAATATCTAACAATCAATAGTTCTGATTTAACCGTTAACGATCCTGAAGTTCAATTAACGAGCATAGATATTAGTCTTCCACTGTCACTTATCTATGAAAATGTTGACTTTCAGCAATCCTAATTGCCTATTCAACCATCAAACAGCGATCGCCTCTCTTCACCAAAACCCGATCGCCATTTCCCCACATCAAACAGCGATCGCACTCTCACCCCCCACAAACCCGAACGCCCATTTCCCACTACATCAAACAGCGATCGCCCCTCATCACGCACAAAACCCGTTCGCCTATTCCTCCACATCAAACAGCGATCGCCCCTCACTACCCATAAATGTGATCGCCTATTTATCTACATCAAATTGCGATATCTGAGAACTTGCACCATTCTGGAAAGGGGTTGCAAAGAGAGTAAAGATGTGAAAAAAAGGGCGTAGTAGTAAATTAAATAACGATTATGGAAAGCATCGTTAAGCACGCCCAAGGTTTAGTGTATAGCCTAATTTGTCTGATGCCAAGTGTGTATCAAAAAGCAAGTCTGAATGCAATATTAGGGCTATTTCTGGAAGCGCAAGGGCATCCCTATCCAGAACATACACAGGTAAAATCAGCGAGTGCATTAAGCCGATTTCTCAATCACTATAACTGGTCAACAAGAGGACTAATTCGAGCAACAAGGCTGTCAATTTTGGGGCAAATCGCCAAGCATCGCCCATCGAAGAGAGTGCCATTAAAGATACTGATAGACCTGACCACCTTAGAAAAAAGCGGCAAGTTTTTACATTTGAGCAATCCCACCCCAAACGAACCAGACCCATGGGTGAGAATCCTCAACGGAAAGCGAGGACTACATCTGGTTGTACTGTATCTGGTCTATGGAGAGTGGCGCGTACCATGGAGTTTTAGAGTATGGCGCGGCAAAGGATACTCCAGTCCCTCTGACTTAGCTTGTAAGTTATTGGGGACAGTACCCAAGCAACTAACCCAAGGCAAGACTGTGATTGTCCTTGCTGATACTGAGTTTAGTACGGTGAAGTTTTTCAATGCTGTCCGCGCCAAGTCTTGGCGCATCGTTGTCGGTGTCCGCAACAATCGTAAACTTCAAGATGGACGTACCGTCAAACAACTTTATCCCCATGGCAAACGTGGACAACTAATTTTACTGGAAGGGCTAAGTACGCCTTTGACGATCTCTTGGTTCTGGCTCAAAAGAGCCGATAGTAAACGGGAGTTACGCTTTGTGGTCTCTTCTCATCCTTATTCTGGCGCTTATCTGGTGATGTTAGGTCGTAAGCGTTGGGCGATTGAGGGATTCTTCAAAACCATCAAACATCGCTTTGGTTTGCATTGTTTTGGGCAATCTACAAAACTTGGCGTTTATCGTTGGCTTATCCTCTCTCTGCTTTCTTATCTTTTGGCTCATTGGATTGATCAATGGTCGTTTCCTCCCATCTTGGACTGGAAAGCTACCTGTGATTTAACCCTTTCTGTTTTATTCCCTTCTGTCCTTTGGTTGAAACTTCTCAGGTATCTTCAAATTAGTGCCGATATTGCTGCTCGTCATGGCTTTGAAATTATTCTCAAACCCATTCCCACTTGACTCTTTCACGAATGCTGCAAGATCTCAGATATACAAAAAATAGGTAACGGATATTTTTTCCTGTTTATACTAATTGTAGGTTTGATGTAGTATTAGAGGATGAAATATATTGATTTATTCGCTGGATGTGGCGGTCTCTCACTAGGGCTTGAGAAAGCAGGTTTTAAACTGTTGTTGGCAGTTGAAAAGTCCCCTATGGCTGCCGAAACATTTTATCATAATTTCATAAGTCGAATAAAGTTGCAAGATGAGTGGATTGCATACAACAACCTAACTATTGATGAACAATTTCGTCGTAAGTTAATTGTTAATGAAGTTAGCGCGGTTCTTGAAAATATAAATATAATGGAGAACCTTGAAAGCGAGGGTGTTGACCTAATCGCAGGCGGTCCACCATGTCAAGGGTTCTCAATGGCAGGGAAAAGAAATCCAAAAGATTTACGCAATCAGTTGCCTTGGCAATTTTTAGAAATGGTTGAGAGGCTCCACCCTAAAGCAGTATTGATTGAAAATGTTTTGGGTATAAAGCAAAATTTTAATAAACATGGTGAAAAAGCTCCAATCGAGCAGATTAACTCGGCTTTGCGTGAATTGTGGCCAGGTTATGTTACTCAGCTTATTGAAGTAAATGCTATGCATTTTGGTGTTCCGCAGTATAGACCTCGTGTCATGATCTTGGGTATTCGCTCTGATATTGCAGACAAACTTAACCCTGAAATGTGGGATGGTTTTTGGAAGTCGGCTTTTGATATTGAACCGCCAGTGATTGGATATAAGCGCCCAACTTTAGCCCCAGTGACTACTTGTAAAAAAACTCTTACTGTTCGCGATGCATTGTGGGATTTAAAAGGTAGTGAATATGCTTTTTCAGCCAAAGATAAACGTTACAATTCTCCCAGTGGTAGTTATGCAAGGCTAATGCGTGAAGATTTTAGTTGGATGCCCGCGCATATCCTTAAATCTATACAATTAAACAAACTAGAAAATAATGGTTTGCGTAACCATTCAGAAAATATAGCTGATAGGTTTAGGTTGTACCAGATATTCCAAAAATATGGTGTGCCAGTAAAAATCTTTAATTTAGCAGCAAATTCCTCTTTATCTGTTCTTGAGAGAAAACAACTAATTGAAAGTGAGATAGTTAAAATAAAACTACCAGCAAAAGCCCCTGACGGCAAAGTGTTGGGAAAAGATATAGAGGAATTATTTGAAAGGATTATGAGTCTATCTACGAAAAAGCATAGTCAACGTCCATTACAATGGGATTCTCCTTCGCCGACTGTTCTATCGCTTCCAGATGATTTTGTTCATCCTAACGAGGCGCGAACTATGTCTGTACGAGAAATGGCTAGGCTACAGTCATTTCCTGATAGTTTTATCTTTCGAGCAAAAGAAACAACTGGTAGTCTACGTCGGAGATTTGAGATTCCTCAATATACCCAAGTGGGAAATGCAGTACCCCCATTAATGGCTGAAGCAGTGGGTAAAAAAATATTTGAACTTCTCAAGAAAGCCCTGAAATCTACTATAAGCTCTTGTCAGGTGTTACAAAATATAGAGAAACAGGCTAGTTAATTTGATGAGACTATTTAATCCTTTAGAAGAAAAAAACATCAAAATCTTAACTAGCGAAAATATCGAGATATCTTTCTTGATGCCTACAGCTACAGGCTTGCAAAAGTCTATCATGGATGCCACGGCTCCGTTTAGGCTTTTTCTATATGAGCGTGGTATTCATGATTATGGTACGCAGGGACAGGGAATAGAATACAAAAAACTTATCCAGTCTCATATTGCAACTGAAGATGGATTTATATCTAGTCAGACTTCATTGTATCGTCCTGTCACGAAAAAAGGCGATCCGCGTATCTGGTTCTCTGGGCTAAAGAAATATGCCGATCCCAATGATATGCTTGGCATTTTTGAGTTTGGGATGGAATTATACGTTTTTAATCTAACTAAATTTGACATTGAGCAAATTCTGAATGTTACCAATCCATTGACAGATCTAATTCGTAGCATTAGTCAAGATGCCAACAAGGTTGCCCAAGAGTTGCTTTTAAAAATTAAAACAATTGCTGCACGCGGACATATTCAAGCTATTGGGACGGGTGATACAGCAATTGGGAGGACATTGGAAAGTTTGATAGGTATCCCCATGAACTCTCGCCAAGAACCAGATTATAAAGGTATTGAGTTGAAATCATTTCGCGACAAACGAGGAAACCGTAAAACATTGTTTGCAAAAGTTCCAGATTGGAATCTAAGCAAATTCAAAAGTTCAGCAGAAATCCTTAATCAGTTTGGGTATAAACGTGGAGATGATTTCAAGCTTTACTGTACAGTCAGTACTTTGAAGCCTAATTCTCAAGGTCTATTTTTAAGAATTGATGAAAAGTTAGATCAACTTGTTGAAAGTAGTCAAGAATTAAAAATTGGTGATTTTGCGATTTGGCAATTAGCCACACTTCATGATGAACTCAAAAAGAAGCATAAGGAGACCTTTTGGATTGCTGCTGATTCCTCTAAAATCAATGAAGTTGAGTATTTCTGTTTTACAAAAATAGAACATACACGTAGTCCTATTGTGTCCCAGTTCGACTTATTGCTAGAACAGGGAATAATTACTCTTGATCATCTTATTAAGAAAACAAGTAATGGAAAAACAAATAAAGAGCGTGTAAGCGAGAAAGGTCCTTTATTTAAAATTAAACCCGATAAACTTGAACTGCTTTTCCCTCCAAGCGTGAAGTATAGCCTCAGATAAATTTACGATCATCATCGCCTTTAACAGCACCATCGAAGGATGGGCAAAAGCAATTATGTTTGTTATCTTTAGTACAAAAAAAGCGGCGCTAAGCACCGCTTTTTTATTTACATTTTGGCAAGTTCGAGCATTGTCTTTAAGACAGAATCAGGATTGAGACTGATCGAATCAATGCCTTGCTCGACGAGGAACTTAGCAAATTCAGGATAATCGCTAGGTGCTTGACCACAAATACCAATCTTGCGATGGTTTGCCTTAGCCTTCTGAATGACTGTGCGAACCATTGACTTAACCGCTTCATTGCGTTCATCAAAGATATGGGCAACGAGGGACGAGTCACGATCTAAGCCGAGAGTCAACTGTGTGAGGTCATTAGAACCAATGGAGAAACCATCAAAGACTTGGGAGAACTCATCCGCCAAGATCACGTTACTGGGGATTTCGCACATCACATAGACTTCCAAACCATTTTCGCCACGTTTCAAGCCATGTTTTTCCATTTCTGCTAGTACCTTACGACCTTCTTCGGGAGTGCGACAGAAAGGAATCATCGGAATCACGTTGGTTAAGCCCATGTCATCGCGGACACGCTTCAGAGCTTGACATTCCAAACCGTAGGCTTCACGATACTTCGGATCGTAGTAGCGGGATGCACCACGCCAGCCGATCATCGGGTTTTCTTCGGTGGGTTCAAAGGCGCGACCACCGAGCAGATTGGCGTATTCATTGCTCTTGAAGTCAGACATTCTGACGACAACGGGTTTGGGATAGAAGGCGGCGGCGATCGTGCCGATACCGTGAGCCAACTTGTCTACAAAGAAATCAGCTTTGTTTTCATAGCGTGCCGTCAGTTGCGAGATTTCCCATTTTGCCGCCTTGTCTTCAAGGGTGTCGAAATTCATCAGGGCAAGAGGATGTGCCTTGATGTGGTTAGCGATGATGAATTCCATACGAGCTAAGCCAACGCCATCGCAGGGAATGGAAGATAAACCAAATGCTTCTTCAGGGTTGCCCACGTTCATCAAGATCTTGGTGGAGAGTTTAGGTAGATTATCGAGGGAAGTCTCGATCACTTCAAAGGGAACTAGCCCTTCATAAACCTTGCCTTCTTCACCTTCAGCACAGGAAATCGTGACTTCTTGACCAGTTTTGAGAATACCTGTGGCATTGCCGCAACCGACGATCGCAGGAATACCCATTTCCCGCGCAATGATAGCAGCGTGACAGGTGCGTCCACCTTGGTTGGTGACGATCGCACTGGCTTTTTTCATGATTGGTTCCCAGTCGGGGTCAGTCTTGTTAGTGACTAGCACTTGACCTGCTTGGAAATCTTCGATGTTATGGACTTCCAAAATCACGTTCGCCTTGCCTTGACCGATCATCTCGCCCACAGCGCGACCTGTAATCAACACATTGCTAGAACCATTCAGCTTGTAGTTCCTGAGAATGTTACCTGACTTTTGCGACTGTACGGTTTCAGGTCTTGCCTGCACGATGAACAACTCCCCTGTACGTCCATCCTTCGCCCATTCAATATCCATCGGTGACAGCTTGCCGCGTACTTCTGAATAGTGATCTTCGATGATGCAAGCCCATTCTGCGAGTTTGAGAATCTCGTCATCGGTAATCGCGAACTTGACTCGTTCGGAAACGGGAACAGGAATATTCTTGGTCAGCTTACCGCCGCCAATGTCATAGACCATCTTGATTTCTTTTGTACCGAGGCGTTTTTCGAGAATCGGACGGAAGCCTTGTTTGAGAGTTGGTTTGAAAACGAAATACTCATCGGGATTGACTGCACCCTGCACCACGTTCTCACCTAGACCGTAGGCGGCGGTGATTAATGCTGCATTTTTAAAGCCTGTTTCGGTATCGATGGAAAACATCACGCCAGAAGAGGCGAGATCGGAACGTACCATCTTCTGCACGCCGACGGAAAGGGCAATATCAAAATGATCGAAGCCGTTGATGGTGCGGTAGGAAATAGCGCGATCGGTGAAGAGTGAGGCAAAGCAGCGATGGCAAGCATCGACAACTTCATTCGCACCATAGACATTGAGGTAGGTTTCCTGTTGTCCTGCGAAGCTGGCATCGGGCAAGTCTTCGGCGGTGGCACTGGAGCGGACTGCTACATCGGAGTCTTCTTCGGAACCATAGAGACTACTGAGTTTCCTATAAGACATGGCGATCGCCATTTGCAGATCGTCGGGGAATGGCGTGCTGAGGACTAATGCGCGTGCCATGCGACCGCGATCGCGCAGGTTATTCATGTCCTCAATGTCTAGATCGGCAAAGAGTTCACGCAATTTTGCTTCAAGTCCAGCTTTTTCAATGAAATGACGAAAAGCATAGGCAGTGGTCGCAAACCCATTGGGAACATTTACACCCTTAGGCTGAAGTTGACGAATCATTTCGCCAAGAGAAGCATTTTTCCCACCCACAAGCGGAATATCAGCAATTCCCACTTCTTCAAACCAAAGGACTAATGCTTGTTCTTTGGGAACATTTCTAGATGTTTCTGAGGCAAAAGTCGAGCTAGTCATAATGATTTAACTCCCTAACCAAATTAATGATTAGATCAATTCTTGTATCAATAGGGATTAAGTTTGAAGCCTTAAATATTAATTAAGAAACTTAATCAAGAAACTTTTGATTAATAACTCATTGGTTAAGTTCTATAATCAAGGCTTTATACCTTGGTATAGAACATATTGAAGCCTTCGATACCTTTTAATTATATCTACTACGGAAGCATCAAATTTACTCGGCATTACATTTGTTCATCAAGCTTTGCAAAGATTGACATTAGTTAGTAGATCTAGAATAAGCAGAGATTAATGATTGATTCTTCTAGATTTTTTAATAAATTAGCTCGTATGTTTAACTAATATTTTGAACCAATGAGAATAGCAATATTTATAGATAATTCTCATTGTAGGATCTTTAATCTTTATGGACTATAAGAAATTTTTTAAAAGTGGTGCTTTGCAACACTTTTAAAAAATTTCTTGTTTTTTGAGAAAGTGCAAAGCACTGTATCGCTGCGGTCACTTATGTTAGGACAAAAGCAAAACCCAAGAAGAGAAAGGCGGCGCTTCGCGCCGCCTTTCTCTTCTTGGGTTTTATGTCCTGATACACTTGGCGACAGCTATAGTTTTAATTAGTTGCGAAATCCATATTCGAGGACAAAAAATTGAGCATTAAAAGGAGCTAATGGTTCTCGGAGCTTGGCTAACTCTGATTCACATCCATGAATTTCCAAACGAAAAAGCTCGGCAACTTGAAGAGCTTCCTGCAAAATGCTATCTACATTTTGTAGATGAAACAATAGAGCCTCAGCATCTACATAGGCTTCACGGCAATGGGCAATATTTTCATAAAAGCTAAAACCGTAATACAGACATTTAGGTTCGGTTTTGGTCTGAGCCGTAAAGCGATCGCAGATTGACTTAAACTCTTCTAGCTTACCTTCAGGAATCTTGAAATAGGGAGCAATAGAGCAACCTGTATCTTGAGTTGACATGGTTGATTTTTCCTAAGCAGTTTTGATGGATTTTAGAAGTAGATCTTGCCTGATCTGGAGACCAAAGACTGTAACGATTTGTGGCAAAGACTTATGGCAGTGATGATTAGGGACAGCCAAATGTTTTGTGACGTGGCTTCGCCACAAAACATTTCATCAATAAGGTTTATTGAAACAATTGGGTTTTGTAATGCTTGGTAGTTCCCAACTGTCAGTACACTAGAAACAACAGTCTAGAATTTTGGAGACCGCGATCGTGACTACAACTAAACCCCGCGATGTACAGGTAATTTACATTGCTGATGAAACCTATGCGCTGCGATCGCGCAGTTGGAATCGCCTGAGATTTGAAATCGAATATGCGCTAGAAAAAGGAACTACGGCTAACTCATTCTTAATTCAAGGGAATTTACAAGCGCTAATCGATCCTCCCGGAGGCACATTTACGGAAATTTATCTAGATGAGTTGCGCAAGCGAATTAATATTCTCGATATCAGTTATGTAGTTCTCGGTCACGTTAACCAAAACCGCATTGAAACCCTTAAGGCTTTACTAGCAATTAATAATCGCATCACTTTTGTCTGTACAAATCCGGGGGCGATCACTTTACGTCAGAGTCTAGAGGAAACCTACGGAGACAAACTCAAAATTCAAGTTGTGCGTGGTGAAGAAGTCCTCGATCTTGGTAAAGGGCATGTTCTTAAATTTATTCCCACCTCCACGCCACGCCACCCCGATGAGCTTTGCACCTACGACACCAAAACGCAGATTTTATATACTGACAAATTTTTTGGCGCTCATGTCTGTGGCGATCAGGTATTTGATGAAGGTTGGAGTCAACTCTTAGGCGATCGCCGCTATTACTTTGATAGCACAATGGCAAACCAAGTCCGTCAGGTGGAATCTGCCCTCGATAAGCTCACGGATATGCCCGTTAGTTTTTATGCGCCCGGTCATGGTCCCATGCTGCGTTACGGATTGCATGAGCTGGTCAATCTCTATCGTCAATGGAGCGAAAATCAAAAGCAACAAAATATTTCCGTAGCCCTGCTCTTTGCCTCCGCCTATGGCAACACCACAACGATCGCTAATGCTCTAGCAAGGGGTATTACCAAGGCAGGGGTTGCCGTTGAGTTGATTAACTGCGAAAGTGCAGAACCAGAGGAAATTAAAGCGGCGATCGAAAAATCATCGGGCTTCCTGATTGGTTCACCGACCTTAGGCGGACATTTACCCACCCAAGTCCAAACTGCCCTCGGCATCGTTCTATCGACAGCCACTAAAAGCTATCAAGCAGGGGTATTTGGTTCCTATGGCTGGAGTGGTGAGGCGGTAGATATTATTGCTGGCAAACTTAAGGACGCAGGCTATACCCTTGCCTTTGAGCCAATTCGGATCAAGTTCACCCCTACCGAAGCTACTTTACAAGTTTGCGAAGAAACAGGTACGGATTTTGCTCAAGCCCTGAAGCGATCCAAAAAAGTTCGCACTACCTTAAACCCCGGAAGTACAGTTGAGCAAGCGGTTGGTCGCATTGTTGGTTCCCTCTGTGTATTGACGGTCAAGCGTGGGGAAATTTCCACGGCTATGCTTGCTTCATGGGTATCTCAGGCAACCTTTAATCCTCCCGGACTTACCGTTGCTGTGGCGAAGGATCGGGCGATCGAGTCCTATATGTACGAAGGCGATCGCTTTGTCTTGAATATCCTTGAGCAGGGTAAACAACTTCGTAAACACTTCATGAAAAAATTTGCCCCCGGCGAAGATCGTTTTGCGGATGTGCAAGTGGAAGCAACGGAAGGTGGTCTGATTCTGCCCGATGGTTTGGCATATTTGGAATGCCGTGTCGCGCAAAGAATGGAATGTGGCGACCACTGGCTAGTCTATGCGATCGTTGAAAATGGCAAGTTGTTGCAATCTAACGGCTTAACTGCAATCCATCACCGCAAAACTGCTAGTAATTATTAGTAAGTAGCTCGGCATCGTTATAAACGAAACCCATATTTCTGTACTGCCAACTTAACGGGCGCTACATCTGGTATAGATTGAAGGCGCAGAGCGCCTTCAATCTATACCAGATGTTGTTTGAGGATATTGCCTAATATGGCAATGCCGCGATCGATATCTTCTAGGGATTGGGAGAAATTGAGGCGAAATGCAGGATAGCCTTGCCCATCAGGAAAGAACAGCTTCCCTCTGCCAATGAGTACCTGTTGTGCGGCAGCTTCCTGTCCGACAATTTGCATTGGTGTGTGATTGGGAAGTTGTACCCAGATAAATAACCCGCCATTGGGAACTGTCCAGCGTACGGAACTAGGGAAATGTTGTTCCATTGCTTGCAGCATTCGATCATGTCTTTGATGATTGATGGTACGCAGGTGATTGAGATGGCGGCGATAATGTCCAGAGGCAATATATTCACTAGCGATCGCTTGCGTCACAGTAGAGACATGCAAATCATGGAGCAGTTTCAGTTCCACTAAAGCTTGATAATGCTTACCAGTCGATACCATATAGCCGACTCTTAGCCCCGGCATTAGCGATTTGGAGAATGTACCAATGTAGGTGACTAAATCACTACGATCTAGAACCTTGAGAGGTGCAGGGGCTGGTTCAAAGTTCAATCCTTCATAGGCATTGTCTTCTAAAATAGGACAGTTATATTTCTCCGCTAGGGAGATTAACTCGCGGCGATGGGATTGCGATGTGGTAATTCCTGTGGGATTGTGCAGGGTACTGACGGTATAGATCAGCTTAGGTTGATGACTACGCAAATATTGATGGAGCAGTTCCAAATTCATGCCATCATTCTGCATGGGAATACCGATCACCTTGATGCCCATCTTTTCTAAAATTGCGATCGCGCCATGATAGGTCGGACATTCCACAATTACCCAATCTCCTGCACGTAGATAGTACTGAAATGCTAGGGATAGAGCTTGTTTAGAGCCATTAGTAATAATCAAATTATCTGCCGATGCCTCTAGTCCCAATTTCCATGCGAGCATCTGCGCTACCTGTTTGCGAAGGGTAAACTGTCCTTGGGGAAAGTCATAGCTAAACAGTACATCTGCTACCTGAGTCATCGCTCTACGGGCAATTTTAGCCAGATCTTCTAATCCCGACGGGCGTGGAAATCCTGAAGTAAAGTCAATCACATCGGGATGTAGCTGCGCTTGCAGAGAATCCATATACTGATCGAAAAATGACTCACCCCACTTACTAGGAATTACGACCTCTTGATCGGTTTCAAGCGTAGAGCTACGCTCAGGGGAAAGCATCGCACTATTCACAAAGTAGCCTGCGCCTTGCTTAGCAGACACTAGACCATCAGCTTCAAGAACACTATAGGCTTCGATGACAGTCAACTTGTTTACCTGCACACTTTCAGCGAGAGCACGGATCGATGGTAGTTGCTCGCCTGCTTGCAGCGCTCCCGATGTAATCAGATGACTAATGCGATCGCGGATTTGGAGATAGATTGGCTCTTGGGCAGAGCGATTTAAGGGAATTCTCATAGGGCAAGCGCTACTGAGATAGTGAAAGCAGTATATAGCGATCGCTCCTCAAATTACCTAGTACAATTTTCACTAATTTTACTAGAACAGTGAAATATTTTGCTAACTGTACTAGTAAAATTGTTTGAATTTGTACCTTCCGCATCCTCTAACTCCAAGATAACAATAGGAAGTGTGAAACCTTCGCAATTGGGATAGCAAAATTATGCGAGTCTCTTTTATTCCTAATCCTATTAACATTTGGGAAGCTCTTGGCAAAGCCTTCCAAAATATCGCCCAAGCAACTTTTAATCAAAACGATGAAGCCAAAGTTTGGCAAAAAACTGATCGCTTGGGTAATTCCTACTGGTGTGTTTACGATCCTAAGACTGGTCACTCTGCGAACTTTGGCACAGAAGAAGAAGTGATGAATTGGATTGAAAGCCATTATTATTTCTAGTCCTGAAATGAGAGTATAAAGCGCTCAAAACAGAATAAACAAGTTTTTACAAGGGTTGCTTTGCAACCCTTGTAAAAACTTGTTTGGGGTTCTACCATTTTCGGCTTGCACTACAATAGGAGGAACTTTTACAAGCCTACCCAAGCACCTAAACCAATGATTGAACTCTACTATTGGCCAACTCCCAACGGGCATAAGATTACTATCTTCTTGGAAGAAGCAGAACTAGAGTATGAGATTTATCCCATTGATATTCGTGTTGGCGACCAGTTCAAACCTGAATTCCTAAATATTTCGCCCAACAATCGGATGCCCGCCATCATCGATCGCCATCCATCGGATTTTGGAGATGCCATATCTGTATTTGAGTCGGGAGCAATTTTGCAGTATCTCGCCGAGAAAACAGGAAAATTTTTGCCCACAGATTTGCGCGATCGCCTTAACGTCATGCAGTGGCTATTCTGGCAAATGGGCGGTTTAGGACCAATGGCAGGACAAAACCATCATTTCTCACAATATGCACCCGAGAAAATTCCCTATGCGATTGATCGGTATGTCAAGGAAACCAATCGTCTCTACGGAGTCCTCAATCATCAACTCGAAGGAAAAGACTACATCACTGGTGAATACTCGATCGCTGATATGGCTTCCTACCCTTGGGTATTACTGCACAAGCATCAACAGCAAAATATCGAAGACTTTCCCAATCTTCAGGCTTGGCTGCAACGCATAAGCGATCGCCCTGCGGTGATTCGTGCCTACGAACGCGCTAAACCCTTTGCCAATCAACCAACAATTACCGAAGAAAGCAAGAAAATTCTCTTTGGACAGACTGCGGCAAGGTCGCTATAATTTTTGTATGGAAATCAATAATGCTCTTAGCTTAATTCTTGGTGCAGTCGCCGTTGGGGCTGCGATTTGGGCAACTTCAGCAATCTTAGAACTTCTTGCTAAATTAGTTGGAAAATTTGCGATCGCTGCTATCTCTCTCATTTTAGTAGCAATTTACTTAAAAGTTTATGTAGGGATCGATATCTTACAGAGTCTGACCGATTTTGGACAATTGGTGATCGATGCCGTTGGACAATTAGTTCAAATTGTTTTTTCTCTCTTTTCGCAAGTAAATTTACCAATCGAGTGATTGTATTAGCCATCACTGCCAAGAATCATAATGAGTTTCAAAACCCTCAAATCATCACTCTCAAATCATCTTTATGCCTTTACTTCCCATCAATCAAAGTGATTTGTCTGTCATTCGCTTGATTGCGTCAGATGTAGATGGCACACTAACTGAAAATGGTAAATTCAATCCCAATTTTATTGCTACGCTCCATTGTTTAAGAGATGCAGGAATTAAACTTCTGCTAGTGACAGGACGCTCGGCAGGTTGGGTTAGTGCTTTGGTCAATTATTTGCCTGTCGAGGCAGCGATCGCTGAAAATGGTGGGTTGTATTTGCAATCCGATGGTTATCAACATTGCCTTGCCGATATTCCCAATCTATCACAGCATCGTCTTCTATTAGAAAATGCGCTCCATCGGATTCAAAAAACCTATTCTCATTTACAACCCTCTGCGGATAATCAATTTCGTCTTACCGATTGGACATTTGATGTAGATAATTTGTCTGACGATGACATCAATGCGATCGCTCAGCAATGCCATGAAATGGGTTTAGGTTTTACCTACAGCACCGTGCAATGTCATATCAAACTGGCAAATCAAGACAAAGCAACGGGCTTGAAGCAAGTATTAGCAAAGTTCTATCCAGAGTTGGAGCCATATCAAGTGCTAACGGTTGGAGATAGTCCGAATGATGAAGCGATGTTTGCTCCTGATCATTTTCCACTCTCAGTTGGTGTAGCGAATATCCTGCATTATCAAGATAAAATGCGTCATCTTCCCAAATATGTCACGCAGGCGGCAGAATTTGCAGGATTTGCAGAATTGATTGATTTAATCACTAAATAGGCGGTGCGGTGCACCGCCTATTTTATTTAGTTGGTTAGCGATCGCCTCGAAGTAAGAGTAGTTGGACAAGTTGTAGAGCCGCATAAATTGCTGTGGCAACATAGGTCCAAGCCGCCGCACTTAACACCTTACGAGCGCCAATATTTTCATTCCCTTGGAGGATGCCTAACTCATCAATAAGTCTTAAGGCTCGTCTAGAAGCATCAAACTCAACGGGTAAGGTGACAATATGAAACAGAATTGCTCCTGCAAATAAAGCAATACCAATATTAATAAAAACTGTACTCAAACTTCCAAGAGAAGTGAGAAACAGACCTGCCATGACCAGCAAAGGTCCAAAGTTTGCCCCAATATTTGCCACTGGTACTAGGGATGCACGGATATTCATAAATTGATAACCGCGCACATCTTGCAACACATGTCCGCATTCATGGGCAGCGATCGCCGCCGCCGCTAGGGAAGATGAAGCATATACGGACTCAGATAATCGCACAGCTTTGGCTGAGGGATCGTAGTGATCGGTGAGTTCACCTGCAACTGGCTCAACCGTAACATCATAGATTCCCATACGTTGCAGGATCGTTTGGGCAACTTGTGCACCTGTCATGCCCAGACTAGAGCGGATATCTGCGTATTTTTCGTAGGTTGCCTTGACACGCTGTTGCGCCCAAAACATCAAGATCATTCCAGGGATCAAGATTAAATAGGATGAGTGAAACAACATTAACTTCGCTCCTTCAGTTCTCTATATCTATGTAATATTATGGCTCTGCCTTCCTAGAATCTGCTGGTAGGGAAAACACTACTAAGTAAGCTGGGCGCAATTAAAAATAAAACCCTAAAAGCTGTGGCGCACGCATAGCGTGCGCCACAGCTTTTGGTTCTATTTTTTAATTATGCCTAGCTACTTAGTAGTAGCCTGAAAACTCATAACACTTAGAGATGAAACCAGAACTAAAAATTTTACTAAAAAACGCGAGTTCGAGATAATTTGAAACGGGCTTTGAGAGAGGGTTTGCTACATAAACCCTCTCTCAAAGCCCAAAAGTAAAAGCCTTGCTAAGCAAGGCTTTTACTTTTGGGCTTTGAAAATTTGCCAACTTAGCCCGAACTGACGTTAAAAACATTGCGAAGTAGCAAAATTAGCAAAATTAACAAAATTTTGTGATCTCTTGGGTTATAAATAGCTGCAAAAAATGTGATCGCTTAAACTAGCCTATATGTAGGAGTCTTGATGTATAAACAAGCTGGTATATCTTGGTAGACTATTGGCTAGTTTTTGATTAGGTTTTAGCAATGAGGATGAGGAGCATATGCAGGTAGATGAACAATCAGGAAAACAAGCAGAAACAGCCATAGAGGTGGGTAATATTGAGAATCCACCAACCGCATCTCCCCAAAATACTCAACCTAACACGATGAAAAATGTCCTAGAACCAAAACGATCTAACAAATACTTAATTCCTGCGATCGCACTGGCTTTAGCATTACTAGGCGTGAGTATTTGGTTTGTACTGGGGCGCTCTAATAACCCATCATCAACTACATCTACACCTGCCAATAATGCTACTAACAAAGAACAGTCCAGAGCCATTAGTGCCTTAGGTCGATTGGAACCACAGGGCGAAGTGATCAAAGTTGCGTCACCCTCAGCCCTCGGCACATCTCGCATTGTAAAATTGCTGGTCAAAGAAGGCGATATGGTTAAACAAGGTCAGGTAATTGCAGTTCTAGATAGCTACGATCGCTCAGTTGCTGCCTTGCTCCAAGCTCAAAGTCAAGCCCAAGAAAGTGAACGTAATCTTGCCAAAGTGCGGGCTGGGGCAAAAAGTGGTGACATCATCGCCCAAGAAGGCAACGTGCTGTCTGCCGCCGCTAATATCAAAGTCCTTGAAGCTAATGCGACGAGAATTCGCTCTGAACTAGAAATCGCAGGTAGAGATTACAATCGTTTCCTTCAGGTTTATAAAGAGGGAGCCATTTCTCAAACAGTGCTAGATACCTACCGACTCAAGGTTGAAACTCTGCAAGGGCAGTTTACGCAAGCAGAGCAGCAAATTCAGCAAGCTCAATTCCAATTGAGGCAGTCTCAAGGTTTGTTAAATAGCGTGAGAGAAGTTCGCCCTACGGATGTGCAATTTGCTGAAGCTCAATTACAAACAGCGATCGTAAATGTCAAAAAAGCCGAAGTTGATCTTGATTTATCTCAAGTTCGCGCTCCTATTGATGGACAAGTTCTCAAAATCAACTCTAAAACTGGAGAAGTTGTCAGTCAGACGAATGGAGTAATGGATCTTGGCAACACAAAACAGATGTATGTGGTTGCCGAAATCTATGAAACTGACATCGGCAAAATTAAAGTTGGACAGAAAGCAACCATTCAAAGTGAAGCCTTTGATGGAGAGATTACAGGCAAGGTGGATAGTATTGGTTTGCGGATTGCCAAAAATGATGTTCTTGGTACTGATCCTGCGGCTAAGACCGATGCGCGCATCATTGAAATCAAAATCAAGCTTGATGATAGTCAAAAAGTTTCAGGGCTTACCAATTTACAAGTTAGAGTCAAAGTTGAAGTTTAATCTATGATTTTTGCTGTACCTCTCGCTTGGTTACAACTTACCTACGAAAAAAGTCGTCTTCTGGTTGCGATCGCAGGGATAACTTTTGCGGTTGTCTTGATGTTTTTACAACTGGGCTTTCGCGATGCTCTCTTTACCAGTGCGATTCGACTCCAAAGCAATCTCGTTGGAGATTTGGTAATTATCAGTCCGCAGTCCACCAACCTTGTCGGGATGCGAAATTTCTCCCAACGTCGCCTTTATCAAACCTTAGGGATGAAGGAAGTTGATTCCGTAAATCCAGTTTATATCGGACTTGCCGCTTGGAAAATCAAAGAAGATCCTGCGGGACAAACTCGGAATATTTTGATATTAGGAGCAAATCCTGATGCGAAGGTCTTTAAAATGGCTGGTGCTGAATCAAATATCAATCGTGTTAAAACTGAGGATGTGGTTCTATTTGATCGCGCTTCCCGTGCTGAGTTTGGACCTATTGTCAGTGAATGTGGTTCCTTAGCTCTCAAAACCATTTTCAGTGAGGAAGCCTTTACCTGTAAAAATTTAGTTAATCGCGAGGTCGCCAATCGTAAGCTCATCATCGGCGGCTTATTTGAGCTAGGTGCATCCTTTGCCGCTGATGGCACACTCATTACCAGTGACACCAACTTTCTAAGGATTTTTGATAACCGTCGTGCAGGGTTGATTAACGCTGGCTTGATCAATTTGAAACCTGATGCATCGCCTTACGAAGCTATGCGAAATTTTATTCTTGAGCAAAATGGTGATACCGTTGTTTTGCCTCGCGATAAGTTACAACCCGACGGCAAAAAAGTTCGGATTTTGTATAAAGAAAGCATTGGTGCGGATGGTAAGGTGATCCGTGAAGAAGACAAAAATAAAGTACTGATCTCCAAATCAGATTTGACAGTTGAAGATCTGCAAAAATCTCAGGATGCAGCGATCGATGATACCCGTATCTTAACGATGCAGGGCTATATCGAATTCGAGAAGGGATATTGGCAAAAGAGTACAGCGATCGGATTTATTTTCAGTCTTGGTACAGTCATGGGCTTCATTGTTGGGATTGTGATTGTCTATCAAATTCTCTACACTGATGTATCCGATCATCTTGCGGAATATGCCACACTCAAGGCAATGGGCTATAACAACTTATACCTCGCTCAAGTGGTAATTCAGGAAGCATTTGTATTATCAATTCTCGGATTTATTCCCGGGCTAGGTATCTCTTTTGGACTTTATAATCTCACCAAAAATGCCACCTTGTTACCATTGTATATTTGGGATAAAGCTATTCCCGTCATGATCTTAACTATGATTATGTGTGTGATCTCAGGAGCAATATCGCTACGCAAAGTTCAATCTGCTGATCCTGCGGAAATTTTTGGATAAAACCCCATACCAAAATCCCTAAAAACAAAGGGAACATGTTATGTTCCCTTTGTTTTTAGGGATTTATAATGAATTTGTACCACTTTGTCTAATTTGCACCAAAGATAAAAGAGCATATTTTGGTTGATATGTAATGGTTACACTATATATAGCAGTCCTAAATCATTTGTAGATTTTTAGGTTTGTATTAGACCGATCCTTCAGATCGATCTTCCATAAACCAATTAGGATTGCCATATAACCAGTAAAAATTACCTTATATCATGCTTTTAAATATACCTGAATACCAAATTATTGATAAAATTCATGATGGAGGGGATTCACAAGTTTATCGAGGTGTTCGTACACAAGATAATCTAAGTGTAGTTCTGAAGGTGTTAAATGCTAAATTTCCCGATATTCAAACAATAGGAAAATATAAAAAAGAATATGAAATCACTAAGAGCTTTACTTCAGATCTCATAATCAGTGCATACGACTTTAAGCAATATCAAAATAGTTTTGTAATTATATTAGAAGACTTTGGTGGTGAGTCTCTAAATCATTTCTTGACGGCACAACAGTCCGATCTAATTGACTCTCTAAAGTTAGCTATTCAAATTAGTGAGAGTGTGGGGCAAATCCATGTAGCAAATATCATTCATAAAGATATTAATCCATCAAATATCGTCTTTAATCCAAAGACAAAACAGTTAAAAATAATTGATTTTGGGATTGCGTCCTCCTTGCCAAAGGAAACTTTAATTGTCAATCATCATGACATTTTAGAAGGGACTTTAGCTTATATGTCACCCGAACAAACAGGGCGGATGAATCGATCGCTAGATTATCGCACTGATATTTATTCGATGGGTGTGACTTTTTATCAAATGCTAACTGGACGTTTACCATTTACATCTGATGATCCGTTAGAGTTAATTCATCATCACTTAGCCCTAGAGCCAATCTCACCACATTTAATTAATGCCCAAATCCCATTCATACTTTCGCAAATCATCCTGAAACTGTTAGCGAAGAATGCCGAAGAACGCTATCAAAGTGTATGGGGAGTAAAAGCGGATCTGGAGAAATGTCTAGAGCAGTTACAGACACAGGGAAAAATTGCCCATTTTGATCTAGCACAACAGGATATTACTGATAAATTCCTTATTCCTGAGAAGCTCTATGGCAGATCTAAAGAAATTTCGAGCCTACTGGCAGCTTTTTCCAAGGTTATGCTCAATAATGTCAATCATGATCCTAATAGCGATCGCCTTGAAGTATTGCCTGAGATAGTCTTGATATCTGGATATGCTGGTATTGGCAAATCTAGATTAGTCAAAGAAGTGCATCGGCTGATTGGACAAAATTATGTACATTTTATCATCGGTAAGTTTGACCAATATCAGCGAAATATTCCCTATCTAGCAATTATCCAAGCATTTCAGGGCTTAATTAAACACTTACTTACTGAAGATGAGGATCGTTTAAATCAATGGCGATCGCGTCTAATAACTGCTTTAGGAACTAATAGTTATTTAATTACTCAAGTAATTCCTGATTTAGAGTTAATCATTGCTAAACAAGAGCATAGTTCGGAAATATCCAATTATGTATCTGCTAGCGATGCTCAAAATCGATTCAATCGTGTTTTTCAAAATTTTATTCATGTGTTTGCCCAATCAGAACATCCGCTGGTAATTTTTTTAGATGATTTGCAATGGGCTGATCGTGCCTCTTTAAAACTGTTACAGATTTTAGCAACTACAAATGCAAAACAATCTCTAATGTTGGTAGCAGCATATCGGAATAACGAGGTGAATGCTGCACATCCGATGATGCAGATGATTGACAATATTCAAAAAGCAAATGGTGAGGTTTGTCAACTATTTTTGTCAACGCTCAATCTTACAGATATCACGCAATTGATTACGGATACTTTGCACTGTGTAAATACTGATGCTTTGCCACTAGCGGAACTAGTTCGCCAAAAGACAGGTGGCAATCCCTTCTTTATGAATGAATTTTTGAAATCTCTCTATGACGAAAGGTTAATTGGATTTAACTATCAATTCCGTCAATGGGAATGGTCGATTACACAGATACAGGAACGGGAAATTACCGATAATGTGGTTGGTTTGATGGCGGGGAAAATTCAAAAGCTGAATCCTGATACGCAGCGCTTGTTACAAATTGCGGCTTGTATTGGTAATGAATTTGATCTCGATCTACTCGTATTTGCGTCGGATCTATCCTATATCACAACAATTCAATGCCTAATCTATGCGATCGCGGAAGGACTGCTCCTCCCCCTAAGTAATGCCTATCAGTCGCTGTACTATGGGATTGAGTTAACGAGCGATTGCCCTATCATCAATTATAAATTTGTGCATGATCGCATTCAGCAAGCCGCTTATTCATTGATTTCTGATACTGATAGGTCAGCTTTTCATTATCGAATTGGTAAATTATTGCTAGATCAAACAGAACATTTATCCGAGAAACTAGAAGAGCAGATTTTTCGGATTGTTAATCAATTTAGATTAGGTAGTAGCCAAATTACGACCCAACAGGAACGTGACTACTTAGTGCAACTTTATCTCTTAGCTGGGCGTAAAGCGCGTCTATCCTATGCCTATGAGTCTAGTGTGCAGTATTGCGAGATGGGGATTCAACTATTATCTGAGGATGCTTGGGAGCGTTACCCTCAAATTACACAGGATATCTATCTAGAAGCGATTACTGCCGCTTGTTTAGCAGGGAGATTTGAGCTGGTCGATGTACTCATTGACGTTGCTAAGCCCCATTTTGCTCTGATTCAAGACCAAATTAAATTAATCGAAGTTCAGATTCAATCCTTGATTGCGCGAAATCGACTGCCTGAAGCGATCGCGATCGGCTTAGAGATACTGCATCAGTTAGGAGTAGAGATCCCGCAACAACCCGATCAACAGTTCATAGACAATGCTTTTAAGCTAATTTCTCAAAAGTTGTCAGAAACGGAAGATGTACTACATTTGCCAGTAATGGACAATCCTCAGAAATTGTCAGCTATTAATACTTTAAGCAATATATCCTCTGCTGCTTACATTGGGTTTCCTGCTTTATACCCATTAATTGTACTCAAGCAGATTGAACTATCTTTACAATTTGGGAATACTTTGGAAACTGCCTATGCTTTTTCTACCTACGGCTTGATTTTATGTGTGATTGGCAAGATCGAAGAGGGCAATCAAGCCGCCGATATAGCCTTGGCTGTGATGCAGAAGCTTCATGCGAATAACTTCAAAGCAAAAATATTTAACTTGATTTATCATTTTATTCGTCCTTGGAAAGAGCCAGCCCGTCAAGCAATTGCGCCTTTATTAGAAGGATATCAAGCGGGAGTTGAATCAGGAGATTTAGAATTTGCTGCCTATTGCTTATTTAATCATTGTCAAATTGCGTACTTTTCAGGAGAAAACTTGCTCACACTAAAGCAAGATATGGCAATTTATGGAAAAATAATCGCTAACTTAAAACAGGTGGTCGCGCTGAATTTCCATCAAATTGGTCAACAAGCAGTCTTAAATTTTCTCGATGAGGCAGAAAACCCTCAATTTTTAATTGGTGAGGTTTATAACGAAATTGAGCGTTTGCCGTTACATTTAGCCTCAGGGGATACCTATTCCACGGCTACTGCCTATATCCAAAAGTTGATCTTGAGTTATCATTTTGCCTCACCACAGGAAGCCCTTGCGATCGCGAAACTTGCGAATCAGGCAATTGGTGGTGCTACAGGAGCGATCCAATTTGGTGCATTTTATTTCTATCATGCGTTAACGTTATTAGCGAATACTGAAATAACTGATGAAATAACTGCGGCAGATATAGCTAATCCAGAAATCTTGAATGATCTTGACAAGCTGAGTAGTTGGGCAGTACATGCACCGACTAACTTTGCCCATCGATGCGATCTAGTGCGTGCGGAAATGGCGCGGGTAATGGATCAAAAAATGGAGGCAATGGATTTATATGATCAAGCGATCGCCTTCGCTAAAGAGAATCAGTATATTCATGAAGAAGCCTTAGCCAATGAATTAGCTGCCAAGTTTTATCTAGGCTATGGTAAAACTACAATTGCTAAAGCCTATATGCAGGAGGCAAGGCAAGGCTATTTACAATGGGGAGCCTTCGCTAAGGTAAAGCATTTAGAAAGTTGCTATCCTGAACTCCTAGAAATACTTTCCACTAATCTCAAAGCTGATCAAAATAACCACATTAATCGAGCAACTCAATCCTCCTCCAATAATTTAGCATCCCTCGAACTAGGATCTTTTTTGAGAGCTTCGCAGGCGATCGCTAACGAAATAAAGCTAGATCAGCTTTTAGAAACCCTGATGAATATTTTAATTGAGAATGCAGGAGCGCAAACAGGTTACTTGCTACTGCCTAGGCATTTATCGATTTCCGCAAATTCATCTAATCAAAATCAATGGACGATTGCGGCAATTAAAACAATTAGCTATGAGCATGTTGTTTTGCAGTCAATTGCGATGGATACTCTTTCCATAGATGGTACTTACTACATCCCACTTTCTGTAGTTAATTATGTGATTCGCACCCATGAGAGAGTAGTTCTGCATAACGCTACCCAAATTGGTGATTTTCAGAATGATCCTTGGATTGTGCAGTATCAATCAAAGTCTCTACTCTGTATGCCTTTGATCAATCGAGGAAATCTCAGTGCCATTGTGTTATTGGAAAATAATTTGATCACTGACGCATTTACACCAGAGCGATTAGAAGTGCTTAATTTGCTCTCAACTCAAGCTGCTATTTCGATTAGTAAAGCGCGTTTATTAAAACAACAAGATCAACTCAATCAAACTTTGCAAGCAGAAATAGGCGATCGCCTGTTAGCCGAAAAAGCCCTACAAGAACAAAATCAGCGTACTCAGATTTTTGCAGAGGTCTCTCTTAAAATTCGGCAATCGATTGAACTGCAAGAGATTCTTCAAACAACAGTGACAGAAATTCAAAGGGTTTTGAAAGCGGATCGAGTGATCATCTACCAAATTAACTCCGATAAAACAGGACGGGTTGCAGCAGAATCTGTAGTGCCTTCATGTCAATCTTTAATTAATCAAGAAATATTTGATCCTTGCTTTGAGGAATGTGTAGAAAAGTATGCGCAAGGAGGATCTACTGCAATTAATAATATCGATAATTCGGATATTAAACCCTGTCATGCTGATTTTCTCAAGCAATTTGGCGTGAAAGCGAATCTCGTCGTTCCTATTTTACAGACAGATCAACTATGGGGCTTACTAATCGTTCATCAATGCGATCATCCTCGTGATTGGACAGAATTTGAAACGGAATTTCTTGTACAGCTAGCTAATCAATTAGGCATCGCTCTATTTCAAAGTCAGCTTGTGAGTAGTCTTCGCCAAAATGAGCATTCCTTAAATCAACTTAATGAGGAGTTAGAACATCGGGTTATGCAACGGACAGCAGAGCTAGAAGCAGTTAACAAAGAACTAGAATCTTTCTCCTATTCGGTTTCCCATGACCTACGCGCACCATTGCGGGCTGTTGTTGGATTTTCGCGGATGTTACAGGAAGACTATAGCGATCGCTTAGATACTGAAGGTAATCGATTTCTTAAGGTTGTGCGCGACAATGCCAAGCGTATGGGGGAATTGATTGACAATCTCCTTGACTTATCTCGCTTAAATCGCAAGGAGATGTTGCGGCGATCTATTTCTGTAAATAACTTGATTCAACAGTTGTTAAGTGATTTTGCTCCAGAAATAGCATCGCGGCAGATCGAGTTTATCTTTGGAGATTTACCAGATTGTCAAGCAGATATCTCTCTATTGACCCAAGTTTGGATTAACTTATTGTCCAATGCGATCAAATATACGAGCAAGACAGATCATGCGCGTATTGAAATTGGTTCTCAAACAATTAATGGAGAGATAGTGTACTTTATCCGAGATAATGGTGCTGGCTTTGATATGCAGTATGCCGATAAGTTATTTGGCGTATTTCAACGAATGCACCTTGATCGTGAGTTTGAAGGTACTGGTATTGGCTTAGCGATCGTTCAGCGTATTGTCCAGCGTCATGGTGGACATATTTGGGCAGAAGCGGCAATCAATCAAGGTGCGACTTTTTACTTTACGATTCCCAATCGTTAGGCTTGGCAGTGGTTCGCGCCGAGACCTGTATTAATCATTAACTGTAAGCCAATGACTGAACAATTTTCCGAGCAACCTGTCTTTATTTTGTTAGTCGAAGATAACCCTAATGATGCTGAATTAGCAATTCGAGCTTTACGCCGTAGCAGGATTAGTAATCAAATTCAGTTGTTACAAGATGGTGCAGAAGCCCTTGATTTTCTTTTTTGTCGTGGAGACTATGCCCATCGTCACATTAGCGATCAGCCTAAGGTGATTCTGTTAGATTTAAAATTACCCAAAGTCAGTGGTCTCGAAGTCCTAAAACAGCTAAAAGCTAATCCACATACCCAAATGATTCCCATAGTGGTGTTGACCTCGTCTTCAGAGGATCGTGATGTGCTCGAAAGCTATAAATTAGGTGTAAATAGCTATATTGTGAAGCCCGTTGATTTTGAACAATTTAACAAAGCGGTTGAACAGTTAGGATTTTATTGGTTATTAATGAATCGATCGCCTGTTTCTTGATGGCGCTTGCTATAACCAGTTTCCGACTAGAGTAAATGAAGACCAAAAATAAGGATGTTTGAGATCAATACCTCTAGCGTCAATGGAAAAGGGGATATTGGGAAAGCCTTTGATGCCTTTAATCTGATTGTTGGCGAGCGTAACTTCACCATGCAAAAAGGCTAATTGGGCTTCTTGAAGAGCGAGCGCTTTACTTGGTGCAGTTGGTAAGCCCTGATAGAAGCGAATCATTAAGGGGGCAGTGCCAGCATCACTGACTTCCCATAAAGATGCCAATACACTGGTTGCACCCGAATCAACGGCTAAACCTGCTAAGCCAAGATTCTGTCCTAGTGCGGTTTCACAAGCGCTGAGGGTGAGGAGATCGGTCACTAGATTCATTTGAGACATCTGACTCATTTGTAAGCGATCGCCCCAGAATTGGATAAAGGATTTTTGTGGGGATTCACTGAGGAATTTGGCATGGGTGGCGAGATGCACAATTCCAAATTTTTGATTGCTTAATTGCGATCGCAGATTGTCCTTTGTAAAATCTTGATTGAGGAAATTCTTCCCGACTAGTACTTTGGAGGCAATGGTTTCTACTTCGACCTTTGTAGCTGGTAGTGGCGATAAACCTTCGACGGATTCTGAGAGTCCCATTGCTAAGATCTGCGGAGTCAGAGTGCGATCGGGGCGATTGGGTTGTGTGAGTTGCCATGATGGAATCGATGTCACTGCATATTTCTCGATCAGATAACGTTGTCCATCGTGAAAGGCAGCAGGGGGAACTACGCGCAAATTCCCATTCATCACAAATACAATCGTTTTGACCTGTGCTTTCTCTAGTTCAGGTTCGATGGGGCGAATGATCCAGTCATACAGTTGTTGCGATTGGGGTAGAAAATCATAGGATCGGGCATCTTGTAGATTATTGCGAAAGTCAAAAATGACGCGATCGACTTGCTCCGTGGTCACATTGTAAGCAACCTTGCGAACAGGAGTTCCATTGTTATCATTACTCTGGACTAAGAAACTCTGGTCTAAGAATGGCAATCCCACTTTTTCTTCTAAGGACTTTGTGCCGATCCGAGTCCGCGGAAATAAGCCAGCAGGTCTAGTGGGTTTGGACGGTGGTATGGCAATTAATTCTAAGCCACCTTTTGATGTGGTGACATAAATGAGTGCTGTGGGGCTGCCTGTCAGTTGCGAGATGCGCTTTACCTCAGAGGCATAACAGTCATTACTATCAGGTTGGCGCGATCGCAATCGTTTCCGTAGATAACCTTCTAGCTCAGCGTTATATCCCTTTTCGAGCGCATTACAAGCCTCAGGCAATTGATTTTGGGCGGCATATTGTCTTGCTAGAAGAAAATACAAGCGACTGATTTGTCCACGAATTTCGGCAATATCAGGAGATAAATCCACCTGTTGCTCAGGCTGAGAATTCCTAGAACCGCCCAATAAATTGATCAAGTCTAAAATCCGCGAGGGATCGAATCCAGTATTAGTTTGTGAGGGCTGAGGACTTCTCTGTGGTTGTGGCATGGAAGTTTGCGATCGCGCAGGATTTGCAGCACTCAGCGAAAGCATTGTCAGGGTTAGGGAAAGCCCCCATAACAGAGAAGGTCGCATCTGAATTTTCTCCTAAAGAACTAGTACCAATTCGATGTCAGCGCAAAGCGATGCTCATCTAAACATCTAGATCGAGTTAATAACCATTTTAATACCACCAGCAGGGGCAAGAGTCACACCTCGGCGTTGTGGCTTAACTTTGTGGCGATCGCTGAGATCTAAATTGTAATTCGTCAAAATTGTGGCAAGAACAATCTTCATTTCAAATTGGGCAAGGGCTTCACCAACGCAACGGCGCACACCACCTCCAAAGGGCATAAACTCATAGGGAGAAAATTGGCGATCGAGAAATCGCTCTGGTTGGAATTGGTTAGCTTGAGGATACAAGTCTTCGCGATGGTGTAGTAAATAAATACAGCCAAGCACGATGGTATGAGGATCTAATTTATGCCCCAATAGTTCCACAGGTTCTTCTACCATTCTTGGAAAAGTCAACATCGCTACAGGATGAATTCGCAAAGTCTCATTACAAACAGCCGTCAGATATGGCAACTTAAAAATGCTCATCCAATCATGGCGATCGCTGATACTCTGTAGCTCTTGCAATAGCTTTTCTTTGACTTCTGGTAAGCGATGTATCCAATATAAAGCCCAAGACATCGCAGTTGCCGTAGTTTCATGTCCCGCCAGTAGTAGGGCAAGTAGTTCATCCCGTAACTCTACATCGGTCATGCTTTTGCCTTCTTCATCAATTGCCGATATCAGCATCGATAAAATATCGGTGCGATCAGGATCTTGCTGAGCGCGATGCTCTGCTATTTCTGCATAAATTAATTGGTCGATCGCTTCCATTTGGCGCAAAAATTTTCCCCAAGGACTCCAAGTGCCCAGATCTTTTTGTAAAGAAGGTAAGAAGAGTAATGATGAGCTTAATGGAGAAGTAAATAGAGAGGTCATTTCTGTCAACAGCCTTTTAAGTTGCTGACAGCGATCGCCATCATATAAACCAAATACCGTTTGTAAAATAATTTGTAAGGAAATATCCTGCATGACCTCTCTAGCAATGAATGGTTGCTGAGGTGTGAGACTATTCATTGCTTTGGTGGTTAAGTCAAAAATAACCTGCCCATAATTTTGCATTCGCGATCCATGAAAGGCTGGCATTACTAACTGTCTACGTTTTTTGTGGCGATCGCCTTCTAAGGTAAAGACAGAGTAATCCCCCACCATCGGTCTTAAAATGCCATTCAATTCTCCAGGGGCGCTAAATTGTTTGCGATCGTTGGTCAAAATCTGCTGAATAGCTTGTGGCTCGTTCACAAAAACGATTGAACTATTAAAGCCAATGATCCTAGCCGTAAATATATCGGGATATTCTTTGGCGGCTGACTCCATATAACCAACTGGATCAATGACCCATTGCGTCTTCTGCAAAAATTCAACTGTACTGATGGGATTGATTAGACTGAGCATGTTTTTAAGCGATCGTTAAGGGTTTATTTTTGGCATTCATATACCTGACACACCGTGTAAATTTTTACCCCCCTCAGTCCCCCCTTGAAAGGTGGGGAAAGCTAAATTCTCCCCCTTTCAAGGGGGAGTTAGAGGGGGTTTTTAGAGAGTTGGTGTATCAAGTATGTTAATACCTTATTTTTTGCAGTCCAGCGTTACCACACCACAAAAAATTGGTGTCAATTAAAGGTTTATTTTTTGTAGTAGTGCGGCAAAGCCGCACTACTACAAAAAATTAGTGTCAATATATTTTATGACAGGGACTCAGGGTTGTAGTTAATTCGCTGCCATTGCTCTAGCCATGTTAATAATTGCCGCTCACTGATACGTTGCTTGCTCTCAAGGGGAGTAAGCACAGCCGTAAGTTCAGAGGGCGACCGTCCAGTTTCTACCCAAGCATCCACAAGCTCTTGATGGGAGAGTAATGTTGTACCCAAGCCGAGTTTCTTTTGAAGAGTCAGTTTCTCTGCCTGCCCGATCGCCTGCATCACAAATTCACTAGCCCCCGCACGTGCCAAAACCATTGCTAGGGAATGAATGTAGGCTTGGCTATTATCGGGTTTTACGACCTCAACTGTTTGTGGGAGACCAAAGCGCTGATTGTGTGACCAAATGAGAACACAGAGGAGAATAACTGCTTGTATGGCGATCGCCAAAAGCGGTGTTTTGATCAGGTAGCTAATCCAATTGCCTTCTTGAAGCGCTTCCATGCTTTGCTTGTCTTTATAACCATGCAGGTATTCATCAACCCATATCGGTGGATTTTCCTTGACTAGTTGAGCTAATAAAGCATAGTTTCCTGCGGCATCTTGATAGGCATTAGCGGCAAGATAGGGCGTACTGACTTGAATGAGACTACCTTTCTCAATTTTTTCTTGACGCACAACCACTCCAAAGCGATCGCCCAAAATTTCTTGCTTCGAGGCTATGGGCTTAAACCTTCTTGAGGTGTCAATCTGAACAAGCCCCGCAGGACTTTCGATGGATTGATGGAAATTAGCGGCCGTGACAGGGGCAGAAACACCAACTTGGACAAGGGTATTACCTGCGGTGATCCATTTTTTTTCTTCGGAACTGAGAGCCAATTTGGATGCTGTGGGGAAAATGCGTATTAATGTCCCTTTTTGTTTAGGTAGAAAATCTTTTAAGGATTTTTCCCAGCGTTGAATGGGCAATTTGCGATTAAGCATATAGGCATACCAAGCACCATAGCCTTGGGGGGAGCGACTATAGGTAGAACCGGGGTGGGGGTTAGTATTAGGAGCGCTCAAGAAGATTAGTAGCACTGACACTACTATGGCGATCGCTATTCCTAAAATCCTTTTTCGCGATAGTTTCATGGTCGAATGCTACTGAGATAATGGTTGAGTTCTTGATAGGCCTGTTGGCAGCGTTCAAAGGAACTTACAGAAAGCATTTCATCGTTAAAACATAGGCGCTCATGGGTACTCAGCAAAATCTGATAGGTCTGCCATCGGGGGATATGCCTCAATAATTGCAAATACTCACCATCGGTACGGCTGGGTTGTTGTGGAGCGAGGGTAGCTTCATGGAGACGTTGGAGCATCGCCATATAAAGGGCGCGACAGGCTTCGCGATATTCACCTTGTCCTGCAAAATTTTGCGATCGCTGTTCCCATTCAATGGCAGCAGGAGTAACAGGTAATTTTTCCTCTGTTCTCATCCTTGGTCGGAGCCAACCAACTGTTTCTAAGTAGGGACGCATAATTTTAAAGATTTGCCAAAGCATCCAAGCGATCGCACTGCCGAGAATTGCCCATGCGAGCCAGATAGTGCCATTTACGACCCAGTCAGAAAGAGTCCAATCTGTACCGCGAATCGCCTGCTCAGCAGCAGGGAAAAAATTCAGTTCTAACCACTCACTTGTCCGCCGTTGAAACTGTTCGACCTGCCAATTCCAATCGCTTTTATCAAAACTACCCATGCGATCGCCTCCGTTGGGTCTGTTGCTGATATGCCAAAAATACTGCTTCTATAAAGGTTTCCGCATCGGATTTAAAGGGAATAGTCTCCAATTCGAGAATTGATTTAAGCTGGCGAGCGAGTTGGCGGCTTAAATTTTGACGGGCTTCAGGTTGGATTTGTTGGCGACGCTGCAAAAATTCGCGAATGGAAGCAAAATCATCGGGAAGCAGCAATGATAGATTACTGACTTCTAGAAGCTGGTCAGCAAAGGCTTCAGATTGATTGGAGAGAATAAGCTTCTGATCGTTAGAAGGACGCTCCTCTTGAATGACCACAGTTCCTGCTAGTAAATCCCCTAAACGTTTTTCTTGTTTATTAAAAACGATCATCAAAAAACCAATGGATAGGGCATCATCAATGGGACGCAACAAGGCTCTTAAGGTGGCTTGTGAGAGTCCTGCAGGTCTGCCATCGTCGCGGATTACCCGAATTTTGGCATAGCGTTTACCGGGGGTTTGTCCTTGCCAGAGGGACTCAAAAAAGATGAAATATCCGACAAAAATGCCAAAGGTGATTAATAGGGCGATCGCTAAGTACCATTTCTGTAGTCTAGGCGTAAATTGTGCAAACAGCATCGACCCCGTAAATATAACAACTGCGATCGCTCCACCTAACAAAATATAATCAACCATCAAGGCTTGAGCGCGATTGCCAATGCCCGCAAGGGTAAACTCTAGTTCCACACTCTCTGGAGTTTGCAGCGTAATTTTGTTAAAAAAACTCATGGGTTACTAGATCTAGATAAAATCATTCTCATCGTCGGTGTTATTTCCTTGGCGCAACTTGATATCTAGCCCTTCGCGACGGGTTCGCAAATCATAGTAAATCGCAGCTTTGATCGTTTGCCAGAGGGGCAGTACTAAAATTGAGCCTATTAGACTGAAGATGAAGGAAATGCCTGTACCTGTCCAAAACAGTGGAGATCCAGCTCTAGCACTAGCGAATAGAAACTGTGGTGCATAGTTGGTTAAAGCTGTTATGGGCAACGTTACTAAAAACGCGATCAAGGCAATCCCCTGTATTCTGAGTGCCGAATTTTTAGTTAAATCCCAACTGCGGCTAATACTTTCACTTGCGGTAACGTTACCTTCTACAGCTAAGGGAACTTCCGCAATCATCCATCGCGCAAAGTACCATGACAGGATAATTGCTATACCTAAAGCAGTTATTGTGGCAACCAGAACTCCTGCGATTACAGGGTTAAGACTATTTCGTAAAATGAAGCCCAAAATTGTTGCTACAACAATTAAGGCGATCGCCGCCAGAATGTAAATAATAAAGAGTTGTAATCCCACAAGAATCGATATCCACCAAAATTGCCAAAGCTTGGGATCAATATGTTGACGGGCTTTGCTTTCGGTTTCAGGATTTCCGATTAGTTCTTGGTAGGCAAGTCGCGAAATTAGGGCTGAGTTGGTTAGATACTTGGCGATCCCTGCTAGTAGCAATATAAAGGCGATCGCCAATAGAAGCCAAGGATATCGTCTGCTTACGACAAATAACCCACTTGCTACTCCCAAAAGTATTAGTGGTAGGATGATCCAAAGATAAGCTTTAAGTGCAATACCAAAGTAAGTCTGTAGGTTGGAACGATATAGCACCAGTCCTGTGCTGACCACATTACCAATACTGAGGGGGCGAAGGGGAGCGCGACTCATGGGACAAACCTCTAATTTCGCATTTTGTTTAGGCTAACCTAGATTAACAGCTAATTCAAGATCATGGATGTACAACGTTGGATTGCAAGGCGTGAGACTCAGTGGCAAGAGCTAGAAGCTCTACTAAAACGCTTAGAAACTAAAGGACTCAAATCTCTAAAAGCCGATGAGATTGCTTTACTGGCTAGTCTTTACCGATCAGTATCTGCTGATCTTGCACGGGCGAAGACGAACCAATTGGGAGAGACCATCATCCAGCAGTTACAAACTCTGACTTCCCGTAGTTACAGTCAGATTTATCAAGGATCGCGCAAACAGGAATGGCGTGCAGTTCTATCCTTTTATCTCTGGGGATTTCCCTCAGTAGTCTACGAGTCTAGAATTTATATTGCGATCGCAACCTTCCTATTTATGGTTGGTGCGCTGATTGCTTGGTGGTTTTCTTGGCGTGATCCATCGTTTTTAGCATTGGTTGTCCCCGAGCGATTAATCTCCCTAGTTCGCGATCGCGGCGAATTGTGGATGGGATCGATTTTAGGCTCTGAACCCCTTGCATCCAGTGGCATTGCTATCAATAACATGACTGTTTGCTTCCGCACTGTGGCTGGTGGAATTACGGGTGGCTTGTTAACAGCTTATTTTTTGTTTTTTAATGGGATTTTATTAGGTGCGATCGGTGCTTTAGTTCAGCAAAATGGATTGGCATATCCTTTCTGGGCGTTTGTCTTTCCCCACGGTGCGCTGGAGTTACCTGCAATTTTTTTAGCAGGAGCCGCAGGTTTACTAATTGCCAAAGCGTTACTATTCCCTGCGCCCTATCGCCGCATTGATGCTTTCAAAATCTATGGCAATCAGGCTGCCCAATTGATGTTTGGTGTCGTTCCTTTGTTGCTAATTGCAGGAGCGATCGAGGGATTTATCTCACCTAATCCTGCGATACC
This sequence comes from Pseudanabaena sp. Chao 1811, assembly GCF_027942295.1. Taxonomy (NCBI): domain Bacteria; kingdom Bacillati; phylum Cyanobacteriota; class Cyanophyceae; order Pseudanabaenales; family Pseudanabaenaceae; genus Pseudanabaena; species Pseudanabaena sp. Chao 1811. The sequence continues at coordinate 4,428,070 of NZ_CP101416.1, forward strand.
CGCACCATTCAAATATTTAGGAGGAACTCTGCTTCTGTGTGGATTACTCGCCTATTTTCGGAACCGTCCATCATCACTTTAACAAGTGTCAGCGCTTCGCGCTGACACTTGTATTGATTACAGTTGATTTTTTAATTTCAACATTAAATAGCGATTTACTAATTCTTCGCTTACTTGATTGGCAGGAGCATCTAGAACCAATACACCTTTCTGCTTGAGAGAAGCAAAGGCTAATTCACGTTGGGAAATTAGATCTAAAGCCACTGCACGGCTATAGGATGCGGCGATCGCTTGATTGGTACTTTCGGAAATGGGAGTTGACGTATGGGCAAGGCGATCGACTTCAGGATCACGCAAAGTTACACAGAAGGGTAAATATCGGGGACGCAGTCTGGCGAGTGCTAATAACAATTCTGCCGAAGCAACAGCATCAACGATATCGGTAATCACCACCACAAGGGCACGACGAATTTGTTGCTGGACAACGGTAGTTACCGCATTGACATAATCAGGTTCTAGTAACTCAGGTTGAATCGGGGTCAGGCGTTCGATAAATTTTGCCATCTGTGCCTGCCCCCGTTCGGGGGGAATCCAAGTATGGATTTTGCGATCAAATACGCCTATCCCTACGCGATCGCCTCGATGAATGCCTGCGAGGGCTAGTCCGAGGGCAGCATTCATTCCAAAATCAAAGCGGGTCATACCCTGAATCTTTGCGGTCATCAATCGCCCCCGATCGAGCAGAATAATCAAAGTCTGCTCATGTTCTGGTTCGAGAACCCGCACCATCGGTTTGCTACGTTTGGCAGTCGCTTTCCAATCCACTAGTCGCAGATCATCACCCGCATTATATTCCCTTAGTTCTGAAAACTCAGTTCCAATCCCTAAACGTCGGCGTGACTCTATCGATCCCGTAGATTGTAAAGCCAACTTGATCGAGAGCGATCGCAAAGACATCAGATCAGGATAAACACCTACAGTTGCCTGAGACGCGATTTTCCAAGACCGCCAAGCTAGTCCCCAACGCCCAATCTGACGAATCTGCATATCTTGCCAAGTATATTCTCCACGCACAAGGGGGTGGACTGTATAAGCCAGATCCTGCGTAGTCTCATGATCCAGCTCAACTTCAAGCTGGGCATGGCTTACTTGAAAGTCAGAGGGAAATCCGTCCCGAATTTGCACTCTGTCCCCAATCCTGCCTGCAACTGTAATTGTTATAGGATTGTCTCGCCCGATAGATAAGCGGGGAAGGGGATGTCGAATAGCATTGACAGGCTCAATCTGACGAGCATCCAACCAAACCATAAATAGAAGTATCAGATTCCACAAGAATAAAATGAGAGATGATACTTGCCATCGCAACTCTGTTCCTGCGATCGCTGAGACAATAGTGGCGATCGCACCACCCAAACCCAAAAGCAAATAGGTACGGCTAGTTGGGGTCATCGTGGTACAGCCACCTGTTTGAGAAGAGATTGGATTACAGACTCGATGGATACTCCATCCAATTGGGCTTCAGAACGTAGAATTAAGCGGTGACGTAATAGAGGTGGTGCAACGATCTTAATATCATCAGGGGTTACAAACTCCCGTTCCGATAGCCAAGCAGATGCCTTGCTAGCCAGTAACCAAGCAACTGCGGCCCTTGGAGAAGCTCCTAAGGATAAATCAGGATGTCGCCTTGTCCGTTCCACTAGGGCTAATAGATATTCAATTACCGATTCATGGACATTGATGGCGCGGACTTCTTTTTGGGCTTGTAGACATTGCTCAACTGTGGCAATTGGCTCCAATTGAGATAAATTGCTACGATTGGTGCGTCCTCCTTCATGACTGCTTAGCAACATCTGCTTTTCAGAAGCGGGATCGGGATAATTTACGATTAACTTAAATAGAAAGCGATCCAATTGCGCTTCGGGTAAGGGATAGGTTCCTTCAAATTCTAGGGAGTTTTGCGTAGCGATCGTCCAGAATAGCTCAGATAGGGGGAGGCTCTCTCCATCTAGTGTCACCTGTCGTTCTTCCATTGCTTCTAGCAACGCAGATTGAGTCTTGGGTGGAGTGCGGTTAATTTCATCCGTTAAGAGAATCTGCGTAAAAACTGGTCCTTTCTTAAGAACAAACTTACGAGTATTGAGGTCAAAAATATTAGTCCCTAAAATATCCGACGGCAAAATATCTGGAGTCAATTGAATACGCCGAAATTCTGCCTGTAGGAGTTTAGCTAAAACTTTAACTGTAAGAGTTTTACCAGTGCCGGGGACACCTTCGAGAATGACATGACCACCAGATAGCAAGGCAATCAGTAACTGATTCACTAAAACTGATTGTCCAAAGACAACATTGCTGAGTTGTTCTGCCAGTTGATGGAAAAGAGCCTGAGTTTTGCTCATACAATTATGTTCAATATTAAGTGGGAAATTTCCTGAGGAGAATGGGCTAGTAGATCGACACCATGTTCTTTTAGCTCTGCTTCAGTACCATAGCCATAGGTGACACCGATCGCTAAAACTTGATTTTGTTTTGCGCCAACTACATCATGATAGCGATCGCCGATCATCACGGTCTGAGCAGGAGCTATATTTTCTTGATCCAGAATATGGCGGATTAGTTCACTTTTGATGCTGTTTGTCCCATCTAGTTCACTACCATAGATACCATCAAACATTGATGACAAGCCAAAATGCTCGATAATTCTCTTGGCATAAATATGGGGCTTAGAGGTTGCTACATAGGTTTGATAGCCTTCATTCCGAATTAATTTCAGAGTTTCGGGGATATCAGGGTAGAGCAGATTCTCGAATAGGCCAATAGTTGAAAAGCGATCGCGATATAAAGAAATTGCTTTGTCAACTAAATCTCGATCATTAGTTTCTAAAAGCTTGGCAAAGCTTACTGACAGGGGAGGTCCAATACACCATAACAGATCTGTGGTTGCAGGTGGTTGGTAGCCAAGGTTGGCGATCGCATATTGAATACAGGTGGTAATCCCGATTTTAGGATCAGTGAGAGTTCCATCAAGATCAAATAAAATGGCATTCATTACACTTTGAACTACTCAGCATTGTGAGCAGTTGAATATTTTTTTAGCTTTGACGATTAAGTTCTTGTAATAGCCATTCATCAACGGGTTGTCCGTCTTTGCGAAGGAGTTCTATCTCTACGTTAACCGAGGAAACAGAACCCACAGGAGCCATTTTTTGATTAAAGCGAATTATATAATCCTTAGGATTATGCCTACGTTCCTTGAGCCAATCTTGGACTTTGATTTCCGCAAAGAGTGACTGCCCCTGTTCAAACATTCGCGTAATCTGCATTCTAAGCGTAAAAGGATTATTAATTGGCATAAATTTTTCTCTTACTTATGGTTGGGTAGTATAACTATAGCCAAAATAAAACCCAAAAGAGAGTTGCGGCGCTTCGCACCGCAACTCTCTTTTGGGTTTTGGGTTTGTCCTAACATAACTGGCTAACGCTAAATTTACTTTAGAACAAGATAATACAATTGACCGTCACCTTTAATCAGCCCCGCACGTTGCTTTGCGCGATCGCCTGTTCCCATAAAAATATCTACACGCCCCGCGCCACGAATTGCCCCACCAGTATCTTGATCGAGGACAAAGCGTTGTACTTTACGCAGTTCTAGTTTGCCAGTTTTAGGATTTTCAAAGGGGATTTCGGTTTGAATAAGGGCAATACCACCAGAGGGGAAGATTTTTTTGTCCGTAGCGATCGAGCGCTCGGCACTCACTGGCCAGCCAAGACTACCCGTTGCAGGCTTGCCATTAGTTTCGCGGAAAAAGACAAAGCTAGGATTGCGGTTGAGATAGGTATTTAAGTCTTGGGGATTTTTTTGAAAATATTCAATGAGAGTTTGTAGAGTCACATCTTCGAGACGCATTTTGCCATCTCTAACTAGCTCTGCCCCCACTGAGCGATAGGGCTGATCGGTTTTACCTGCATAGCCCACAGTCAATAATTTGCCATCGGGTAACTCAAACCTTGCTGAGCCTTGGACATGTACTAAAAATGCTTGGAAGCGATCGCTTAACCATGCGATTTCTAGTCCTGCTAATTTTTTGCTCCCCTCAAGCATGGGACGAGTGGGATGGGGTGAACTCCATTCTCCAAAGTCAGCAGGTAAGCGATATAAAGGATATTTGAACTCATCAGTCCGAGTCCGACTCGCCTTATATACCGCTTCGTAATAACCTGTAAACTGCACCAACCCCGTACCATCGCGCCCCACCGACTGATATAAATTAAACTCACGATTTACAGCTTGTTGGAGATCCTTGGCAGTGCGCGACACTTGGACAAGGCGACGAAACCGCACCAAACTGCGCTCCATGAGATCTTGACTAATTCCCGCTACAGGATAACGTTTGGCGGCATTAGGGGTGCGAATATATTGAATACTATTGTCGATCGCTTGTAGGAGATTAGGGCGATCGCTCTCTAACAGATCATCAGCAAGATCGAGCGTGAGAGGATTAACGGCGCGAGGAGAAATGGGGACAACCGCTTGCGCCATTTTGAGTTCTGCTGCCTCGACTGGTGCTTGAAACTCAGTCTGCATATAGCAAGGTGGCACAGCACAAATCAGTCCCACCCAAGTTGCAAATAGGATATCCCCACCACGATATACAACCGATTGCCATGAGTGCGATTTTTGATGCGATTTTTGATATTGTGGCGATCTCTGTAATCGGCTATAGGCATGAATGCGATTAGTGTTAGAGCTTGTCACTCTTAAGAACTCCTCATTAAAATTTTTAGGTTGCATTATTATTGCAGCCAATCAAGGGATTGGACAATTTTCGTTAATTCGTCTTGCGTCAGAAATTGCTTGTCTACACGAATCCGTGAGAAATATCTATATTTTCTAAATTATTTTTTTAAACCCTCGTCATATTTGACGTTGATGCTAGCTTTTTGTTCATATAGACGATTGAGCCATGCAGGATCGATCTTGAAGTGATAACAGACTTTTAATAGTTGGTTGAGCATGGCATGACGATATATTCCCCTCTGCTGAAATCTTCTTGCTGAGGTAATCACCTTGCCTTGAGCGAGTACTGGTTTAGAAAACTGGCGGAGGCGATCGCTTAAGACCGTATCTTCAAAAATATCAAGTTCGGGGATATTGCCAACTTTAGCTAAAACTTGGCGATCGACAAATGGGCAGTGATCGAGGTACACAATTCCCTTGTGCTTAACCCGCACATTGTCAGAATACCAAGATGTAAAACGTAACAACCAATGAGGATCATCAAAACTATGCTGAAACGCACCCCAAGCATAATCAGCTCTCTCAGATCCTAAAGTCTGCTCAATTAACTTTAAGGCATTTTGCTCTGGCAAAAGAGTTGCAGGATGGTGTAATAAAATAATTTCCCCTGTGCTAATGGCAATTCCATCATTGAGCCTCTGCGCACGATTTCGGGCAGGCGATCGCACCACATGAAAATCTGAAAACTTTGCAGCATATGCCTTTAAAGCCTCTTCGGTTCCGTCTTCACTGGCACTTACAACGGCAATAATTTCTTTGTTGCCATCTTGCTCGACTAAGTTAGTAAGAATACGATCTAGATAGCCATGACGAATTTCATAAAAACAAGGCAAAATAACTGAAAAACGCATAGATTTACCAAAATAGACATGCCAAAATAAATGTTAGATTCTCATTTCTATATTTTACTAAAGAGTATTATGTTTAGATACATCATAATTTTGGGCATATGAATAATTCAGAATCAAACCTGATGCAAAATCAGAATTCAGATCTAACGGAAGAAGGTGAATTTGAAGAAAGAGAGCGAGTAAACAATTCTTCAGTCTTGATTGTTGATGACACTATTTATAATATTCAACTGCTATCGCTGATGCTCATCAGACAAGGTTATAAAGTTGAGCAAGCTACAAATGGAAAAGAAGCATTAGAAAAAGCAACTAGACAATTACCTGACATAATTTTGCTTGATATTCGGATGCCTGATATTGATGGCTATGAAGTTTGTAAAATATTAAAAGATAATCCTAAAACTCAAGCAATTCCTATCATTTTTATTAGCTCGATCGAAGAACCATCGGAAAAAGTGGAAGCTTTTTCTGTTGGCGGTGTGGATTATATTAGTAAACCATTTCAATTAATTGAAGTATTAGCTAGAATTGAAACCCATTTGCGATTATGCTCACTCCAAAAGAAACTTCAAGAACAAAATGAACAATTGCAACTATCTGCTTCCGTATTAGCGCGATCGCTCAAACAGGAGCGAGAGCTAAGTGAAATGAAAACCAACTTTATTTCGGTTGTTTCCCACGAGTTTCGTACTCCTCTTACTACTATTCAAAGTGCCTCCGAACTACTCGAACACTACGAATGGACAAAAGAAGAACAAACTGAACAACTACACCAAATTCAATCAGAAGTTAAGCATATGACTGAGTTGATGGAGGATGTATTGTTTCTCAGTCGGACTAATGCCAATAAAACCAAGTTAAACTTAACTGAGTTTGATCTTTTGAAATTTAGCAAACAACTATTGCGACAAATCAAAAGAACATTTGGGAAAAATTATAATCTGAATTCACTTTTTCATGATCTAGTTAATAATGTATTAATTGAAAATATTCATTTGCAAAATGAAATTCCAGAATTAATGGTTAAAATGGATGAAAAACTATTGCGACAAATTCTATCAAACTTGACGACAAATGCGATTAAATATTCCCATGAAAACAGTGATATTGACTTTAAAATTGCCATTGATCAGGATCATGTAACTTTTACTATTGGTGATCATGGTATTGGTATCCCTGAAGAAGATTTAACCTATTTATTTAGTGCATTTCATCGTGGTAAAAATGTAGGTATCTTGCCTGGTACAGGTTTAGGTCTATCAATTGTAAAAAACTGTGTAGATATCCATAACGGATCTATCTCTGTCAATACTCGATTGAACATTGGTACAGAATTTACCGTTGTCTTACCACTTTACGAGGTTATAAATAATCCTATAAATAAACCTGTAAATAATCTTACAAATTTTAGTGACGCTCCGACTGATTAACTGTCGTTAGTCCGTATAGTTGCATATAGTCTCTTTTCTTACTTATTTTCTAGGTGTTATGTCTTATTTTGAGTAACGATCTCTATCGGTCTCTATCGGTATAATAATTATTAAGGAAACTGTAAAGCTAGTATGAAAAAAATTCTCCTCATCGAAGATAACCCTAACGTTTTGCAAAATACATCAAGAATGCTGCAAGCTGAGGGCTATATGGTGATCACTGCAAATAATGGTCGCCAAGGTTTAGAGATGGCTCAGCAGCAAATTCCTAGTTTGATTATTTGCGATATTATGATGCCAGAAATAGATGGCTATGGAGTTATTAGCGCGTTAAGAACTAATCCTGCAACTACAGCAATTCCTTTTATATTTCTTAGTGCCAAATCCGATAAAACAGACTTCCGCCAAGGTATGGAACTTGGCTCAGATGATTATTTGACTAAACCGTTTACCAGAGATGAATTACTCGGTGCAATCAATGCTCAGTTTAAAAAGCAAGACATAATCAACAGTTATTACAGACAAGAACTAGATAATTTGCGTGGCAATATATCTAAGTCGCTACCGCATCAGTTGCTATTTCCTGCGATCGAAGTGATGGGTTTAGCCGATATCTTGGTCAAAAATTATCATGCAATGGAAGCCCATGAGGTTCCTGATATTGGTAAGCGCATTCGCAAAGCAGGAAGGAATATGCACGAAATGGTGAAAAAATTCCTGCTATATGCTGAGTTGGAGTCAACGGAAAATAGTACCGAGTGGATAGCCCAAATTCGTAATAGCAAGACTACTTTTGTGGATATTGAGATTGCGAGCTGTGCTAAGAAGACTGCTGAGTATTATAATCGCAGCACTGACCTGGTTCTTGATATTCAGGATGCGGCGATTCAAATCTCGGATTCCTATTTAAATACTATTGCTAAAGAAGTTATTGATAATAGTTTTAAGTTTTCTCCTGAAGGTACTTCTGTCAGTGTGTCTGGCAGTAGTGATGATAAGGAATATTGCTTATCCGTAACTGATCATGGACAGGGGATTGAACCAGAACAAATTGCTAGTTTTGGAGCCTATATGAAGTTTGAGAAAAAGCTCTATATTCAGCAGGGAACTGGCTTGGGCTTAGCGATCGCAAAGCGACTTGTTGAGCTTCATGGCGGTAGATTAGAGATTAATAGTGTTCCCTATGAACAAACTGTAATTAAAGTGTTTCTGCCTCTTGCTATTTAATTCTCTTTGGGCTATTTCTTTACGGTTTGCCATTGAGCATCTGTACATTTGCAAACTAAAAAATCAAACTCATTCTTTCTCAAAGGCGACGCATTGCGCCGCCTTTGAGATTTGATAAGTAGCTCGGCATAGTTATAACCCAAACCCATAATTCTGTACCGCCCGCGTAGCGAGCGGTATAGAATTATGGGTTTTAAGTTTACTTATGCTTGACTACTTATGTTTTTTCAAAGGTGGTGCATTGTGCCGCCTTGTCAATCGAACCTGTGATTTGAGTCACGGGCTGGGCTTCAGTCAGTCACCTATAAATGCTTGAAACTGTCACAAGTATGCCTAGTGAAGCATCACAGTTCAATCTAAGTAATTATTCGATTATAGGAGTTGTCCAGAACGTCCTCGGTTAGCTAGTTATGATGATTTTGTCTTTATCTGAAATTCAACCAACTAATTTGTCAACCCCTTGGGGTGATGAAAAAGGAATTTCTTATTTAGGAAAAACTTTCTTGCCGATAGATGTTCATCAAAATCAGCAGGAAGCGATCGCCGCTTGTCGGCGTGACTTAGATGCGGGTGCGATCTCGATCATTGTCGATGAAGGCGATCGCATTTCTGTATGGTGGTATTTTGCCAAAGAAACGGAACTATAGATCGATTTGCCCGCGTAGGAAGGTAACAGCTTTACCTTTGAGCAAAACCCTTGTCCCGTGATCACTAACTTCGAGATCGCCTGTCCTTGCCGATAATTGTTTGGCTATGAGCGTATTTTTGCTGAGACATTTTGCCCAATAGGGGGTCAGGCTGCAATGGGCTGAACCAGTCACGGGGTCTTCAGGGATGCCTGCTTTAGGGGCAAAAAAGCGTGACACAAAATCGTAGGGTTGATGTTGATCTGCGATCGCGGTAATGATGAATCCAAATCCATCTAATTGCGCAATGCGATCGTAGGGTGGTTGAAAGTCCTGTACGGCTGCCTCAGAATCTAAAACAACAGTTATATAGTCTTCACTTTGTCCGAGACATTTATAGATGCGATCGCCAAAAACCTCCGCTAATATCTGTAGCGATCGCTCTGAGCAAGGTTGATAAAAAGCCGCAGGAAAATCCATCACGATCCAGTTATCTTCAAAGCTAATTTTCAGATCACCACTTAGGGTCGAAAAAATAACTGGAACATCGGTGGCGATCGCTTTTATTTCCCGCAAATAATGTGCCATAGCGAGGGTGGCATGACCACAGAGAGGAACCTCTTGCTTGGGCGTAAACCAGCGTAATTGAAAATGATTGGGCGCTAGAGGTTTGACGAACGCAGTTTCCGATAGATTGATCTCCGATGCAATTTGCTGCATTTGAGCATCTTCAGGAAATTTTTCCACTAAGGTTGTTGCCGCAGGATTGCCGCGAAAGGTTTGCTCTGTAAATGCGTCAATAATTGCGATCGCCAGTTGCATGGATATTTTCAAGTATTTTGCTAATTTTTTGAATAAAAAAGCTGTGCAAAGCACAGCTTTTTTATTTTAAGGAATTGCCACAGTAGGATCGACTTTATAGCTATTGACAATGCGATCAAATGAATCTTTTAAGGCAGGAATCTGATCGGCAACACCACCAGTGGTAATTAGAGAGATCTTGTCTCCATTGCGACTAATAAAACTATTGCCCTGCACCTTAGCGGTGATATTTTTCAGTGATTCATCGTAGCTCCATACGATCTGCACACTGCCATCCTTTTGTTGGATTGGCTTTTCGGCGGCAAATCCAGGTCTAGAGCCAAAAGTGGACTTGAGGAAGGTTTCCAAAAGGGAGGTCAACTGCTCAGGTGTAGTTTCTGAAGGAGCTTTGAAAACATCAACCGTAAGCAAAGCATTTTTGCTGGGGTCAAACCATAACACAATCACCTCATTAGGTTTCTTGTTTTCTTTGGGAGTCCAGCCTTTAGGAGCATCAATTTGAAAAAGTCCAGAGGGGTGTTTGTAAGTCTCTAAGCCATCGATCTTGACTTTGATGATCCGCGCATCGGACTTAGGGGCCGCATCAGGCTTGGTGACGACACTCTTGGCATCGGGGCTTTTGGTAGCTGTCGTGGTAGTAGGACTAGCTGATGTCGCTGTCTTTTCAGGGGCATCGGGGGTGCAGCTTCCTAGTAGACTGCCCAAGAAGGCGATCGCCCCAATAGATGTAACGATAAAGTTTGTTCTTCTCATTTCACTCCTCACTAAGATATGTTGATAGTTGATATTAGACTTGTGAAAGATGGCTCATTGGTGCGCTCTTTCACAGATCACTAAGGAATAGCCAGACTCGCATTAACAATCTGACTGTTGGTTATTCTAGCGAAGGAATCTTTCATTTCTGTAAATTTGGGTTCGATCGCACCAAAAGTTAAAATTACAAATTTGTTGTTGAGCCTTTGCAATCTACTACTGCCTTGAAACTTAGTTTTTTTCGTACCAATCGTCAGCGTTGATGTCCATGTAATCACAATATTTCCTGTTTCTTCGACCACAGGCGATCGCATTTCAAAATCAGGCTGATTGCTATACATTCCCTTCACAATTGCTTCAAAAACATCACTCAGGCGATTTTCAGGGATTTCACTCGGTGGTACAAAAATATTTACAGAAATCGTAGCTCGTCCTGCCTTTTCGCTCCAAGTTACGAGAATTTCGCTAGGCTGACTGTTATCAACCACTTGCCAATTTTTAGGCACACTGATTTCTAAAATTCCTGAGCGATGCTTGTACAGTTCCAGTTCACCGATTTCGAGTTCGGGTAATTTGCTGAAGTCGATTGCAGGACTAGGCGTAGCTGATTTTGAAGGATTAGGGGTTGAATTGACGCTGGGATTTGGATTGGTGTTAGTGGTACTTGTTGGGTTTGGAGAAACTTTAGTGGTATCAATCGCTGGCATAGACACATTACTCTTGTTACCACCATTGGCGTTGCTACAAGCTGTTATCCCTATAGCGATCGCCAATGGTAATAACATTGATACCCTAATCGGTAACTTTTGAAAAAGAAACATAAATGTTGAGTGTGTGCTCTATTCAAACCCAGATAATTCAGTCTCAACCTAAAAGCAGGCTGTGGTACTTTGTGCCGTAACCTGCTTTATTTTAAGATCTATGCCCATTGTGGCTTTAATCTAGCCAAACTGCAAGGCTTGACCCCGCACATCAGGATTGACTTTGCCATTGGCAAATACTACTTGACCACCAACAATCGTTGTTACTGCCCATCCTGTAAGCTCCCAGCCTGCAAAGGAACTCCAACCACATTTAGTCAACAAATCTTCATTTCTTACAGGTTTATAGTTATTCAAATCGACTAACACTAAGTCAGCATCCCAACCGATGCGAATCTCGCCTTTATTGGCAATTTTGTATGCTTTGGCAACATTGCGACTCATCCATTGGCTCACCTGATGGACAGTGCAACGTCCTTTCATCGCTTCTGTCAGCATCAATGGTAGCGAGGTTTCTACCCCCGGCATTCCCGATGGTACATTGGCTGGTTCTAGAAATACCGTGTCTTTTGAGGATTTTTCAGTCTGATTGATTTGGGCATCTTCACTTCCTGCCAGTCCTTTTTCCGCCAGAGTGTGGGGGGCATGGTCAGTGGCGATAAAGTCAATCACACCATCAAGCAAAGCTTGCCAAAGGATTTCTTGATCACGAGGTGATCGCAAAGGTGGGTTCATTTGCGCGAGGGAACCAATTTTGTCGTAAGCACTAATATTCATCAATAAATGCTGTGGGGTTACTTCGGCTGTCACCCATGCAGGTTTGTCTTGACGTAAAAATTCTGCTTCTTCCCCTGTAGACATATGGAGAATATGCAAACGTCGTTGATATTTCTTAGAAAGTTTGACGGCAAGTTGCGTGGCATTGAGCGCTGCTTGATTGTCTTGAATTAATGAATGCTTAGCAGGAATTTTGCTATCGGCAAATTCGATGCGTCGTTGAGCAATTCTTGCTTGATCTTCTGCATGAACGGCAATGAGGCGATCGCCTTGCGAAAAAATCCGATCCAATATTTCCTCTTGATCAACCAATAAAGCCCCATGCATCGATCCCATAAATATCTTGATGCCGCAGGTGGGATTCGCTGTTAATAAATCAGGCAAAATCTCTGCCGTTGCCCCAATAAAAAAGCCGTAATTCACTACACATTTACTAGCCGCCCGACTGAGTTTGTCATCTAGAGCAGCTTGGGTAATCGTGAGGGGACGAGTATTGGGCATTTCTAGGAAGCTAGTCACGCCCCCCTTCGCACAAGCATGACTCGCCGATCGCAAATCCTCTTTATGCTCTAGTCCCGGTTCCCGAAAATGCACTTGCGGATCAATCACGCCCGCCATTAGGGTTAAGCCTGTTGCTTCGATAATTTCTAATGGTTGATCATCAGCACTTAGATCATCGGGATTGAGGGTTGGGGCGATCGCTGCAATTTTGCCATACTGGACGTAAACATCCCCTAATAAGGTCTCACCATCAGGCAAAATAATCTGGCTTTGTCGAATTAATATGCTCAAAATAAAATCTCTATTCGGTAGTTATACAGTTAAGTGATATTTGAAAAAAAGAAGTCATTAAGACTAAACCCTGTAAGAACTACCTCTTTCATTAGCTCTTTGCAAAGGTTTATTTTTAGCTTTGCTTTCAATTAATTCCCAATCGGCATTTTCTAGCACAGCATCCAATACATCAGATAGATTACAACGCTGCTCATAGGCAATGCGCCTTAAAATATCGTGATGTTCTGGCAAAACATATACAGGCTTCCTCTGTGTTTGCGCCATTTTTAACTTAGCAATAAATTAATTATCTTCATCGTATCACGGCTAAGTATATAATTTAACAATTGGCTAATTAGCTATTCTTGAAGATATAAATATGAAAAAAACGTTTATAGATTTATTCTCTGGTGCAGGTGGGATGTCTTGCGGGTTGGAAATGGCTGGTTGGCATTGCTTACTAGGAATTGACCATGATCGCGCTGCCATTGAAACTTTTCAACATAATCATCCACAAGCGAAAGCGATCGCTGGCGATATTTGCGAGATATCTAACCAGCAAATTCAAGAAATAATCCATCATCAAAAAGTTGATTTAATTTGCGGTGGGCCACCTTGTCAAGGCTTTTCTACAATTGGACAAAATGATCATCTAGACGAACGTAACTTTCTATTTCTTGAGTTTCTCCGAATAGTAGAAGCCTTAGAACCTGATTACATTATTGTTGAAAATGTGACAGGTCTTTTATCCAAAAGAAATGAAAGTGTTTTAAAAGTAATAATTAAAAGCTTTACAGATTTGGGCTATACCATTGATGTCAAAGTTTTATCAGCACATCATTATGGAGTCCCAGAAAAAAGAAGACGGACAATATTTTTAGGCAATCGCTTTGGCGTAAAAAATATTTATCCAGATAAAATTTTTAAGGATTCAGATCAAGATCTTCAAGATTTACCTTTGCCTCGAACTGTTGGATGGGCTTTTGATAATTTATTAGAATCAAATGGTGAAATCTTGAATCATGATATCAAGCGATCGCAAATAGCCAATGATTTAGAAAGAGAAAGAATTAGCCATATACCTGAAGGAAAAAGCGTCAGATATGAAAAAGATCAGTTAGCATATTTACCTAAAAATCTATGGTTTGATGTTGACTGGTCAAGTATTCATGAAGAGCGCTTTAGGGAAGCTAAATTAAATCGTTTAGATCGCGATGATTGTGCGAATACAATTAACACTAGTCGCACCACTTACTATCATCCAGCTGAAAATCGCTATTTAACGGCTAGGGAAGCTGCCGCAATTCAATCCTTTCCAGCTAATTATTTTTTTTGTGGCACACTAACTCAACAATGGCGACAAATTGGCAATGCTGTCCCACCACTTCTTGCAAAAGCGATCGGTGAGTCCATACTTATGTTGGATTCCACTAAAAATAATATGGAAAAAACTACCTCAATTGCAGATATTCAATCAATTAGAGCCAAAGCATTTTCTTATAAAGAAAATGCTTTTAATAAATCTAAACAACTTGACAAAATAAAATCTACTCAGCTTGCATTATTTTGAATTGTAGAACACATTAAATTTAAATAATTGGGGGGAATATACGCCCATCTTTTTGTTCGAGATCATAATAAGACTTCTGTGGCTTGTCTTTTTTATCTACTTTCAAAACTGCATAGAATCCATATTTGTAAACTGGAATGCTATAGATAGTTTTAGCTCTTAATCTCAACTTCATTTTACAAGCAAACTGAGGTGTACCTAATGAGAGAATATCTTGTTTGAGATGATAAAATCCGTACCCACCAATCTGAATATAGTAACAATTCTTATCACCATAAAAATCGTACAAACTATTAATATCGATTTCTAGCTTGTCTTCAAAAGCTTTTTGATCTTGATTTTTCTGCTGCATAGTAATTTTATCTCTGGGTATGGAATATCGATTAGGAATGAAGTTTTTAGCATTAACGATATCCAAAACCCCAACAGATGTATAAAACGTAGTCACAGCATCATCAACACACCAACCCCAAATCCCATCATCCCATCGCAGCATTTTCTGTCCGTAATCAGCCTCAAGATCGAGTTTAACTTCTAGATTGTATTCCTGAGAATTGTATAGAAACTTGATATCCGTCGCATTTCCAGCCCCACCTCTAGTTGAGCCAGTGGCAATTAATCCTTTTGAAGACAATAAATCAAAAATATTTTGCTCATAGTTATCACCTTTGTTATATCCCATGATCCTTCTCGCAATAAATTAAGTTATGGCAAGATTACATGAGAGTGACGAAATAAATATCAAATGCGACTAAATCAATTTAGTTAAGTCATCGATTTCAAAATATTGATGAAACTTGGCAGTGACTTGCAAAATTGACGATCGCCCGCCATCTGCCTGTCTTTTCTTTTTCACAAATCCTTGCTCAACAAGTTCCTGCACATGCTGATAGGCTCCTGCCCCACGCAAATCGATCAATTCTGACTGCACAATATTTTTCTTTAGGGCAATCGCTGCCAAAGTCCTTAAAGCCCCACGTCCGATATCCACAGGAATGAGCTTATGAACTAAATCCTCAAACTCCGATCGCAATCGTAACGAAAAGCCGACATCGGTTTCCACAAGTTCTAACGCACTATCGCGATGGGCATATTCTGTAATCAGGTCGATTAGCCCCATTTCCGCATCCTCGACTTCGCAACCCAAAGCCGCCGCGATCGCTGCCAAATTCATCGGTTGTCCCTTGAGATATAAAACGGCTTCTACCTGTTGTTTGAGCGATCGGGCGATCGGCAATTCTGGTTGCTCATCTAGTTGAGCCAGATGCACCATTGATAAAGACAATGGTGCATCTGGCTCAATAGGCTCATCACTAGCAACTGCCCCTTCCATCTCAACATCTTCTTCCGTCTCTAATGCAGGCTCAGTTGGCTCTATGGGTTGTTCAAAAGGCACTTCATTCATCATGCTAAAATTTTAACCGAGTAAAGGCAGTGCGTTGCATTCCCTTGATTCAGTTAAACAAAAAGTTTTATGAGCTGAGAAACGATATGCCAAGCAGCATGATGTACTACGAAGACACTTATGTGGTGCTGCCTCCAGATATGCAGGAAAAGTTTGTCACTCAACCTGAATTAGAACAACTTTTGCATGATTTGCTTGTCGATATTCAAGACGCATTACCCCGTGATTTGGAAAATATCAAAACTATTCCTGAACAAGTACAGCGTTTAATTAAGACTGCCTGCGATTTAGATTGTGGCGATCGCGGTGTATGGCAATGGTACGTTGTCCGTCTTGACAAATAAAAAAGGGGTCGTGCAAAGCACGACCCCTTTTTTATTTGTCCGCTAGGCGTTTTCCGAGACTGCGGTAATAGATTGTGCCAACGATCGCGAAAAAGGCAACATAAGCGATCGCCTGTACTAAATAAAGCTTATCGGTGTAGCCAAATAGCGAATTTAAAATTACCCCCGGAAATTTTTCTGCGGGTAATACTTTGCTGGTGTTCCAAACCATATTGCCGAGGATGCAGGAATGCTCGCGGGCAAAATGCTCATAAAAGAAGCAGATAGACTCGGACTTGCGATCGCTTTGAGAAAGAATTCGTAACGCCGTATCGAAATGTCCAAGTGCGGAAATGACTAAACCTGAGACGATCGCTAGGAGCATAAAGCCCATAATTTTGAAGAAGGCACGGATATTAATTTGGATACCAAATTTAAATAGTCCGATCGCGATCGCGGTAGCTGCACCGATTCCACTAACGGCTCCGAGGGCGGGCATAAATCCTTCTTGGAATTTTGCCGAGATAAATAAAACTACTTCAAAACCTTCGCGCAAAATAGCAAATAGGATTAGCCCAAAAATTCCTAATCCTGCTTTCTTCCCTTTGCCTAAAACATTATTTAAAGAGCCTTCGATTTCTCCCTTCATGGCACGACTCTGTTTAGTCATCCAGATCAACATCCATGTCAACATAGCGATCGCTGCCACACTAAATAAACCTTCGAGTAATGGCTCAAATACTGCGGATAGTTCGGGATTACTAGTTCCGACAACTTGCATGAACCAATTAAAGACAATGCCAACTATCGCACTGATGACTAAGCCTGTACCAATCCCTGCAAATACCCAACGGTTTAGATGCGATCGCTTGGCACGTTTGAGGTATGCCATGACAATGCCAATTACTAGGGCGGCTTCGACCCCTTCGCGCAAAGTAATCACAAAAGTTGGGAGCGTTAAACTGAAGTCCATAAAAATCTTTAGGTGTTAAAAAGTTTTCTTATTTCCCTCTTTCCTATTGAGAGAGGGGCTAGGGGCTAAGACTTTGCGTAAACTTTAGTAGCAGCTTGTTCGTTGCCTTTAATGAGTTCAGACATATCCGCAACAGAAAGTACAGGTTGTTCTGGGGCGATCGCACTAGGATAAGCTGATTTGAGTTTTGCTAAACTTGCCGTGAATTGCTTGTGAACATCGGGATATTCCTTTTCCATAACTGGTGTGATGCTCTTATACAACTGCTCTACATAAATGGTGAAACCACGGGAGTCTTGATATTCAATGATTTCTTTAATCTTGTTATTCGCGATCGCTGCGCGATATTCTGTACCAGCCGTATCGAGAATGGTATTAATCACTTGCAACGCAAACTTTGGTGACTGACGTTGGGTTTCGGGAATTGCTGTGATTGCCGCATCGATACCTGCGATCGCATCATTATATTTCGCAGTAATACTGGGGTCGTTGGGCTTAGATTTCACCAACTGCTGCAAATCCATCAGCACTTGTTTAAATTCTTTGACATTACGCTCCTTTAGTTGACCTTCCACATCAGCATAAATTTCTTCAACGGGATGCTCGATATGGGGAAGTGCTTGGTCAGGTTTCTGAACATCAAGTAATTCCTTTGCCACAATCATATGCCCCTTCATCAGACCCAACTTAGTTAAATAGTCAACATCTTTGGCTTCACCCTTCAGCTCAACAGTTTCCGTGCCGACCATATCTTTAACTTGATCAAACTGTGCTGCTGTGATCACTTTCTTCGTAACTAAATCTTCAGCCTTAGTATAGGGACGTGCTGCCTGAATCTTATTTGATAGTCCTGCAATTCCTAGCTTCGCCTCAATCTTATCTAGCTCCGATAGGATCGCTTCGTTGATATTGATCTTATTTTTAGTATGACCGCTCATACCGTCTTTGTGAGACTCAGATTTAGACTCTACTTTGGACTCACTAGTCGCACTGCTGACAGATGGATTTGGGCTAGTTGCCGTTGGCGTATTCGTACATGCTGAGATGGTGATCGCGCCAACTAAGGACAGGATGAATAGCGTCAAAAATGTTTTTATCTTAGTTAAAGACTTAACTAACTTAGTGATGATTGCGAGCATGAAGATAAATACAGGGATGAATGGATAAATAATTGCTAGGTAATGCAATTAATTTGCAATAATTGATTTAAACCTATTAGAACATAAACTTGCTAGTAATTGTCAATAAAATATTTAGCTAACTAGCAATAACATCAAATAAGCCCATACATCCAGCCTCCGCGATCGTATCTTGATGGGGGTGAAACATATACTTACCCGTAAATCGATAGGTTAGTTCCAGAATGTGACGCTCGGCTGTCCCCATTGTGATTACATCGGTTTCTTCGCTAGGACTCATGCCACGTCCTGTGCGGTAAACCTGAAACATATTGGCATGGACATGAAATGTCGCTACAGGGTCAAACTCGATCATATTAAGAACATATAAACGCAATAACTGATTTTGCTGCACAGCGATCGGTTGCTGCATATAGAAATGTGGTAATCCGTTAAAGGCATACATCTCATTACGTCCATCCCCATCGATGTCATAGCCGCCCATGATTAGCACCAGCTCATCCGCAGGAGGTCGCGGCTTAGGTGGGTCGATAATAAACATGCCGTACAAGCCTTTGCCAATATGGCGTGCCACAGGTGCGACATGGCAATGATATAAATGCACCCCATAGGGCATGGCATCAAATTCATAAATTGTTGCAGCCCCATTCCGTATGGGTTTTACGCCATCCATTTCTGAAGGATGTTCACCATGAAAATGCAGTGAGTGGGCATGTCCGCCCTGATTGGCAAAGGCAATTCTGATGCGATCGCCTTCTGTTGCTCTCAAGGTTGGTCCTGGCACGCGATCATTTACGTTCCAAGTAATAAAGTCAGTTGAGGCATTGAGTTTAACTGTTTTACTTTGTGCCGTTAGCTGAAACTCGCGCACTGTCCGCCCATTTTCTTGAGTTACCTTGCCATAATCAAATTCTCGCAATGCAGAGATCGGATCGAGTCCACTAGTTTTAATGCGTTCCTGTGAGGCAGCACTGATATCTATCGGCGGAATCACAACTTTTTTGGGTGGATTGCCAGATTTATCGGATTCACTATTTCGATTTGTAGCGATCGGACTACAGGCGATCGCGCTACCAATTAACCCAATACCACCAAGACCCAATTCTAATATTTTTCTACGTTGCCGATCCATTAACTCTACTTGCAAATAGTTCCTATTTACCTTAACAAATTTCACTTAACTTTGAATATTTGTCATAAAGCGATCGCGCCATCCAAACAAGAACTCTAAAACCAGAATTTAACGATTTATTGCAAGCCTTATTTCAAGAATTCAAGACTAGATATTAGACTTAATATTAGACTTACTTGAATCATAGTTAGATTAAATATTTAGAAGAGAAATTGATGTCAATTTCTCTTCTAAATGCTTCTTAGATATTAAGAGTCATGCTGA
Source organism: Pseudanabaena sp. Chao 1811 (assembly GCF_027942295.1). Classification (NCBI taxonomy): domain Bacteria; kingdom Bacillati; phylum Cyanobacteriota; class Cyanophyceae; order Pseudanabaenales; family Pseudanabaenaceae; genus Pseudanabaena; species Pseudanabaena sp. Chao 1811. The sequence continues at coordinate 4,447,692 of NZ_CP101416.1, forward strand.
GCTTATTGAGTGGAGTAGAAACTTTCTAGCAAATAACAAGAAAGGCGATCGCTAAATTAGCGATCGCCTTTATCTTTGGTTTAGTTGTACTCTCCGGGAATATCAGTTTTTCTAACAGTAATCTTGCCAACTTTTTTACCTGACATTCTCAATAATTCATCACCTGAAAATTCAAAACCAAGCTTTAGGGCTATTCGCGCCACATCATCTGCGGTTGATGCTGCGAGTACTTCGTTTTTAAGTTCGGGTTCAGACTGCATTTTCTTTAAAAATGCTTCAATTTGCTCAAAAGCCATATTTTAAATTCCTAATTTATTGATCGCCTTTCTTTTTTGGTCTATCAATCAATCCATTTAATAAAAAGGTCAGCGATTCTAGATTTTCTTTCATCTTTCATAGCTAATACCACTAGCTTACTTTATTATTTCTGACTAGTTGACCTTACCACTAGTATGATTCATGTTTAATTCACTGGTCAAAAATCAGCTATGGACATTCACCAGATACTCGACCCTGACCGACAAAGCTTACGAATTTGTGGAACCCCAGATATCGTAGCCTATGACACGCTCCGCTTACGATAATGGTTATTTACGTAAGCTTAAATAAATTCATAAGCAAAGCTATTTTGTAAATGTTTTAGCACTTATTTGTGTAAACTCTTTTAAAAGATTAAAGAATACTGTACAATATTCAAAGCTCGTAAAATTTCAATATCAGATAAATCGCGTTATATGATTAAAGCTAAATACTTCTAACGCTTGTTTTAATTAATAACTTGAATCAAAACACGAAGATTTTACGTGTAGCTGATAACCAGCTTGTCACTGCACTATTAACAAAAATCAACCAAAAACATCTGGATGATTTTGAAACATTTTGGAGATCTCGCATACAGTCCACTCAGGAGGAAGAAAATTATTGGAATTGGGATATACAGCCTATTGAGGGAAAGAGTAGTACAAGATAAGCTAGGATAGCAAAACCCAAAAGAGAGTAAAAAATGGCACCTTACTCACTAGATCTCAGAGAAAAGATCGTAGCAAACTACGAAGCAGGAAATACATCGATTCGGGAAGTAGCGAAGCAATTTCAAGTCGCGACGAAAACAGTGCAAAAACTACTGAATCAATACCGAGAGACAGGAGAACTAAACCACAAACCATTAGGTAGTCCAATCAAAAGTCCCCTCGAAGCGCATCAGGAGAAAATCCTCGAAATTGTCTCAGAGCATCCAGATTGGACACTATGGCAGTACTGTGAAGAAGTAGCAGAACAAACAGGAGTATCAGTGACCACAGGCAGCATGTGCCGATTTTTCCAGAGGCATAACATCACTCTAAAAAAAAGACCTATCGCCATGAAAAGGTAAAAAGTGAGGCAGTACAACAGCAAAGATGTGAATTTTGGGAAGCATTGAATGAAGTGAAAGCTGAAGATCTGATTTGTATTGATGAAACGGGAGTATGGCAGGGGATGGAACGCTCTGTGGCAAGAAGTGAATGTGGCAAAAGAGTATTCAGTCTTCGTCCCTTTTACAAAGGTCAGAAATACACAATAATTGGCGCTATTTCAGTTGATGGGATTGTTTGCCTGAAAACGATTCAGGGTTCTATGAAAGGAGCAGATTTTCTCACCTTTGTCCAAGATGACCTAGTACCTAAATTACGTCCTGAGCATAGGATCATCATGGATAACCTCAACTGCCATAAAGTTGAGGGGGTCGCAAAAGCAATTACAGCGACAGGTGCTAAGATTTTGTACTTACCCACCTATTCTCCTGATTTTAATCCAATTGAGATGATGTGGTCGGTTCTCAAATATTTTATTAGATTGCTTAGACCTCATTCTCAAAAACTACTTCAGCATTTAATCAACGTTTTCCCTTACTTGTTAGAAAAAGATTTCTTCAAAAATTGGTTTACTAAGTGTTGTTACTGTACTACTTAATCCCTCAATGGACTGTAAAAAACCGAATTTATCTATCAAGGGATAACTACGAAGGCTATGCAATTGAATGCGAGCAAATAACTCAAGGGCTAATACTTCTTGAAACACAAAATCATCGTTCGTGGTTTAAACGAGAAAATAAGCTTGTATACGTTCAGATACTTGAAACAGCACCTTGGAATCGGCGAAGTTTTCAGCCAGTCCCAACATATAAGTTAGTTGGTACAGTTTTATTAAAGTTTGCACAGTTACGAAGCGAGGAGTTGGGTTATAGAGGATTAGTTGGGCTACACTCATTGCCAAAATCAGAAAACTTTTATCGGCAGATGAAAATGATTGATTGTGGTAGAGATGAGGAAAAAGAGCAATTAACTTATTTTGAGTGGTATAAAACGGAGACTAGCTATGAACCTAGAAATTGATGATGCAGAGCTATTAAGACTTGCTCAAATTGAAGATGAAGCTGATTGTGATATCAGTGCAGGTTTTGATCACGGTGAAAATTTAGGTATCTATTTATCTCAATCACTCAACAGCATTAGCTATAACCAGTTGAGTGAAATATTGCATAATAGTTTTGGTAACGCTTTATCAGCAGAGGAAATTGATAAAGTCGTTTTAGGTATTCAGCAGGCATCAAAATCTCATCTAGTTCATAAATCAGCTAAGTCAGCCTAAATATAATATGTCTTCGTCGTTGGAACCAGAACAAGATAAGACCATTCCCCTAAGTCACGCTTATTCTAAGCGTAGAGAAATACGCATTGAAACTTCGCCTACTGAGTTAGAACAAATACTTACTAGAGTCGTTAACAAAGAAGTTACTAAAAAGATTGTGAGACTTGAAAAAAGTATTGACCGTATGGTATCTCAGTTTCAAGCTATTCAAAGTGGCGAATCTGAAGATGCAGCATTGAGAGTAACAACTGACCTAGAATCGGCAGATATTGCATTAGCTAGTGTTCAGATTAAATCAGAGGACTATTACACTCATACTTGTGGCATGATAGCTGAAAAATTTAGTATCAGTAAAAATCAGGTACTTAATTTGATTAAAAAACTAGAGCTTCGTGGGAATAGCTCTTATCACAAGCAATTTCAAACAGGAGCCAAAAGTTTTGTACACAAGTATTCTGAAGAAGCTTTAGCAAAGATTAAGAAAGAAATAGATTGCTAAAATCTTCCTAGAAATGTGGATTGTGTATAGTACTAGTTGGCTTAAGAAGTTTTAGTTATGCTTGCTTGTCCGGGAACGAGCTTATCAATAATTGTTTGAGTTGGTAGAGGAGTCTTAAAGCTGCGGAGTAATGTACTTGTTTTAGAAATTTCTTTCCACTCTTTGAGATCTAAGCGACGGACAACTGGTGGAGTTGGAGAATTTGGTTTTACAATGATTTCTTCGCCTGTTAGCAAAATAATCTCTTTAGGCTGATTGGGTAACTTAACCGCTACCGTTCCTTCCCAAGAGAAAAATCTAACGCCTTGATTGATATCCTTAGGAATTTCCACAAAAGCAGTTGTGCCACGAATAGCGGCAGTTCCATAATCAGTAGAGATTTCTGTTGGGACTTTTAATCCCGGTTTCACCCAAGTAATCATCTTGCCTGATTTGAGATGTAGCCGATTTTGGGGTTGAATCTGTAAGACAGCATTACCACCAATCCGAAAACCTACACCATTATTAAACTCAACCTGAGTTTTGCCATTTGCCTCTGTACGAACTGTGTCTGATACATATAAATCCATCCCGACTTGAGCATCTATTTCTTTGGGTTGTGGATTTTGTTGCGGTGTGACAAATACAGGCTTGTCTTCAATCATTGATACTTTGGCGATCGCTTGATTGATAGGTTGACTGACAGGAGCACTGCTTGCAGTGGTGCTAGAAGCAGATGGATTAGGGGGTGGACTAGAAGACTCACAGCCAAATAGGGCGATCGCAATAGTTGCTGTAAATAGTGCCGTAAACAGAGAACTTTTCATTACGGTATCTCAATGAAAGGCTAGACGAATAGTTTTGATGTTGGCATACCCCATAATCAGCAATCAAGAGATTTTATGCTTAATTTATGTTTTTATCGGTTTCTATTTCGATTTTCCCAGTGCCATTACAAAAAGAACAATTTTCTTCTCTCTGTATTTCCCCAGAACAGTCTCGCAATTCTAAATAGCCTTTACCTTCACAATGATGACAAGATTTAGTTGTTGGAATGGAATCTAAGTCTAAATTGCGATCACAATTGCGATCGCCTATTAATTTTTCTGGCATATTTTTAAAGTCTTGTTCTAAAAAGGTGTGTGTATATTAACCAATTTACCAAGGGTGAATTATTAAATGACTGAACCATTCTAAGACTCCCCAAATCAATTGCCAAAGAATGGTAGCCACTAGAATCACTTCTAATGCGAGGGCTAATACTGTTATGGTGAAGGCGAGTATAGCAATCGCTACATTCTGCTGCTTCCTAATTCCTTGCCATCCTAAAAACAATGCCATCGTAGCGATCGCACCACGAAATGCCCACAGAGTAACGATAACGGATTCTTCTACTTTGCCTTGAATCTTTACAGTGGTAATTGCGATTGCTATATCAACAATTGCTAAGGCTAAAGCAAGGAAGCTATAGCTATTACGGTTCAGAAATATAGCTAATCTATACATTGTCCAACACCGAATGTAAAAGTGTAGAAGTACAGTACTTATCGCCTGTAGTCATACTCTTCGGGCAATGGACGGATAAATATCTTATCTCTCCATTTTGATGGGGGAGTTTTATCGAGATCGCCACAGATTGCCCAATATAGGGTATGAATTTCTAGACTATTTGCTCCATCACTTACCCAAGTTTGGAATAATGC